>NZ_CP040128.1:4044846-4718988 GCF_007874125.1 Noviherbaspirillum sp. UKPF54 | reverse complement strand
GCCGATGCTGTCTCGCACCCACGGCCAGCCGGCAAGCCCGACCACGCTCGGTAAGGAAATCGCGAACGTGGTGGCGCGCCTGAAGCGCGCCGAACAGCGCATCGCCGCAGTCGAAATCCTCGGCAAGATGAATGGCGCGGTCGGCAACTACAACGCCCACCTGTCGGCCTATCCGGAATTTGACTGGGAGACGTTCTCGAAGAACGTCATCGAGCAGCGCCTTGGCCTCACGTTCAATCCGTACACGATCCAGATCGAACCGCACGACTACATGGCGGAACTGTTCGACGCCATCGCGCGCGCCAACACCATCCTGCTCGACCTGAACCGCGACATCTGGGGTTACATCTCGCTCGGTTACTTCAAGCAGAAAACCAAGGCCGGCGAAATCGGCTCCTCGACCATGCCGCACAAGGTTAACCCGATCGATTTCGAAAACTCCGAAGGTAACCTCGGCCTGGCCAATGCGGTCTTGAAGCACCTGTCGGAAAAGCTGCCGGTATCACGCTGGCAGCGCGACCTGACCGACTCCACCGTGCTGCGCAATATCGGCGTGGCGTTCGGCTATGCGGTACTGGCCTACGACAGTTGTCTGCGCGGCCTGAACAAATTGGAAGTCAATCCGGCGCGTCTGGCGGAAGATCTGGATGCAACCTGGGAAGTGCTGGCAGAGCCGGTGCAAACCGTGATGCGCCGCTTTGGCATCGAGAACCCGTACGAGCAGTTGAAGGAACTCACCCGCGGCAAGGGCATTTCGAAGGATGCGCTGCGTGAGTTCATCAATGGGTTGGCGATTCCGCAGCAGGCGAAGGAGCAGTTGCTGGCAATGACCCCGGCCAACTATATCGGACGCGCTGCAGAACTGGCGCGCAAGATCTAAACTTGCATCGATTCCGCGTTGCAGGCCGATATCCGGCTTCATGCAACGCGGAATTTTTTATGTTATATTAGTTCTAATTCGAACTAATTAACAAAAAGCAACAATATGACGCAACGTTATTCCATCCCAGCCATCGCGCTGCACTGGCTGATCGCCCTGCTGATCGTGTCCGCCTTTGCGCTGGGGGTGACGATGGTCGACATTCCCGGCATTACGCCGACCAAGCTGAAATACTTTTCCTGGCATAAATGGATCGGTGTAACCGTGCTTGGGTTGGCCTGCTTGCGCCTGCTGTGGCGCCTGACCCATGCCGCGCCGCCCCAACCGCTGGGGATGCCGGGCTGGCAAAAGATGGCGGCGCATGGCTTGCACGGCTTGCTGTATGTGCTGATGTTCGCGATACCGGTGTCGGGTTACTTCTACAGCCTGGCGGCGGGCGTGCCGGTGGTGTATCTCGGCGTGCTTCCGCTGCCGGTACTGATCGAACCGGATCCGGCATTGAAGCCGCTGCTCAAGCAGGTGCATTACGCGCTGAACATGGCCATGCTGGCCGCCGTCGCGCTGCATGTGGCGGCCGCGCTCAAGCACCAGTTCATCGACCGCGACGGCGTGCTCAAGCGCATGCTGCCCTGACTTCAACTTTTCGAATCGAAGGAATCATCCATGCCATCCCGCCCACTATTGCGCCATGCCGCTGTGGTCTCGACCGCCGCCGCACTGGCGTTCGCCCTGCCGGCGATTGCAGCGGCCCTGAAAACCGATGCCGCCAAGAGCAGCGTATCGGCTGTATTCAAGCAGATGAACGTGCCGGTCGAGGCGAAGTTCAAGAAATTCAATGCGCAGATCGACTTCAACAGCGCCAAGCCGGAAGCATCGAAAGCCAGCGTCGAAATCGACGTGCCGAGCTTCGACCTGGGTGACGCGGAATACAACCGTGAAGTGCAGAAGAAGGAATGGTTCAACGGCGTGCAGTTCCCGAAGGCGAGCTTCGTGTCCACGGCCGTGAGACCCGGCGCCGGCGGCAAGTTCGACGTGACCGGCAAGCTCACCATCAAGGGCAAGACGGCCGATGTCAGCTTTCCGCTCGTGGTGAAGAAGGAAGGCGCTAACCAGATTTTCGAAGGCACGCTGCCGATCAAGCGGCTGTCCTATAACGTCGGCGAAGGCGAATGGAAAGACACCAGCATGGTCGCCGACGAAGTCCTGATCAAGTTCCGCGTCGTTACGGCGCAATAAACCTGTCCACCTAGGAGTTTTCATGCAAGTCAAGCACCTCATCGCCGCACTCGTTGCCGCCAGCGCCGCCTCCGCGTTCGCCCAGACCTACACCATCGAGCCGAACCACACCTATCCGAGCTTCGAAGCCGACCACATGGGCATCTCGGTCTGGCGCGGCAAGTTCACCAAGACCAGCGGCACCATCAGCATCGACCGTGCAGCGAAGAAGGGTTCCGTCGATATCGCCATCGATGCCGGCTCGCTCGACTTCGGCCACGCCAAGATGAACGAACATGCGAAGTCCAAGGACATGTTCAACGTCGAGCAATTCCCGACCGTGACCTACAAGAGCAAGTCGGTCAAGTTCGACGGCGACAAGCCGGTGGCGGTCGAAGGCGACCTGACCATGCTGGGCGTGACCAAGCCGGTGACACTGGCGATCAACAAGTTCAAGTGCATCCAGCATCCGATGCTCAAGCGCGAAGTGTGCGGCGCCGACGCCACCGGCGAATTCAAGCGCACCGACTTCGGCCTGAACTACGGCGTGCCGATGGGCTTCTCGCCGGATGTGAAGCTGGCCATCCAGGTCGAAGCGCTCAAAGCCGACTAAGCCGACGACCGCACGACGAAAAGCCGGCCGCAACGTGCGCCGGCTTTTTTTATGATCCACGTCACACGAAGAACGATATGGCGAGAGAACGGTATTTGCGTAGCATCCGCCTGCTGGCGGAGTGCTACCACGCATTCGAGCAGATTTCGGATGCACACGTGCGCACCATGGGACTGACCCTCGCGCAGTTCGACATCATCGCCACGCTCGGCAACACCGAGGGCATGTCCTGCAAGGAGCTCGGTGAAAAAACCCTGATCACCAAGGGAACGCTGACCGGTGTGATCGATCGCCTGGAGGCCAAGGGCCTGGTCAAGCGCGCCACCAATCCGCAGGACCGGCGCTGCATGATCGTGCGGCTGACAGAGCAGGGCGAGGCGGAGTTCCAGCGTGTGTTTGCGCCGCATATCGAGTACTGCAAGCAGCCGTTCCTGAATGTCGAGGAACAGGAGTTTGCCGCGCTGGAGCGGGAACTGGCGAAGCTGAAAAGCCGGCTGGAGTCGGTGGCCGGCAAGGCGGATGCCTGACGTCGCGCCGCAAGGCTGCTTCGACTTCAAAAAAAATGCCGGCTCGCGAGCCTACCCGTTACATAAAGGTGTTGGTAATTTGATTGCTGCCCGCAGCCCACAAGGGTTTGCGGGCTTTTTTATCTCCGGAATTATTTTTGAGAAAAGAAAAACCCGCGCAAGCTAAGCCTGACGCGGGTTTGAAACGAATCGCCCTACCAAAACCAACACCTATGTATAACGGGTAGCTCGCGAGCCGGCATTTTTTATTTCAGAACATCGCGTCACACGACGGCGCCATCGGCGGCGTCCTTTTCCTTGACCGGCTTGATCAAGTCTTCGCGCTTGACGCCCAGCCACATGGCGACGGCGGCGGCGACGAACACCGACGAATAGATGCCGAACAGGATGCCGATCGTCAGGGCCAGCGCGAAGTTGTGCAGCGTCGGACCGCCCAAGAGCAGCATCGACAACACCATCATCTGGGTCGAACCGTGGGTGATGATGGTGCGCGAGATGGTGCTGGTGATCGCGTTGTTGATCACTTCGGTCACCGACGCCTTGCGCAGCTTGCGGAAGTTTTCGCGAATCCGGTCGAAGATCACGACCGATTCGTTGACCGAATAGCCCAGCACCGCCAGCACGCCGGCCAGCACCGACAGCGAGAACTCCCACTGGAAGAAGGCGAAGAAGCCGAGAATGATGACCACGTCGTGCAGGTTGGCGATGATGGCCGCCACGGCGTACTTCCACTCGAAGCGCACCGCCAGGTAGATCATCACGCCGATCACCACCATGGCCAGCGCCGACAGGCCGTCGTGCGCCAGCTCTTCGCCGACCTGCGGGCCGACGAATTCGACGCGGCGCAGCTCGACCTCAGCATCCTGCGCCTTCAGATTGGACATCACCTTTTCGCTCAGCTGCGCCGAGGTCGAGCCCTTCTGCACCGGCAGGCGGATCATCACATCCTGCGCGCGCCCGAAGCTCTGCACCTGCACATCGGAAAAGCCCAATCCCTCGACCGACTTGCGGATCCCCTCCACATTAGCGGCGCGCGGGTAGGTCACTTCCATCACGGTGCCGCCGGTGAATTCGATCGACAGGTGCAAGCCCTTGTGCCACAGGAAAAACACCGCGGCGACAAAAGTGACCGCCGAGATCACATTGAACACCAGCGCGTGGCGCATGAAGGGAATATCTTTTTTGATGCGGAAAAATTCCATGACAAATCCTGTTCTTCGGTTTTCCTGTACTCGCCCTCCCCGTCAAGGGGGAGGAGCTTTCTTCATGCCTGGCCCGGCTTCCAGATCTGGCCGATCGACACCGACGCCAGTTTCTTGCGGCGGCCGTACCAGAGGTTGACCACGCCACGCGACACGAACACGGCGGAGAACATCGAGGTCAGAATGCCCAGGATATGCACCACCGCGAAGCCGCGGATCGGGCCGGAGCCGAATGCGTACAGCGCGATACCCACGATCAGGGTGGTCACGTTGGAGTCGAGAATGGTCGCCCAGGCACGCTCGAAACCGGCCGCGATCGCCGCCTGAGGCGTGTTCCCGGCGCGCAGTTCCTCGCGGATGCGCTCATTGATCAGCACGTTGGAGTCGATCGCCATGCCGAGCGCCAGTGCAATAGCGGCCATGCCCGGCAGAGTCAGCGTCGCCTGCAGTCCCGACAGCAGCGCCACCAGCAGCAGCAGGTTGGTACCAAGGGCCAGCACGCTGAAAAAACCGAACAGCATGTAGTACAGCATCATGAACACCGCGATTGCGGTAAAGCCGTACAGCGTCGAATCGAAGCCCTTCTTGATGTTGTCGGCGCCGAGCTGCGGGCCGATGGTGCGTTCCTCGACGATTTCCATCGGCGCGGCCAGCGAGCCCGCGCGCAGCAGCAGCGACAAGTCGTTGGCCGCCTCGGGCGTGCCCATGCCGGTGATCTGGAAGCGCGAACCAAGTTCATCGCGAATGGTCGCCACCGTCAGCACTTCGCCCTTGCCCTTCTCGAACAGCACGATGGCCATCAGCTTGCCGATCTTGTCGCGCGTCGCTTCGCGCATCTTGCGCCCGCCGTCGCCGTTCAGGTCGATGCTGACCGCCGGCTGCTGGTTCTGGTCGAAGCTGGCCGAGGCATTAGAGATGTAGTCGCCGGTGATGATCGGTTCCTTGTACAGCACCACCGGGGCGCCCTTGCCGACCTTGAACAGCTCGGAGCCGAAAGGCACGGCAGCGGTTTCCTCGGTACCGCGCGTCACCGTCTCGTCCACCATGCGCACTTCCAGGGTCGCGGTGCGGCCGATGATGTCTTTGGCACGCGAGACGTCCTGCACGCCAGGCAGCTGCACCACGATGCGGTCCGCGCCCTGGCGCTGGATCACCGGCTCGGCCACGCCCAGTTCATTGACGCGCTTGGAGAGCGTGGTGATGTTCTGCTGCACCGCGTTTTCCACCGTCTGGGAGAGCGCCTGCGGCTTCATGGTCGCCACCAGCTTCAGGTCGGCGCCGTCGGCGGCTTCGGTAAGCGCCACTTCGGACAGCTGCGACGCCAGCACTTCCTTGCCCTTGGCGAGCGTGTCGGCATCGCGGAAGCGGATCTCGATGGCGTCGCCGTTACGGCTGATGCCAGAGTGACGCACGTTTTTGTCGCGCAACATGGTGCGTACGCTGGTCTGCAACCCTTGCAGGCGCTTGTTCAATACTGCCTTGGTGTCGACCTGCATCAGGAAATGCACGCCGCCGCGCAAGTCGAGGCCGAGGTACATCGGCAAGGCGTGAATGCTTTGCAGCCATTGCGGCGTATTCGGCAGCAAATTGAATGCGACGATATAGGTCGGGTCAGCCGGATCGGTGTTCAATTCGTGTTCCAGCAAGGCCTTGGCCTTGAACTGGGTATCGGGATCGGCAAAACGGGCGCGTATCGACCCCTGGGTGCCGGCGACATCGTACTGCACGCTGCCAGCCTTCAGGCCACCTTTCTGCAGCACCTGTTCGACACGGTCCATCATGCCCGGCTCGATCTTGATGGTGGCTTTCGCGCTACTGATTTGCACCGCAGGAGATTCACCGAAGAAATTCGGTGCCGTGTACAGCGCGCCAAGGATCAGCGCGACGGCGATGACAATATATTTCCAGAGAGGATAGCGGTTCATAGTGGTTCAGCTTGAATATCGGGTGCTTCGACGGGCCGGCATGCGATCGTATTCCGGCCCGACCCAATTACAGCGATTTGATGGTGCCTTTTGGCAACAACGTAGACACGGCAGCCTTTTGCACAACGACTTCCGTGCCGTTGGCAACTTCGAGCATTACATACGCGTCGGTCACCTTGTTCACCTTGCCCAGCATGCCGCCGGCGGTCACCACTTCATCGCCCTTGGCGAGCGCGTCCATCATCGCCTTCTGTTCTTTCTGGCGCTTCATCTGCGGGCGGATCATCAGGAAGTACAGGACGACGAACATCAGGATGATTGGCAAAAAGCTCATCAGGCTGCCTTCGGCGCCGGCCGCGGTTTGTGCATAGGCGTTGGAAATAAACACGTTGTGCTCCGATTTTTGTGTTGAATAGCCCGGCATTTTAGCATTCACCACACGGTTTCTTGACCTTATCGCAAAACCGCGGGAGCCATACTATTTGCCTTGAAATAAGACCGGGCAGCCGGGACGCCCCCGGCTGCCGAAGGACGGTCAGACGCCGCGCGCGCGGTCGGCGTGGAACTGCGCGACAAATGCCTGGAAACGATCGTTATCGATCGCGGCACGCATTTCGCGCATCAGCTGCAGGTAATAGTGCAGATTGTGGATGGTGTTCAGGCGCGCGCCGAGGATTTCGCCGGCACGGTGCAGGTGATACAGGTAGGCGCGCGAGAAGTTGCGGCAGGCGTAGCATTCGCAGGTTTCGTCGAGCGGCTTCTCATCGTCCTTGTAGCGCGCATTCTTGATCTTGATGTCGCCGAAGCGGGTAAAGATCCAGCCGTTGCGCGCGTTCCGGGTCGGCATCACGCAGTCGAACATGTCCACGCCGCTGGCCACGCCCGCGACCAGGTCTTCCGGCGTACCCACGCCCATCAGGTAGTGCGGCTTGTCGGCCGGCAGACGCGGGCCGACGTGCTCCAGTACGCGCATCATGTCTTCCTTCGGCTCGCCCACCGACAGGCCGCCGATGGCGATGCCCTCGAAGCCGATTTCCTGCAGGCCGGCCAGCGACTCGTCGCGCAGGTGCTCGAACATGCCGCCCTGCACGATGCCGAACAAGGCGTTCGGATTTTCGCCGCGGTCGAATTCGTCTCGCGAGCGCTTGGCCCAGCGCAGCGACATGCGCATCGACTTCGCCGCCTCTGCCTCGGTGGCGGGACGGCCATCGATTTCGTAGGGCGTGCATTCGTCGAACTGCATCACGATGTCGGAGTTCAGAACCCGTTGGATCTGCATCGAGATTTCGGGCGACAAAAACAGCTTGTCGCCGTTGATCGGCGAGGCGAACTTGACGCCCTCTTCCGTGATCTTGCGCATCGCGCCCAGCGAGAACACCTGGAAGCCGCCGGAATCGGTCAGCACAGGCTTGTTCCAGCCGATGAAGCGGTGCAGGCCGTCGAACTTGCCGATCACGTCCAGCCCGGGCCGCAGCCACAGGTGGAAGGTGTTGCCGAGGATGATTTGCGCATCGATGTCGTGCAGCTCGAGCGGCGACATCGCCTTGACCGATCCGTAGGTGCCGACGGGCATGAAAATCGGCGTTTCGACCACGCCGTGATTGAGTGTCAGGCGGCCGCGACGGGCATTTCCGTCGGTTTTGATGAGTTTGAAATTCAGCATGAAGTATTCGTCAATAACATTGCATCGCCGTAGCTGAAGAAGCGGTAGCGCTTTTCGATCGCATGGGCGTATGCGGTACGGATGCGTGGGTAGCCGGCAAACGCAGACACCAGCATTAACAGGGTCGATTTCGGCAAGTGGAAATTGGTAATCAGGCGGTCGACGGTCTTGAACACGTAGCCGGGCGTGATGAACAGCGAGGTGTCGCCGCTGCCCGCCAGCAGCTGCCCGGACTGCGAGGCCGATTCCAGCGCCCGCATGCTGGTGGTGCCGACGGCGACCACGTTGCGTCCCGCGGCTTTCGCCGCGCGCACCGCATCCACCGTCTCCTGCGGGGTGGTGTACCACTCGCTGTGCATCTTGTGCTCGGCCAGGTTTTCGGTGCGCACCGGCTGGAAGGTGCCGGCGCCCACATGCAGGGTCACGTAGGCAAACCGCACGCCCTTGTCGCGCAAGGCGTCCAGCAGCGGCTGGTCGAAGTGCAGGCCGGCGGTGGGCGCCGCGACCGCGCCCGGCTCTTTCGCATAGACAGTCTGGTAGCGCTGTTCGTCGAATTCGTCGGCCGCGTGCTCGATATACGGCGGCAGCGGCAGGCGGCCGTGCGCCTCGATCAGGTCGAACACGTCGGACGGGAACTGCAACGTATAGAATTCGCCGGCGCGTTCGCCCACGGTCACGTCGAACGCCTCGGCCAGGCGGATCTTGCTGCCCGCATGCGGCGACTTGGACGCGCGCACCTGGGCATGCACGGTGCGGTTGTCGAGCACGCGCTCGATCAGTACCTCGACCTTGCCGCCGGTCTCCTTCGTGCCGAAAAAGCGCGCCTTCAGCACGCGCGTATCATTAAACACCAGCAGGTCGCCCGGCGCGATCAGTCCGACGATGTCGGCGAAGGCGCGGTCGACCAGTGCGTCACCATCCACGTGCAGCAGGCGGGACGCGCTGCGCTGCGGCAGCGGAACTTGCGCAATCAATTCTTGCGGCAGGTCGAAATCGAAGTCGGAAAGCGAGTACATGCTTAAAACTGAGAGGCGAAAAGCCGCTTGCGGCGGCAGTGTTCGGGTTGGCAGCACTCTGGCACGATGCCGCCATTTTTGATAACTTTGCCCTACAATGGCAGGCGCGATTCCCGCCTTGGCTGATCAAACCCGCTATTCTACCTTCCTGCCGCCATTTACGGCCCGATATGCCAGCAACCAAGCGCAAGCCGCCCACTTCCGCCGGTTCCAAAGCCAGCGCCAGCGAGAACAAGCTCGCCAGGCTCGGCCTGCGCTCGGACATGGACCTGGTGCTGCACCTGCCGCTGCGCTACGAGGATGAAACGAAAATCGTGCCGATCCGGCAAGCCGGCTTCATGTCGGGCAGCGCGGCGCAGGTCGAAGGCGTGGTGACCGAGTGCGACGTCCAGTACCGGCCGCGCCGCCAGCTGGTCGTGACGATCATCGACGACTCCGGCCCGCTGGTCATGCGCTTTTTGAATTTTTACGGCAGCCAGATCAAGCAGCTCGCGGCCGGCACCCGGGTGCGGGCTCGCGGCGAGGTGCGACACGGCTTTTTCGGCGCGGAGATGGTGCATCCAGCCTACAAGGTGGTGGAAGAAGGCACGCCGCTGCCGAGCGCGCTCACGCCCGTCTATCCGGCCGGTGAAGGCCTGTCGCAGGCTTATCTGCGCAAGGCGATCGCCAATGCGATCAAGCGCGTGACCTGGAACGATACGCTGTCGCCGGCACTACTGGCGCAACTGCAGCTGGCGCCGTTCGACGCGTCGGTGAAGCTGTTGCACAACCCGCCGCCGGACGTCGACGAACACGCGCTGATGGAGCATACCCATCCCGCGTGGACGCGCATGAAGTTCGACGAGCTGCTGGCGCAGCAGCTGTCGCTCAAGCGCGCACAGGAAGCGCGCCGCGCTAAGGGCGCCGCTCCCTTGCCGGCGGTCGGCGAACTGTCCACCGCCTTCCTGGCGAACCTGCCGTTCAAACTGACCGGCGCGCAGCAGCGCGTGCTGGGGGAGATCCGCGCCGACCTGCGCCAGTCGTACCCGATGCAGCGCCTGCTGCAGGGCGACGTCGGCAGCGGCAAGACGGTGGTGGCGGCGCTCGCCGCAGCCCAGGCGATAGACAGCGGCTTTCAGGCTACCCTGATGGCGCCGACCGAGATCCTGGCCGAGCAGCACTTCCGCAAGATCGCGCAGTGGATGGAGCCGTTGGGCGTCAAAGTCGCCTGGCTGACCGGCAGTCTGCGGAAAAAGGAAAAGAGCGAAGCGCAGGCCTTGATCGAATCCGGCGCTGCGCAGCTGGTGATCGGCACCCATGCGCTGATCCAGGAGGGCGTCGACTTCGCGAAGTTGGGGCTGGTGATCGTCGACGAACAGCATCGCTTCGGCGTCGGCCAGCGCCTCGCCTTGCGCAACAAGGGTCTGGAGGGCGACAACCTGTTCCATCAGCAAACCGTGCCGCACCAGCTGATGATGTCGGCCACGCCGATTCCGCGCACGCTGGCGATGACGTATTACGCGGACCTGGAAGTATCGGTGATCGACGAACTGCCGCCCGGGCGCACGCCGATCGTCACGCGCGTGGTCGACCAGAACCGGCGCGACGAGGTCATCGAGCGGGTACACGCGGCGGCGCAGGAAGGCCGCCAGGTGTACTGGGTATGCCCGCTGATCGAGGAATCGGAAGCCTTGCAGCTGCAAACCGCGACCGAAACCCATGCGATGCTGGCCGAAGCCCTGCCCGATTTGCAAGTCGGCCTGGTGCATGGCCGCATGAAGCCGGCCGAGAAGCAGATCGTGATGGACGGTTTTTCCCGCGGCGAGATCCACGTACTGGTCGCCACCACCGTGATCGAGGTCGGCGTCGATGTGCCGAACGCATCTCTGATGGTGATCGAGCATGCGGAACGCTTCGGCCTGTCGCAGCTGCACCAGCTGCGCGGCCGGGTCGGGCGCGGCTCGGCCGCCAGCGTCTGCCTGCTGCTCTACCAGAGCCCGCTGGGGCCGGTCGCCCGGCAGCGCCTGATGACGATGCGCGAGACCACCGACGGCTTCGAGATCGCGCGGCGCGACCTGGAAATCCGCGGTCCCGGAGAATTTCTCGGCGCCCGCCAGTCGGGGCAGGCGATGCTGCGTTTCGCCGACTTGCAGACCGATCAATGGCTGGTGGAAAAGGCGCGCGACGTGGCGCACAGGCTGCTGTGCGACGACCCGGCGACGGTGGAAGCGCACTTGGCGCGCTGGCTAGGCGGACGCGAAGAGTTCCTGAAGGTATAAGCTGACGGCCGACGCCGCTGCCTTCGGCGTTTTCCCCATTTTCCGCACAGTCTTTATACTATGGCGATGACATTCCAGCCATCGATTGGTTTTTCGACAAGACCACAGCCCCGCAGCCCGATATCGAGCGTACCCCTATGACTCTTACCGAACTTAAATACATCGTCGCCGTCGCCCGCGAAAAGCATTTCGGCCACGCTGCGGAAGCGTGTTTCGTGGCGCAGCCGACCCTGTCGGTGGCGATCAAGAAGCTCGAAGACGAGCTCGGCGTGGTGATTTTCGAGCGTGGTGGCAGCGAAATTTCGATGACGCCGCTGGGCGCGCAAATCGTCGCGCAGGCCGAGCGCGTGCTGGAGCAGACTGCAGCGATCAAGGAAATTGCCAAGCAGAACAAGGACCCGCTGGCGGGTCCCTTGCGTCTGGGCGTCATCTACACCATCGCTCCCTATCTGTTGCCGCCGCTGGTCAAGACCATGATCGAGCGCGTGCCGCAGATGCCGCTGGTACTGCAGGAAAATTTCACGGTGCGCCTGATCGAGCTGCTGCGCCAGGGCGAGCTGGACGCGGCGATCATGGCCCTGCCGTTCGCCGACCAGGGCTTGATGGTGCAGCCGCTGTACGACGAGCCGTTCGTCGTCGCGCTGCCCAAGCACCATGCCTGGGCAGCGCGCGACGTCATCCATGCCGAGGAGCTGAAATCGGAAACCATGCTGTTGCTCGGTAACGGCCACTGCTTCCGCGACCAGGTGCTGGAAGTGTGCCCGGAGATGTCGCGCTTTTCCACCAGCGGCGACGGCATCGCGCGCACCTTCGAAGGCTCGTCGCTGGAAACCATCCGCCACATGGTCGCCTCCGGTATCGGCATCACGGTACTGCCGCAGGCATCGGTGCCGGACATGCATGCGAAGGATGGCATGCTGCGCTACGTGCCGTTTGCCGACCCGGCGCCGTCGCGCCGGGTCGTGCTTGCGTGGCGCAAGAGCTTTACGCGCCGGCCCGCCATCGAGGCGATTCGCCAGGCGGTGCTGTCGTGCGACCTGCACGGCGCGACCATGCTGCATGACGCGCAAACCGCCGAAGCCTGACGCCGCGCCGGCGCGCCCCTATAATGCGCCCAGCCCTTATCAACGCATGCGGCGGACGTCTGCCCGTGCCTGACCATTCATCCGACACGCCATGAACCGTCTTGCTCTTTATTTCCGCCTGATCCGCCTCGACAAACCGATCGGCAGCCTGCTCCTGCTGTGGCCGACGCTGGCCGCCTTGTGGCTTGCGTCGAACGGCCGGCCGGACTGGAAACTGGTGCTCATCTTTACGTTGGGCACGGTGCTGATGCGCTCGGCCGGCTGCGCCATCAACGATTACGCCGACCGCGATTTCGACAAGTACGTCAAGCGCACCGCGGAGCGCCCCATCACCAGCGGAAAAATTTCCGCGCGTGAGGCGCTCATGGTGGCGGCCGTACTGGCGCTGGCGGCGTTTGCACTGATCTTGCCGCTGAACACGCTGACCAAGGAAATGTCGGTGGCGGCGGTGCTGATCGCGGCGAGCTATCCGTACTTCAAGCGCTTCTTCGCGATTCCGCAGGCCTATCTCGGCATCGCCTTCGGCTTCGGCATTCCGATGGCATTCGCCGCGGTGCAGGACAGCGTGCCGGCGGCGGCATGGCTGCTCCTGATCGGCAATGTCTTCTGGGCCGTCGCCTACGATACCGAATATGCGATGGTCGATCGCGACGACGACCTGAAGATCGGGATCAAGACGTCAGCCATCACCTTCGGCCGCTTCGATGTGGCGGCGATCATGCTGTGCTATGCGGTGTCGTTTGCGATCCTGCTGGTGGTGGGATGGCAGTACGGCTTGCGCGGCTGGTTCCTGGCGGGACTGGCAGTGGCGATCGC
Organism: Noviherbaspirillum sp. UKPF54; assembly: GCF_007874125.1. Classification (NCBI taxonomy): domain Bacteria; kingdom Pseudomonadati; phylum Pseudomonadota; class Betaproteobacteria; order Burkholderiales; family Oxalobacteraceae; genus Noviherbaspirillum; species Noviherbaspirillum sp. UKPF54. The sequence continues at coordinate 4,705,788 of NZ_CP040128.1, read as the reverse complement.
CTGCGCGCTGTACCACTACACCCTGATCCGCGAACGCGACCGCATGCGCTGCTTCGCGGCTTTTCGCCACAACAACTGGCTGGGGGCGGCAGTGTTCGCCGGCATCGCGCTCGACTACGCGTTGCGCTAATCCGACATTCACTATGCCCGGCGGTCGTTTGACACCGCACAAAATGATCCCCGTCCTGTTACTTACACTGCAAGGAAGCTTGAACAACAGGACGGAGCACGCATGGACACGACCCGGCAAGGCACGGACGTACGCAACAGACTGGTCGACGACCTGAAGTTGGTCATCAAGGATGCGGAAGAACTTTTGAGAAGTTCCGGGCAACAAGTCGACGAAGGCTATCAGGCCGCCCGCGCCAAATTCGAATCCACTCTCAGCAATGCCCGTGGCGGACTGACCTCACTGCAAGGCAATGTGTTTGCCAGCAGCCGCGAAGCGCTCGCCAATACCAATCAATACGTGCAGGAACACCCGTGGCAGTCGGTCAGCGTCGGCGCGCTGGCAGGACTGGTGCTGGGCATGTGGCTCGGGCGCAGATGACTCCATGATGATTGCCGAATCGGTAGCGCGCCTTGCCGCCACCCTGCTCGCCATCGTACAGACGCGCGTCGAACTGGCGGCCACCGAGGTCGAGGAAGAATCGCTGCGCTATTTTTCCTACCTGCTGATGTCGATGGCCGCCATGTTCTGCGCCGGCGTAGCCATTCTGCTTGGAACTCTGCTCATCGTCGTGCTGTACTGGGAATCCAACCGCACCGGCGTGCTGCTGACGCTGACGATCCTGTTTGCGCTGGCGGCGATGATGATGGGTCTGCGGGTGCGCAGCCGTTATCGCGGCAAGCCGAAACTGCTTACCCACACCATGACGGAACTGACGCGCGACACAGAGATGTTGCAGCCGCGAGCATGAAGACACGCGCCGACATGCTCGCCTGGCGCCGGCAATTGCTGATTGCTGAAAGTAACATTCAGCGCGCCGAGCTCGCGATGGAGGTGCAGCCCATTGTATATACGCTGGCGTCGGTCAATATCGGCATGCGCATCGTGCGCCGGGTCAGCCAGCATCCCGGCTGGCTCGCTGCCATCGCGCTGGGCGTACTGGCAATCCGGCCGCAGCGGATCTCGTCCTTCCTGCGGCTGGGAACCGCCAGCCTGCGCCTGTTGCGGCATGCGGCGCCGCTATTGCAATCCTCCCCATCCACACCACCGTCCATTGACGCCGCCGACAGAACACCCTACGCCGACATGCGGCTTGCCGAGCCGCGCACGGAGGCCTTGCCTGCAGCGCGACGCGGAAATGGAGGTTAGGTGCCGCGCAAGGATAAGTTGCGCGAGGCCTCTTAGTCGCGCCCGAATTCCTCGCCCAATTCCTTGCCACGCGCGGCGGCGGCCTTCATCGCCTTGACAATCGCATCCCTGACGCCGCCGGCTTCCATGCTGGTCAGTGCGGCATAGGTCGTGCCGCCTTTCGAGGTCACACGTTCGCGCAAGACCGAAACCGGGTCCGGGGATTGCGCCGCCAGTTGCGCTGCGCCGACGAAGGTGGCAATCGCCAGCTGCGTGCCCTGCTCGCCCGTCAGCCCCATTTCCTGCGCCGCCTGCTGCATCGCTTCAATGAAGTAGAACACATAGGCCGGGCCGCTGCCCGACACCGCCGTCACCGGGTCGATCAGCGCTTCGTCGTCCAGCCAGACGGTCGCGCCCACGGCGCGCATGATGGCGTCGGCCGCCGCGCGCTGCCGATCCGAAACGCCGGCGGTGGCCACCATGCCGGTAATGCCCTGGCCGATCAGGGCCGGCGTGTTGGGCATGGTGCGCACGATGGCGTTGTAGCCGCCCAGCCAGCGCGACAAGTCAACCGCGCGAATGCCGGCGGCAATCGAGAGGATGAGCTGCTTCGACACATGCGGCTGCAGCTTGGCCACCACTTCCTTCATCTGCTGCGGCTTGACAGCCAGCACGATCACATCGCAGGGCGCGATTACGGCATCAACTTCCTGCGCCGTGCTCACGCCGAACTGCGCCAGCAATTTTTGCAGCGCATCGGCATTGATATCGACGACGTGAATGTTGGCTCCGTCGGTCAGCTTGCCTGCCAGACCGCCGATCAAGGCGGTCGCCATGTTGCCGCCGCCGATGAAGGCGATTTTCAGCGCATTGCTCATTTCACTTTGCATAGTCTCGTTTCCCAAAAATTGCCGTTCCAATCCGTACCATGGTGGCGCCCTCGGCGATCGCCGCTTCCAGATCGGCCGACATACCCATCGACAATGTGTCGAGCGCCAATCCTTGCACGCGCAAGGATTCCCACAACTGTCGTACCCGTCGCAGCGGCGCACGCTGGCTGTCAAAGTCTTCGGCCGGTTCGGGAATGGCCATCAGGCCGCGCAGCGTCAGACGCGGCAGCGCCGCCACCGTATTCGCCAGCGGTCCAAGCTCCTCCGGCGCCACGCCGCTCTTGCTTTCTTCGCCGCTGATATTGACTTGCAAACAGACATTCAAAGGCGGCAAGTGCGCCGGGCGCTGTTCGGACAAGCGTTGCGCAATCTTTTCCCGGTCCACCGAATGCACCCAGTCGAAATGCTCGGCGATCGGGCGCGTCTTGTTGCTCTGGATCGGGCCGATGAAATGCCACTCCAGCAACAAATCGGGACGCGCGGCCCGCACTGCGGCCATCTTGTCCAGCGCTTCCTGCAAGTAGTTCTCGCCGAAGGCGCGCTGCCCCGCATCGCCGGCTTCGATCACCGCTTCCGGCCCAAATGTCTTGGACACGGCCAGCAGCGTGACCGTTTGTGGATTGCGCAACACCGCGCGGCAGGCGGCGTCGATACGCGCCGTCACGGCTTGCAAGTTGTGAGAAATTGGGGACATAATCTATTGACTTAGTGCAACTTTTCGCCTTCATCGGCAGCCATCATTGGCATCTTGCCATCCCCGGGAATTATAAATGGACATCTCCGAACTCCTCGCTTTTGCCGTCAAGAATAATGCGTCCGACTTGCACCTCTCGTCGGGCTTGCCGCCGATGATCCGCGTGCACGGCGATGTGCGGCGCATCAACTTGCCGCCGCTGGAACATCGCGATGTGCACGGCATGATCTATGACATCATGAACGATGGCCAGCGCAAGGCGTATGAAGAAATGCTGGAATGCGACTTTTCGTTCGCGATTCCCGGCCTGGCGCGCTTTCGCGTCAACGCGTTCAACCAGGACCGTGGCGCGGCGGCCGTGCTGCGCACCATTCCGTCCAAGGTGCTGACGCTGGAACAGCTGAACGCGCCCAAGATCTTTGCCGACCTCGCGTTGAAGCCGCGCGGGCTCGTGCTGGTGACGGGACCGACCGGCTCCGGTAAATCGACCACGCTGGCAGCGATGATCAACCACTTGAACGAAACCGAATACGCGCACATCCTGACGGTGGAAGACCCGATCGAATTCGTGCATGAATCGAAGAAGTGCCTGATCAACCAGCGCGAAGTCGGCCCGCACACCATGTCGTTCAACAACGCGTTGCGCTCGGCACTGCGCGAAGACCCGGACGCGATCCTGGTCGGCGAATTGCGTGACCTGGAAACGATCCGCCTGGCACTGACCGCCGCCGAAACCGGTCACCTGGTGTTCGGCACGCTGCATACCTCATCGGCGGCGAAAACCATCGACCGTATCGTCGACGTGTTCCCGGCGGAAGAAAAGGAAATGGTGCGCGCCATGCTGTCGGAGTCGCTGCAGGCGGTCATTTCGCAAACCCTGCTGAAAACCAAGGACGGCAGCGGCCGCGTCGCGGCGCACGAGATCATGCTCGGCACGCCGGCGATCCGCAACCTGATCCGGGAAGCAAAAATCGCGCAGATGTATTCCGCGATCCAGACCGGCAGCAACGTCGGCATGCAGACGCTGGACCAGAACCTGACCGACCTGGTGCGGCGCAACGTGATTTCCGCGGCCACGGCGCGAGCTGCCGCAAAGACGCCGGAAAACTTCCCCGGCTAAAATAGAGCTCGCCTTATCAAGGATTTCATATGGAACGCGACCAGGCCACCAAATTCATGAACGACTTGCTGCGCCTGATGCTCAGCAAGAACGGCTCCGACCTTTTCATCACCGCGGATTTCCCGCCGGCGTTCAAGATCGACGGCAAGATGACGCCGGTATCGAACCAGCCGCTGTCGGCCACGCATACGGTCGAGCTGGCGCGTTCCATCATGAACGACAAGCAGGCGGCGGAATTCGAGGCGACCAAGGAATGCAATTTCGCGATCAGCCCCGGCGGCCTGGGGCGCTTCCGCGTGTCGGCCTTCGTTCAGCAGGGACGCGTCGGCATGGTGCTGCGCACCATCACGACCGAGATTCCGAAGCTGGAAGAGCTGGGCGTACCCAACGTGCTCAAGGAAGTCGCGATGACCAAGCGCGGTCTGGTCATCATGGTGGGCGCGACCGGTTCCGGCAAGTCGACCACGCTGGCCGGCATGCTTGGCTACCGCAATGAAAACAGCTACGGCCACATCATCACGATCGAAGACCCGATCGAGTTCGTGCATCCGCACAAGAACTGCATCGTCACCCAGCGCGAAGTCGGCGTCGATACCGACGACTGGTTCACCGCGCTGAAGAACACGCTGCGCCAGGCGCCGGACGTGATCCTGATCGGCGAAATCCGCGACCGCGAAACGATGGACTATGCTGTATCGTTCGCCGAAACCGGCCACCTGTGCCTGGCGACGCTGCATGCGAACAGCTCGAACCAGGCACTCGACCGCATCATCAACTTCTTCCCCGAAGAACGGCGCGGACAACTGCTGATGGACTTGTCGCTGAACCTGAAGGCGATGGTTTCGCAGCGCCTGATCCCGCTGAAGGACACCAAGGGCCGCTGCGCGGCGGTGGAAGTGATGCTCAATTCGCCGCTGATTTCCGACCTGATCTTCAAGGGCGAAGTCCACGAGATCAAGGAAATCATGAAGAAGTCGCGCGAACTGGGCATGCAGACCTTCGACCAGGCGCTGTTCGACCTGTACGAAGCGGGCAAGATTTCGTATGAAGATGCGTTGCGCAATGCGGACTCGGTCAATGACCTGCGTCTGTCGATCAAACTGCACGGCAAGGAAGCGCACAATCGCGACCTGAGCAAGGGCACCGAACATCTGGGGATCGTATGACCACCGTTTACGACTTCAAGGCCATCAGCCTGGATGGCAAGCCGATCGACCTGAAGCAATTCCAGGGCAAGGTTCTGCTGATTGTTAATACCGCCAGCAACTGCGGTTTCACGCCGCAATACAAGGGGCTGGAAGAGGTGTACCAGCAGTTCAAGGACAAGGGCGTCGAAGTGCTCGGCTTCCCGTGCAATCAGTTCGCCGGACAGGAACCGGGCACGGCCGAGGAAATCGGCGCGTTCTGCGAAAAGAATTACGGCGTGACCTTCCCGCTGTTCGAGAAAATCGACGTCAACGGCGACGACGCGCACCCGCTGTACAAGCACCTGAAAAGCGCCGCTCCCGGCTTGCTGGGCTCGGAACTGATCAAGTGGAACTTCACCAAGTTCCTGGTGAAGAAGGATGGCACGGTGTACAAGCGCTACGCGCCGCAGACCGCGCCGAAGGAATTGATGCGGGATATCGAGAAGCTGCTGGCGGAATAATTCCTTGAAAAAGGTCTTGATCGTCACCGGTGGAAGCCGCGGGATCGGCGCCGCCACCGCTCGGCTGGCAGCAGCGGCGGGCTACGCCGTATGTATCAGCTATGTCCGGAACGAACCGGCGGCGTCCGCCATCGTCAGGGAAATCGTTGACGCAGGCGGAGAAGCACTTGCCGTCGCAGCCGATGTCGCCAGCGAAGTCGACGTCATTCGCCTGTTCGAGCGCGTCGATCGCGAACTGGGAACGCTCACGGCGCTGGTCAATAATGCCGGCGTCCTGGAGACCCAGATGCGTGTGGAGCAGATGGACTCTGCCCGTATCGGCCGCGTGTTTGGCGTGAATGTCTTCGGGAGCATTCTCTGCGCACGCGAGGCCGTGAAGCGCATGTCCACCCGGCGCGGAGGCGCCGGCGGCGCGATCGTCAACCTCTCGTCGATTGCTTCCCGCCTGGGGGCACCGAACGAATATGTGGATTACGCGGCGGCGAAAGGCGCCATCGACACCTTCACGATCGGACTTGCCAAAGAGGTGGCCGGCGAAGGCATCCGCGTGAATGCCGTGCGACCTGGCGTTATCTACACAGACATTCATGCCAGCGGCGGCGAACCGAACCGGGTGGAACGCGTGAAAGGTTCGGTGCCGATGCAGCGCGGCGGGAATCCGGAGGAAGTCTCAAAAGCCATTATCTGGCTGCTGTCGGACGAAGCATCTTATACGACCGGCGCGCTGCTGGATGTGACCGGTGGACGATAACGTCACGCCAGACCAAGCCGCATCGCATGCCTCTCCGCGCTCACTTCCCTTTCTCGTACAGCCTGAAGCGGCAGACATTGCCGTTTTTCGCCATGCATTCCTGATGGTCCACCGCGCGCTCGGTGAAGGCGGACATCAGCGCGAGGTCGAACTGGCAGACATCCGGATTGTGCGTGGCCAGGTGATGGAAGATGCAGTTGTCGGCTTCTATCGTCGGGTCGGCGCCGGCATGGATATCATGGCTGGCGTTGTAGCCTAGCTGCTCCATGATTTCCGACAGCTTCTGTACTTTTTCTTCCGGCGTAGCCAGCTCCGGATTCTGATTGCGCAACTGGTTCGCCACTTGCTCGCCCATTTCGCGCAGACGGTCGCGCAAACCTTCTTCGCCCGCAGTCGCCTTGATCGACTCGATCAGCAATTCGGCGAACCAGGAATAATGCCGCGGAAACAGCTCGCGCCCCTTATCCGTCAACCGGTACAACTGTTCCGGCCTGCCGCCTGACGGACGGGTTGCGCCTTTCTCCACCAGGCGATCGGTCTCCAAGGCCGCGAGATGCTGGCGCGCCGCATTGCGCGTGATATGCAAGCCTTCCGATAGCTCGTCTGCCGTCATCCCGCTCTTGTTTTTCAACAACAGCCTCAGCAATTCCTTCTGGCGCGCGCCCAGTATTTCCAGCATTTTTCACCCTTTCCGCGATCGGACAACGATTTTGCCCCCAATCACAACATGGATTCATTGTAGCGCACCCGGCAAGATAAAACACTTAAAACATAATTTACTGTACAAAGTTGTTTTAATCTTCTATCCTTGGATTACCCGATCAACTTGACACGGAGGTGAATCATGAAACGGATGGGACGAAATATTCTGGCAACCAGCGCGCTGGCAATCGCCCTGGGAACAGGCGGCGCGGCCTTTGCACAACAGCATGCAGCGCATGAAGCAAAACCGGCATTACCTTCCGTGCAAGTTGCACAGGCGGCGATGGCACAACGCGATTTGTGGATCGGCCATGTATTCTGGGTCCGCAACGTTGTTGAAGAAACCATGGCTGGCCGTGCCGATGCCGCGAAAGCTGCCGAGAACCAGGTCGTTGCCAACGCAAAGCAGATCGCTGCCGCGATCGAGCCGTTTTACGGCAAGGCCGCATCGGAAAAATTGTTCTCGCTGCTCGCGGGTCATTACGGCGCGGTCAAGCAATACCTGGACGCGACGATGGCCAACAGCAAAGCCAAACAGGATGCTGCGCTGAAAAGCGCAACCGATAACGCCGGAGAAATCGCGACCTTCCTCAGCGGCGCCAATCCCAACCTGCCCGCCGACACCGTGCGCAGCTTATTTGTGGCGCATTTCGGCCACCACGTCCAGCAAATCCAGCAACTGCATGCCAAGCAGTTCGCGCAGGAAGCGCAGACCTGGGAAGCGATGAAAAATCACATGTACGTGATTGCCGACGCGCTCGCCGGCGCACTGGCGAAGCAATTCCCGGACAAATTCAAATAACGCCGATAACCAGAAACGGAGCGCGCCGGCGCGCTCCCATCACGAGGATCAAGATGAACGCACCCGAACGACTCTTCCTGCCCGATATCCAGTCCCAGCACGATCCGCGCAACATGCCGATCAACGCCGTCGGCATCAAGGGCGTACGCTATCCGGTAGTGCTCGCCACGGCCGACGGACAAGCGCCGACGGTGGCCACGTTCTCGATGACGGTCGAGCTGCCTGCGTCGGCCAAGGGCACACACATGTCGCGCTTTATCGAACTGCTGGAAGCGCAGACGGCGCCGCTCGATCAGCACGGATTCAAGTCCCTGCTGCTGCGCATGCTGGAGCGGCTGGATGCGGCCAGCGGCACGATCGAGATGCGTTTTCCCTATTTCATCCGGAAAACCGCGCCGATTTCCGGCGTGCAAAGCCTGCTCGACCTGGATGCGTGCTGGAAAATCAGCCGCACGACGGACGGCAGGATTCGCAGCCGGATGCAGGTGGTTGTCGCCGCCACCAGCCTGTGCCCGTGCTCCAAGGAGATTTCGGCGTACGGCGCGCACAACCAGCGTTCGCACATCACCATTGACGCCGAACTGGCGCGCGAGATGACGATCGAGGAGCTGGTGGCAATCGCGGAACAAAGCGCGTCCTGCGAAGTGTATGGCTTGCTGAAACGCCCGGACGAGAAGTATGTGACGGAACGCGCCTACGACAACCCGAAGTTCGTCGAAGACCTGGTGCGCGACGTCGCCATCGCGCTGGACCGGGACGCGCGCGTGGCGAACTACACGGTGGAAGTGGAGAACTTCGAGTCGATCCACAATCACTCGGCGTTTGCGCGCATCGAGCGCCCCGGCATTTAAATCACGCCGAACAGCTTCAACACCAGCGGCAGCAGCAGCGCGGTCAGCACGCCGGAGATGCCCATGCCCAGCCCGGAAAACGCGCCCATCTCCTCGCTGACCTGGAATGCGCGCGCGGTACCGATGCCGTGCGATGTCACGCCGAGCGCGAAGCCGCGGATGCTATGGTCGTTGATATTGAGGCGGTTGAAGATCCAGCGCGCGGCACTCGCGCCGAGGATCCCGGTCAGGATCACCAGCACGGCGGTCAGCGAAGGCAGGCCGCCGATTTTCTCGGCCACGCCCATCGCGATCGGGGTGGTCACTGCCTTGGGTGCAATCGACAGCACGGTGGCGGGCGACGCACCCAGCGCCCAGGCCAAACCCATGGCGACGGCGATCGCGCTTGCGCCGCCGACCAGCGCGCTGGCCAGCAGGGCAAACCAGTTGCGCTTGAGTTTTTCCAACTGCAGGTAGAGCGGGATGGCCAGCGCGACCGTGGCCGGGCCGAGTAGGAAGTGGACAAACTGCGCCCCCTCGAAATAGGTGCGGTACTGTGTGTTGGTGGCGCTTAACACCAGCACTAGCAGCGCCACCGCGATGGCCACCGGATTGACCAGCGGATTGAAGCGGCTGCGCGCATACAGTGCATAGGCGAACTGATACGCCAGCAGGGTGGCGGTCAGCCACAGCAGCGGCGAAGCCGACAGGTAGACCCAGATCTGGTTGAGCGCGGGCGTCATTTGTGCAGCCACTTCAGTACGTAGGCCGTGACCACCAGCGATACGGCGGTGCTGACCACCAGGGCCGCCGCGATCGGCAGCCACTCGGCGGCGACGCGTTGCCCGTGCACCATGATGCCGACGCCGGCGGGCACGAACAGCAGCGACAAGTGCTTGAGGAATTCCAGCGTCGTGGGCGCGAGCTTGTCCACCGCGCCGCGCCTTGCCAGCAGATAGCAGAACAGCAGTACCATGCCGATCACCGGCCCGGGAACCGGCAAAGCCAGTGCATATGCCAGCCCCTCGCCCAGCGTCTGGAACACGAGCAAGGTGGCGAAGGTGTTGATCATGCGGCAAGCCTCGAAACGTGAACGAATTGCTCAGGGCGGCCCGATGGTCTCCCTGCTGTCGAGCGCAGGCGGCGCAAGCACGGTCTGGTAGTGGGCCGAGTGGGTGTCGAAGCGCGACAGCAGCGCGCGTGCCTTGAGAGGAACGACCGCCGTCTCATAGTTGTCGCCGGCGAAGGCGCGCACTGCGTCGAGCGAATCGAACCACATGATGGTGGCGAACTCGACTTCATGGTCGCCGTCGCGGCGCAGCAGCGAGATGCCGCGATAGCCGGGCACGTCGCGCTCGGCAATACCGGGGAAGATTTCATTTAACAGCAGGCTTTCGTAAACAGGCGCGTTGCGCACCGTCGTCCAGCCCCGCCAGATTCGCGTAATCATGGCGCCAAGTCCTCTTGATGACCAAGACTAGACTGTATCGGATGCTGCCTCAGGCAGGATGGGCTGCGTCAAACTCAGCCCTTGTTACGACTGCCTGCCTTGCCGGCTATTTCGCGTGCGGACGCGCCTTTCCCTTCAACAGGCCGAACGTATAGGCTTCAACGACGACCAACACAACCAGCGATGAGACAACAACAACGGGGACGAATAACATGATGCTTTCCTTTCCATGACTGACTTGCCTGAAGGCAGTATAGAAACGCACCAGTTATTAATCCAATTGACGATCCGGATATCAGACATTCATATTACGAATGAAAATGTGGCGCTCAAGATGCCCCCGTCAAGGCGCGGTCCACCAGCTCGATCCAGTGCTGCACCGGCATGTCCGTACCCGACTGCAGATGCGTGATGCAGCCGATGTTGGCCGACACGATCGTTTCGGCCTGCGTGGCCTGCAGATTGGTCAGCTTCCGGTCGCGCAGCTGGTAGGACAGTTCCGGCTGCAGCACCGAATAGGTGCCGGCCGAGCCGCAACACAGATGGCTGTCGGCGCACAGCTGCACGTCGACGCCGACCGCACGCAGCACGCCTTCCACCTTGCCGCGAATCTGCTGCCCGTGCTGCAGCGTGCACGGCGGATGATAGGCCACGCGCTGCTTGATCTTCCCGGCCAGCTTCGTTTGCAGCTGCGCCTCGAACGCCGGCAGGATTTCGCTCAAGTCTTTCGTCAGTTCCGAGATGCGCCTGGCCCGCTCGGCATATGCAGGATCGTGCGCGAGCAGATGCCCGTATTCCTTGACGGTCACGCCGCAGCCGGAAGCGGTCATCACGATCGCTTCCACGCCGGCCTCGACGTAAGGCCACCAGGCTTCGACATTGCGCCGCATGTCGTCAAGACCGCCGTCCTGGTCGTTCATGTGATAGCGGATCGCGCCGCAGCAGCCGGCCTTGGCCGCGATGACGAGCTGCACGCCGAGCGCGTCGAGCACGCGCGCGGTGGCGGCGTTGATGTTGGGCGCCATCGCCGGCTGCACGCAGCCGTCAAGCAGCAGCATCTTGCGCGCATGCTGCGTCGTCGGCCACGCGCCGGCATGCTGTTTGGCCGGCACCTTGTTGCGCAAGGCCTTGGGCAAGAGCGGGCGCATCAGCTGCCCGGTCTTCATCGCCGGCGTAAACAGCCATTTGCGCGGCAAGGCTTCCTTCAGCGCGATGCGCACGATGCGCTGCGACAGCGGACGCGACACCTGTTCCTCGACAATCTTGCGGCCGATGTCGACCAGGCGGCCATACTGCACGCCGGACGGACAGGTCGATTCGCAATTACGGCAGGTCAGGCAGCGGTCCAGGTGCGCCAGCGTCTTTTCGGTGGCCGGCTTGCCTTCGAGGACTTGCTTGATCAGGTAGATGCGTCCGCGCGGGCCGTCCAGCTCGTCGCCCAGCAATTGATAGGTCGGGCAAGTCGCGGTGCAAAAGCCGCAGTGCACGCACTTGCGCAGAATCGCGTCGGCTTCCTCGCCGGCGCGGGTATGCTTGATGAAATCAGCGAGATTGGTTTGCATGCTCGGAATTCGTTCAGAACTCGTTATACATCCGTCCGCGATTGAAGATGCCGGACGGATCGAAAGCGTTTTTCAGGTTGCGATGAATGGCGGCGATGGCCGGCGCGAGCGGATGAAACACCCCCGCGCTCTTGTCGCCGCCGCGATACAGCGTCGCATGGCCGCCGGCCTGTTGCGCCGCGCGGCGCACGCTGACCGCATCGGCCTCGGTCTTGAGCCAGCGCTGCGCGCCGCCCCATTCGATCAGTTGCTCGCCGCGCAGGCCGATCGGCGCCGCGGTCGACGGCAGCGACAGGCGCCACACGCCGGCACCATCGTCGGCAAAAAACGCGTCGGTCTGGTCGCGCAATGCCGCCCACAACGGCGCCGCATCGGCCACCTGCTCGCCGCCGATCTTTTGCACCGCCGCCTTCACCGCCGCTTCCGCCCCGGACAGGCGCAGCGCCAGCACGCCGTCATGCCAGGCGCTGGCCGAAATCGGTAGCGGCTGGCCGCCCCAGCGGTTCAGCTGTTCGATCGCCTGCGCCTCGCCCATCGGCAGGCGCAGCGTGGCTTCGAAGAACGGCTTGGGCAACACCTTCAGCGACACGTCCAGGATCAGCCCGAGCGTACCGAGCGAGCCGGCCAGCATGCGCGACACGTCGTAGCCGGCGACATTCTTCATCACCTGCCCGCCGAAACGCAGCACCTCGGCCTTGCCGTCCATGAGCGCCACGCCCAGCACGAAGTCACGCGCCGCGCCCACCGCCTGCCGGCGAGGGCCGGACATGCCGCTGGCCACCACGCCGCCGATGGTCGACTCCGGTCCGAACTGCGGCGGCTCGAAGGCCAGCATCTGGTTGCGCTCGGCGAGCGCGGCCTCGATTTCCGCCAAGGGCGTGCCGCAGCGCGCGGTAATCACCAGCTCCGTCGGATCGTAGGCGATGATGCCGCGATAGGCGCGCGTATCGAACACGTCTCCCTGCAGCGCCTGCCCGTACCAGTCCTTGCCGCCGCCGCCGCGGATACGCAGCGCGGTCTTGCTCGCGGCCGCATCGGCGATGCGCGCCTTGAATCCTTGTAATACCTGTTCCATGCAAATCCTTCTCAGAAGCGCGGCAGATGCGCAAACTTCGTCTGCCCGCCCTTGACGAGCATCTTGCCGTTTTCGGCGCAGCGGTTGAGCGTCGGGATCGCCTTGTCCGGATTGAGCAGGAAGGCGGTATCGAAGGCGCGCTTGACCGCGAAAAACGCCTCGATTTCCTTCGGCGAAAACTGCACGCACATCGAATTGATTTTCTCGATGCCCACGCCGTGCTCGCCGGTGATGGTGCCGCCGACTTCCACGCACAGCGCCAGGATTTCGGCGCCGAACGCTTCGGCGCGCTCGAATTCGCCCTCCTTGTTCGCATCGAACAGGATCAGCGGATGCAGGTTGCCGTCGCCGGCGTGGAACACGTTCGCGCAGCGCAAGCCGTACTTGCCTTCCATTTCGGTGATACGAATGAGCACGTCGGCCAGGCGCTTGCGCGGGATGGTGCCGTCCATGCAGTAGTAGTCGGGCGAAATGCGTCCCGCCGCCGGGAAGGCATTCTTGCGGCCGGACCAGAATTTCAGGCGTTCCGCCTCGTTTTGCGACACCGCGATGGCGGTCGCGCCGGACGATTTGAGCACGGCGCTCATGCGCGCGATTTCTTCTTCGACCTCTTCCGGCAGGCCGTCCGATTCGCACAGCAGGATCGCTTCGGCGTCGGTGTCGTAGCCGGCCTTCACGAACGGCTCGACCATGCGCGACGAGGTCTTGTCCATCATTTCAAGGCCGGCCGGGATGATGCCCGCTGCAATCACGTTGGCGACCGCGTCGCCGCCGGTCACCACCGAATCGAACGACGCCATGATCACGCGCGCCTGCTGCGGCTTGGGCACCAGCTTGACCGTCACCTCGGTCACCACGCCGAGCATGCCCTCGGAGCCGATGAACACGGCCAGCAAGTCGAGGCCGGGGGCGTCGAGTGCGCCGCCGCCGAGCTCGACGATCTCGCCGTCGATGGTCACCATGCGCACGCGCAGCACGTTGTGCACGGTCAGGCCGTACTTCAGGCAGTGCACGCCGCCGGAGTTTTCGGCGACGTTGCCGCCGATGGTGCAGGCGATCTGCGACGACGGATCGGGCGCGTAGTACAGGCCGTGCGGCGCGGCCGCGTCCGAGATCGCGAGGTTGCGCACGCCCGGCTGCACCACCGCGGTACGGGAATAGGGATCGAGCTTGACGAGCTTGTTGAACTTCGCCGTCGACAGCACCACGCCGTCGGCGATCGGCATCGCGCCGCCGGACAGGCCGGTGCCCGCGCCGCGCGGCACGATCGGCGCTTTCAGTGCTCGGCAGGTATTGAGGATGGCGATGACCTGCGCCTCGGTTTCGGGCAGCACCACGACCATCGGCAGCTGCCGGTAGGCCGCCAGCCCGTCGCACTCGTACGGCCGCGTGTCTTCCTCGTTATACAAGATGCAATAGTCGGGCAGCACCGCCCGCAACGCGGCAACGACTTCGCGCTGCCGCTCGACGGTGAATGTGAGTTTCGATGGAGCATTCATTTCTGCTTCCTGCTTGTGCGGTAGGGGATGAGTGTAGCGAAAACGCGCGCCAGCGGGGCGATCGTGCAGCCACGGCGGGCTGAAAAACATTCCCCGGTTGCTTGAAATATTTTCACGCGCCTTGGGAGCTGGCCGCTTCCCTGCCGGAGCGAGGCGCCATGAAGCTGGATACGGCGTTACAGGCCGCCGAAGGTCGTGAGCATCCAGTCGATGAAGACCGCCACTTCGGGCCGGTCGCGCGCCCCCTGCTCGTACACGATGTAATACGCGTGCGGCGGCGTCTTCAGTTGCACTTCCGGAAACAGGTGCACGATGTCGCCCGCGGCCATCAGGTCTTGCACAAAATGCTTGCGCGTGAGTCCCACGCCGTGGCCATGCCTGACCGCTTCCAGCAGCAGACCCAGATCGTCCACGCGCAACGCGGTCGACGGCTCCGGCCAATCGAGCCCGGCCACGGCGAACCACGGCTGCCACGGCTCCAGCGCGGAGCGCAGCAGGGTAGCCTTCTTCAGGTCGGCCGGCGTTTTCAGGCCGCCGATCTTGTCAAGGTAGGCCGGACTGGCCACCGCGAACGTCGGCTCCTCGTACAGCTTTTCGGTCACGATATCCGGGTACTTGCCGGCGCCGAAGCGCACCTCAACGTCGCTTTCCGACAACGCCAGATCGTACAGCGGCACAGACAGGAACAGCTCGATCACGATGTCCGGATGCTGCGCGGAGAATTCCGCCAGGCGCGGCACCAGCAGGCAGCGCGCGAAGGTCGGCGTGACGGTGATCTTGATGCGCGGCTGGGCCGGCGCGCTGCGGTGCGGCAGCGGAAAATCGGTCAGCGTGCGCAAGGCGGCACGCACCACGTCCAGATAGCGCCGCCCGAATTCCGACAGGGTGACAGTGCGGCCATCGCGCAGGAACAGGCGCTCGCCGACGAAGTCCTCCAGCAGGCGAATGCGGTGCGACAGTGCCGACGGCGTAATGCACAGCTCGTCGGCGGCAACCGCGAAAGAACCAAGGCGCGCCGCCGCTTCGAAAGCGGACAGGGCATGGACCGGAGGCAGGCGTGTAGCCATGGGGAGGAGTTCCTTCACTCTGAGAGAGGCCGGAATCTACCCTGGACCGCGGCAGGCGGGGTATGCGGGCAAATTCTTTACCAGGTGAGAATTTTACCGGGGTTCATAATGTTCTTGGGATCAAATGCGTGCTTCAGCACGCGCATTGTCTCAATCGCATCGACGCCATGCTCCTGCAGCAGGAAATCCATCTTGTGCAGCCCCACCCCATGCTCGCCGGTGCAGGTGCCGTCCATCGACAAGGCGCGCGCGACCATGCGCGCATTCACGCCGTCGGCTTTCGCCACATCGTCCGGATCGTGCGGATCGATCATCATCAGCACATGGAAATTGCCGTCGCCGACATGGCCGATGATCGAATAAATCATGTCATTTTTTTCACAATCGGCCTTGGTATCGAGAATGCATTCGGCCAGGCGCGAAATCGGCACGCAGCAATCGGTGGTGATGGCGCGTCCGCCGGGCCGCATCTGCAGCATGGCGAAATAGGCATTGTGGCGCGCCGACCACAGGCGCGAACGCTCCTCGGGTTTCGTCGCCCACTCGAAGCCGGCCGCGTTGTGCTCCGCCGCGATCTGCTGCACCAGCTGCGCCTGTTCCTGCACGCCGGCTGCGCTGCCGTGGAATTCGAACAGCAGCAGCGACTGCACCGGCAAATGCATCTTGTCGTAGGCGTTGATCGCGCGCACGCCGTTCTCGTCGAGGAATTCGACGCGTGCCACCGGCACGCCCAGCTGGATGGTGGCGATGACGGCGTTGACCGCTTCGGCCGTGCCGGGGAAGGAGCAGACCGCGGCCGACACCGCTTCCGGCTGCGGGTAGAGGCGCACCGTGACTTCGGTGATGATGCCGAGCGTGCCTTCGCTGCCGACGAAGATGCGCGTCAGGTCATAGCCGGCAGAGGATTTCTTGGCGCGCGTGCCGGTCTTGACGATGCGCCCGTCGGCGGTCACGACGGTCAGCGCCAGCGTGTTCTCGCGCATGGTGCCGTAGCGCACCGCATTGGTGCCCGAGGCGCGCGTGGCGGCCATGCCGCCCAGCGAGGCGTCGGCGCCCGGGTCGATCGGGAAGAACAGGCCGGTCTCCCTGATTTCCTGGTTCAGCTGCTTGCGCGTCACGCCGGCCTGCACCGTCGCCGTCAGGTCTTCCGCCTGCACCGCCAGCACCTGGTTCATCTGCGACAGGTCGATGGTGACGCCGCCTGACAGCGCGAGCACATGGCCTTCGAGCGAGGTGCCGGCGCCGTAGGGAATGATCGGCACGTCGTAGCTGGCGCACAGTCGGACGGCCTGCGCCACCTCCTCGGTGCTCTGGGCGAACACCACGGCATCGGGCGGCATCGGATCATAGGAGGATTCGTCGCGCCCATGGTGCTCCCGCATCGCCGGCGCGGTGGAAAAGCGGTCGTCGAACAGCGCCGCAAGCGCGTCCAGCAGCGCTTGTGGCACCGGACGCCTGAGCGCGGCGGACTGAGCGGGATGATTCATGTTCGCCTCCTTGTGAGCTGCATCGATTTTACTCCCGAAGGTCGCCCCGCACATTGACGCCTGGACGACAGCGCACGCGGCCGTTTTTGACGTATCCTCAAGCCTTTCCGATCCTCGTTTTCGACAATCATGGGCAATCGACTTTCCAAAATCGCGACGCGCACCGGCGACAACGGCACCACCGGCCTGGGCGACGGCAGCCGCGTCGGCAAAGACAGCCTGCGCGTGCATGCCATGGGTGATGTGGATGAATTGAACTCGCATATCGGCCTGCTGCTGTGCGAGGAGCTGCCCGCCGCGCTGCGCGAGGAGCTGATCTCGATCCAGCACGACCTGTTCGATCTGGGCGGCGAGCTGTGCATCCCGGGCTATACGCTGATCACCGACGAACATGTCGGGCGGCTGGATAAGCTGCTGGAAAAATACAATGCCGACCTGCCGCCGCTGAAGGATTTCATCCTGCCCGCCGGCTCGCGCGCGGCGGCGCTGGCGCATGTTTGCCGCACCATCTGCCGGCGCGGCGAGCGCGCCATCGTCAGCCTTGGCAACAGCGAGAAGATCAACGACAATCCGCGCCGCTACATGAACCGCCTGTCGGACCTGCTGTTCGTGCTGTCGCGCGTGCTGAACCGCTTTGCCGGCGGCAGCGACGTGCTGTGGGAAAAGGACCGCAAGCGCGACGTGTAAACGAAAAAAGCGGCGCCGGTGCGCCGCTTTTTTACTCCCCCGCTTCGAGAAACTCTGCCTTCGCTGCGCATGCGGAAGGAGGAACGCTTATTTCGCCCGCTTGTCGTTCTCGATCAGCGCGTAGGCCGAATGGTTGTGGATCGATTCGAAATTTTCCGCCTCCAGCGTGTAGGCGACGATGCGCCGGTCCGCGTTCAGCATGCCCGCCACGTCGCGTACCAGGTCTTCCACGAACTTCGGGTTGTCGTAGGCACGCTCCGTCACGTATTTCTCATCCGGGCGCTTGAGCAAACCGAACAGTTCGCATGACGCCTGCTCCTCGATCTTCGCGATCAGCTCGTCGACCTCCAGCTCGCCGTCCAGCACGGCGCTGACCGTGATGTGCGAGCGCTGGTTGTGCGCGCCGTAAGCCGAAATCTTCTTCGAGCACGGACACAGGCTGGTGACCGGCACCAGCACCTTGAGCGTCACCTCCAGTTCGCCGTTCTTCACCTCGCCGGTCAAGCCGACTTCGTAATCCATCAGGCTTTCCACGCCGGACACCGGCGCGGTCTTGTTGATGAAGTACGGGAAGGACAATTCGATGCGCCCGGCATCCGCTTCGAGCAGCTTGACCATCTTGCTCATCAGCGCGCCGAACCTGGCTACGTCGAGCGGCGCGCGATTGCCCTCCAACAGCGCGATGAAGCGCGACATGTGGGTGCCCTTCTGATCCTGCGGCAGGTGCACGTACATGTTCCAGGTGCCGACGGTCGGCTGCGCACCGTTCCCGGTCTTGATCGTGACCGGATACCGCACGCCTTTGACGCCGACGCGCGCAATCGGCAGGCGCCGCGTGTCGACCGTGCTTTGCACGTCGGGAATGGCATGGAGGTTCGGGTCGGGGGAATTCATTGCTTCACTCATTCATTTTTCGCGGCGCATCGCGCCGCCTAGCTGCTGCGTTAATTGTTCACGACCAGGCGCGGCTCGCCCTTGTCGAATCGTTTCCTGATCGCGGCGGCGATGCCGGCGCCGTCCAGTCCGCATTGCGCCAGCAGCTGGGCGGCGTCGCCATGGTCGATGAACTTGTCCGGCAGGCCCAGGTGCAGGGTCGGCTTGACGATGCCGGCGGCGGCCAGCGCCTCCGCCACGGCCGAACCGGCGCCGCCCATGACGGCCCCCTCTTCCACCGTGACCAGCGCATCGTGCTCCTGCGCGAGCTGCGCGACCAACTCGGCATCGAGCGGCTTGATGAAGCGCATGTTGGCCACCGTCGCATTCAGCTCGTCGGCGGCGGCAAGGCTTGGCGCGACCATCGTGCCGAATGCCAGGATCGCGATGCGCTTGCCTTCGCGCCGGATCTCGCCTTTGCCGAGCGGGAGCGTGTCCAGGTCTTTCCCGACCGCGGTGCCGATGCCAGAGCCGCGCGGATAGCGCACGGCTGCCGGGCCGTTGTACTGGAAAGCGGTGGACAGCATCTTGCGGCACTCGCTCTCGTCGGAAGCCGCCATCAGCACCATGTTCGGGATGCAGCGCAGGAAAGCGATGTCATAGTTGCCCGCATGCGTGGCGCCATCCGCGCCGACCAGGCCGGAACGGTCCAGCGCGAAGGTGACGTCGAGGTTTTGCAGCGCGACGTCGTGGATCAGCTGGTCGTAGGCGCGCTGCAGGAAGGTCGAATAAATGGCCACCACCGGCTTGAATCCCTCGCATGCCATGCCGGCGGCGAAGGTGACCGCATGCTGTTCGGCGATGCCGACGTCGTAGTAGCGGTCCGGGAAGTGCTGTTCGAACTGCACCAGGCCCGAGCCTTCGCGCATGGCGGGCGTGATGCCGATCAGCCGCTGGTCGTGCGCGGCCATGTCGCATAGCCAGTCGCCGAACACCTGGGTGTAGGTGAGCTTGCTGCTGGCTGCCGGCTTGATGCCTTCGGCCGGATTGAACTTGCCCGGGCCGTGATACAGCACCGGGTCGGCCTCGGCCAGCTTGTAGCCCTGCCCCTTTTTCGTGACCACGTGCAGGAATTGCGGGCCTTTCAGGTGCTTGAGATTTTGCAGGGTCGGGATCAGCGACTCGAGATCGTGGCCGTCGATCGGGCCAATGTAGTTGAAGCCGAATTCCTCGAACATGGTCGCCGGCACCACCATGCCCTTGGCATGTTCCTCCAGGCGCTTGGCCAACTCCAGCATCGGCGCCGGCAGCACCGACTTGCCGACGTTCTTCGCGGTCGCGTAGAACTGGCCCGACATCAGGCGCGCCAGATAGCGGTTCAGCGCGCCGACCGGCGGCGAGATCGACATGTCGTTGTCGTTCAGGATCACCAGCAGGTTGATGTCGTCATACACGCCGGCATTGTTGAGCGCCTCGAACGCCATGCCGGCGGTCATCGCGCCGTCGCCGATCACCGCGATCGCGTGCCGGTTTTCATGCTTGGTCCTGGCGGCGAGCGCCATGCCGAGCGCGGCCGAAATCGAGGTCGACGAGTGCGCCGTGCCAAAGGTGTCGTACTCGCTTTCGTCGCGGCGCGGGAAACCGGAAATGCCGTTGAGCTGGCGCAGCGTATGCATCTGGTCGCGCCGGCCGGTGAGGATCTTGTGCGGATAGGTCTGGTGACCAACGTCCCACACGATGCGGTCTTCCGGCGTATTGAATACGTAATGCAGCGCAATCGTCAGCTCGACCGTGCCGAGGTTGGATGACAGGTGGCCGCCGGTCTTGGATACCGAGTCGAGCAGGAATGCGCGCAATTCGTCGGCCAGCGGCTTCAATTGCGTGCGCGGGAGCCGACGCAGGTCCGCCGGACTGTCGATCAGTTTCAACAAGTTCATAGTCATGTCAGTAGTCTGTCGGCCAAGCCGCCGTTATTGTGCAGGCAAGTTTTCCACTTGCCCTATGCATTCCGTTGCACGATCAAGTCCGCAAGTTCACGCAAGCGCCGCGCCTTGTCTCCGAAAGGAACGAGCGCATGGTGCGCCTCATTCCGCAATTTTTCCGCCAGGGCCTTCGATTGCTCAAGGCCGAGGATCGACACATAGGTCGGCTTGTTGTCGGCGGCATCCTTGCCGGCCGTCTTGCCGAGCGTGGCCGAGTCGGCCGTCGCGTCGAGCACGTCGTCGACCACCTGGAAGGCCAGCCCGATCGCACCCGAATAGGCATCCAGCGCAGCCTCGTCAGACGGCGCGAGGTCCTTGCCGCCCATCGCTCCGAGCAGCACCGACGCGCGCAGCAATGCGCCGGTTTTCAGGCGATGCATCTGCTCCAGCTGCGCCAGCGACAGCGTCAGGCCGACGCTCTCCAGGTCGATCGCCTGGCCGCCGCACATGCCGACGGAGCCGGAAGCGTGCGCCAGCAGCCGCAGCATCGCCAGCAGGCGGGCGGCGGGCGCGCCCTCGGCCTGCGACAGCACCAGGAAGGCTTGCGCCTGCAGCGCGTCGCCGACTAGCAACGCAGTCGCTTCGTCGTATTTCACATGGACAGTCGGTTTGCCGCGCCGCAGCGCGTCATCGTCCATGCAAGGCATATCGTCGTGCACCAGCGAATACGCATGGATCATTTCGACGGCGGCGGCGGCACGCGCCAGCAAGGCGCCATCCGCATCGAACAGCTCGCCGGCCGCAAACACCAGCAGCGGACGCACGCGCTTGCCGCCGTCCAGCGCCGCATAGCGCATCGCCTCATGCAGGCGCGCCGGCGCCTGTCCGGCCTC
Source organism: Noviherbaspirillum sp. UKPF54 (assembly GCF_007874125.1). Taxonomy (NCBI): domain Bacteria; kingdom Pseudomonadati; phylum Pseudomonadota; class Betaproteobacteria; order Burkholderiales; family Oxalobacteraceae; genus Noviherbaspirillum; species Noviherbaspirillum sp. UKPF54. The sequence goes on along the minus strand of NZ_CP040128.1, from coordinate 4,684,539 downwards.
GGGCAGGAAGGACGCGAGCGCACGCTCCATCGTCGACTGGACGTCTTTCATCCAGTCGTGAAAGGCTCGGGAAGCAGTCATTCGTCCGCCTCGCCCGCGGCGTCGGAGGCGAACGGCTTGAGCATCTCGCCCTCCAGCACCTTGACCTGGCTGTCCACCTTGTCGAGCTGTCCGGCGCAGAACTTGACCAGTTCGGAGCCGCGCTTGTAGGCGGCCACCGATGCCTCCAATGGCAATTCCCCCGCCTCCATCCGGGCAACGAGCTGTTCCAGCTCGACCATCGCCTCTTCGAACGAGGCCGGCAGCGCGGCGGGCGTAACTTTGTTTGACATAGTGGGCAAAAATGAAGTGTAGCCCGTTATTTTAGAACAAACCACCTTACAGAGTTGGGGCATAGCAAGCGGCAATCGGGGATCAGGATCTCCATGCTGCAACTTGCGGGCCTTTGTTAGCGTGCGCCCACTATCTAGCTTAAGGGCAAAATATAAGGCGCCGCGCCGATTTTTGGTAAAAAGCCGGCACAAGCATGAAATGGATACGGCTGCTCTCCGTTTTTGCCGCCGCTCACGCCGTATCAGGCGGGCGTTCAAAGGACTGGGGTATAATCGCCTGTTCTGTCCAAAATTTCCGTTTCATCTTATTTGAATACAGGTTTTTGCGGATTCTTTCTCTCTTAGGTTGGTGCAAATTAATTTGGGGGTGGGGATGTCCGATCTGGCTTCTTTTGCCAAGCTCGCGCGATCCGACGCGCAACTTCCGGTCAACGTCTACTTCGACGACGCGCTGTTGCAGCAAGAAATCAAGCAACTTTTTCATCAGGGTCCGCGCTACGTCGGCCATGAGCTGATGGTGCCCAATCGCGGCGACTATGCCACATTGGCATGGGAAAACGAGGGCCGCATGCTTGTGCGCAACCCGCAGGGTATTGAACTGCTCTCGAACGTATGCCGCCATCGGCAGGCCAAGATGTTCGACGGCCGCGGCAACGCCGACAATATCGTCTGCCCGCTGCATCGCTGGACCTATGACCTGAAAGGCGAACTGATCGGCGCACCGCACTTCAATGAAACGCCGTGCATGAACCTGTCCAAGACGCCGCTGCAAAGCTGGAACGGCCTGCTGTTCGAGCAGAACGGCTTTGATGTGGCCAGGACGATGGCCGGGCTCGGCGTCGCCGAAGATCTCGACTTTTCCGGCTACCTGCTGGACCATGTCGAGGTCCACAACTGCGACTACAACTGGAAGACCTTCATCGAGGTCTACCTGGAAGACTACCATGTCGAGCCGTTCCATCCGGGACTGGGCAACTTCGTCACCTGCGGCGACCTGCGCTGGGAGTTCGGCGAGAACTACAGCGTGCAGACCGTCGGCATCAACCATGCACTGTCGAAATTCGGCTCGCCAAAATACAAGCGCTGGCAGGAACAGGTGATGAAGTTCCGCAACGGCGTGGTTCCCAAGCACGGCGCGATCTGGCTGACGCTCTATCCGAACATCATGGTCGAATGGTATCCGCACGTGCTGGTGGTATCGACCGTGTGGCCGAACGGCACGAACAAGACCACCAACGTGGTGGAGTTCTACTATCCGGAAGAAATCGTGCTGTTCGAGCGCGAGTTCGTCGAAGCCGAGCGCGATGCCTACATGGAAACCTGCATCGAGGACGACGAGATCGGCGTGCGCATGGACGAGGGCCGCCGCATCCTGCTCGAGCGCGGCGTCAATGAAGTCGGCCCCTACCAGTCGCCGATGGAAGACGGCATGCAGCACTTCCACGAGTGGTATCGCAACCGCATCGCGCTGTAACCAAGGCGCCGCCGCGGCCCTGCGGCCCGCCCTCCCTTTTCACTACGTCCGCAAGGCGCCCGACTCCGATGCAATCGCTCTGGATGCTATTCGCAAGCTTCGCCTTCTCCATCATGGGGGTGTGCGTGAAAATGGCTTCCAGCCTGTACTCCACGGCAGAAATCGTGATGTACCGCGGCGCCGTCGGCGTGCTCTTCATGTTCACGCTCATCAGGCTGAACGGCGGCAGTTTCAAGACCCGCCTGCCCTGGCATCACCTATGGCGCGGCATGATCGGTGTCGTCGCGCTCTGGCTCTGGTTCTACGCGATCGGCAAGCTGCCGCTGGCGACCGGCATGACGCTCAATTACATGTCACCGATCTGGATAGCCGCCATCCTGTTTACGGCCGGCTGGTGGCACGGGCAGAACCGGTTCGAATGGGGGCTGGCCGGAGCGATCGCCTGCAGCTTTATCGGAGTGACGCTGCTGCTGCGCCCCGCATTCCATGCCGAGCAATGGTTCGCCGCGCTGGTCGGACTGATATCGGGCGTGCTGTCCGCGCTCGCCTATCTGCAGGTGCGCAAACTCGGCCAGATGGGCGAGCCTGAATCCCGCGTGGTGTTTTACTTTTCGCTGACCGGCCTGGCCGCGGGAGTGGCCGGGACGCTCGCCGGCCACCAGACCTGGCACCCGCACAGCGGCAAGGGCCTGCTCCTGCTGGTATCGATCGGCGTCAGCGCGACCGTCGCGCAGATAGCGATGACGCGCGCCTACCGTCTCGGCAAGACGCTGGTGACGGCGAACCTGCAATACACCGGCATCGTGTTTTCGAGCGTCTGGGGCGTCCTGCTATGGGACGACAATCTCGGCTGGCTCGGCTGGCTGGGCGTCGTTGTCATTTTGATCAGCGGCCTGGCCGCGACCTATTACAATACGAGAAAGATCAACGCACCGGCCGGCCATCCGTCGACGGCCGAAGCGAATGACCCAATAGCCACCGAAGTGTAGGAGGAGACCCGATGTATACCACCCTGATTTCCGCCGCCGATCTGGCAAAGAATATCCGGGATGTGAATTGGGTCGTGCTCGATTGCCGGCACGACCTGGCCAATCCCGACGCCGGACGCAGCGCTTATGCGGCAGGGCATATCCCGGGAGCGCAGTTCGCCGACGTCGAGACCGACCTGTCGGACAAGTCGCCCGGGCCGCACGGCGAATTCCGCGGCCGTCACCCCCTGCCGGAGCGCAATGCGTTCACCGAAACGCTGCGCCGCTGGGGCGTCACGCACAGCTCGCAAGTCGTCGCCTACGACGCGCACGGCGGCATGTTCGCCGCGCGCCTGTGGTGGATGCTGCGCTGGATCGGCCATGAATCGGCGGCCGTCCTGGATGGCGGATTGCCAGCGTGGCAGGCGCTGGGCTTGCCCTTGTCCACCGAACCGGCGACGCGCCCGCGCGGCAATGTCGAACCGCATTCTTCCCGCATGCTGACGGTCAGCGCCGGCGATGTGCTGGCCAACCTGTCGAACCCGACGCGCACCGTTATCGACGCGCGCTCGCCGGACCGTTTTCGCGGCGAAAATGAAACGCTCGACCCGGTGGGCGGCCACATCCCGGGTGCAAAGAACCGCTTTTTCAAGGACAACCTGCAGGAAGACGGCCGCTTCAAAGGAGCGGAACAACTGCGTTCGGAGTTCTCGGCGCTGGTGACCGTGCCGCAAGCCACCATCATGCAGTGCGGCTCCGGCGTGACCGCCTGCCACAATCTGCTGGCAATGGAAGTGGCCGGATTGTCCGGCGCCGCGCTGTATCCGGGCTCGTGGAGCGAATGGTGCGCCGATCCGGCGCGCCCGGTTGCCACCGGCGGCTAGTGGGGGCGATGAACTGGTTTAGTGGGCGCGTCCTGTCAGGAACAGCACCACGCCGACGCCCACCGCGATCAGTATCACCTGCGGAATGGTTTCGCGCAGCGTCGCGCGGCGCTGCATCTGCGGCATCAGGTCGCTGACCGCGATGTAGATGAAGCCGGACGAGGCGAACACCAGCACATACGGAATCCAGCCGGACGCGCGCTCCAGCATCAGGTAGCCGAGCACGCCGCCGACCACCGCCATCAGGCTGCAGATCAGGTTGTACATGTAAGCGCGCGTGCGCGTGAAACCGGCGTTGAGCAGCACGATGAAGTCGCCGATTTCCTGCGGAATTTCATGCGCGATGATCGCCAGGCCGGTGATGATGCCGAGGTTCGGATTGGCGAGGAAAGCCGCGGCGATCAGGATGCCGTCGGTGAAATTGTGCAGGCCGTCGCCGACCAGGATCATCCAGCCGGCGCGGCCAGCCTCGTGCTTGTCGTGCCCGTGGGCGTGGCCATGGCCGTCGCCTTCGTAATGGTGCGAGTGGCGCAGGATGGCGAATTTTTCGAGCAGGAAGAATCCCAGCAAGCCGCCCAACAGCGTCGCAAACAGCGCATGCGTGTCGGCTTGCGACTCGAACGCTTCCGGCAGCGCGTGCAAGAGCGAAGTCGACAGCAGGATGCCGACCGACAGACTCACCATCCGATCGACCACCTTCGACAGCAGCGAAAATGAAAACGCGGCCGCCGCGCTAATGCTGATCACGCCCGAGATGGTCGTGGCCAGCAGGATGGATAACAGCGTGGAGTCGATTTTGGCCACCTCTAATTGCAACAAAGTTGCAAATTAAAGCACAGACAAGGTTTTTCGGCAAACAATGGGATCATCCGGCGCGCTTGGCGCGCCGATCTTGCCGATCGCCCTATGCCACGCCGTGCTCCTTGAACCATGCCAGGCAGCGCTGCCATGCGGTCTTCGCATCCGCCTCCACATAGCTCGGCCGGTAATCGGCATTGAAAGCATGACCGGAATTCGGGAACACCATGAATTCCGATTTGTTGCCGCCCCTGGCCAGCTCGACTTTCATCTTCTCGACAGTGTCGAGCGGAATCCCGGTATCCTTGCCGCCGTACAAGCCGAGCACCGGCACTTTCAGGCCGGCGGCGATATCGACCGGCTGCGCCGGCGCCAGCGCCGATTTTTCCCCGACCAGCCGGCCATACCAGGCCACGCCCGCCTTCACGCCCGGATTGTGGGCGCAGTACAGCCAGACGATGCGCCCGCCCCAGCAAAAACCCGTGATGCCCAGCTTGTCGACATTGCCGCCATTGTCTTTCGCCCATGCCAGGCAGGCATCGAGGTCGGCCATTACTTGGGCATCGGGCACCTTCGAAACAACTTCCTTCATCAGTTCCGGGATGCTGCCGTAGGAAGCCGGATCCCCCTGCCGCATGAACAGGTCGGGCGCAAGCGCGAGATACCCTTGCTTGGCGAAGCGGCGCGCGACGTCGGCGATGTGCTCATGCACGCCGAAGATTTCGGAGACGACCAGGATCACCGGCAGGTTGCTCTTGCCTTCCGGCTGGGCGCGGTACACCGGCACCGCCTGGCCATTCACGGTCACGCTGACCGTGCCCGCCGTCAGTCCGGCGGTGTCGGTCTTGATCACGCTTTGCGCCGCGACCGGCAAGACAGCCGCCGCAAAGCCGGTGCCCAGCGCCGTCTTCAGGAAATCACGCCGGTCGACGCCGTCCGACAACGGCGTCTTGGCAACCAGGCAGTCGACATCTTCTTTCAAGTTCTGCATTTCGCTCCTCCGAAAAATGATCGATCAATGTGCTTGGTCCCAGTTCTTGCCCACGCCGACCTCCGCGATCAGAGGCACTTTCAGCGTCGCTACGCTGCTCATCAGTTCCGGCAGCGTGTGTTGAATATGCGGCAATTCGTTTTCCGGCACTTCCAGCACCAGTTCGTCGTGCACCTGCATCACCATCTTCGACTGCATCCGCTCGCCTTCCAGCCAGTCCTGCACCGCTATCATCGACAGCTTGATCAGGTCGGCGGCGGTGCCCTGCATCGGCGCGTTGATCGCGGCGCGCTCGGCCGCCTGGCGGCGCGGGCCGTTCGGCGAATTAATCTCCGGCAGCCACAGGCGGCGGCCGAACACGGTTTCCACATAGCCGTGCGCCTTGGCCTGGGTGCGGGTGTCGGCCATGTACTGCGCCACCGCCGGATAGCGCTGGAAGTATTTGTCGATATACAGCTGTGCGGCGGCGCGTTCGATGCCGAGGTTGCTGGCCAGGCCGAACGCGCTCATGCCGTAAATCAGGCCGAAGTTGATCACCTTCGCATAGCGGCGTTGTTCGTTCGTCACGTCCGCGCGCTCCACGCCGAAGATTTCCGCCGCGGTGGCGCGATGGATGTCCTCGCCTTCGGCGAACGCGCGCAACAGGTTCTCGTCGCCGGAGATGTGCGCCATGATGCGCAGCTCGATCTGCGAGTAGTCGGCCGACACGATCACGCTGCCCGCCGGCGCGATGAAGGCTTCGCGGATGCGCCGCCCCTCGGTGGTGCGCACCGGGATATTCTGCAGGTTCGGGTCGTTCGACGCGAGGCGTCCGGTCACCGCCACCGCCTGCGCGTAATTGGTATGCACGCGACCGGTGTCCGGGTTGACCATCCTGGGCAGCTTGTCGGTATAAGTGGACTTCAGCTTCGACAGGCCGCGGTAGTCGAGCAGGATCTTCGGCAGCGGATAGTTTTCGGCCAGCTTCTGCAGCACTTCCTCGTCGGTCGAGGGCGAGCCCGACGGAGTCTTTTTCACCACCGGCAGCTGCAGCTTGTCGAAGAAGATTTCGCCGATCTGTTTCGGCGAATTCAGGTTGAATGGCTGCCCCGCCAACTCGTAGGCCTGGCGCTCCATCTCCAGCATGCGCATGCCCAGCTCGTGCGACTGCGCGGCCAGCAGCTGCGCGTCGACCAGCACGCCGTTGCGCTCGATCTTCTGCAGCACGACCGAGGTCGGCAGCTCGATCTTTTCGTAGATGAACTTCAGCCCCTCGTTCTCGGCCACCTGCGGCCACATCGCCTGATGCAGCTGCAGCGTCACGTCCGCGTCTTCCGCCGCGTACTCGGTGGCGCGTTCGACTGCCACTTCATCGAAGCAGATCTGCGACGCGCCCTTGCCGCACACTTCCTCGAAGGTGATGGTCTTGCGGTTCAGGTGGCGCAGCGCGAGGCTGTCCATGTCATGGCTCTTGTGCGACTCGAACACGTAAGATTCGAGCAGCGTGTCGTGCACGATGCCGCGCAGCGTTACGCCATGGTTTTCAAAGATGTGGCTGTCGTATTTGAGGTGCTGGCCGACCTTGGGCTTGCCCGCGTCTTCCAGCCAGGGCTTCAGCTTTTCCAGCACGAGTTCACGCGATAACTGCGTCGGCGCGTCCTGGTAGCGATGCGCCACCGGGATGTAGGCAGCCACGCCGGGCTTGCAGCACAGCGAAATGCCGACCAGCTGCGCACGCATGGCATCCAGCGACGTGGTTTCGGTATCGACCGAGGTCAGCGGCGCGGCGTCGATCGTCTCGATCCAGCGCGCGAGCTGCGCTTCGGTCAGCACGGTTTCGTATTCGGTGGTCGCCGGTGCGGCGTCAAACAGGGCGCCCTGCGCCGTTCCGTTCTGCGCCTGCGCGGCGGCGGCAGGACGCGCGCCGGCAGCTTCTCCGGTCAGCTCGCGCAGCCAGGTCTTGAAGCCGTAGCGCCGGAAGAAGTCGATCAGTGCGTCGTTGTCCACCGGTTTTGCCACCAGCGATTCCGGGACCGTCGTCATGTGCGCCGCCAGGTCGCAGTCGGTCTTGACCGTGATAAGCGTGCGCGCAGTGGGAAGCCAGTCGAGCGCGCGGCGCAGGTTTTCGCCGACCGCGCCGCCGACATCCTTGGCGTGCTCGATGATGCCGTCCAGCGAGCCGTACTGGTTGATCCATTTGACCGCCGTTTTCGGGCCGACCTTGTCGACGCCTGGCACGTTGTCGACCGCGTCGCCCACCAGCGTCAGGTAATCGACGATGCGTTCCGGCGGGACGCCGAACTTGGCAATGACGCCTTCCCGGTCCAGCTTTTCATTGGTCATGGTGTTGATCAGCGTGACATGGTCGTTCACCAGCTGCGCGAGATCCTTGTCGCCGGTCGACACCACCGCCTGCATGCCGTGCTCGACGGCCTGCACCGAGAGCGTGCCGATCACGTCGTCGGCCTCGATGCCCTCCACCATCAGGATCGGCCAGCCGAGCGCGCGCACCGCTTCGTGGATCGGCTCGATCTGCCGTGCCAGGTCTTCCGGCATCGACGGGCGATGCGCCTTGTATTCCGAATACAAGTCGTCGCGGAAGGTCTTTCCTTTTGCATCGAATACACAGGCAATGTATGCTGCCGGATAGTCGTTGCGTAAGCGCCGCAACATGTTGATCATGCCGTAGATGGCGCCGGTCGGCGCGCCTTCCGCGTTGCGCAGGTCCGGCATCGCATGGAACGCACGATAGAGGTAGCTGGAGCCGTCAACTAACAACAGGGTTTTATTCATTATGGTGTCAAAGGGAAAAAACGTGCCGCGCCTGCGGCAAGTGGCAGACATCAATCGCGCCACGGCGAAGAAGGCACGCGAGTCGTGGCATATGCTCACGATTATGGCAGAGTTTATCGAGTCGACCGAACGCCTGTCGGAGCTGCGCCCGGCGGTGTCGATTTTCGGCTCGGCACGCATCAAGCCTGAAGACCCCTACTACCAGAAAGCGGTCGATATCGCGCGCCGCCTGTCCGACGCGGGGCTGGCCGTCATCTCCGGCGGCGGGCCGGGCATCATGGAAGCGGCCAACAAGGGTGCGTTCGAAGGCGCGTCCGCCTCGGTCGGCCTGAATATCGAACTGCCGCACGAGCAGCGCAGCAACATGTGGCAAGACATTTCGATCAGCTTCCGCCACTTCTTCGCGCGCAAGGTAGCGTTCGTCAAGTATGCGGATGCATATGTGGTGCTGCCGGGCGGCTTCGGCACCCTCGATGAGATGTTCGAAGTGCTGACGCTGATCCAGACCGGCAAGTCGCGCCGCATTCCAGTGATTTTGGTCGGCACCACGTTCTGGCGCGGCTTGCTCGACTGGTTCCGCGACCGGCTGGCGGCGGATGGCATGATCGCCGACAAGGATCTCGATCTGGTGCAACTGATCGACGAGCCGGCCAATGTCGTGGACGCGATCTTTGCATTTTATGAAGCGCGCGAAGATTTGCTGTCGCCGGAAAGCAAGGAAACCGGCGCGTATTTGTAGCGACGGCGCAGTTATTTTCCAGGTCAATGGGCGCGGTTTGCTAAAATGTTTCGGAGAGGCTCGACTCGTTCGAGCCGCACTATCCCATAACACGTCAAAGAACATCATGCGCACACTCAAGGCCTGGCATCTCACGGCAACCTGCATAGCCGCCTTCGCAACGCCTCTGCTGGCCCAAGCCCAACAAGCCGACGCCCCGCCGCCACCCCAGATGCAAAAGCTGGAAGAAGGCGAAGCGCCGGCCGTCACGATCCGCAAGCCGGACCAGGAACGCAAGATCACCGAGAAGCGCGCGCGCGGCGGCAAGGTCACCGAAACGAAAGTCACCAGCGGCAAGAGCACTTATTACCTGAAGCCGAACGAGCAGCCCGGTGCCATGCCCGGCGACGGCCAGAGCAGCGCCAATCGCGGCGCGCAGTGGCAAGTCAAGGAATTCGACCTGAGCCGCAAGCAGGAAGCAACCACCGAGCAAGCCGCTTCCATTCCCGCGCCGCCGCCCGCGCCGGCAAAGAAATAACGCGTATTTCGCCCTCACATCCCCGATTTTCTTTTTCCGATTTCGCTCATGGCAGTATTCACCCCGGTCAGCCTGGATGACCTCACGCAATGGATTACGCAGTTCGATCTTGGCAAGCCGCTAGCGATCAAAGGCATTTCATCCGGCATTGAAAACAGCAACTTTTTCCTCACGACTGAAGCCGGCGAATTTGTCCTGACGATTTTCGAAAAACTGACATTCGAGCAACTGCCGTTCTACCTGCAACTGATGCGCCACCTGGCTCAACGCGGCGTATTGGTGCCGGCGCCGATGGCCAACCGTCAGGGCGAAATCCTGCACGAGCTGCACGGCAAGCCGGCGTCGATCGTGACCAAGCTCAAGGGCGTGTCGCAACTTTCGCCCAAGCCGGTGCACTGCGCCGCAGTCGGGGCTATGCTGGCAAAGATGCATATCGCCGGCCAGGACTTTCCGCTGCACCAACCCAACCTGCGCGGACTGGACTGGTGGCTGGCAACGACGCCGGTCGTGCTGCCCTACCTGCCGCAGGCCGGACAGCATTTGTTGCGTGCGGAAATCCATGCGCAGGATGCGTTTGCCGCCTCGGCGGTGTATCGCGAGCTGCCGCGCGGGCCGATTCACGCCGACCTGTTCCGCAACAACGTCATGTTCGACGGCGAGCGCCTGACCGGCTTTTTCGATTTCTACTTCGCCGGCTGCGATACCTGGCTGTTCGACGTGGCAGTTACGGTCAACGACTGGTGCATCGACCTGGACAGCGGCGCGCTGGACATGGCGCGCTTGCATGCGCTACTCGACGCCTATCATGCGGTGCGGCCGTTTACACAGGCGGAAAAGGAATCCTGGCAACCGATGCTGCAAGCCGGCGCACTGCGCTTCTGGCTGTCCCGGCTGTATGATTTCTACCTGCCTCGCGAGGCGGAAATGCTGACGCCGCACGACCCGACCCATTTCGAGCGCATTTTGCGCCAGCGTATCGACAACCCGGTTCCGGCATTATTTTGACGATGGAAAAATTGCCCGCACGCACAGGCTGGCTTTGGGTGAAGGAAGGCTTCGCGTTGTTCCGCAAGCAACCTTTCGAAATGTCGACCCTGTTCTTAAGCTACATGTTCCTGATGCTCGCGCTCGGCATCGTTCCGCTGCTCGGGCAAATCCTGCCGATGGTGCTGGTGCCGGTGTTTTCGATGGCCTTCATGCAGGCATGCGTGAACATCGAACAGGGCAAGAAAATCTACCCGAACCTGCTGCTGACCGGGTTCCAGTCGCCCGCCTTGCGCCGCCTGCTCATCCTCGGCGCGCTCTACCTGCTGGCGGCGGTGGTCGCGATTGCCGCCTCCGCGCTGATCGACGGCGGTGTCCTGTGGGATTTGTTGAGCGGCCAGAAGGAACTGGACGAGCAAACCGTGCGCCAGTCCAACCTGACGCTGGCGACGATTTTCTCGGCGGCCGTCTACACGCCGGCGGCAATGGGTTTCTGGTATGCCGCGCCGCTGATCATGTGGCAGGACATGAGCGTCGGCAAGGCGATTTTCTACAGCTTCTTTGCCGTGCAGCGCGCGGGCAAAGCCTTCCTGACATATGGACTGGCGTGGATCCTGATAGGCGTGCTGCTGCCGGCCATTGCCAGCAGCATCGTCGCCATGGTGTTCGCACGCGCCGCAGCCGTGATGGTCATTCTATTGCCGCTGACGCTGATGCTGACGGTCGTGATGTATTGCTCGTTCTACCCCACCTACACCCATATTTTCGGGCGGCCCCAGCAGCCTCCCGCCGCCTGAACCGCGCAAGCGGAGACAGGCGGCGTCGCGCCTGTCTTCAATGTGGCAATTTCACCGGCTTCCAGCCGGCGTGGTCAAAGTACTTGCCATAGGTATTGACGGCCTGCGCGGCCTTGACCACGCCAAGCGCCCGGTCCTTGTCAGGCTGCTGACCTTCGAGTGCGTCGACGCCTTGCGTCAGTTGGCCGATGATCACATGCAGCTGCGCATCCGCCTTCGGATCGAGCTTGCAGTTCTGCACGATATAACCGACCTGCGCGTTGATATCCTGCCCCAGCTGTTCGTACTGTGCCGGCGTCAGCTTGCCGGCATGCGCTTGCGGCAGCGCGGCGGCAACCTGATCCCGGATCGTGCTCATCCCCTTGCGCAGCGGCTCATCGGTCGGCCACTTCTTGCCCGCATTGAGTTCGATTTTCTGCGGCACCGTGCCGTGATCATGATGGCTGTGCTCGGCAGCGAGCAAGGTCAACGGGAATGCCAGCGAGATCGCGGCCAGTAAGGATGCTGAAGATTTCATTGCGTATGCGCTCCATAACGATGTTCAAGGCGGGCCGCCTGCAAGCGGCCCTGTCTGCTTAAACGAAGCATCTGTGAAAATGTTCCATGCTTAATGCCGGTGCAGCATTTCCTCTTCGGTGGTTTCCTGCGCATAACGGCTCAAAAACAGCGTCATCAGTTTTTCCCGCTGATGCGGGTTCAGCAGATCGCGCTCCGCCAGCAGCTGCCGCATGACGCGCCGTTGCTGGCTGTCCTGCAAGGCAGCGATCCGTACCTGCTCGGCATCGAGCGCGACGTGGTCCGGCGCCGCCGAAAACGCCTGCCGGATCAAGGTTTCGCGATGCACCTTGATCTCGCGCCAGTTGGCCGCCAGGTCCTTCAGGAAGCCCTGCTCCATGTCGCTCCAGCGCCGACGCTGTTCGGCATTCAATTCCAGGTAATCCGGCAGGCTCACGCGTGCGCTTTGCGGCGCCGCTGGTTGGGACATCGCTCCCAGCCTGCTGACGCCGACAGTTGCGACGATGCCGGCGTTAAGCGCCAGCGAGACGGCCAGCAGCAATTTCAGTGCGCTACGATTCATTTCAGTCCTTTCGATATGCCGCACAGTTCGGCGGCGGCGCACAGCCCGCCGGGCGGGACGGGATCGAACACGCGCGTCACCGACGCCGGCGGCGCGACGGCGGCGGGAGCGATCAGCAGCGCGCCCAGCCAGGCACCGGACGCCAGCGACAGTGCCACGGCCAGGCCGGGCGCGCCCCAGGCCGCCCAAAACGACCGGGCCGGGGGCGGCCGGCTTGCGCTGCGCATGCGATGCTCCAGGTTTGCCGCCAGATCGAAGCCGAGCACCGGCGACGGCAGGTCTCGCAGCGCGCTGCGCAACACCAGCAATTCATCCAGCTGCTGGCGGCACACCGGGCAGCGATCCAGGTGCACCGCGAAACGACGGCGCTCGGATGATGTCAGCGTTTCATCCATGTAGGCGGAGATTTCGGCATGCTTGGGACAGTTCATCGGCGTGGCTCCGTTGGATGTCTGACGATGTCGAGCAATGCGGCGCGCGCCCGTGCAATGCGCGACTTGACGGTACCGATGTTCAGGTCGAGCACGTCCGCGATATGTTCATAGCTCATGTCTTCGATTTCCCGTAGCAGCAGGATTTCGCGATGTTCGGCCGGAAGGCGCAACAACGCCGCTTCCAGGACACGGTAGCGCTGTGCCGTTTCGACGACCGCTTCCGGCCCGGCCGCCGCATCCGGCATGTCGGCCTCGTCGTCCAGTTCCACGAACTCGACGACCTTGCCGCGACGCAGCAGGTCGAATGCGCCATTGCGCGCGATGCGAAACAGCCAGGTCTTGAACTGGGCATCGGGGCGCCAGCGATTGAGCCCCTGGTAAGCGCGCAGGAAGGTGTCCTGGGTCAGTTCCGCCGCGTCTTCCGGCGAGCGGGTCAGCCGCAGCAGGAAGCGGTAGATGCGGTCCTGGTAGCGCGCGACCAGTTCGGAAAATGCACGGCTGTCGCCGCGCTGGGCGAGCGTTGCGCATTGCATGTCGTCGAGGTGGGCAAGAGTTCGCATTATCGATACCCGCTCTAACGAACGGGCGCCGAAAAAGTTCCATCCGCAATCAGGAAAGGCATGCCTGGCTGCGCGCCGCCCCTATCAGCGCGCAGCAACAACTGTGCATCAATTCAGGCGCTGCGCCACTTTTTCCAGCTTGGCAATGCCGAGATCCAGCAGCTTCATGCCGTGCTTGCCGAAATTGATATGCGCCCGCATGTTCGTGCCGCCGCCTTCGATGTTGACGATCACGCCCTCGCCGAACTTCTGGTGCATGACGGTTTCGCCGATGCGCCAGCCGGCATCCTTGCGGGCAAAATTTTGCGCGATCTTGTTGGCGCCCGCTTCCGGCGCCTCGTCCCACGCCGATTTCCGGTGACCGAACCACTGCGGCTGCACGCGCGGCGACAGCCATTTCAGCGTTTCCTCCGGCAGTTCGTCGAAAAAGCGCGACTTCATGTTGTAGCGCGTCTGCCCGTGCAGCATGCGGGTCTGCGAAAAGCTCAGGTACAGGCGCTTCTTGGCGCGCGTGATCGCCACGTACATCAGGCGCCGCTCCTCTTCCAGCCCGCCCTCTTCCTGCGCGCTGTTTTCATGCGGGAACAAACCTTCTTCGAGACCGGTGATGAATACCGCGTCGAATTCCAGGCCCTTGGCCGAGTGCACCGTCATCAGCTGCAGCGCATCCTGCCCGGCCTGCGCCTGGTTGTCGCCCGCTTCCAGCGACGCGTGCGACAGGAAGGCCGACAGCGGCGACATCACCGTCGGCAAGGGCGCATCGGCGTCGAGCACTTCGACGCCGTCGGCGGTGGTGAGCGCCTCGCCGGCCACCGGCTGGCCTTTCGGCCCCAGGAAGGCCGGCGCGTCGATGCCGAAGCCTTCTTCCGACACGAACAGCATCGCCGCGCTCACCAGCTGTTCCAGGTTCTCGATGCGGTCCGCGCCTTCCTTCTCGTTCTGGTAGTGCGGGATCAGGCCACTCATGTCGAGCATCACCTTCACCATTTCCTGCAGCGGCAGGTTCTGCGTCTCGAAGCGCATGGCCTCGACCAGCTTCACGAAACCGCCCAATGAGCTCCCCGCCTTGCCGGCCACGTACGGAACCGCGGCATACAGCGAAATGCCGTACTGGCGCGCCGCATCCTGCAACTGCTCGATCGAGCGCGCGCCGATGCCGCGCGTCGGGAAATTCACCACGCGCAAAAAGGCCGAATCGTTGTGCGGGTTGTCCATCAATTGCAGGTAGGCGATCGCATGCTTGATTTCGGCGCGCTCGAAGAAGCGCTGCCCGCCATAGACGCGGTACGGAATGCCGGCGGTGAACAGCGCGTGCTCGATCACGCGCGACTGCGCATTCGAGCGGTACAGGATCGCGATCTCGCTGCGCGCCGCCCCTTCGTTGATCAGGCTCTTCGCTTCCTCGATGATCCACTGCGCTTCCTGGATATCGCTGCTGGCCTCGTACACGCGCACCGGTTCGCCGTGGCCGGCGTCGGTGCGCAGGTTCTTGCCGAGGCGCTTGCTGTTATTCGCGATCAGCGTGTTGGCGGCGTCGAGGATGTGGCCGTGCGAGCGATAGTTCTGCTCCAGCTTGATCAGGTTCTGCACGCGGAATTCGCGCTCGAACGCGACCATGTTGCCCACGTTCGCACCGCGGAACGCGTAAATGCTCTGGTCGTCGTCGCCGACCGCGAACACCGCGTTGTGCGCCCCGGCCATCAGCTTGAGCCATTTGTACTGCAGATCGTTGGTGTCCTGGAACTCGTCGACCAGGATGTGCTTGAAGCGCGCCTGGTAATGCTCGCGCAGCGGCTGGTTGCGCGTCAGCAAATCATAGGTGCGCAGCAGCAATTCCGCGAAATCGACCACGCCCTCGCGCTGGCACTGGTTGTCGTAGGCGGCGTACAGTTCGACGAACTTACGGTTGTAGTCGTCGTTGGCTTCCACGTCGTGCGCGCGCAAGCCATGCTCCTTCGCATTGTTGATGAAGTACATCAGGTTGCGCGGCGGGTATTTCTCATCGTCGACGTTCAGTGACTTCAATAAGCGTTTGATCGCCGACAGCTGGTCCTGGGAATCGAGGATCTGGAACGTCTGCGGCAAGCCGGCGTCGCGGTAGTGCGCGCGCAGCAGGCGGTTGCACAAGCCGTGAAAGGTGCCGATCCACATCCCCCGTGTATTGATCGGCAACATCGCGCCCAGGCGTGCCGTCATTTCCTTTGCCGCCTTGTTGGTAAAGGTCACCGCGAGTATACCGGCCGGAGACACCTGCCCGGTCTGGATCAGCCAGGCGATGCGCGTGGTCAGCACGCGGGTTTTTCCGGAGCCGGCGCCGGCCAGGATCAGCGCCGATTGCGCAGGCAAGGTGACGGCGGCGAGTTGTTCGGGATTGAGGTTGTGGAGGAGGTTCTGCATCCCGTGATTATACCGGCGAGCACCAGGCAGCTGAGGGCGATATTTCCCTGCGCCAGCGCCAATAGCACCGATCTTTCTTGCGCGCAAACCAAAGCGTTGCTTGACGCATAACACCCGCCACCGCATAATCAAAATGACATTTTTTCCTTCTTGTTATGCCCACGAGCGCCTGCCTCATCGATCGCTTCATCGCTTCCCGCGGCAATGCGCGGATGCAGGCACACGTCGCGCGCAAATCGAAAAAACAGCCGCTCATCTGACCGGGGCGCGCTGTCCCGTCAGGTGGGCTGACAGGACAGCAAGCGCAAAGGCCGGAAACTTTCCTCCTCTGACACGCGCGTTCTTCCAGACTCTCCCGACGGCGACCTTGCCGGTCAATTTTTCATTGGAGTTGCAATGACATCGTTTTCGGGAATCTGGGTTCCATTGGTGACGCCGTTTCATGGCGGCGCGGTCGATTTTCCTTCGCTTCAACAACTGACGCGTCGCATTGTGGACGCCGGCGTCGCCGGCCTCGTGGTCTGCGGATCGACCGGAGAAGCGGCGGCGTTAAGCGGCGAGGAACAGCTGGCGGTGCTGGATACCGTCCTGCGGGCAGCGCCGAACTGCCCGGTCGTGATGGGCCTGGCCGGCAACAACACGACATCGATGCTGCATCGTCTGCAGGAAATCCAGCAACGCCCCGTGCGCGGATTGCTGGTGCCGCCGCCATACTACGTCCGCCCATCGCAGGCCGGCCTGCTGGACTACTACCGCACACTCGCAGATGCGTCAGCAGTACCGCTGATCGTCTACAACATCCCTTACCGCACCGGCGTCAATATCGAACCGGTGCGGCTGGCGCGACATGTCCAGGCTGACGAGCTGCAGGCGGCGCCCCGCAGGCGCGGCGCCGCGCAGCAATAAGTTGCGCGAATCGGCTGGTCGCCGCTTCAGGTCGGCCACGGCAATTCGACCGGCACGCCGTCAGGCAGCCAGACGCCGACCGGCGAAGCCGCCAGCACGGCGAGCGTGTGCAACGGTTCGCTGCCGATACTGACAATCTGGTGATCGACACCGGACGGAATGACTATCGTGGTATTGGCACTAAAGCGCTCGATCCGGCCGTCGACGCGCAATTCCCCCTCGCCTGCCGTGCAGAGCACGACTTCCTCGCAGTCATGGCGATGCGGCGGCGTAGCGCACCCGGGATCCATCGCCTGGTGCCAGACAGACAGGTTACGCAAACCATTAGCGCTGCCGGCCAGCGTGACATGGGCGATTCCCGGAAAGGGCGTGGCGGACGGTGCTTCGTTGCTCAGTATTTGCATGTTTTCTCCTCGCTTGTCGAAACCGTCGGCGACGGTGTGATGCAAGTATGCGTCGGATATACAATGCGCAGAATAGACATCAATATCGGCATATTGAGGAAAATTTTTCGTTAATTGATCATGAGCGGATTCAGCCAGTTTCTCGCTTTCGCCTGCGCGGCCCGGCACGGCAGTTTTGCCGGCGCAGGCCGCGAACTCGGCGTGACGCCGTCGACCGTCGCCAAGCGCATCATGCGCCTGGAAGAGCAGCTCGGCCTGAAGCTGTTCCACCGCACGACGCGGCAGGTGACATTGACCTCCGATGGCGAATCGCTCTATGCGCGCTGCGAAAAGATCCTGGCGGATATCGACGAACTCGAAACCCTCGCCGCCGGCGCCAGTGGTTCGCCGCGCGGCGAGCTGCGCGTCAGCGTGCCCATCACCTACGGCAAGCTGGTGGTGTTGCCGGCACTGGCACGCCTGCTGCGTGCACATCCGGAGATGACGGCGGATGTCCGTCTGTCGGACCAGTTCTGCGACCTGATCAAGGATGGCTTCGACGCCGCGATTCGCGTCGGCACGCTCGCCGACTCCGGCCTGGCGAGCCGCCAGATCGACGTCCAGCAGCTGCGGATGTATGCGAGCCCCGGCTATCTCGACGCGCATGGGGTGCCCAAGCATCCGTGGCGCCTCGACGGGCATCGCTTCATTCTGTTTCGCAATCCCACCTCCGGCCGCGAGCGGCACGTGCAGTTTCAGGTAAATGGCAAGACGATGGATGTGCCACCGCAGCGTCGCCTTCTGGTCAACGACGGAGAAGGGATGGTGAGCGGCGCCTGCCTCGGGCTCGGGCTGCTGCAAGTACCGGACTTTATGGCTGCGGATGCCGTCGCGCGTGGCGCGCTGGTAGAGGTGCTTCCAGGCTTTCAGCCACCGCCCCAGCCCATGAGCGTGGTATGGGCGGGGAACCGGCTGATACCGCCGCGCCTGCGCGCATTCATCGACGCACTGGCGCGGCAGCGGGATGACCGGATTCAGGAGAAGAGAGCAGCGAAACGACGTGCGGACGCCTCCGGATCATCCGCCATGTAGACGCTGCTGATGGCCGCCACCATGTCGGTGCCGAGTGCCACCAGCGGCGCCGCATTCTCATGCGTCATGCCGCCGATGACCACGTTCGGCAGCGGGATCGCCGACTTCGCCTGCGTCACGATAGACGGTTGCGTGGTGACCGCGTACTTTTTCACACGCGACGGATAAAAGCCGCCGAACGCCACGTAGCTGGCGCCCGCGCGATGCGCATCATGCGCCATCTGCAGGCTGCCGTAACAGGATGCGCCGACGATCTTCCCGGAACCCACCACGGCGCGCACCTGAGCCACCGCCATGTCGGTGCCGCCGACGTGGATGCCATCCGCATCAAGCTCCAGGCACAAGTCGACGAAGTCGTTCACGATGAACGGCTTGCCGTAACGGCGGCACAATGCCTGCAGTTGCGCTGCCTGCTCGCGGCGCAGCTCGGCAGACGCCGTCTTGTGCCGGTACTGCACGAGCGCCGCGCCGCCGCGCAGGCCGGCTTCGGTGACATCGAGCAGTTTTTGCGTATCGTCCCAGTCCGGCGTGACGAGATACAGTCCCTTCATACATCTTCCTCAATTGAAACCCGGCGATTGGGTATGCGCTGGCCGTCGGCGATCGCGTACGACGTCACCAGCGCCTGATGACAATAGGATTGCGCCGCCTCGATGGCATGAACCATCGTTTTTCCTTGCGCGAGCAAGGCAGCGACGGCAGATGCGAGCGTACAGCCGGTGCCGTGATAACTTCCTTCCAGACGCGGCCACGTCCATGTCCGCTGATGGCCGTTGGCGAACCAGCGGTTCACCACTTCCGGCCCCGTGCCGTGTCCGCCCTTGATCAAGACATTCGGGCAATGGCGCAGCAGGGTTTCGACCTGCACCTCCGGGCGCAGCTCGCCGCCGCACAAGGCCGCCGCTTCCGGCAGGTTCGGCGTAACCAGCGTTGCCACCGGCAGCAACGGCGCGATTGCCTGCACTGCATTATCCTTGGCCAGCGGGTCGCCATGACCGCTGGCCAGCACCGGGTCGAGCACTACCTGCAGATCGGGCCGGCGCTGCTTCATCGCGCGCACCGTATCCGCGATCGCCTCGGCGTTTTCGCGGTTGCCGACGATGCCGATCTTGACCGCCGCGATGTCGATCTTGCCCATCAGCGCATGCGCTTGCTGCCGCACCAGCTCGGCCGGCACCGGATGCACGTTGAACACGCGGTCGTTGTCCTGCACCGTCAGCACGGTAATGGCGGTCAGCGGGTGCGCGCCCAGCGCCGACACTGCCTGGATATCCGCCTGCAGCCCCGCCCCGCCGCTCGGGTCCGAGCCGGCGAAGATCAGGACGCTGGGACGCATCACGTGGCGCGCCCTTCCATCGGCGAAGACGGCGACGCCGCGAATTTCTTCGGAATCCGGCCCGCCAGGTAGGCGTCGCGCCCGGCTTCCACGGCCAGCTTCATCGCCCGCGCCATGCGGATCGGGTCGCGCGCGCCGGCAATCGCCGTGTTCATCAGCACGCCGTCGCAGCCGAGCTCCATCGCAATGGCCGCATCGGACGCGGTGCCGACGCCGGCATCGACCAGCACCGGCACGTTCGACTGCTCGATGATCAGCGACAGGTTCCAGGGATTGAGGATGCCCATGCCGGAGCCGATCAGCGACGCCAGCGGCATCACCGCGATGCAGCCGATCTCTTCGAGCATCTTCGCCTGGATCGGGTCATCGCTGCAGTACACCATCACGTCGAAACCGTCCTTCACCAGCGTCTCGGCCGCCTTCAGCGTTTCCGGCATGTTGGGGAACAGGGTTTTCTGGTCACCCAGCACTTCGAGCTTGACCAGCTTGTGGCCGTTCAGTAGTTCGCGCGCGAGCTGCAGGGTATACACCGCATCCTTGGCGTTGTAGCAGCCGGCGGTATTAGGCAGGATCGTGTATTTCGAAGGCGGCACCACGTCGAGCAGGCTGGGCGCATTCGGGTCCTGGCCGATGTTGACGCGGCGGATCGCCACCGTGATGATTTCCGCGCCGGACGCTTCGGTGGCGACGCGCGTTTCTTCCAGGTCGCGGTACTTGCCGCTGCCGACCAACAGGCGCGAGCGATACGTTTTACCGGCGATGGTAAGGCCTTCGTTTTGCAGATCAGTCATAAAAATCCTTTGTCATTAACCGCCACCGATCGCACGAACAATATCGACGCGATCGCGCGGTTGCAGCACGCGCTGCGTCCACAGATGCCGCGGCACCACCTCGCGATTGATCGCCACCGCCAGCGACTTGTTCGCCAGGTCGAGCGAGGCGATCAGGTCCTGCACGTTCTGGTTATCGGCAACCGGGTGCGGCGCACCGTTCAGTTCGATCTCCATCATGCTTACTGCTTGCGATAGAGTTCCGCGCCGCTCTTGACGAATTCAACGGCCTTCACTTCCATGCCTTTCTTCAGCGCCTCCTCGTCGGAGACGCCTTGCGAAGCGGCGAAATCGCGCACGTCCTGCGTGATCTTCATCGAGCAGAAATGCGGGCCGCACATCGAGCAGAAATGCGCGACCTTGGCGGAATCCTTCGGCAGCGTCTCGTCATGGAATTCGCGCGCCTTGTCCGGGTCGAGGCCGAGGTTGAACTGGTCTTCCCAGCGGAATTCGAAGCGTGCTTTCGACAACGCGTTGTCGCGGATCTGTGCGCCCGGATGGCCTTTCGCCAGGTCGGCGGCGTGTGCGGCCAGCTTGTAGGTGATAATTCCTTCCTTGACGTCCGCTTTGTTTGGCAAGCCGAGGTGCTCCTTCGGCGTCACATAGCACAGCATCGCAGTGCCGTACCAGCCGATCATCGCAGCACCAATACCGGAGGTGATGTGGTCGTAGCCCGGTGCGATATCGGTGGTCAAGGGTCCCAGCGTGTAGAACGGCGCTTCGGCGCAATCGCGCAGCTGCAGGTCCATGTTTTCCTTGATCAGGTGCATCGGCACGTGGCCCGGACCTTCGATCATCACCTGCACGTCATGCTTCCAAGCGATCTGCGTCAGCTCGCCCAGCGTCTTCAGCTCGCCCAGCTGCGCTTCGTCGTTCGCGTCGTAGATCGAACCGGGGCGCAGGCCGTCGCCCAGCGAGAACGACACGTCGTAGGCCTTCATGATTTCGCAGATCTCTTCGAAATGCGTGTACAGGAAGGATTCCTTGTGATGCGCGAGGCACCACTTCGCCATGATCGAGCCGCCGCGCGACACGATGCCCGTCATACGCTTGGCCGTCAGCGGCACGTATTGCAGGCGCACGCCGGCGTGGATCGTGAAGTAATCGACGCCCTGTTCCGCCTGCTCGATCAGCGTGTCGCGGAAGATTTCCCAGGTCAGGTCCTCGGCCTTGCCGTTCACCTTTTCCAGCGCCTGGTAGATCGGCACGGTACCGATCGGCACCGGCGAATTGCGGATGATCCATTCGCGCGTTTCGTGGATGTGCTTGCCGGTCGACAGATCCATCACGGTGTCGCCACCCCAGCGGATCGCCCAGGTCATCTTTTCCACTTCTTCGCCGATCGACGACGTCACTGCGGAATTGCCGATATTGGCGTTGATCTTCACCAGGAAGTTGCGGCCGATGATCATCGGCTCGATTTCCGGGTGATTGATGTTGGCGGGGATGATCGCGCGGCCACAGGCGATTTCGGAGCGCACGAATTCCGGTGTGATTTCAGACGGGATGTTGGCGCCGAACGATTGCCCCGGATGCTGGCGACCCATCAGGTCGGCCAGCTTCTGTCCCATCGGGCCGGAAGTCTTCAAGCCTTCCAGGTATTCCTTGCGGCGCAGGTTTTCGCGGATCGCGATGTATTCCATTTCCGGCGTGATGATGCCGGCGCGCGCGTAGTGCATCTGCGTGACGTTCTTGCCCGCTACCGCGCGGCGCGGCTTGCGGTGCAGGTTGAAGCGCAGCTCGGCCAGCTTCGGATCGTTCAGGCGCTCGATGCCGTATTGCGAGGACGGTCCGGCCAGCTCTTCGGTATCGCCGCGTTCGGCGATCCACGCCGCGCGCAGCGCCGGCAAACCGGAGCGGATGTCGATCTGCACGGTCGGATCGGTATACGGTCCCGACGTGTCATACACATAAATCGGCGGATTCTTTTCCGCGCCCATGGACGCTGGCGTATCGGCCTGGCTGATCTCGCGCATCGGCACGCGGATATCCGGACGCGAACCTTCGACGTAGATCTTGCGGGAATTTGGCAGCGGCTGGATGGCCGCTTCGTCCACCTTGGCGGTGGCGGCGAGGAATTGCGGGTTGGCGTTCATGGTGCTCCTTTGCGATGTCGGAAAGCGAAGGAGCGACGGAAAAAGGCGGGACTTCCGAGTGCTTCCCTTCGCTGGCATTACCCAGATCAGGTTCGAGGGTATTTCTCACCCGGCCAAACGATGACCAGGACCCCTAGCGTGATGCCTTCAGAATAGAGAAAAAGCTCTAAAAATGGCAATGGCCGAATTATACGCCGATGATCGCCAAAGTCATCAGCCACCTCCCTTATAATGGAAAGTTTCGCTGAAACACAAATTAAATCATGGAATTAGCCAAGTCTTTCGAGCCCGCCGACATTGAAAAACACTGGCGCACCGAGTGGGAACAGCGCGGTTACTACACCGCCACGACCGATCCGTCCAAACCCTCCTTCAGCATCCAGTTGCCGCCCCCCAATGTTACCGGCACGCTGCACATGGGCCACGCGTTCAACCAGACCGTGATGGATGGCCTGACGCGCTACTACCGCATGCGCGGCCATAACACCGCCTGGATTCCCGGCACCGATCACGCTGGCATCGCGACCCAGATCGTGGTAGAGCGCCAGCTCGATGCGCAAAAGATTTCGCGCCACGACCTCGGCCGCGAAAAGTTCCTGGAAAAAGTGTGGGAGTGGAAAGAACACTCCGGCTCGACCATCACCGGCCAGATGCGCCGCCTGGGTGCATCCACCGACTGGAGCCGCGAATATTTCACGATGGACCCGAAGATGTCCAAGGCCGTCACAGAAGTGTTCGTGCGCCTGTTCGAGCAAGGCCTGATCTATCGTGGCAAGCGCCTGGTCAACTGGGACCCGAAGCTGCATACGGCAGTGTCCGACCTGGAAGTCGTGTCAGAAGAAGAAGACGGCTCGATGTGGCACATCCGTTATCCGCTGGCCGATGGCAGCGGACACATCACGGTCGCCACCACCCGCCCGGAAACCATGCTGGGCGACGTCGCGGTTGCAGTCGATCCGACCGACGAGCGTTACACGCACTTGCTCGGCAAGATGCTCACGCTACCGCTGACCGGTCGCGAAATCCCGATCATCGCCGACGACTACGTCGATAAGGAATTCGGCACCGGCTGCGTGAAGATCACGCCGGCACACGACTTCAACGACTATGCGGTAGGCCAGCGCCACCAGCTCCCGCAGATCAATATCTTCACGCTCGACGCGAAGATCAACGAGAATGCGCCTGCGAAATATCAGGGCATGGACCGCTACGACGCGCGCAAGCAAATCGTCGCCGACCTGGATGCGCTGGGCCTCCTGGAATCGGTCAAGCCGCACAAGCTGATGGTGCCGCGCGGCGACCGCACCGGCGTGGTGATCGAGCCGATGCTGACCGACCAGTGGTTCGTCGCGATGAGCAAGCCGGCGCCGGAAGGCACGCACTTCCCCGGCAAGTCGATTGCCGAAGTGGCGCTGGAAAAAGTAGCCGACGGCTCGATCAAGTTCATTCCGGAAAACTGGACCACCACCTACAACCAGTGGTTGAACAATATCCAGGACTGGTGCATCTCGCGCCAGCTGTGGTGGGGACACCAGATCCCGGCATGGTATGACGACGAAGGCAACATCTACGTCGCGCGCAGCGAGGAAGACGCGCAGAAGCAGGCCGGCGGCCGCGCGATCCGCCGCGACGACGACGTGCTCGACACCTGGTTCTCGTCGGCGCTCGTTCCCTTCTCCACGCTGGGCTGGCCGCAAGAAACACCGGACTACCAGATGTTCCTGCCGTCGTCGGTGCTGGTGACCGGCTTCGACATTATCTTTTTCTGGGTGGCGCGCATGGTGATGATGACCACGCACTTCACTGGCAAGGTACCGTTCGAAAAAGTCTACGTGCATGGCTTGGTTCGCGATGCAAGCGGCCAGAAGATGTCGAAGTCGAAGGGCAACACGCTCGACCCAATTGATCTCATCGACGGCATCGACGTCGAGTCGCTGGTCGCCAAGCGCACCACCGGCCTGATGAATCCGAAGCAGGCGGAAAGCATTGCCAAAGCGACCCGCAAGGAATTCCCGAACGGTATTCCCGCCTTCGGCACCGATGCGCTGCGCTTCACGATGGCGAGCTACGCCTCGCTCGGCCGCAACATCAACTTCGACTTGAGCCGCTGCGAAGGCTACCGCAACTTCTGCAACAAGCTGTGGAATGCGACCCGCTTCGTGCTGATGAATACCGAAGGCAAGGATTGCGGCTTCGACGCCGTCACCTGCGGCCCGGAAGGACGCGACTTCTCGCAAGCCGACCGCTGGATCGTGTCGCTCTTGCAGCGTACCGAAGCCGAAGTCGAGAAAGGCTTTGCCGACTACCGCTTCGACAACATCGCCTCCGCGATCTACAAGTTCATCTGGGACGAGTACTGCGACTGGTATCTGGAAATCGCGAAAGTGCAAATCCAGAACGGCACCGAAGCACAGCAGCGCGCCACCCGCCGCACGCTCTTGCGCGTGCTGGAAACGGTATTGCGCCTGGCGCACCCGGTCATCCCATTCATCACCGAGCAGCTGTGGCAAACCGTGGCGCCGCTGACCGGGCGAGAAATGGCCCCGGCCGGCGAGTCGATCATGCTGCAGCCTTATCCGGTGCCAAACCTGGAAAAGCTCGACGACAAGGCGGAAGGCTGGGTCGCGCAACTGAAGGCGATGACCGATGCCTGCCGCAACCTGCGCGGCGAGATGCAGTTGTCGCCGGCGCAGCGCGTGCCGCTGTTCATCGAAGCGTCCGCCGACGACAAGGCACTGATGCAGTCGTTCGCGCCGTATTTGCAGGCACTGGCAAAACTGGCAGAGGTGCAGGTCATCGACACGCTGCCGGAATCGCCCGCGCCGGTATCGATCGTCGGCACGGCCAAGCTGATGCTCAAAGTCGAGATCGATATCGCCGCGGAGCGCGAGCGCCTGTCGAAGGAAATCGCCCGCCTCGAAGGCGAAATCGCGAAAGCGAATGCCAAGCTCGGCAATGAAAGCTTTGTTGCCCGCGCTCCGGCGCATGTAGTTTCACAAGAGAAAGATCGTTTGTTGACCTTTGGGGCCACCCTCAACAAACTGCGTGAGCAATTTGATATATTGCAAAAAAAATAACAGCTAAACACGCAAAACTCGTGGTTCGTCACAATGTCATTTGTGATGAACAAAGCGACAGGCACTGACGGACCACGATTTGATTTTTCTTTTTTCTGCACGATCGTTCTGATCGGCAGGCTATATGACCCCTGGAGACAAGGAAAAAACCATGATTACAAAACGATTAGCCCTGACTTTGGGAGCGGTCACGCTCTCGCTCAGCTCGCTCGCCGCATGGGCTCAGACGAGCTCGCCGGTCGGCGTGTGGAAGACCATCGACGATGAGTCGGGCAAGCCGAAATCCCTGATCCGCATCAGCGAAGTCAACGGCGAACTGCGCGGCACGATCGAAAAACTGTTCCGCGAGCCCGGCGAAGATCCGAACCCGAAATGCGAAAAATGCGAAGGCCCGTTGAAAGACCAGCCGATCGTCGGCATGACCATCCTGACCGGCATGAAGAAGGACGGCAACGAATACAACGGCGGCCAGATCGTCGACCCGAAGAATGGCAAATCGTACAAGAGCAAGATGTCCGTCGCTGGCGGCGGCAAGAAGCTCGACGTGCGTGGCTACATCGGCGTACCGATGCTGGGACGCACCCAGACCTGGGAACGCGTGGACTAAGTCCCGCCCCTTCCGAAAAAAAGGCGCCGCTGGCGCCTTTTTCATTTCCACGATACCGTTTCCGCTTTCATGGAGAAGCGCAGACGGGCCGGCTCAGCTTAAATGAATGAAATGGTCAGCCCCGGCAAGCTCACTCCCGAGAAGGCCGATGTCCAGGTTTCTCCAGGCTTGATCGGGCAGACGTCGGTCCAGGTACCGGTAGTAATGATTTCGCCTTCCTTTAACAAGGGAAATTCCGGCTGCATCTTGAGCAACTGATGCAAATGCCACACGGCGTGCAAGGGGCTGCCCAGCACGTCGCTGCCAAAGCCGGCGGAACGCAGTTCATCCCCGCAAGACAACGACAGGCTGGCGTGCGATAGCACCTCGCCGAGATTGCGGCGGCTGGCAGCCGACAGCACCTTGGGCTCGCCGACAATCAACGAGCCATGCAAGCCGAAGGCGGCAATGGAATCGCTGACCTCGAACTTCCAATCCGGGAAAGGGCATACTACGATCTCGAAGGCATGCGCCATCCATTCGATGCACTCGGCCAGTTGCTCGATGGTCGCGTCCGGCGCGGGCGTGCGGTTCAGCTTGAATACGACTTCCGGCCCAATCCGTGGCTGCAATGCGCCAAGCAGGCTTTGGATACCGCGATTTTCCTCCGCAAATCGTACGGTCGAATCGAACAGCGGTGTCCAGATCGGGGCCCGGACCGGTTCCGCCACGCCATATCTGGACCAGATCTTGCGGTTGGAAAAACCGATCTTGCGGCCCACCATGGTTTCACCCTGAGCGATACGGATATCCATGATGCACTTCGCTACGTCGTAACTATCTCCGATCGTCATCGGCACCTGGCTGGACAATCGCGGAATCATCTCTGCCTGCGCGCGTGCATCGAGTAGCTGAAGCGCATAGCGATTAGCTTGCGTGGACATGAGCATGACGGGACTCGATGGAAAAGATATGTAGTAGGCGACGTTTCGAGCGGCTAATCCATTCGTACGCAGACGGCCACACGACAGATTGGTGCTTCCTTAAAAAAGAAAAGTGCGACCGTGCCAAAAAATTGATTATAAGTCGATGTTCTCGGATTTCTAACATCTTGCTCCGGGCACAGTATTTCTACTGATGTCAAAAATGCAATCCCCTGACATCTTTCCATTCTGAAATCATTCCCGGCCGCTAGGACTGCTCCCACAGGTCGCCAGACAAGCCGCCACGCGGAGCGGTGACACCGAAGTGGGCATAGGCGGTCGGCGTAGCAATACGCCCGCGCGGCGTGCGCTGCAAGAACCCCTGCTGAATCAGATACGGCTCCAGCACATCCTCGATGGTGTCGCGCTCTTCGCCGATGGCCGCCGCCAGGTTGTCGAGCCCGACCGGGCCGCCGTTGAACTTGAACAGAACGGCTTCCAGCAGCTTGCGGTCCATGACGTCGAAGCCGACCGGGTCGACATCGAGCATCTTCAGCGCCGCATCGGCCATGTCCTTGGTGATTTTCCCGTTGCCCTTGACTTCCGCATAGTCGCGCACGCGCCGCAACAGGCGGTTGGCGATACGCGGCGTGCCGCGGCTGCGCTTGGCGATTTCGAGCGCGCCATCGTCGACGATCGCCGCATTGAGGAGGGAGGCGCTACGCGTGACGATGCGCGCCAGTTCCTGCGGCGTGTAAAACTCGAGCCGCGCCACGATGCCGAAACGGTCGCGTAGCGGATTGGTGAGCATGCCGGCGCGCGTGGTCGCGCCGACCAGCGTAAACGGCTGCAGGTCGAGCCGCACCGAACGCGCGGCCGGGCCTTCGCCGATCATGATGTCGATCTGATAGTCTTCCAGCGCCGGATACAGGATTTCCTCGACCACCGGCGACAGGCGGTGGATCTCGTCGATGAACAGGACATCGTTCGGCTCCAGGTTGGTCAGCAGCGCCGCCAAGTCGCCGGCGCGTTCGAGCACCGGGCCGGAAGTCTGCCGCAGATTGACGCCCATCTCGCGCGCGATGATGTGCGCCAGCGTGGTCTTGCCCAACCCGGGCGGTCCGAACAGCAGCGTGTGATCCAGCGCCTCGCGGCGCTGGCGTGCGGCAGTGATGAAGATTTCCAGTTGGCTGTGAATTTTTTCCTGTCCGACGTATTCGCCGAGCTGTTTCGGACGCAACGCGCGCTCGATGGCTTCTTCGTTGCTCGATGCCGGGGTCGCGGAAATGATTCGCTGTTCGGTGAAATTGTCGGTCTGGATGCTCATGAAATCCTCTTACGCCTTGGACAGCGCCTTCAGCGCCAGCTTGATGCCGTCCGACACGCCGGAGCCCGCCGGCACTTGCTTCAACGCAAGCATGGCTTCCTTGTCGGAATAACCGAGCGCCAGCAAGGCATTCAGGATATCGGACGTTGCGTCGTGATAGGCAACGCCGCTCACCGCGCCCAGATCAGCGCCGATCTTGCCCTTGAGTTCCAGCAACAGGCGCTCCGCCGTCTTTTTGCCAATGCCGGGGATCTTGGTCAGGCGGCCAGCTTCCTGCAAGGTGATCGCCTGCGACAAATCCGCCACCGACATGCCGGACAAAATCGACAAGGCCGTACGCGCGCCGACACCGGATATCTTGATCAGCTGCTTGAACACATTCCGCTCTTCGACGGTGCCGAAACCGTACAGCAAGTGTGCGTCTTCGCGTACCGCCAGATGCGTGAGCAACACCACCTTTTCCCCCATGCCGGGCAGGTTGTAGAAGGTGCTCATCGGCACATCAACCTCATAACCGACACCATTGCAATCGACCAGCAATTGCGGCGGATTTTTCTCAAGGAGTATTCCGGAAAGACGACCTATCATGAATGAAAAAACCTTAGGACATTAAGCGAATCATACAGGACATTACCGCCTCCTCCCATTGCAGCGGGGGTTGCGCCAGCCAAGCCGGCTCGGTGTCTTGCCGGCGTCATTCCTGGATTCATGTTCGACTTCCTGGCAAGGATTTTTTCCGATGAGCGAAAATCTAAGAAGCGGTTTCAAATCGGATCGCGATGGATCGGGGCGCAGCGGATCGTTCGGCCCGTCCGGCAGGCAGCGCAACGAGCAACAACATGCGCAACGCGGATTCCAACCGTTATCGAGCCAGCGAATGCGCTTTTTTCATCCTCGCAAGCTTTTCCATCACCGCTATCTGCGCCGCCCGCTATCCTGGATCGGCACGCTGCTGGGCATACTCTGGGCACTGCCGCTGACCGTGGCCGGACTGTTGTTCGCCCTGCCCGTCTTTGCATGGCGCGGCCATGCGCAACTGGTACGCGGTCGCACTGCCGCGCTGCTGGTGCGTGGACCGTTCGCGGATGCCGTGCTAAGCCGCCACCCTTTCGGCGCCATGACAGCCATGGCGCTTGGCCATGTAATCATCGCCGAACACCAGGGGCTGTCCTCGCGCGTGCTGATGCATGAACTGGCGCATGTGCGGCAGGCGGAACGCTGGGGCATCGTCTTTCCATTCGCGTATCTCGCATCCAGCGCATGGGCCGGCATGCGCGGGCGCGACGCCTACTGGCATAACCGCTTCGAGATTGCCGCACGCAAGGCGGAAAAGCACTGCTAGCCGATCAAGCGGCCGCGCCGAACCCGCAAGCCCTTCTTCGTCAACGCCGGCGCCAAGCCTCCCAGGGTCGTAAGCGCCTCGCCGCTGTGCGCATGGCAAATCGCTACGCCAAGCGCATCGGCCGCGTCGGTGGAGGGCGTGCCGGTCAACATCAGCAGGCGCTGCACCATATCCTGTATCTGCTGCTTGGCCGCCCGGCCGTGGCCGGTAACGGCCTGCTTGATTTGCAGCGCAGTGTACTCCGCCACCGCCAGGTCGGCGCCGACGAGCGCGCAAATCGCCGCGCCCCGCGCCTGCCCCAGCAGCAGCGTCGACTGCGGATTGACATTGACGAATACCTTTTCGATCGCCGCGCAATCGGGCGAATAGGTGCGGATGATTTCGGAGACGCCGGCCAGAATGGTTTTCAGCCGCTGCGGCAGGTCGGCATCGGGCGTCTTGATGGTGCCTGACGCAATATAGCCGAGCTTGTTGCCCTGCTTGGTGATCACGCCAAAACCGGTGGTGCGCAGTCCGGGGTCAATGCCGAGAATTTTCATTGAAGAAGTCATCCCCGGGATACCGGGGATGACGATGTTGCGTAATTAATGACGGAAATGGCGCGTGCCGGTAAACAGCATGACCACGCCACGCTCGTCGGCTGCATCGATCACTTCCTGATCGCGCATCGACCCGCCCGGATGAATCACGCAGGTCGCTCCCGCGTCGACCACCACATCAAGACCGTCGCGGAACGGGAAGAATGCGTCCGACGCCACAGCGGACCCCGCCAAGGTCAGGCCGGCATTCTGCGCCTTGATCGAGGCGATGCGGGCCGAGTCCACGCGGCTCATCTGGCCGGCACCGACACCGAGCGTCATGCCGTTTCCGCAGAACACGATCGCGTTCGACTTGACGAACTTGGCGACGCGCCAGGCGAACATCATGTCCTGCAACTGCTGCGGCGTCGGCTGCTTCTTGGTCACCACTTTCAGTTCCGCCACGGCGACGTTCTTCGCATCCGGCGATTGCAGCAGCAAGCCGCCTCCGACGCGCTTGAAATCATAGGCGTTGACCGCGCTTGCCAGCGGAATTTCCAACAGGCGCACGTTCTGCTTGGGCGCGAAAATCTGCTTCGCCTCGGCAGAGAACGACGGTGCGATCAACACCTCGACGAATTGCTTGGCCACCGCTTCGGCGGCCTTGCCGTCGAGTTCACGGTTGAATGCAATGATGCCGCCGAAGGCCGAGGTCGGATCGGTCTGGAATGCTTTGCTGTACGCTTCCAGCGGATTGGCGCCGACCGCCACGCCGCACGGGTTCGCATGCTTGATGATCACGCAGGCGTTTTCCTCGAAGGTCTTCACGCATTCCCAAGCCGCGTCAGCGTCGGCGATGTTGTTGTAGGACAGTTCCTTACCCTGCAACTGCTTGTAATTCGCCAGCGCGCCGGCCACCGGAGCGAGGTCGCGATAGAACGCCGCCGACTGGTGCGGGTTTTCGCCGTAGCGCATTTCCTGCACTTTTTCGAAATGCAGGTTCAGCGTCTGCGGATAGGCGCTGCGGGTCGCATGCTGCTTGTCTTCGCCCAGCGACGTCAGGTAATTGGTGATCGCGCCGTCGTATTGCGCGGTATGGGCGAATACTTTCTTAGCCAGCGCGAACTTGGTGTCGTAGCCAACCTCGCCATTGTTCGCCTTCATTTCATCCAGCACGCGGCCGTAGTCGGCCGGATCGCACACCACCACCACATCCTTGTGGTTCTTGGCCGACGAACGCAGCATGGTCGGGCCGCCGATGTCGATGTTCTCGATCGCGTCTTCCAGCGTGCACTGGTCTTTTGCCACCGTCTGCTGGAACGGGTACAGGTTCACCACCACCATGTCGATGGTTGGAATGCCATGCTTTTCCAGAGCGGCCACATGCTCGGGCAAGTCGCGGCGCGCGAGAATGCCGCCATGCACCTTCGGATGCAGCGTCTTGACGCGGCCGTCGAGCATTTCCGGAAAGCCGGTGTAATCGGCCACCTCGGTCACCTTGACGCCATTGTCCGCCAGCAGTTTGGCGGTGCCTCCGGTCGACAGGATGTTGACGCCCATTGCGGACAGGGCCTTGGCGAAATCGAGCACGCCCGTTTTGTCGGAAACGGAAATGAGAGCTTGTTTGATCATGATGGACTGGCAGAAAGTAATAAATAACGAAAAAACGGTGCCGCGATGGCCGCGCCTCACTGCCACTGCACTGTTTTTGCGTTATAGATCACAGCAAGCCGTGCTGCTGCAGTTTCTTGCGCAAGGTATTACGGTTAATTCCCAGCATGTCGGCCGCAAGCGACTGGTTGCCGGCGGCGCGCGCCATCACTGCTTCGAGTATCGGCTTTTCAACGGTAAAAACCACCATTTCATAGACGTTCGACGGTTGTTGCTCGCCCAAGTCCCTGAAGTATTTCTCAAGGCTTTTCCTGACGACGTCCTGGATATTGTCTTTACTCATTGCAGTGTGTTGTACTTTTTATATGAATCAAGCGGCCAGCCTTTGCTCGGTCCGGCCGCTCGTGACCAAGCCATTCGTGGCCCGGCCGTATTGTAACCGTTCGCCGAATGCCAATTGCGTTTCGAAAAACGCGTCGACGGCGGCGAGCTGCTCTTCGCAGTTTTCCAGCCGGTTCATGCGCTGACGGAATTCCTCGCCGCCGGCCAGATCGCGCACGTACCAGCCGATATGTTTGCGCGCGGTGCGCAAGCCCATGAACTCGCCGTAGAACGCGTAATGTGCCTGCAAATGCTCGCTCATCAATGCGCGCACTTCCGCCACCGTCGGTGCCGGCAGATATTCTCCAGTGCGCAAGAAATGGTCGATCTCGCGGAAAATCCACGGCCGTCCCTGCGCAGCGCGGCCGATCATGACGGCATCGGCGCCGGTTGTCGCCAGCACCTGCTTCGCCTTTTCCGGCGAAGTGATGTCGCCATTGGCCACTACGGGGATCGACACGGCAGCCTTGACGGCCGCAATGGTCTCATATTCCGCCTCGCCGCCGTAACCGTCGGCGCGGGTGCGTCCATGCAAGGTCAGCATCGCGATGCCGCTGGCCTCGGCCATGCGGGCAATGGTCAAGGCATTCCTGTTCTCGCGATTCCAGCCGGTACGAAACTTCAGCGTGACTGGCACATCGACCGAGCGCACCACCGCATCGAGAATTTCGCCAACCAGCTTTTCGTCCTGCAACAAGGCGGAACCGCACCAGCTGTTGCACACTTTCTTGACCGGGCAGCCCATGTTGATGTCGATGATTTGCGCACCGCGCTCGACATTGAATTGCGCGCAACTCGCGAGAATCTGCGGATTGGCACCGGCGATCTGCACCGCTTTCGGTTCCATTTCGCCGTCATGGTTGATGCGGCGCGCCGTCTTTTCGCTGGCCCACAGGCGAGGATCGGATGCTGCCATTTCGGACACGGCATAGCCTGCGCCCAGCTGCTTGCATAACTGGCGGAAAGGCCGATCCGTCACGCCAGCCATCGGAGCGACGAATACATTATTTCGGAGAGAATATGGGCCGATATTCACGGGAAAGGGGCAGCGCAGGCACAAACCGCTATTTTATCCCCTCCGGCGCCGGCATCAAATTGCATTACAAAAATGTGTTGCAATGCGTTCAAGCCATCACCCCGAAAACAAGGAATGGCAATCTTATAAATTCTACAATTTACTATCGATCTATTTCATCGAGCGCCAACTCATCGAGGTTTTCCAGATGAGAAACGTCACCCCACTCCACCAATTTCAACCTGCCTTTACACCATTGCAGGCGATTGACGCTGGCATTGAAAATATCGAAATCGCGTGGATGTGCAAAGCCGACGCCTTGCGCCGCCCGGTAGGCGCATTCGAGCACACCACCATGCGTGACCAGCGCCACCTTGCGATAGCGCCCCTGCTCGACGATGCGCGTGATGGTTTGAATAACGCGCTGGGAAAATTCGCGCAGGGTCTCCGCCTCATGCTCGCCTTGCGGCATACGCGCATCGATGTCGCGTGCCTGCCAGGCGGCATAGGCTTGCGGATAGCGCTGGCTGATGTCGGCGTACATCATGCCTTCGAAGGCGCCGTAGCAGCGCTCGCGCAATCCCCGATCGACCAGCACCTGCATGCCGCGCGGGGCCGCAACCGCCTGTGCGGTTTGATAGGCGCGCTGCAAATCGCTGGAAAACACCGCGTCCAGCGGCTCATCGAGCAGCGCGCGTCCGAGCGCCGCAGCCTGCCGCTCGCCGGTGGCATTGAGCGGGATATCGAGGTGGCCTTGCAGGCGTTTCACGGCATTCCACGCAGTTTCGCCGTGGCGGATCAATAAAACTTCTGTCACTCGGACTTCCTCGGGGTTAGCGGCCGGCCTTGGCCAGCGCGGGGTTCAGGGTATAGGCGCCGACGATATTGGCTTCGGCGAGCACATGGCCGCGAATCGCGTCGCGCACCTGCTGGCCGGTGAATTTTCCGTCGACCGGCACGCGCTCGATATCGAGCGCAAACAGCGTGAACACATAATGATGCTGAATCGAGTCATTCCACGGCGGGCACGGGCCGTCGTAGCCGAAATAGTCGCCTGCCATGTCGGCGTCGCCGGCAAACCAGCCGGTGTAATCGTTGAGTCCATGCCGTCCTGGCTGGCTGCCGCCGATATCGGGGCCGCTCTTGCCGCGCAGCGTCACTTCATTGCAGTACTGGCCAGCCGCAATCGGCGTCATGTCGGCGGGCAGATCGATCAACGTCCAGTGGAAAAAGTCAACGCGCGGCAAGTCGGCCGGCACGCTTTTGCCTTCCTGGTTGACGTCGTCACCACGCGAGGGCACGTCGCGGTCATGGCAGATCAGCGCCAGCGACTTGGTGCCGGCTGGCAGATCGCTCCAGGCGAGATGCGGATTCCTGTTGGATGACATCGCAACATGTGATGCCGGATCGATCACGCAGAATGCATATTCGCCGGGGATGGCATCGCCATCCTTGAACGACTCGCTCCAAAGTTTCATCTTGGCCTCCTTGCCTGGTTAAGGATGTGATTCAACGCGCCGAGCATATCGCGGCGCTCAGTTTCCAGCCTTGATCTGCAGCCAGAACGTCACCGGCCCATCGTTGGTCAACGACACCTGCATGTGGGCGCCGAACTGGCCGGTTTCGACCGCAGGATGTTTATCGCGGGCTCTTGCGACAAAGTAGTCGAACAGGCGCTTGCCGTCTTCCGGCGACGCTGCCGGCGTGAAGGAAGGCCGCGTGCCGGAGCGGGTATCGGCCGCCAGCGTGAACTGCGGCACCAGCAGCAGCGCACCGCCGACATCGGCCACGCTGCGGTTCATCTTGCCTGCGTCATCGCCAAACACGCGATAGGAGAGCAGCTTGGCCAGGAGCGCATCGGCCTCTTTTTCCGTGTCGTTGCGCTCGGCACAGAGCAGCACCATCAAGCCGGCCTCGATGGCACCGACGGCCGCGCCATCGACAACCACACTCGCGTGCGTCACGCGCTGGATCAGCGCGATCATCAGGACAGCGTCACGCGCGCGAACTTGCGCTTGCCGACCTGCAGCACAAACGTGCCGGCCTCGACCTTCAGCGCCTTGTCGCTGATCGTCGCGCCGTCGATGCGCACGCCGCCCTGCTCGACCATGCGCAGCGCTTCCGAGGTCGACGCGCACAGGTTGGCCTGTTTGAGCAACTGGCCGATACCCAACGGTGCGCCCGACAGGCTCACCTCCGGAATGTCGTCCGGGATGCCGCCCTTGGCGCGGTTGTTGAAGTCGGCCAACGCATCGTGCGCCGCCTGGCGCGAATGGAAGCGTTCGACGATTTCCTGCGCCAGCAAGACCTTGATGTCGCGCGGATTGCGTCCGTCCTCGACCTCGCGCTTGAACTGCTCGACCTCGGCGATCGAGCGGAACGACAGCAGGTCGTAGTAACGCCACATCATGGTGTCGGAAATGCTCATCAACTTGGCGAACATGGTGTTGGCCGGCTCGGTGATGCCGACGTAATTGCCCTTGGACTTGGACATCTTTTCCACGCCATCGAGGCCTTCCAGCAGCGGCATGGTCAGGATGCACTGCGGCTCCTGGCCGTAATCCTTCTGCAACTCGCGTCCCACCAGCAGGTTGAACTTCTGATCTGTGCCGCCCAGTTCCAGGTCCGACTGCAGCGCCACCGAATCGTAGCCCTGCATCAGCGGGTACAGCAGCTCGTGCACCGAAATGGGCGTGCCGGCCTTCAAGCGCTTGGTGAAATCCTCGCGCTCCAGGATGCGCGCCACGGTGTACTTGGCCGACAGCTGAATCATGCCGCGCGCGCCGAGCGGATCGCACCATTCCGAGTTGTAGCGGATTTCAGTACGGGAGGGATCGAGCACCAGGCTGGCCTGCGCAAAATAGGTTTTGGCGTTTTCCTCGATCTGCTCGCGTGTCAATGGCGGGCGGGTAATGTTGCGCCCGGACGGGTCGCCGATCATCGAGGTGAAATCGCCAATCAGAAAGATGACCGTATGGCCCAGATTTTGCAATTGGCGCATTTTGTTAAGCACGACCGTATGCCCGAGGTGCAGGTCGGGCGCTGTCGGGTCCAAGCCGAGCTTGATGCGCAGAGGCTTGCCGGTTTTTTCCGAGCGCGCCAGTTTCTGTACGAAATCAGCTTCGATCAAGAGTTCATCGATACCGCGCTTGGTGATTGCCAGCGCTTCCTGCACCGCATCCGAAAGGGGCAAAGCGGTGGCGGGTTGCACTGTATTCTTGTTTTGGGAGACGTCCATGAGCTGAGAAAAATTAAGATGCGCCAGTAAAAAAATCCATACCATCTGTTTGGTATAATCGCTGCTTATTTTCAACCTTGCAATGCAACAATAAAAGCAGCAATAGCAGGTGAAAATCGGAGCTTGTGGGCGGTATTCCCGAGTCCGGGTTCGAACAAGAAGTGCCGCCAAAGATTCCTCGGCAAGCACCATCGCCCGGATCGCACCGCCAGATGCAGTGCGTGCACAAGCTCTACGGCGCTGCCGGAAAACGCGTTACGCGGCCCAAAAACGGCCTGCGATGCGTTTTGTGACAGCGATGCCCGTCAAAACAGCAGATTCTAACTTATTGCATGCTCCCTACAGACAAATTACTGAGCCTGGGCTCGAGCATCAAAGTACTTTTCGGTTCGTCGCGCAAGACGCGCATCATTTCTTCGTCGGCCCTGTTTTTGGCCGCGTGCGCGTTCGGAGCGGCAGGCGTGGCTCCAATGGCGCCGGATCCGGCCGACCTGCCGGTCAAGTCGATCAAGCAGGAATTGGCCATCCCCGACCTGTCCGAACAGATCGCCAAGCTGCAGGCCGACGACCAGTACTTTGTGCGTGAAGAAAGAGTCCGTTCCGGCGACACGCTGGCTACCCTCCTGTCCCGCCTGGGGGTCAACGATGACGCCGCCGCCGCCTTCATCAAATCCGATCGCATCGCGCGCAGCGTGCTGCAATTGAAGGCCGGACGCCGGGTACAGACGCAAACCGCTCACGATGGCACGCTTCTGCGCCTGTCGACCTCGCTGATCGATGGCAGCGGCAACCCGGCCAGGAATCTCGTCATCGCGCGCAATGGCGATCATTTCACCGCCACCGAAATGGCGGCGACGCTCGAGCGCCGCATCGAAATGAATTCTGGCGAGATCAAGTCGTCGCTGTACGCCGCCACCGATGCGGCCCAGATTCCCGATGCCGTCGCGAACCAGATGGTGGACATGTTCGCCACCAATATCGATTTTGCATCGGACCTGCGCCGCGGCGACCGCTTCAATGTCGTCTATGAGACATTCTGGCAAAACGGCGAATACGTGCGCGCCGGGCGCGTGCTGGCGGGCGAATTCGTCAATGCCGGCAATACCTATCAGGCTGTCTGGTTCGACGAGCCCAACAGCCGGCAGGGCGGCGGCTATTACTCGTTCGACGGCAAGTCCCTGAAAAAGGCCTTCCTCAAGTCCCCGCTCGAGTTTTCGCGCATCTCT
This sequence comes from Noviherbaspirillum sp. UKPF54, assembly GCF_007874125.1. Classification (NCBI taxonomy): domain Bacteria; kingdom Pseudomonadati; phylum Pseudomonadota; class Betaproteobacteria; order Burkholderiales; family Oxalobacteraceae; genus Noviherbaspirillum; species Noviherbaspirillum sp. UKPF54. Next base: position 4,646,927 of record NZ_CP040128.1, on the reverse strand, counting down.
TCCGGCTTTTCGATGCGCGTGCATCCGATTTCCGGACGCTGGAAGGCGCACCAGGGCGTCGATTTCGCTGCAGCGGTCGGCACGCCGATACGCGCCTCGGGGGACGGCACCATCGATTTCATGGGCACCCAGAACGGTTACGGCAACGTGGTCGTGATCAAGCACTGGAACAATTATTCGACCGCCTATGCGCATATGAGCCGCTTTGCGAGCGGCTTGAAGAAAGGTGCGAAGGTCAACCAGGGCGAGGTGATCGGCTACGTCGGCATGACAGGTTGGACCACCGGCCCGCACTTGCATTACGAGTTCCGCGTCAACAACCAGCCACGCGACCCGATGACGGTTGAGGTGCCGAACGCCCAGCCGCTGGCCGGAGCGGATTTGCAACGTTTCCGCACCGTTGCAAACGACATGCGCCATCGTTTTGCCCTGCTCAATCCCCAGGAAAACGGCATCAAGCTCAAGCTGGCATCCAAGTAGCAGGATCGAGCCCTAAACCGTTTAAGGGCTTGTACAATCGATGGCTATTGCAGCCTAACGACCGAAGGGCGCATTTCGATGCGCCCTTCGTCTTTTTGCAACGGATTCCCCAGCCCCCCCCTGAACGGTTCATATGTCGAAGCTTTTCATCGGTTTAATGTCAGGCACCAGCTTGGACGGCGTGGATGGCGTCCTGGCGGAGTTTCCGGCCGACGGCAGCGACACGCCGGTGAGCACCGTCGCCACCGCCTACATTCCCTTCCCTGCGCCACTGCGTGAGGAATTGATGGCGCTGCAAGCGCCGGCCGACAATGAAATTCATCGCGAAGCGATGGCCGCCAATCTGCTCGCGTGCCACTATGCCGATTGTGTCGCGCAGCTGACTGCGCACAGCGGGATCGCCCCGGCCGCGATTTGCGCCGTCGGCGCTCATGGCCAAACCATCCGGCATCGGCCGGAAGCAGGCTACACGCGCCAGATCAACAACCCGTCCCTGTTGGCCGAGTTATCCGGCATTGATGTGATTGCCGATTTCCGCAGCCGGGACATTGCCGCCGGCGGACAGGGCGCGCCCCTGGTTCCGGCATTTCACCAAGCCATTTTCGGGACTGCCGACGAAACCCGGGTTGTCGCCAACATCGGCGGCATCAGCAATATCAGCGTGCTCGATCATGGACAAAAGGTGATCGGCTTCGACACCGGTCCGGGCAATGTGTTGATGGATGCCTGGATTGCCCGGCATCTTGGCGGGTCTTTCGATGCCGGCGGCGCTTGGGCGGCCGGCGGGCGTGTCATCCCGGCACTGCTGCAGACCTTGCTCGACGAAGCCTTCCTGAAGCTGGCGCCGCCGAAAAGCACCGGCCGCGACCTGTTTCATCTGGCATGGCTGGAAAACAAGCTAAGCGGATTTGCCAGTGCTGCGGCACAGGATGTGCAGGCGACGCTGACGGAGTTCACGGCAGTGACACTGGCCACCGCCATTGCCGATCATGCCCGCGCCGCGCAGGCGGTGTATGTGTGTGGCGGCGGTGCCTACAATGCGCATCTAATGCATCGTCTGCAACATGCGCTGGCCGGCCAAGGACATTCGGCGCATGTGGCGTCGACGGACGCTTTAGGCGTGGCGCCCAATCATGTGGAGGCTCTGGCATTTGCCTGGCTCGCGCATCGCCATGTCGAACGCCAGGCTGGCAACCTGCCCAGCGTTACGGGAGCAAAAGGCTTGCGAATTCTCGGCGCGCTTTATCCGGCTTAAGCGGAACGGCACGCCCAAGCTGCTGGGACTACGGTTTCGCAAATCCGTTTTTCGACAGAACTTCGATCGTCACTTCCTTGCTCGACACGTAGTAAGGCTGGTGATAGGCATTGGCAAACAGCAGACGCAGGGTGTGTTTTCCAACCGGAAGTTCGAGCGTCGCTTCCGTTTCGCCCTTGCCGAAATGCCGGTATTTTTCGGTAAACGGAATCGGCTTGATCAGCATGTCGTTGGTCAGTTTCTGATCGATCAGCAAATGGTGATGACCGGTATTCTCGACATTCACGCCGGCGGGAGCGATCCCCATGCCGACCAGGCCAAACGCAATGCGAAAAGGCGAGGTAACCTTGTCACCATCGCGCAAGTTCACGAAATAGACCGCCTTGGACTCATTCAGGAGAGGACGGGTGCGCTCGGCGGCCCCATTGGAGGAACAGATATCCATATCCTGTGGCGCCTTGCCAATTTCCTTCCCGGTTGCCGGGCTGGCTGCCACTGCATGCATGGCAGTGAAAAGCATCGGAGCAAATAGGGCAAACAACGCGCGACGACGGGACATGACATCAACCTTCCGGGAAAATTTCCAACCGGAAGAAGATTGTACGGATATTGCCTCAGGGTAAATTGATTTGAGGCAAGAAATAGCAAGAAATAAAAAAGCGCAGGGCACGCCTGCGCTTTTCTGCCGATGACGCGGTAGTCAGGCCGAGAATGAAGAACCGCAGCCGCAGGTGGTTGACGCATTCGGATTCTTGATCACGAATTGCGCGCCTTCCAGATCGTCCTTGTAATCGATTTCCGCGCCGACCAAGTATTGGTAGCTCATCGAATCGATCAAGAGCTGGACGCCATTCTTGGTCATCGTTGTGTCGTCTTCATTGACGATTTCATCAAAGGTGAAACCGTATTGGAAGCCGGAGCAGCCTCCGCCTTGCACGAACACGCGCAGTTTCAGATCGGGATTGCCTTCTTCTTCGATCAGTTGCGCCACCTTGTCTGCGGCGCTGTCGGTGAAGATGATCGGTTCAGGCATTTCGGTGACGGCATTCATTGAGGACTCCTGCGAAGCAAACATGCATTCATTATATACGTTTGACGACGATTACGTATTGGACAGCGCCAGTTTGAGCACGGGCTCGCCGACTTGATCATGCGTAAGCTTGCCGGCGACCAAGGCGCCTCCGTGCATTTCCAGCGCCTTGTAATATACATCTCCAGTTATGCGGGCTCTCGGCTGTAATTCAAGCAGCTCGGAAGAATAGACCGGGCCGACGATCTCTCCATTCACCACCAAGTGCGCGACGCGTACCTCTCCTTCCACCTTGGCATGCTCCGAAATCACCAGCATGCTCGGCTCATTGGCATCGGCAATCACGTTGCCCTTGACCGTCCCATCTATGCGCAATCCCCCCTTGAAGTTCACATTGCCTTCAATATTGGTCGAGATGCCGATGAGACTATCAATCGTGCCTTTGGTTTTGCGGCCTAGCATAATGGCCCTCCTTCACAAATTCGCTGATTGTTGCGCCCGTATTTGACCTTTTTCGAGCACGCGTGCCTGGACCACTTTGGTCACAGCGCCTTCCGGCAGGGTGAGCACCCCTTCCACACGCTGATAATGCTTGAAGCTGAGCTTGTACTTGCCCTGCTCAGTAGGATTCCCATCTGGAAAAGTCATCATAGCACTTTTACCGTCTTTCAGAACCGTCGCTACAAGTTGCAAATTGCCAATAAATTCGTGTTCGCCCTTCCCGCCTTGCATGACGAGCAAGCGATAGCGCCATTGGTTCGGCCCGACCTGATCAACCTTCAGGCGGCGGATCGACACCCCCAAGGGGCCGGTGGCAGTCGGCAGCAGGCTTTCAAAGAAAGCCAGATCTTCCTTGAGCCGGGTATTCTCGGATTCCAGCGTTCTCACTTGGGCGGCGAGCTGCTTTTGCGCTGAGCGCTCGATATTGAGCTGGCTTTCCGCCGAATTGACGGTGGTTGAAAACTGGTCCCGCTCGGCGGTGAGGCGTTCGACCTGCTCCTTGTAACGGGAGATTTGTTCCCTGAGGTTGGCAGGATACGGACTCGGCAACCCCAGCCCCGCATCGAAGCTCCACATCGCCATCGCCCCTACCAAGCCGATCATGACCACCAAGAGCAGTCGCACCGACCACGGCAACTGCGACTTGATGGCCATGCGCGGCGACGACACCGACAAGCGTCGCCGCCACAGCCTGAACTTCATCGAGTTGAATGGGGAAGTGGTATGCGACATAAGCAGGCCGTGGCGTAATTCCTTAAGGCAATACTGGAATGTGCATCAATCCCGTCGTTTCATCAAGGCCGAACATGATATTCATGCACTGCACGCCCTGCCCCGCCGCACCTTTGACCAGATTGTCCTCGACCACCAGGATCACCAGCAGGTCGCCGCCACCCGGGCGGTGAAGCGCGATGCGCAACTTGTTCGATGCGCGTACCGAGCGTGTTTCCGGATGACTGCCAGCCGGCATGACGTCGACGAATTTTTCCCCTTCGAAGTAGCTCTGGTACAACGCCTGGAAATCGGTATCGCGCGCTTCCGGCACGATGTTCGCATACAGCGTGGAGTGAATGCCACGAATCATCGGTACCAGATGCGGCACGAAAGTCAGGCCAACTTTGCGTCCGGCGATTGCCTGCAGCCCCTGTACCGTTTCCGGCAGATGCCGATGGCCCTTCACGCCGTAAGCCTTGAAGTTGTCGGCGGCTTCCGCCAGCAGCGTATGCACTTCTGCCTTGCGTCCGGCGCCCGACACGCCGGACTTGCAGTCGGCAATCAGCGTCGCTTCGTTGACCAGCGGCTTGCCTTGCGCGAGCAACGGCGCGAAGCCCAGTTGCATCGAGGTCGGATAGCATCCCGGCAGGCCGATGAGGCGAGCCTTCTTGATTGCCTCGCGATTGATCTCTGGCAGGCCATACACCGCCTCATCGAGGATATCCGGGCAGGAATGCGGCATGCCATACCATTTCTCGAATTCGGCGGTGTCCTTCAAGCGGAAATCGGCAGCCAGGTCGATCACCTTCACGCCGGCGGCAAGCAGTTCGCGCGCCTGCGCCATCGCCACGCCATGCGGGGTCGCGAAAAACACGACGTCACACTCGTTGAGCCCGGCCTTCTCCGGCGATGAAAACGCCAGCGACACGTGCCCGCGCAAGGAAGGAAACATGTCGGCGACCGGCATGCCATCTTCTTTGCGCGACGTGATCGCGGTAAGTTGCACTTGAGGATGAGCGGCCAACAGACGCAGCAACTCCACGCCCGTGTAACCCGTGCCGCCGACGATACCGACTTTGATCATGTTTTTTCCTTGCTAAAGACCGTACATCACACTTGCAAATTTTAACAGGCAGCTCCCATGCCGCCGGGACGAAAAGCAAAAAGCCGCCAGGCGCAAACCCGGCGGCTTTTCGATGTTCTGAAAACGCGAGATTAGCGCTTGGAGAACTGTTTTGCGCGGCGTGCTTTGCGCAGGCCGACTTTCTTACGTTCGACTTCACGTGCGTCACGGGTGACGAAGCCGGCTTTCGACAGCTCCGACTTCAAGCCCGCATCGTAGTCGATCAGTGCACGGGTAATGCCGTGACGGACTGCACCTGCCTGGCCAGACTCGCCGCCGCCATGCACGTTGACCATGATGTCGAAACGCTCGACGTTGCCGGTCAGTTCCAGCGGCTGACGGATCACCATCAGGCCGGTTTCACGCGAAAAGTATTCCGCAGCCGGTTTGCCGTTGACGACGATGTTGCCGCTGCCTGCCTTGATGAACACGCGAGCCACTGCACTCTTGCGGCGGCCGGTTCCGTAATTGTAGTTACCGATCATGTCCGCTCCTTAGATTTCGAGTGCTTTGGGTTGCTGAGCAGCGTGCGGATGGTTGCCATCGGCATACACTTTCAGCTTCTTAATCATCGCGTAGCCGAGCGGGCCCTTGGGCAGCATGCCCTTGACCGCCTTTTCCAGCGCGCGACCCGGAAAACGCTGTTGCATTTTCTGGAAATTGGTTTCGTAGATACCGCCCGGATAGGTCGAGTGACGGTAGTAGATCTTGTTCAGTTCCTTGGTGCCGGTCACGCGCAGCTTGCCTGCGTTGATGACGACAATAAAGTCGCCCGTGTCGACGTGCGGGGTGAACTCGGGCTTGTGCTTGCCGCGCAGTCGGAGTGCCACTTCGCTGGCAACACGTCCGAGGACTTTGTCCGTCGCGTCAATCACGAACCACTCACGCTGAACCTCATGGGTTTTCGCGGAAAAGGTCTTCATGATGATGTCCTAAATAAATAAACGCTCAAATTGGCTGGCGGTTCCGCCCCTTACATCAGCGGACTCGGCCTTGTTATCTTTTCCTGAGCGAACGGAAAGCCTGAAAGTATAGCCTTTTCAAGGATTTGACGTCAAACCCCCCGGTGCAAGTCTGCAGTATGGGATACCACGCCACACGAATCCATAGGGATAAAAAAAACCCGAAGCGATTTGGCTTCGGGTTTAAATCCACACCAAAGGAGGAGGGTGGAGGAGACAATCGGGCGGTTGCCATCGCTCTCTAAGCGTTAACAACCAGCAATTAAAGTATAGGCGAATTTATTGTGCAACGCAAGAAAAATCCCTCGCGAGCGCCCTGTCAAGCACTCAATTACGAGGAAAATTCTATTAAATTCAAATACTTAATTTAATTTCACATTGTGGTTTTTTTCTCGCATTATGAATGCTGGGCTATCACCTGCCGTTTTCATTGGTATTTGGCGCGTTATTAGGCTGGACGGATCGATCAATTTCAAACCAGTTAAAATATTCCCCCTTCTGAACGAATCGAGAAATCAATGGAATGCACAGTGCGGTGGACCGGATTGTCCGGAATGACATTTTTGGCTGAAACGGGTTCGGGCCATGTCGTGGCAATGGATGGGGCTCCCGAGGGCGGCGGACGCGATCTTGCTCCGCGCCCGATGGAACTGGTTCTGGCCGGTACGGGAGGCTGCACTGCATACGATGTGGTCCTCATCCTGCGCAAGAGTCAACAGGATATTCGCGGCTGCGACGTCACCCTCAAGTCTGAACGCGCCGAGAAGGACCCGAAAGTGTTCACGAAGATCCACTTCCACTTCACCGTACGCGGCAGGAATCTGAAGCCCAGCATGGTGGAGCGCGCCATCAAGCTATCGCATGAAAAATACTGCTCCGCCTCGATCATGATGGAAAAAACAGCCGAGTTGACCCATTCATTCGAGATCGTGGACGACGTGGCGGAAGCAACCACCGCCTGAGCAACTGCCAGCCCATCCCGCAGCCCTCTCCTTTGAAAGCCGGCATGGCGCCACAGATGCGCCTGCGCCGGCATTCATTTAGCCAATCCGGCTACTTCCGCAGCATCCTCGCGCGAACGCATTTCCAATGTTGTCGTAAAGCCTATCTATACGGCTTGGAAAGCGGATTGAAAGGTTCGCACTGTTACTCTTGATTTGCCATTGGGCAACCGGTGCGCATCCCGGCGCAGGAGCACGAAACATTACATGTTTTCGATGCGCCCTCGCCTTTTGCATTGCAATTCAGGAGAGTACATTAATGAAAAAATCGCTTCTCGCGCTGACTGCGCTTGCCGCCATCGGCGGTACCGCACAAGCACAGTCGAACGTCACGATCTACGGCATCATGGATGCCGGCGTCGAATACGCCAATAATGCGAATGCCGCCAAGGATTCCGTGTGGCGCCTGACTTCCGGCGGACAAAACACTTCCCGCTTCGGCTTCAAGGGCACCGAGGATCTCGGCGGCGGGCTGAAGGCACTGTTCCAGCTGGAAGGCGGCATGTTCCTCGATTCCGGCGCCGGCGACGGCCCCCTGTTCAAGCGCCAAGCCAACGTCGGCTTGTCCGGCGCCTTCGGCAGTGTAGTCGCTGGCCGCTCTTTCACGACGACGTACGACTTCATATTGCCGTTTGATCCGATGGGTTACGCCCCGGGCTACTCATGGGCGACGTCCGGCAACGGCACCGCCACCAGCAAGTACGGCATGCCGACTGCATTCGACAACATGCTCAAATACCAGGGTGAGTTCAACGGCATCAAGTTCGGCGCATCGTACGGATTCGGAGAAGTTGCAGGAAACAACGCCGACAGCCGCAAATATGCACTCGGCATCGGGTACGCCGTCGGTCCGCTCAGCGTCGCCGCGACTTACGACCAGGCCAACGGCAACACGGTCACCGCGACTGGCAACAGAAACGAAACGACCACCTTGCACCTTGGCGCCGGTTACAAGATTTCGGACAGTATCGACGTGAAGGGCGGCTATCGCAGCTACAAGTTGGTCGCGGGTGCCGTCAATACTGCCGACGTACGCGCGGACACTTACTGGGGCGGCGTGAACTACAAGGCAACGCCCGCCCTGGAGCTGACGGGCGCCGTGTATTATCAAGACGTGAAGAACGTGGCATCGGGAACGGACGCAGACCCGACACTATATGTATTGCGCGCAAAATACGCTCTGTCCAAGCGCACCTTCCTCTACGCAACCACCGGCTATGCCAAGGCCAAGAACAATCAGACGGTGGGCCTGACACGCGACTCCACGGCCGATGGCGGCGTGACCGGCTTCAGCTCCAGCCAGACCGGCTTTATCGCCGGCATTCAGCATCGCTTCTGACGGCTTGCCGTCGACGCAATCGCACGACTCGTAGATGCAGGAACCCCGCCCAATTTGGCGGGGTTTTTCTTTGCGGCGAGGACATAATCAAGATCAAAGAAAGATTAGCTCCATCAATATTCCTTGGCGTTTTTTGAGATGCCTCAATATCCGATGCGTCACACGTGGCAGGGAGTTTTATATCGAAATCGGAGGCCTATATTGAATGATATGAGCTCTCCCAGAAAGAGCCGCTTTTCATAACAACACGAAAGAGGCCTGCCATGAAAAAACTCCTTTCCATTTTGATCGGCGCAATCTTACTGTCCAGCTGCTCCCACATGGGTTCCAGCGGCATGAGCGGCACAAGCGGCGTGAGCAGCTCCGACGAGAACAAGCCGTATTCACAACGCCCGTTCAACCCTGACGATCCTTATCACGGCGGATAAGCCTGCAACCGCCGAGCGCACCGGCACGCTGGCTCCGACAGGAGGGCGCACGAAAATGCTGAGCAATAAATGAATGACGCCGGCGATCAAAGATAGTACGCCGTCGTCGTCATGACTTTCGCCATTGCCTGCATCGCCTTTTGCACCAGTGGCGGCGTATCGGTTGCGCCCATTGCGTGCGCCTTTGCGCCGTGCTCGATTTCATCAAGACGCATCTGTTCGACGATGGCGCGCGACTTGCCGTCCTGAACAGGCAACTGCGTCAGGTGGCTCGCCAGATGCGCCTCGACCTGGCGCTCCGTTTCAACGACAAACCCCAGGCTGCGCGCATCGCCCAGGCGCGCCGCGACCGCCCCAAGCGCATAAGCGCCTGCGTACCATAGCGGATTGAGCAAGCTCGGCCGCGATCCCAATTGCTGCAGGCGCTCGGCGGTCCACGCCAGATGATCCTCCTCCTCTCGCCCGGCTTGCTTGAATTGCTGCTTTAAAGCATCGTTTTTCGTAAATCGCCCTTGCGCGTCGTATAACGCCTGCGCACACACTTCGCCAACATGATTTACGCGCATCAAGCCGGCGCTATGCCGCTTGTCTGCATCGGCCAAGAAATGATCCGGCTCGCCCACACCTGGATTGGCGCGCGACGCCGTGGCCACCCCCGCGATTACGCGTAGTGCTTTGTCAAATTCGCCTATTAACGTGTCGAAGCGCGCCATTTTCTTGAGATTCCTGTTCCTACCAGCTTAATAAATATGCAGACCAATCGCGCCGCACCAACAGAGCGCTTGGCCCGAAACCATCCATAGCGACCGCTGTGGTCGTCTTGCCCACAAAAACATTGCTTCTTTTGCATCAAAAAAATTGCTTTAGATTAGCTTCCCTAGACCATCTGTTGCTGATCAACCACACAATCACCGGAAAACATGCGTATAAGCAAAATTCTCTTTGCTCAACTAGCCCTCTTTTGTTGAAATCACCATTAGCTTCTTTACTAACTGGTTTGGAAGTGAAAGCAAGGAGAGTTACCACTAGTGGCCTTGCTGAGGGCAAGTAAAAAAATTTTAGCACGCCAACCTTGGAGATAAATTAATGAAAAAATCGCTTCTCGCACTTGCAGTTCTGGGCGCATTCGCAGGCGCAGCACAAGCACAATCGGCTGTAACTATCTACGGCTCGTTTGACGGCGGCGTTCGCCATCAAAACCGCACGGTGGCTGATACCGCCAGCGCAAATGGCGGCGTGTGGACGATGAGCTCGAACGGCCAATACAACTCCAACCGTATCGGCTTCAAAGGTGTCGAAGATCTCGGCGGCGGCCTGAATGCCCACTTCAACCTGGAAACCGGCTTTAACACCGGTACCGGCGTACAAGACGGCGCACTGTTCAACCGTTCCGCTTTCGTCGGTCTGGGCGGCTCCTGGGGCTCGCTGGATTTCGGTCACCAGTACTCCATCAACTTCAAGGTCGTCGGCACCTATGATCCGTTCAGCTACAAGTACGTCAGCATCATTCCGCTGGCAGGCTTGGGTGTTATCGGAGGCACTGCCGCCAACCCCATTGGTGGCGTAGGCACGCTGTACGCAGCCCCCCTCACCCGTTTGGACAACGACGCTCAATACAGCGGCAAGTTTGGCCCGGTAACGGTGTATGCGGAGCACGCTTTCGGTGAACAGGCTACTGGCTTTAGCGACGCTTCGACCAACGCAGTAGGCGCGGTCTATGCCGAAGGCCCGATTACCGTCGGCGGCGCATACACTACCCGCAAGAACAACGTGGCTACCGCTCCTGCGGTCAGCTATCAAGACTACAAGAGCTGGACAGTTGGTGGCGCATACGCTACCGGCCCGTTCCGTGTCGCTGCAGGCTACTCTGACTCCAAGCAAGACACCGGCGTTACCGCTGCCCCGGAAGCTCGTGGCAAGAACTGGTGGGTTGGCGGCAGCTACAACCTGACTCCGGAAGCTGCTCTGACCGCTGGCTACTACGAAACCAAGACCACGCAGCCGGCAGTACCGGCATTGGAAACCAAGCGCAAGCTGTTCATCGTTGGCGGCACCTACGCTCTGTCCAAGCGCACGAACCTCTATGCTGACATCGATAACAGCCGTTACAGCGTCAGCGCAGGCACTGCACCGAAGAACCTGACCGGCTTCTCCGCTGGTATCAACCACCTGTTCTAATCAGGAAAAGCGATTGCTTTCTATGGAAAGCAATCGCAGGGTTGCATGACCTGAAAAGGCTACTTTGAATAACATCGGAGTGCCTTGCACCAAAATTTAGATGGCCCTACAGAAATGTGGGGCCATTTTTCTTTTCATATGCCGTCGGCTCCCTTCGTGGACTACTTGGGACAACGGATATCTCAGATTCCAAATATTTAGGCCTATAGCCATTACCAACTGTATCCAATTCTTTCCATGAGGCATGTTCATTCTATAAATCGATGACAAATTGATATGGTTTTAGTAATGATGCGTTGCGACAAAGCTACAAATATCACGTTGTGATCCCCAAAACTAAAAACTCCTTTTGCTTTCATCCCGATTCTTTGATGAAATAACTACTAGCTTCTTAGTGATTCTGTTAGGAAGCTTTCCTTCGGCAAGCGGTTGGCACTCATAGCCCGGCCGGGAAAACAATAAAACGTAGTTCAAACATACCTTTGGGGATTTTCAATGAAAAAATCGCTTCTCGCACTCGCAGTACTGGGCGCCTTCGCAGGCGTAGCAAATGCACAAACCAACGTGACCGTTTACGGCATCGTTGATGCAGGCGTCGCGTATGACAATGGCGCCAGTGCTGCAGGAAAGACCTGGAAGCTGCAAAGCGGCCAACAGTCCGGTAGCCGTCTGGGCTTCAAAGGCACCGAAGATCTCGGTGGCGGTCTGTCCGCAATCTTCACTCTGGAAAACGGCTTCACCGTGGATGATGGCCAAGCGTCGACTTCCCTCGGTGGTCGTCTGTTCGGCCGCCAAGCATGGGTCGGCCTGAAGGGCTCCTTTGGCGAAGTCAAGCTTGGCCGTCAACAAACCCCTCTGTACTACGCTGTAGCAGCAGTTGATCCGTTCGGCATCGGCTTGGCTGGTAATGCACAGCGTGCATTCGGCTATGGCATGTACGGCCAAGATCCGCTGGCTCGCACCGACAACACCATCAGCTACGCTATCAGCAACAGCGGCTTCAACGCTGGCCTGAACTATAGCTTCGGCGAGCAAGCTGGCGATAACAACAAGAACCGTAACATTGGTGTTGCTCTTGGCTATGCTAACGGCCCGTTGAATGTGCAATTCGCTTATCAGAAGTCGAATAACGCCACGCTGCTGCCGAATGGGACTGCCTCGGCACAATTCCTCGATCTGACAGGCGTAGATGGATTGAACACTACGACGGCCGAGACGCTGAAAGCTGCCTTCATCGGTGCAACCTATGACTTCGGCGTTGCTAAAGCGCACGCTGCTTACGCAGACAACAAGCTGGAAGTTACCGGCGGCGAGGTGAAGAATCGTGACCTGATGCTGGGCGTTTCCGCACCGGTTGGCGCTGCAGGCACCGTCATGGCTTCGTGGATTCGTAACGATTTCAAATCCAGCGATGACAAGTCGAACCAATATGCAATCGGCTACACCCACAACCTGTCCAAGCGCACCAACCTGTACACCTCGTTCGCTTACACCAAGAACGACGCAGGCGTTCTCTTGAACTCCGCAGAAGCTGGCACGAGCGACCGCCTGCTCAACGTCGGCGTTCGTCACGCATTCTAATCGCACGCAGGCTTTTGCCTGCAGTGATATGAAAGCTGTTTAAAAGAGGCACCTTCGGGTGCCTTTTTTCATGAATAGCAATTTTCCCAATGTTGCATCCTTCTCAAGACCCAGCAATCAGAGGGTGGGTAAGCATCGCACAGGCGTTGTTACCAGACAACAAATAAGGATTTTATTGTTCAAAGAGGCAATTTTTCTTTGCTCTCCCATCCTTTCTTTGGTGAAATATCAAGCGCTTCAGCAGCCAACCTTCTGAAGTAGCAGGAAGGATGACCACTGCCCTGACTGCAGAAATAACAACTTTAACCTGACACCTTTGGGGATTTTGTAATGAAAAAATCGCTTCTCGCGCTCGCAGTGCTGGGCGCTGTTGCTGGCGTAGCAAATGCACAAACCAACGTGACCGTTTATGGCGTAGTTGACGCTGGTATTGCTCGTGAATCTGGCGACGTCGCTGGTACCGCATGGAAACTGGCCTCTGGCGTGCAGTCGGGTAACCGTTTGGGCTTCAAGGGTACCGAGGACCTCGGCGGTGGCCTGAAGGCAAACTTTCAATTGGAAAACGGCTTCAACGTTGACACCGGCACCCAGCGCCAAGGTGCACTCTTTGGCCGTCAAGCTTTTGTCGGTCTTTCCGGCAACTTCGGTGCAGTTAACCTGGGTCGTCAATACAACCCACTGTTCATCGCTCTGGACTCCATCGACCCGTTTGGTACCGGTCTGACTGGCGCTTCCACCAACTTGATGGCTGGCGGCTCTAATGGTGATGTTCGCGTCAACAACGCCATCACTTACACCTCCCCGAACATGAGCGGACTCTCTGCCACCGCTCTGTATGGCTTCGGCGAACAAGCTGGTGATACCTCCAAAAACCGCAACTACGCTCTGTCCGCAAACTATGCGAACGGCCCGGTGGCTGCAGTTTTGGCATATAGCAACACCAATGACAATGCGGCATCGCCTAACAGCGCCAAGGTATGGTTGATCGGCGGCACCTACGATCTCGGCGTCGTCAAGGCTCACCTGGCATATGAATCGGAAAAAGCTGATGCAAACTTCCCGACCGTAGGTGGCGCAGACTTCCGTGACTGGATGGCTGGCGTTTCCGCACCGGTCGCTGGTGGCACCGTCATGGCTTCCTACATCAAGAAGACCGACAAGACGAACAGCGCCGAAGGTGCTAAGCAATATGCTGTCGGCTACACCTATCCGCTGTCCAAGCGTACCAACGTGTACACTTCGTACAGCCGCGTTACCAACGACAGCAATGCGCAATTCTTCGCTGGCGATGCATCCAGCGGTGGTCCCTCGGACGCTGCTGGCAACAACACCCAGAAGGTGGGCGGCACCTCCACCGGCTTCGCTGTTGGTATTCGCCACACGTTCTAATCATTCGCAGGCGTAAGCCTGCAGTGATTTGCAACTGCTGTATTGAAAAGGCACCTTCGGGTGCCTTTTCTTTTGTATGCCGAAATCAGCGCGCAAAAACTGCGGTCCTAATAATGTTGAGTCGTGAGTCGTGCAGTTGCTCCAGCCTAAGGCTTAAGCGGTAATGGTTTTGCCCTGCCGCTTCGGTCGAAACACCGCAGCATCGTCATAGAATTCCTGGCCTTGTCCATCCCACCAGCCTGGAATCCCCAACACCGGCAGCGGCGTAAATTCCGCAGTTGTTAAGCCGGCGCCAAGCTGATTCTTAACAGCCTCATCAATCCAGATACGCTTATCGCACGGCGACAAGCCGAAATACGCATTTTCCGCGATGACTGGCCGCGCATGCGCCGTAATCGCCTTGTACGGCGACACCAGCTTTTCCATCAAGGCGTGCCCAAACAGCCAGACGTCGCAGCTCTGTGCGAACTCATGCCGGCGCTCGATGAACACTTCGTGCCAGGCGTGCGCGCGCAAGGCGTCGATCAGCGAGGCATCCCGCACCACCAGCAGCGCGGCGTTTTCATCGAAAATCGTGGCGGCGTCGCGCACCTTGCCGCGGGATGCGGGGATCGCTCCGGCCTTGACGATTTCCGCCGCCTGCAGCGCGTTCAGCTGGACTTTGATGCGGGGAAAAGTCAGCCACACCAGCGCGTTGAAGAAATCGTGCAGATTCTCGCGGGTCGGCACGCCGCCAGTGGCACTGATGAAGGCTTCGTAGGCCATGCCGTGCGGCAGGCTGGCTTGCGGCACGAAACGGATGGGCAGGCCGCGGTGATTCTTCAAGCCGATCTGTTCTGCCCGGTGATTGATTGCCGCGCGCCAGTCCGGACTGTGTACGATCGATTCAGCCGTTGCACGCAAGGGAGCCAGCCACGGCCGCTGCCAGTCGATCGCATCGAAAAAGCGCATGCCGGCGACTACCGTTTCAGGCGAGCTTCCATCCGATCGACTCGCCGCCATTCAAGGGCACGACGCTGGTGTCTCCCAACGGCACTTCGGCCGGCAAGGTCCAGGTTTCGCGCTGTAGCGTGATCTTGGTCGCATTGCGCGGCAAACCGTAGAAATCCGGTCCGTGGAAGCTGGCGAACGCTTCCAGCTTGTCGAGCGCGCCGGCCTGGTCGAATGCGTGCGCGTACAGTTCCATGGCGTGCAGGGCCGTATAGCAGCCGGCGCAGCCGCAGGCATGCTCCTTCAGGCCCTTCGGGTGCGGCGCGGAGTCGGTGCCGAGGAAGAATTTCGGGCTGCCGGACGTGGCCGCCCGCACCAGCGCCTGGCGGTGCTCTTCTCGTTTCAGCACCGGCAGGCAGTAGTAGTGGGGGCGGATGCCGCCCTTGAAGATTTCGTTACGGTTGTACAGCAGATGATGCGCGGTGATGGTGGCGGCCACATGGTCGTCCGCTTCGCCGACGTATTGCGCGGCATCCTTGGTCGTGATGTGCTCGAACACGACTTTCAGCGCCGGCATGTCGCGCCGCAGCGGTTGCATCACGCGCTCGATGAACACGGCTTCGCGGTCGAAGATGTCGACTGCGGGGTCGGTCACTTCGCCGTGCACCAGGAATGGCATGCCAACTTCCTGCATCACTTCCAGCGTCTTGTAGCACTTCGACAAGGCGGTAACGCCGGCGTCGGAGTTGGTGGTGGCGCCGGCCGGATAGAGCTTGACGGCATGGATGAAGCCGCTGTCCTTCGCGCGCCGGATTTCATCGGGCGGCATGTTATCGGTCAGGTACAGCGTCATCAGCGGCTCGAAATCCATGCCCGACGGCAGTGCAGCCAGGATGCGCTCGCGATAGGCGGCGGCCTGCACGGTGGTGGTGACCGGCGGCTTCAGGTTCGGCATGACGATGGCGCGCGCGAATTGGCGCGCGCTGTGCGGCAGCACGCTGGCGAGCGCCGCGCCGTCGCGCAGGTGCAGGTGCCAGTCGTCGGGACGTGTCAGGGTAAGGGAATGTGCGGGAGATGGAGTGGACATGGCGGTGGTTCCTTCGGAGAGCCGCTATTTTACCCGCTTAATTTCATGCCGATGGCGGCCTCTCCCGCTGGCAGGAGAGGCGTTGTGCGTGAATCAGTGAATGATCTTCGCCAGGAAGTCGCGGGCACGCTCCGAGCGCGGCGAGCCGAAGAAGTCGTCCTTGCTGCAATCCTCGACGATGTAGCCCTTGTCCATGAACACGATGCGGTTGGCGACCCTCTTGGCGAACCCCATTTCGTGGGTGACCACCATCATGGTCATGCCTTCCTGTGCCAGGCCGACCATTACGTCCAGCACTTCGTTGATCATCTCGGGATCGAGCGCCGAGGTCGGCTCGTCGAACAGCATCGCGACCGGGTCCATCGACAGCGCGCGCGCAATCGCCACGCGCTGCTGCTGGCCGCCGGAGAGCTGGCCCGGGTACTTGTCCTTGTGCGCCAGCAGGCCGACGCGGTCAAGGTACTTGAGCCCCTTCTCGGTTGCCTCTTCCTCGCTGCGGCCAAGCACCTTGACCTGGCCGATGGTGAGGTTCTGGCGGATCGACAGGTGCGGGAACAGTTCGAAATTCTGGAACACCATGCCAATGTGCGAGCGCAGCTTCGGCAGGTCGGTTTTCGGGTCGCCGACCGACTGGCCGTTGACCACGATCTGGCCCTTCTGGAACGGTTCCAGGCCGTTGACGGTCTTGATCAGGGTCGACTTGCCGGAACCGGACGGGCCGCACACCACCATCACGTCGCCCTTGGAGACATGGGTCGTGCAGTCGGTCAGCACTTGAAAGCTGCCGTACCACTTGCTGACATTCTTAATGTCGATCATGAAATCACCTTTTTCTGAAACCGCCGCACCAGCAGCGAGGCGCTGAAGCAAATCACAAAATATACCGCGCCGGCGAACAGCAGCAGCTCGACAATCCGCCCATCGCGTTCGCCGATGCCGTAGGCCTGGCCGAAGAAATCGGCCAGCGCGCTGACGTAGACCAGCGAGGTATCCTGGAACAGCACGATGCCTTGCGTCAGGAGCAAGGGGATCATGTTGCGGAATGCCTGCGGCAGGATCACCAGCCGCATCGACTGGCCGTAGGTCATACCGAGCGCGAGCGAGGCGTTGATCTGCCCTTTCGGCACCGACTGGATGCCGGCGCGGATGATCTCGGAGTAATACGCCGCTTCGAAAAGCGCGAACGCTACCAGCGCCGAGGTCAGCCGGAAATCGGTGCTGGGCGACAGGTTCAGCAGATTCTGCAACAGTTGCGGCACGATCAGGAAGAACCACAGCAGCACCATCACCAGCGGAATCGAGCGGAACGTGTTCACGTAGCCGGCCGCCAGCCATTGCAGCGGCTTGGCGCCCGACAGGCGCATCATCGCCAGCAGCGTGCCCCAGACGATGCCCACCACTACGGCGACGGCGGTAATCTGCAGCGACACGATCATGCCGTCGCCGAGCACCGCGAGGTTGTCGGCGTTGATCGAACTGAAATCGAATGAATATGCCATGGCCCGCCCCTTATTTGCTGCCGATGTAGCCGGGCACCCGGGTACGGCCTTCGATCCACCGCATCAGCAGCATCACGGTGATGTTGATCACGACGTAGAGCAAGGTCACCGCGATAAAGGATTCATAGGGCTGTGCGGTGTAGTCGACCAGTTGCCGGCCCTGCGCGGCCAGCTCCAGCAAGCCGATGGTGGACGCGACCGCCGAATTCTTGAAGATGTTGAGGAATTCGGAGGTCAGCGGAGGCACGATGATGCGATAGGCCATCGGCAGGATCACGTAGCGGTAGGTTTGCGGCAGCGTCAGGCCCAGTGCCAGCCCGGCATTCTTTTGCCCGCGCGGCAGCGAGATGATGCCGGAACGTACCTGTTCGCACACGCGCGCGGCGGTGAAGGTCCCCAGGCAGAGAATGGCGGCGATGTATTGCTGCAGGACCGGGTTCATCTGCTTGATCGCCTCGCCGCCCGGCAGCAGGTCGGGCATCACGAAATACCAGATGAAAAGCTGCACCAGCAGCGGAATATTGCGGAAGATTTCAACGTAGGTGGCGGCGATACCGGACAAAAATTTGTTCGGCACCGTGCGCAGCACGCCCAGTATCGAGCCCAGCGCCAGCGCGATGAGCCAGCCGGACAGGCCGATGATCAGCGTGGTGAGCGCGCCCGACAACAGCCAATCGAGATACGTCTCGTTCCTGGCCGCGCTCTGGAAAAAAACGTCCCAGTTCCAGTGGTAGTTCATTGTCAGCCTTCAAGAAAAAGCGGAAGGAGTCAGAGGGTATCCTGAACTGGTTCAGGGCGCACGTCCTTGCAGCCCCGGGAACCTGTTCGGGAAACCGTCGACCTTCCGCCTTGTTCCGTCACAAATATCCGCTTATTCGTAAGCCTTGTCGTTCGGATTCTTGAACAGCTGCTTCATGTCGTCGGACAGCGGGAAGTTCAGGTTCAACCCCTTCGGCGGAATCGGCTCCAGGAACCACTTGTGGTAGACGCGCTCGATCTGGCCCGACTTCATCAGCTTGGCGATCGAGTTGTCGACCACCTTCTTGAACGGCTCATCGTCCTTGCGCATCATGCAGCCATACGCTTCACGCGATTGCGGCTTGCCGACGATTACCCATTCGTTCGGATTGCGTGCCTTGGCGCGCTCGCCGTACAGCAAGGCGTCGTCCATCATGAAGGCGGCGGCGCGTCCGGACTCCAGCGTCAGGAAGGACTGGCCATGTTCCTTGGCGCTGATGATGTTCATGCCCAAGTTCTTTTCTTCATTCATCTTGCGCAGCAGGCGTTCGGACGTGGTGCCGGCGGTCGTGACGACGTTCTTGCCCTTCAGGTCGGCGAAATCGTTGATGCCGGAATCCTTCTTGGTCATCAGGCGGGTGCCG
This sequence comes from Noviherbaspirillum sp. UKPF54, assembly GCF_007874125.1. Lineage (NCBI taxonomy): Bacteria > Pseudomonadati > Pseudomonadota > Betaproteobacteria > Burkholderiales > Oxalobacteraceae > Noviherbaspirillum > Noviherbaspirillum sp. UKPF54. The sequence goes on along the minus strand of NZ_CP040128.1, from coordinate 4,628,048 downwards.
ATGATGAAGATGGTATCGGAAAACGCGACCTGCCTCTGGCGCTCGGTATTGTTCGTGGTCGAACTGCATTCCATGTCGATGGTGCCGTTCTGGGTCAGCGTGATGCGGTTTTGCGGCGTGACCGGGATTTCCTTGACCTGAAGATTCGGCATCTTCAGTTCGGCCTTGATCGCGTCGACCGCGTTCATCATGACGTCATACGAATAGCCGACGTAACGCACGCCGCCGAGGCTGTAGTTGAACGGGATGGACGATTCGCGCACGCCGAGCGTGATGGTGCCGGTATCCTTGATTTTCTTCAGCGTGCCGGTCAGCTCGGCGGCCTGCACAGCGCCTGCGAATGCCCCTACACCGATAAGAACGGCGATCATTTTCGATAGCTTCATATTTGTCTCCTGAAAAATTATTGCCAACTTAGTGTAGCAACCAAACTCCTCGTTTCAAAGCTGATATTCCTTTTTGTCCAGCTTGCCCGGTATTCTCTCTCAGCCAGCCTCATGACGCAGTGCGGAAATGCGCATCCTCCCAGCGGCTGCGTATTTCTGCGCAGTATTCCATCGGTAGTAATACGCAGGCTCAGCAGCCACGCACCGCCCTGACCGGGCCTGCCGCCAGGAGCTTAGAGCGGTTTGCGGGTCAGTGTAGGTGCCGCATCGCGCTGGCTGTCGGCCGCCTGCTCGTCCCAGATGACATGGGCATCGAGCAATAGCCTGGCGTACGCCTCGAGCGCATCGAAGCGCCCTTCCTCCGCGCTGGCGACGGCGTCGAGCGATTGCCGCCTGGCGAGAAGCAGCTCGCCCAGCGGCGCTTCGCCGAGGGAATACGCCTTGGATACCACCGCCGTGTTGGCTTCGGTTTGCCGGGCAACCTGCTCCAGGCGTTGCCAGACTTCGTAGGCGGACTCGGCATTCATGGCGGTGCTGATCGCGTCGCTTTGCGCCTTGGTCTCCGACTGCCGGGCGCGATCTTCCGCAATGCGCGCCTGCGCCAGGCCGGCGTCCTGCTGTGCGCGGCGCAGCGTGCCGGACAGCGGGATCGACAATGTGAGGCCGACGATCTTTTCCTGGCTGTCGCGTTCCTGCGCGATGCGCACGCCGATGGTCGGGTCGGGCACGCGATCGAGCGCGGCGCGCTCGGCGCTCAGCTTGCCTTGCGTGGCCTGGGCGCGCGCCAGCAGGAGTTCGTGATTCTCGGCCAGGATGCGCTGCTGCCACTCGCTTGCGGAACCGGCGATCGGCGCCGGCGCGGGCAGCTGCTGCGGCGCCTGCGGCGCGATGCCTGGATAGCGCACGCGCAGATCGGCCACGCTGCGCTCGGCACGCAGCGCCGCCTGGCGTTGCGCGCCGAGCGCCCTGTCGCGTTCGGTTTCGGCCAGCATCAGCTCGACGCGCGGCGCATCCCCGGCCTTGTAGCGCTTGCGCACGACATCGGCCTGTTGGCCGAGCAGGTCCGCCTGCTCTTGCAAGCGCGCCGCGGCGCGCAGGTTGCGCAGCGTGTCGAACCAGTTCTTCAGGAAGGCGCGGCCGGCTTCATGCCAGGCATCGGCCAACGCATGCTCGGCCAGCGTCACGCCAATTTCGCCGAGCGCCCGATCCTTGTCGGCCTTGCCGAACCAGCGCACCGGGCGCTCGACGGCCAACTCGTTTTCGCGGTAGCGGGGACCGGCGCGCTCGCGGCGCTGCTGCAGCGTGCCCTTGACGGTCCATTCATAGGGGCCGGCGCCCAGGCGGCTGGCATTCGCCTGTCCCAGTTCAATACCGTTGCGAGCGGCCTGCACCTGCGGCAACTGGTTCAGGTAATTGCGCACCGCGCCCTCGGGCGGCAACAGCGGCGGATATTCTTGCGCGCCCGCCGAGGCGGCCACGACCACGGCCAGCATCGGCCAGGCGAACGAAAACAGCTTCATTGCTTTCATGCGAATCGTCCAAACTTGATCAAAGGGGTGATCCAGTACGCCATTTCCGGATTGCGGAATTCGGCGTGCAGGCTCGCCAGCAACGGCTCGATGTGCGCCTGCTCCATCAGGATCGTGATGAGGCGGCGGCGTGCCCTGCCGCGCACCTGTTCCAGCGTGCTGGGCAACGAAGTGCCGTTGCCGAAGCCCTCGGCTTGCGCGACGGAGAAGCCGCTGACCCAGTCCGGGCGCGCCTGCAGATGGTCGAGCACCTCTTCTTCCAACGCGGCGGGCAGCGCCAGCGTCAGGACATGGCTATATCGATGTTCCATTATTTTTTCCCCATGCCGAATTGTTGGAACAGGATCGGCAGCAGCACCAGCGTCAGCAGCGTGGAACTAACCAGGCCGCCGATGACGACGATGGCCAGCGGCCGCTGGATTTCCGAGCCCGGCCCGGTCGACAGCAGCAAGGGAATCAGGCCGAAGGCGGCGATACTGGCCGTCATCATGACCGGGCGCAGGCGCCGCTTCGCGCCCTCCACCACGACGTCGACCGCGCTCAATCCCTTGGCCTTCAACTGGTTGAAATAGCTGATCATCACCAGCCCGTTGAGGACCGCGATGCCCATCAGGGCGATGAATCCGACCGAGGCCGGCACCGACAGGTATTCACCGGTGACGGCCAGGCCGACGACACCGCCGATCAATGCGAACGGGATATTGGCGAATACCAGCGTGGCCTGCCGCACCGACCCGAAGGTAGTAAACAGCAGCAGGAAGATGAGCGCCAGCGCAATCGGCACGACGATCGCCAGACGCGCCGCGGCGCGCTGCTGGTTTTCGAACTGGCCGCCCCAGGCGATGCGGTAACCGGCCGGCAGCGCGACCTGTTTGGCGACAGCAGCCTGCGCGTCTGCCACGAAACCGACCAGGTCGCGCCCGCGCACATTGGCGCGTACCACCACCATGCGCGACGAATTCTCGCGCTCGATCTTGACCGGCCCGTCGACCGCGCGCAGCCTGGCCAGATGCGCCAGCGGGATGGCCTGGCCGTCAGCCAGCGGCAGGCGCAGCTCGCCAAACAGTTGCGGCGACATCTGCAGCGCGCTGCTGCCGCGCACGATCAGCGGCAGGCGCCGGCCCTCCTCGATCACGATGCCCGCAGTGCGCCCCTCGACCAGCGTGCGCAAATCGTTCTGCACCTGTTCGACGGTCAAGCCGTAGCGGCCGGCCGCCACCCGGTCGATCTCGACCTGCAGGTACTGCACGCCGGCGTTCTGGACCGTCAGCACATCCTGGCTGCCGGGGATGGCTTCCAGCACGCGCACGATCTGTTCGGCCATCGCGTTGAGCTTCGCCAGGTCGCTGCCGTAGACCTTGACCGCGAGGTCGCCGCGCACGCCGGACAGCATTTCCGAAGTGCGCATTTCGATCGGCTGCGTGAAGCTGACGTTAATCCCCGGGAATTCCGCCGCCACCTGGCGCAGGCGATCGATCAGCTTTTCCTTGTCCGGGTCGCGCCACTCGGCGCGCGGCTTGAGCACCAGGAAGGAATCGGTTTCGTTGAGCCCCATCGGATCGAGCCCGAGCTCGTCGGAGCCGACGCGCGCCACCACGCTGCGGACCTCCGGCACCGCCGCCAGGATGCGCGCCTGCAGCGTCCGGTCGATTTCCGCCGAACGTGCCAGATTAATCGACGGCATCTTCTCGACCTGCATGATGATGTCGCCCTCGTCCATCGTCGGCATGAACGATTTGCCGATCAACATGAACAAGCCGAGCGCCGCCGCCAGCCCCGCGAGCGATGCGATGTACACCGTCCTGCGGTGCTGCAGCGCCCAGCTCAGCAGCGGCAGATACGCGTGCTCGATTTTGCGCACCAGCCACGGGCTTTCATGCGCCGCCGCGCCGAGGAAAAACGACGCCAGCACGGGAATCACCGTCAGCGACAGCAGCAGCGAGCCGGACAAGGCGAAGACGATGGTCAGCGCCACCGGCTTGAACAGCTTTCCTTCCAGCCCCTGCAGGGTAATCAGCGGCAGGAACACGATCACGATGATGGCCATGCCGGAGGTGACCGGCACCGCGACTTCCTGCACCGCGCGGTAGATCGTGTGCAGCCGGGTGCGGGCGGCGCCAGGTGCTGGATGCGCGGCATGCGCCTCGATATTCTCGACCACCACGACCGCCGCATCGACCAGCATGCCGATGGCGATCGACAGGCCGCCGAGCGACATCAGGTTGGCCGACAGCCCGAAGTAGCGCATCATCAGGAAGGTCATCAATGCCGACAGCGGCAGGATCACCGCCACCACCAGCGCCGCGCGCAGATTGCCGAGGAACAGGAACAGCAGCACCATCACCAGCGCGATCGCCTCCACCAGCGCCTTGGACACGGTACCGACGGCGCGCTCGACCAGGTTGCCGCGGTCATAGAAGGATTTGATCGTCACGCCCTTGGGCAGACTTTTCTGGATATCGGCGAGCTTGGCGCGCACCTGGTCGACCACCTGCTGCGCGTTGGCCCCGCGCAGGCCCAGGATCAGCCCCTCGACCGCCTCGCCGCGCCCGTCCTTGGTCACGGTGCCGTAGCGCGTCATGCTGCCGACACGCACCTCGGCCACGTCGCCGATGCGCACCGGCGTGCCGTTACGGCTGACGATCGTGATGGCTTTCACATCGTCGATGCTGCGCACGCTGCCGTCGCTGCGGATCAGCAGCGACTCTTCGTTGTCGGACAGGCGCCCCGCTCCGTCGTTGCGGTTGTTGGCTTCCAGCGCCGCCTGCACCTGTGCCAGCGAAATGCCGCGCGCGGCCAGCGCCGCCGGATCGGGAACCACCTCGAAACTCTTCACCAGTCCTCCGAGCGCATTGACATCCGCCACGCCGGGAATGGCGCGCAGCTGCGGGCGGATCGTCCAGTCGAGCAAGGTGCGCTTGTCGGTCAGCGGCAGGTCGCCTTCGATGGTAAACATGAACATCTCGCCCAGCGGCGTGGTGATCGGCGCCAGCCCGCCCTGGGCGCCGGGCGGCAGGGCGCCGAGCACGTTGTTGAGGCGTTCGGCGACTTGCTGGCGCGCCCAGAAGATATCGGTGCCGTCCTCGAAGTCCAGCGTGATGTCGGCAATCGCGTATTTCGACTGCGAGCGCAGGACCGTCTGGTGCGGGATGCCCAGCAACTCCTGCTCGATCGGCGCGGTGATGCGCATCTCGACTTCTTCCGGCGTCATGCCGGGTGCCTTCATGATGATCTTCACCTGGGTCGAGGACACATCGGGAAAGGCGTCGATCGGCAAGCCGCGAAAAGCCAGCGCGCCGGCGCCGATCAACGCCGCCGTCAAGACCAGCATCAGCAGGCGCTGTGCCAGAGAAAAAGCAATCAGACGTGCAATCATCATTGTCCCTCGCCCGCGCCCATCCCCAGCCACATGCCCTTGAGCGTGGCCATGCCGCGCACCGCGACCTCGGCCCCGGGCTGGAGCGGCCCCTGCACCATGGCGCTGTCACTGCCGCGGCTGGCGACCGTGACGGCGACCGGGCGCAAGCCGCCGCCTTCACGCACGAATACGTGGTCCTTGCCGTCAAGCCGTACCAGCGCCGCCGCCGGGATCTGCAACGCGCCCGGAGGCAGGCGCGTCGGCTTGACGAGCGCTTCGACGAACTGGTTCGGCCGCAGGCAGCTTTCCGCCGCCGGCAGCTCCGCACGCACCGTGACGGTCTGCGTCGCGCTGTCGAGCTGCATGCCGACTGCCGTCACGCGCCCGGCCTGGGTGCAGCCAACCACGTTGACCGCATCGCCGACACCGATCGCCGCGGCCTGCGCGCGCGCCGCCTGCAAGTCGATCCACAGCTGGCCGGACTGGCCGATGCGCGCCAGCGGCGCGCCGGCTTCGACGCGCTGGCCGGGCGCGGCCATCTGCTCGATCACGGTGCCGGGAGCCGGCGCCGTCACGGTGAGAACCGGGGAAATGGATTGCGACTGCGCCAGCGCGCCGATGGCCTTGTCGCCCATGCCGGCCAGCTTCAATGTCTGTCGCAGTTCCTGCTCGGCCGCGCGGCTCTGGATCATCGCGCTGCGCGTTTCCTGCAGCCGGCTTTCCGGAATGATGCCTTCCTTGAACAAGGCTTCGTCGCGCTTGAGCTTGCTGCCGGCAAGCTGCGCCTGCACGCTCGATTGCACGTAGCCGCGCTGCCATTCCAGGAGCTGCGGGCTGTACAGGCGGGCGATCGGCGCGCCGGCGGCGACCTTGCTCATCGGGTCCGCCAGCACGGCCTGCACCACGCCGGCCGCCGGCGCACTCACGATCCGGATCGCCTTGGCGGGAAAAACCGCCGTGCCGGACAGCCTGAAACCGTCACCTGCGCCAGCCTGCGACGATGCGCCGCCCACGCGCTCGAGCACGATGCCCGACTTGCGCATCTGCTCGTCGCTCAGCTTGAGCAGGCCCGAGGTGGCCGCGATGGCCGACGCCACCCATGCGCCGGATAAGATCAATACAGCAGAGAATTTCCCAAGTTCAGTCATGACGCGTCCGCAGCTTGTTTTTGTGGATGTCGACTCTAAAAAATGAATCTTAAGAAACTCTTAAGACAGATTTTCCGAGCCGATCTGCTGTCGACTGCCTGTTCGGGGAAAAAGCGAGCGATGCGCGATAGCCGCTATTCCCCATGACGGAAAACAGCATGTATGAACCCATTGTCGCGCCCGGCGGCGGCGGTCGCCACCGATAATGCCGCAGTGCGTCAAGCGTCATTAAAAACCTTGAGCACCATCAAAATCGCGGGAATAAATAGGAGGGCGGGGCCGGCCGTCGCCTGCAATACCGCGCAGTCTCAGTGCGGCGCTCTGGCCTTGGAGGCGCGCGCCTTGCCCTCTGCCGCGTTCCTCGCGACCAAGTAATCCCACAGCCGGGCCACGATCGGCTTGCCGGGGCGCTGCGCCGTGGGACGCTCGCGGTACAGGCGGATGTCCATTTCCACCTCCCATTCCGGCTGCCCGCCGTCGGCGCGCGCCAGCTGCCTTTGCCGCAGCTCGCGCGTGACCGCCGACTCCGGCAGGAACGCCACGCCGTGGCCTTCCAGCGCCATCATCTTCAAGCCTTCGGCCATGTCCGTTTCGTAGCGCTTGTCGAGGTGCGGCGCGCGTTTGGCGTCGGCCAGGATCAGGTCGACCATGCGCCCCAGGTAAGCGTTGCTGGTATAGGACAGGAAAGGCAGCGGCGATTTCGCGGTGCCCGGCAACGCGAATTTCGGCGTGCCGGACTTGTCGCAGCGCGCATAGGCACGCAGGGCTTCGCGCCCCAGCACAAGCATGTCGTAGCGGCTGGCATCGAGCTGCACCGGCTGGCGCGGATGGTGATAGCACAGCAGCAGGTCGCAGCCGCCGTCGACCATGGCCATCACCGCGTCATGCACGTTCAGTGCGATCAGGCGCGTGTGCAGCGGGCCGAAGCCGGATTCCAGCTGCGTCATCCACTTCGGCATGTAGGTCAGCGACAGCGTGTGCGGCACGGCGAAATCGACCGTGGTATGCGCCGTCGGCCGCTTGCCGCGCAACAGCGCGCGCGCGTTGTTGATCTGGCCGAGCATTTCCATCGCCTGCTCGTAGAACACTTCGCCCGCCGGCGTCAGCCGCGTCGGGTACGAGGTGCGGTCGATCAGGTCGGCGCCCAGCCAGGCTTCCAGCGACTGGATGCGGCGCGAAAACGCGGGTTGCGTCACATGGCGCAGCTCAGCGGAGCGGCTGAAACTGTGCGTTTCAGCCAGCGAAATGAAGTCTTCCAGCCATTTGGTTTCCATCCCGCCATGGTAGTGCGATTCAGCGGCCGAAGCAAAGCACGCGGCAGCCGCCGCGCTCCTCAGGCAACGGCCGTCTCGCTGTCGATGCCTCCGGAGGGCGACGCCGTGGCATCATCCTTCCTGGCTTGCTGGCGCTCCCACATCTGCGCGTAGGCGCCGCCGGCCACCAGCAGCTCGAAGTGCGTGCCGCGCTCGACGATGCGGCCATGGTCGAGCACCAGGATTTGCGCGGCGTCGGCGATCGTCGACAGGCGGTGCGCGATGACAAGCGTGGTGCGGTCTCGCGCGATTTCCTTCAACTGCCCCTGGATCGCCTGCTCCGCGCGGGAATCGAGCGCCGAGGTCGCTTCGTCGAAAATCAGGATCGCCGGGTTTTTCAGCAGCGTGCGCGCGATAGCCACCCGCTGCTTTTCGCCGCCGGACAGCTTCAGTCCGCGCTCGCCGACCATGGTGGCGTAGCCGTCCGGCAGGCTTTCGATGAAGTCGTGGATGTAGGCCGCTTTGGCCGCCGCGACGATTTCCTCCTTGCTCGCGTCCGGCTTGCCGTAGGCAATGTTGTATTCGATCGTGTCGTTGAACAGCACCGTGTCCTGCGGCACGATGCCGATCGCCCGGCGCAGCGAGGTCTGGGTCACGTCGCGCAAGTCCTGCCCGTCGATCGTGATGGCGCCGGAACCGATGTCGTAGAAGCGGAACAGCAGGCGCGACAGCGTCGACTTGCCGGAACCGCTGTGGCCGACCACGGCGGTGGTGGTGCCGGCGCGAATCGTGAAATCGACATCGAACAGAATTTGCCGCTTGGTCTCGTAGCTGAAATCGACGTGCGAGAATTTCACCTCCGCGCCCTTGACCGCCAGCGGCTTGGCGTGCGGCGCATCGGCGATCTCGCGGTGCTGGTCGAGCAGCGTGAACAGGCGTTCCATGTCGGCCAGGCTTTGCTTGATCTCGCGGTAGATCACGCCGAGGAAGTTCAGCGGGATATAGAGCTGGATCATGAAGGCGTTCACCAGCACCAGGTCGCCCAGCGTCATCTTGCCGTCGATGACGCCCTGCGTCGCGCGCCACAGGATCAGCGTGACGGCAATCGCGATGATCAGCGACTGGCCGGTATTGAGCAGCGACAGCGAAGTCTGCGACTTCACCGCCGCCGTTTCCCATTTTTCCAGGCTGCGGTCGTAGCGGCTTGCCTCGTACTCTTCGTTGCCGAAGTATTTGACGGTTTCGTAATTGATCAGCGAATCGATCGCCTTGGTGTTCGCCTTCGAGTCGAGCTCGTTCATGGTGCGGCGAAAGTGGGTGCGCCACTCGGTGATCAGGACGGTGAAGGCGATGTAGGTCAGCAGCGCCGCGAAAGTGATGACGGCAAACCAGATGTCGTAATGCAGCACCAGATAGCCGATCACCAGCGAGATTTCGACCAGGGTCGGCAGGATGCTGTACAGCGTGTACGACACCAGCGACGAAATGCCGCGCGTGCCGCGCTCGATGTCGCGCGTCATGCCGCCGGTCTGGCGGTTCAGGTGAAAGCGCAGCGACAGCGCATGCAGATGCCGGAACACCTTCAGGGCAATGGTGCGCACCGCGCGCTGCGTGACTTTCGCAAAGACGAATTCGCGCAGTTCGGTAAACAAGGTGGTGCATACCCGCAACGCGCCGTAGGCGACCAGCACTCCGAGCGGCAGCACCAGCAGGGCGCGCGGATGATCGGGCGAGACCGTCATGCGATCGATCAGCGCCTTCATCACCAGCGGCACGCCGACATTGGCGAGCTTGGCGCCGACCAGGAACAAGAGCGCCAGCAGCATGCGCCACTTGTATGCCCACAGATACGGGAACAGGGTCTTGAGCGTGGTCCAATCGTTGCGCGTGCCCTGGTTGGCGGCGGGTTCGGGATAGGAAGCGGAATGACGGCGCATGGCGACGGGGGAAATCAGAATGGTTTATGCTTGGACGATTGTAGCGTAGGCCCTGTCATTCGACAGACGCAGGACAGGCGCCATGCCGATGCGGATACTCTTGGGAGAATAAAACATGACAGACACACATCAATCCTGCTTGCCGGTCGGGAAAATGCCGGAATTGCGCGTGATGCCGATGCCGGCCGACGCCAACGTGCACGGCGATGTGTTCGGCGGCTGGATCATGGCGCAAGTCGATATCGCCGGTTCGCTGCCGGCGGTGCGCCGCGCCAACGGGCGCGTGGCGACGATTGCGGTAAATTCCTTCCTGTTCAAGCAGCCGGTGTTCGTCGGCGACCTGCTGTCCTTCTACGCGGACGTCGTCAAGGTCGGTAATACCTCGATCACGGTCAACGTGGAAGTCTATGCCGAGCGTAATCGTTTGCAGGCAGAAACGGTCAAAGTGACGGAAGCCACCCTCACCTACGTTGCCACCGACGAAAGGCGCAAGCCGCGCCCCATCCCGCCGCTGTCGGCGCTGACCGGACAGTCTTGATGATCCGGTAATGCCTCGGGACGACGCCTTCCCGTCACCGCAGCAAAGCCTGAGTTTTCTCAAGCAGTCGCGCTCTTTCACGCGACTGCCCTCGCCGCCGCGCCCGAACCTGCAAGAATGATCCAACGTCATTGTGGCCTGATGAGGAGTTCGTCATGCAACTTGCACGCAGGATTTTTCTTGCACGCGCCGCTCGCCTGTTATCGCTGGCGGCCTACGCGGCGGCTTTTCCGGGCGGCGCTGCCACGCGCCTGACGCGCTACCCGTTTCGCCTGGGGGTGGCGTCCGGCTCGCCGCGCCCGACCGCCATCGTGCTGTGGACGCGTATACTGCCCGATCCGCTCGATGCCGCGTCTATCGCACCGGTGCCACTGGCGGTCCGTTGGGAGTTGGCCGAAGACGAGGCGTTCCAGAAGGTGATCGCCACCGGCATGGCGACCGCCCTGCCGGAACTGGCTCACAGCGTGCACGTCGATGTCGCCGGATTGCGTCCCGACCGCTGGTACTGGTATCGCTTCATGCTGGGCGACGCCGTCAGCCCGTCCGGACGCACCCGAACCGCGCCGGCCACCGACGCCATGCCGGCAGCACTGCGTTTTGCCTTCGCATCATGCCAGCATTGGGAATTCGGGCACTATGCGGCGCACCGCCATATCGCCGATGCCGCACCGGACCTGGTCGCGTTCCTGGGCGATTACATCTACGAGTGGGGGCCATACGACCTCGGGCATCCCGCGGCACCGCGCGCCCGCAGCAACGAGTGCGTGACGCTGGAAAACTATCGTGCCCGCTATGCCCAGTACAAATCCGATCCCGACCTGCAGGCGGCGCATCGCGCCGCGCCCTGGATCGTGACCTGGGACGATCACGAAGTCGCCAACGATTACGCCGACGATCGCGACGAACGCCTCGACTCCGGCTTCCTCGCGCGGCGCGCTGCCGCCTATCAAGCCTTTTACGAGCACATGCCGATCCGCCTGCCCGCCTTGCCGGCCGGGCTACAGCGTTTCGCCCATCTGCGCCTGTACGAACGGTACGATTGGGGGCGGCTGGCGCGCTTCCACGTGCTCGACGACCGGCAATACCGCTCTTACCAGGCCTGTCCAGCGCCGGGCCGCGGCGGCTCCCGCTCGGTGAGCGCCAGCTGCACCGAACGCACCGATGCCGCGCGCACGCTGCTCGGCACTGAACAGGAAGCATGGCTGGCGGATGGCTTTGCGTCGTCCGGCGCAACGTGGAATATCCTCGCGCAGCAAACGCTGATGGCGCAGGCAAGCCAGGTGCCGATCACCCGCCCGGACGAGGGCCGCTTCTGGACGGATGGCTGGGACGGTTATCCGGCCGCGCGCCAGCGCCTGTTCGACAATATCGTCAGGCATCGCCCGGCCAACCCGGTCGTGATTTCGGGCGATGTGCACACGTTTTACGCGTGCAACCTGAAGCCGGACTTCGGCCGCCCGGTCTCCCCCGACAATCCGGTCATTGCCAGCGAATTCTGCGGCACCTCCGTCACGTCGGATTCCCGCCCGCAGTCGCGCGTCGACCGGTATGTCGCGCAGAACCCGCATATCCGCTACGGCCGCGCCGACCGGCGCGGATTCGTGATGATGGAAGTCGGCCCGGAACGGACCATTGCGCAGCTGATGGGGCTGGACGATGTACACATGCCCGATTCCGGCGTGTCGACGCTGGCGCGATTCACGGTCGAAAATGGCCGTCCCGGTGTCGTCCAAACCGGATAAAAAAACCGCCTGGCAGGCAGGCGGTTTCAAAGGTACAGGTGCGGGGGCGGCTGGTCAGGCAGCCTTTTTCTCGTCGCGCAATTCGCGCCGCAGGATCTTGCCCACGTTCGTCTTCGGCAGCTCGTCGCGGAACTCGATGTATTTCGGCTTCTTGTAGCCGGTGAATTGCTCCTTGCAGTAGCTCATCAGCTGGTCCACCGTCAGGGTCGGGTCCTTGCGCACCACGAACAGCTTGACCGCCTCGCCCGAATTCGCATCCGGCACGCCGATGCACGCGCATTCCAGCACGCCCGGGTGCGCCGCCACCACGCCTTCGATCTCGTTCGGGTACACGTTGAAACCGGACACCAGGATCATGTCCTTCTTGCGGTCGACGATCTTCACGTAACCGCGCTCGTCCATCACGCCGACGTCGCCCGACTTGAAGAAGCCGTCCGGCGTCATCACTTTCGCGGTTTCGTCCGGGCGGTTCCAGTAACCGGCCATCACTTGCGGGCCGCGGATCGAAATTTCGCCCGGCTGGCCCAGCGCCACCGGCTTGCCGTCGTCGTCCAGGATCGCGATCTCGGTCGACGGGATTGGCAGGCCGATCGCGCCGGAGAATTCCGTCGCATCGGCCGGATTGATCGTCGCCGACGGCGAGGTTTCGGACAAGCCGTAGCCCTCGACGATCGGACAGCCGGTCACCTTCAGCCATTTCTCGGCCACCGCCTGCTGCACGGCCATGCCGCCGCCGTTGCACACCTTGAGAGTGGAAAAGTCCAGCTTGGCGAAGTCGGGGTTGTTCAGCAAACCGTTGTACAGCGTGTTCACCGCCGGCAGCAGGTTGAACTTGTACTTCCCCAGTTCCTTCACGAAGCCAGGAATATCGCGCGGATTCGGGATCAGGATATTCAGCGATCCCCAGCGCGTGCCCATCAGGAAGCACGCGGTCAAGGCGAAGATGTGATACAGCGGCAGCGCGCAAACGATGGTGAGCGGATCGATCTTCGGTTCTTGCTGCAACGCCGGTTGCGCCCAGGCGTCGTTTTGCAGCACGTTGGCAATCACGTTGCGATGCAGCAGGGTCGCGCCCTTGGACACGCCGGTAGTGCCGCCGGTGTACTGCAGGAAGGCGACGTCGTCATGCTTGAGATCGACCGGTTTCAACGACATGCGTGCGCCTTCGGACAGCACCTGCTTGAAGCGCACCGCGCTGGGCAGCGAAAACGCCGGCACCATCTTCTTCACGTTGCGCACCACAAAGTTGACGATCATCCCCTTCACCCCGCCCAGCATTTCGCCCATGCTGGCCACCACCACATGCTTGACCTTGGTCTTCTTGATCACATGCTCGAGCGTGGTCGCGAAGTTTTCCAGGATGATGATCGCTTCAGCCCCGGAGTCGTTCAACTGGTGTTCCAGTTCGCGCGGCGTGTACAGCGGGTTGACGTTGACCACCGTGTAGCCGGCGCGCAGGACGCCGGCAATCGCTACCGGGTATTGCAGAACGTTGGGCATCATCACTGCCACGCGCGCGCCCTTCTTCAGCCCCTTGCTCTGCAGCCAGGCCCCCAGCTGCTTCGAGTATTCATCCAGCTCCGCATACGTCATGAACTTGTCCATGCAGACGAATGCATTGCGCGAGGCATACTTGCGGAACGATTCTTCCATCAAGTGCACCAGCGATCGGTATTGTTTGTAATCGATCTCCGCCGGTACGCCCTTCGGATACGATTTCAGCCAGATTTTCTCCATTGTCTGCCTCTTTGTCTCTCGTTATGTTGGATGGAAAGCTCGGGATTTTTATAAAACGAACGATAGTTCTTTTTTTGTTGACATAGATGCTATCGATCAGCGCATCAGCGTGCAAGCTTTTTAATTCGCTTAAGAATAGCGCCTTTTTCAAACAACACATCTTGCGATGCAACAATGTGTCTGCATCGGTCTGCGCTCCAATTTCCCTGCCATGAACGGCCACTCGGCGTTGTCCGACAAGGATAAAAAAACCGCCTGGCAGGCAGGCGGTTTCAAAGGTACGGGTGCGGGTGCGGCTGGTCAGGCAGCCTTTTTCTCGTCGCGCAATTCGCGCCGCAAGATCTTGCCCACGTTCGTCTTCGGCAGCTCGTCGCGGAACTCGATGTATTTCGGCTTCTTGTAGCCGGTGAATTGCTCCTTGCAGTAGCTCATCAGCTGGTCCACCGTCAGGGTCGGGTCCTTGCGCACCACGAACAGCTTGACCGCCTCGCCCGAATTCGCATCCGGCACGCCGATGCACGCGCATTCCAGCACGCCCGGGTGCGCCGCCACCACGCCTTCGATCTCGTTCGGGTACACGTTGAAGCCCGACACCAGGATCATGTCCTTCTTGCGGTCGACGATCTTCACATAGCCGCCGTCATCCATCACGCCGACGTCGCCGGTCTTGAAGAAGCCGTCCGGCGTCATCACTTTCGCGGTTTCATCCGGGCGGTTCCAGTAACCGGCCATCACTTGCGGGCCGCGGATCGAGATTTCGCCCGGCTGGCCCAGCGCCACCGGCTTGCCGTCGTCGTCCAGGATCGCGATCTCGGTCGAGGAAATCGGCAGGCCGATGGTACCGGTAAATTCCTTCGCATCGGCCCGGTTGATGGTCGCGCCGGGCGAGGTTTCGGACAAGCCGTACGCCTCGAGAATCGGGCAGCCGGTCACCTTCAGCCATTTCTCGGCCACCGCCTGCTGCACGGCCATGCCGCCGCCGAGGGAAATCATCAAGCCGGAGAAATCGAGTTTGGCAAAGTCGGGGTTGTTGAGCAAACCGTTGTACAACGTGTTCACCGCCGGGAACATGTTGACCTTGTACTTTTCCAGTTCCTTCACGAAGCCAGGAATATCGCGCGGATTCGGGATCAGGAGGTTCAAGGCGCCCCAGCGCATGCCCATCAAGCCGCAGGCCGTCAGCGCGAAGATGTGATACAGCGGCAGCGCGCAGACAATCGTTATCTGCTCGGACTTTGATTTTTTCTGCAGCGCAGGTTGCACCCAGGCGTCGTTTTGCAAGACATTCGCCAGCACGTTGCGGTGCAACAGGGTCGCGCCCTTGGACACGCCGGTGGTGCCGCCGGTGTACTGCAGGAAGGCGACGTCGTCATGCTTGAGATCCACCGGTTTCAACGACATGCGCGCGCCTTCGGACAGCACCTGCTTGAAGCGCACCGCGCTGGGCAGCGAAAACGCCGGCACCATCTTCTTCACGTTGCGCACCACGAAGTTGACGATCATCCCCTTCACCCCGCCCAGCATTTCGCCCATGCTGGCCACCACCACATGCTTGACCTTGGTCTTCTTGATCACATGCTCGAGCGTGGTCGCGAAGTTTTCCAGGATGATGATCGCTTCCGCGCCCGAGTCGTTCAACTGGTGTTCCAGTTCGCGCGGCGTGTACAGCGGGTTGACGTTGACCACCGTGTAGCCGGCGCGCAGGACGCCGGCGACCGAAATCGGGTATTGCAGCACGTTGGGCATCATCACTGCCACGCGTGCCCCCTTCTTCAGCCCCTTGCTCTGCAGCCAGGCACCCAGCTGCTTCGAGTATTCATCCACCTCGGCATAGGTGAGGGACTTGTCCATGCAGACGAATGCGTTGCGCGAGGCATACTTGCGGAACGATTCTTCCAGCAGGTGCACCAGCGATCGGTATTGTTTGTAATCGATCTCCGCCGGTACGTCCTTCGGATACGATTTCAGCCAGATTTTCTCCATTGTCTGCCTCAGTGTTGATGTGCTTTGGGGGAATATCGATGTCGACGTAAAAAAACGAACGACAGTTCTTTTTTAGTAACATAGATGCTATCGGTCGGCGCGTCCGAGTGCAAGGTTTTTAGGCGTTTCCTGAGTAACTTCTCTAGCCCGGAAATAATATTGCGATGCAACAATGCGCGACCGCTCCGGCACTCCCTATTTCGCCGTCTCCAGATGCGACAAAGCGACCGCACGGGTCGCTTTGCTTGCCTGTAGATTATTGCGCTGCAGCCTGTTCCGGCTTCGCGTCTAGCCTGACCGGCATCGCTTCAGCGCCGTCCGGCCCGGCGGCCATGGTGGGCGGCGGGCTCATCGCCGCCAGTTGCCGGTGCCGCTCATTCTCGTCGAGCGAGGCCAGCCGTTTGACCGCCTGGTAGAACTTGTCGAACCGCTTTTGCTGCATCAGCAGCGCCTTAAAGCCGGGCACGAAATCGTGGTACGTCGCGATGGCGGACAGATGGGCGTTCGACAATGGCTCGGCGAACCAGCGGTCGTAGCCGCTGTAGCCGCCCCAAGACGCCTTGAGCGCCTGGTAGTCATCCTTGAGCGACTGGAAAATTGCAGCCTTTTCCTTGCGCTTGTCGGTGTCGCTCGCATCGCGCTTGTAATTTTCTTCGAGCGCCTTGCGATGCTTCATCAGCAAGGCGAGAAAATCCCGCTTGCGGCCCTCGTATTCGGCATAGGTCTTGCGCATCTTGTCGTTGCCGTACATGGCGAGCCAGCGCTCGACGCCGGCTTCCTCGACGGCCACCGCGAACGATTCGTTAAAGCGCGAGTCGCCCGGCACGTACACCACCTGGTGCGCCAGTTCGTGGAACACCATGCGCGCCACTTCGCCATCGGGGTACTTGATGAAGGTAGACAGGACCGGGTCGCGGAACCAGCCCAGCGTCGAATAGGCCGGCACGCCCGACACTTCGACATCGTAGTGCTCGGCGCGCAACTCCTTCGCATACGACTGCGCATCATCCTTGCTGTAGTAGCCGCGATAATTTACGCAGCCGGCGACCGGGAAACACCATTGCAAGGGCTTCAGCGACAGCTCCGGCGTCGCGACCACGTTCCACATCACGAACGGGCGCTTGAGGTCGGCGTAGGTGGTAAAGGTGTCATTGTCGGGCAGCGCCAGTTCCTTGGCGGCGAAGGCGCGGATCTCCTTGACCTTGGTGAGCTTGTCGCGCAGCGTGTCGTTAAGGTCGCTCCTGGCGAGCCAGTCGTCGATCGGCTGCGCTTCGGCCAGCAGCGAAAACTGCCCCTGCGCGGCCTGCACAAAGTATCCCATCTGGGAACAGCCGCCGACCAGGGCCGCCACTCCGCAAAAAACCAACGCCCGCCACTTTATCTTCATGTCCTACGCTTTCTCCACCTGCACCAGCACGTCGTAAAACGTCGGCGCGTTACCCATGTCGGTCAAGCGCTGGCTGGTGACTTCATTGGCGTTCTTGCCATCGGCGGCGAACTTCTTCCACCAGATGGACAAACCGACCACCAGTCCCTGTCGTGCCCTGTCGGTCACGCGCGCTTTCGCAAAGAATGAGCCGCGCGCGTTGTGGATGCGTACCCGGTTGCCATCTTCAATGCCGCGTTCGATGGCATCGACAGGATGGATGTCCAGGTGCGGCTCGCCTTCCGTATCGCGCAGACTCTCCACATTGACGAAGGTGCTGTTTAGAAAGTTCCGCGCTGGCGGCGAAATCATCGCGAGCGGATATGTCTTCGCCAACTCCGGGTTGCTCGCTACCGATTCGTGCGGCGGGATATAGGTTGGCAAAGGGTCCAGTCCTTCGTGCAGCATGCGCTCGCAATAGAATTCGCATTTGCCCGACGGTGTGGGGAAGCCGCCCTCGGCAAACGGCGCGTCCGGCATGTTGAGCTTTTGCCAGCCCTTGCGCTTCAATGCATCCCAGTCGAAATGAATGGCGCGCTCGTTGGCGCGATTGAATGCCTGCGCCGCGATGTCGTCGTCGCTCTCGCGAAAGCAGGGGTCGTCAAAACCCATGCGCTGCGCCAGCAGGCGGAAGATTTCGGTGTTCGGCTTGGCTTCGCCCAGCGGCGCGATGGCCGCGTTGTTGGCCATCATGTACAAATGGCCATAAGTGGCATGGATGTCCACGTGCTCCAGCTGCGTGGTGGCCGGCAGCAGGATGTCGGCATAGTCGGCGGTGTCGGTCTGAAAATGCTCCAGCACGACGGTAAACAAATCCTCGCGCGCGAACCCTTGCGCCACCTTCGCCGACTCCGGCGCGACCGCCACCGGATTGGCGTTGTAGACGACCAGCGCCTCGATCCGCGGACCGAAGTCCGGCGCGGCGGCGCGCAGCAAGTCGTCGCCGATGGTGCTCATGTTGATGGTGCGCGGACGTTGCGCCGGCATGAGATCGGGGCGCTGCAGCGCACGGCTATTTTTCGGAAAGGAATCGGAGGACGATAGCTGCACGCCGCCGGCAGCGTGACGCCATGCCCCGACCAGCGCCGGCAGGCAGGCGATATTGCGCACCGCCATGCCGCCGCCGTGCACGCGCTGCACGCCATAGTTCAGGCGGATCGCCACGGCTTCGCCGCGTTGCGCCGTCGAACCGTATTCCCGCGCCAGCTGCTCGACCTCGGCAGCCGCAATGCCGCACACTTGCGCGGTGCGCTGCGGCGTCCACTCCTGCACTCGTTCCTTCAACTGATCGAAGCCGAGCGTGTGCCTTGCCACATAGTCTTCATCGATCAGCTTTTCCCTGATCAGCACGTGCATCAGCCCGAGCGCGAGCGCCGCGTCGGTGCCCGGCAGCAGCGCGATATGCTGGTGGCATTTTTCGGCGGTCAGCGAGCGGTAGGGATCGATGGCGATCAGCTTTGCGCCGCGCCGCTTGGCTTCCTGCGCGCGCATCCAGAAATGCAGGTTGGACGCGACCGGATTGCCGCCCCAGATCAGGATCAGGCGCGCGTTCTGGAACTGCTCGACGTCGGTGCCGATCCGGGCGCCGATCGTGTAGAGGTAGCCGGCGCCGCCGGCGGACGCGCAAATGGTGCGCTCCAGCAGCGATGCGCCCAGCTTGTGAAAGAAGCGCCCCGCCATCGATTCGCCCTGCACCAGCCCCATCGTGCCGGCATAGCTGTAGGGCAGGATCGCCTGCGGGTCGCGCGCGGCAATCGCCTTCAGGCGCGTCGCGATCGTGTCGAGCGCCTCGTCCCAGCCGATGCGCTCGAACTTTCCCTCGCCCTTCTTCCCCACCCGTTTCATCGGATACAGCAGGCGATCCTTGTGATAGGTGCGTTCGGCGTAACGCGACACCTTGGTGCACAGCGCGCCCGCGGTGGTCGGATGCTCCGGGTCGCCGCGCACCTGGGTGGCGACGCCATCCTGCACGGTCACCAGCAAGGCGCAGGTATCGGGGCAATCATGCGGGCAGGTAGCGCGAACAATCGAAACGGTCATGGGAATCTTCCACGTTATGCGCATGCATGGCATGCGGCGGCAAATCCTGGCGCGAACCGGGTTTTGCAATAGTTAAAATACGGGCTTCGAGCGTAAGCGTAATATATAGTCATTAAGTGCGCGTCATTAAGCGCGTGTCATTAAATGCGACAATGCATCAAAAGTATTCCGCCGTGCAACGCTATCCCTGTGCGCTGCCGACGCCTGGAGAAGACAATGAAGTTGCTTGACCCGATCACCCGTTTCCAATCCGAATTACAGCAGATCCGACGCGACATCCATGCGCATCCCGAACTGTGCTTCGAGGAGCAGCGAACCGCAGACCTCATCGCCTCGAAACTGACGCAATGGGGCATTCCAATCGACCGCGGCATGGGCGTGACCGGCGTGGTCGGCATCATCCAAAACGGCAGCAGCAAGCGCGCCATCGGCCTGCGCGCGGACATGGACGCCTTGCCGCTTCAGGAAGTCAACTCATTCCCGCACGCCTCGACCCATGCCGGGAAAATGCATGCCTGCGGCCACGACGGCCATGTCGCGATGCTGCTTGGCGCAGCCCATTACCTGGCCAGTCACCGCAATTTCGACGGCACCGTCTACCTGATTTTCCAGCCGGCGGAAGAAGGCGGCGGCGGCGCGAAGCGCATGATGGATGATGGCCTGTTTGCCAAATACCCGATGGATGCGGTGTTCGGCATGCACAACTGGCCGGGTGTGGCCGTCGGCACGTTCGGCGTCACAGCAGGCCCGATGATGGCGTCGTCCAACGAATTCGAAGTCATCGTCAAGGGCAAGGGCTCGCATGCGGCGCAGCCGCACAAGGGGATCGACCCGATCATGACGGCGATCCAGATCGCCCAGAGCTGGCAAACCATCATCACCCGCAACAAGAGCCCGATCGACGCCGGCGTCATCTCGATCACCCAAATCCACGCCGGCAGCGCCACCAACATCGTTCCCGACACCGCCACCCTGATCGGCACGGTGCGCACCTTCACCACTGAGACGCTCGACCTGATCGAACATCGCATGCGCGACGTGGCGCAGCACACGGCGGCCGCGTTCGACGCCGAAGTCGATTTCCGTTTCACCCGCAACTATCCGCCGCTGATCAACCATGCAAAGGAAACCGCATTCGCCGCCGAGGTGATGCGCTCCATCGTCGGCGACGATTGCGTCAACACGCAGGTCGAGCCGACCATGGGCGCGGAAGACTTCGCCTTCATGCTGCAGGAAAAACCGGGCTGCTATGTCTTCATCGGCAACGGCGAAGGCGCGCATCGCCATGACGGCCACGGCATGGGCCCCTGCAACCTGCACAATCCGAGCTACGACTTCAACGACGACCTGCTGCCGATCGGCGCAAGCTACTGGGTGCGCCTGGCCGAAGCGTACCTGCGCAGCGCATAACACGGCCGGCCGCCATGAACGCATCGCCGGCCGCGCCATACGCCAGCGCATTCTGCCGGGCTGCGCTGGCCAACATCGGGCAGGAATACCCGAACAATCCCGGCCATGTGCTCAACAGCGCGGCCGACCTGCAGTCGCCCCAGACAATTCATCCGCTGTTTTTCGGCAGTTACGACTGGCACTCCTGCGTCCACATGCACTGGCTGTTGGTGCGTCTGCTGTGCGGCTTTCCGGCGCTGCCTGAGATTCCACAGGTCCGGCAAACCCTCGACGCACATTTCACTGAAGCCAAGGTCGCAGCGGAAATCTCCTTCCTGCAGCAACCGTCGCGCCAGACCTTCGAGCGGCCCTACGGCTGGGCGTGGCTGCTGAAATTGCAGACGGCCCTGATCGAAGGCGCCAAGACAGATTCCGGGATGGCGCGCTGGCGCGATGTGCTGCAACCGCTGGCGGATCTGGTTGTCGAACGCTATCTGAATTTCCTGCCGCTGGCGCACTACCCGGTCCGGGCCGGTACGCATGGCAACAGCGCATTCAGCCTGCTGTTTGCGCTCGACTATGCCGAATGCAGCCAGCACTTCGCGCTGCGCAAGCTACTCTGCGACAAGGCGAACGCCTGGTTCGGGCGCGACCAGCGCTATCCGGCCGCCTACGAACCCAGTGGCGATGACTTTCTCTCCGGCGGCTTGATGGAAGCAGTCCTGATGCTGCGGGTGGTCGACGGCTGCAGCTATGCCGACTGGTGGGAAGTGTTTTGCCCACCGCCGAATGAGCTGCCAGTCTGGCTGAAGCCGGTGGCGGTATGTGACAGAAGCGATCCCAAACTCGCCCACCTGGACGGGCTGAATCTGACCCGCGCCTGGTGCTGGAAAATGCTTGCTCCGCAATTGCCCCAGACGCTGCAGGCGCCGGTTCATGAGGCGGTCGCGGCGCATCTTGCCGCGTCTCTGCCGCAGGCAACGGATGGCGACTATGCCGGAACACACTGGCTGGCCAGTTTTGCCTTCCTTGCCCTCGCTCAACCCTAGGGGCGATCGTCTAAGCCGTGGCGGTAGCAGCAATGGCCGTGGCGCGGATGGCATAGCGGGGCATACCCGTGTCCGTCGCCGTGTCATCCCGGCCCCAACCCTCGTGCACGAAGCGCCAGCGCAGATCATGGAAGCTGGCTACGGCTTCGCGGTGGGCGATGCTGATGATCGCGGCATCGGGCAGTTCGCGCGACACCAGTTCGTAGAGCCATGCTTCCGACTCCGGATCCAGCGCGCTGGTAGCCTCATCCAGAAAGACGATGCCGGGCCGCGTCAGCAGCACGCGCACGAAGGCAAGCCGCTGCTGCTCGCCGGGAGACAAGCGCTGGCTCCAGTTGTCGGCCATATCGAGGTGGTCCTTCAGATGCGACAGCCGGCACAGGTCGAGATAGTGCGCGATCGCCAAGTCCCGATACGCATGGTCAGCCGCGGGATAGGCGATGGCAGCGCGCAGGGTGCCGATCGGCAGATACGATTTTTGCGGCACGAACAATAGCCGTGCCTCCTGCGGCAGTTCCACCGTGCCGGCGCCGTAGGGCCAGATTCCGGCGATGGCGCGAAACAGCGTCGATTTGCCGCAACCAGAAGGCCCTTCGACCAGGATGCGCTGCCCGCGGTGGATCTCGAAGGATAGAGGGCGGGTCAGCGATTGGCCGTTGGGCAGATGCAATTGCACTCGGTCGGCCAGGATGGCGCCGACATTGTTACGTTCCACCGTAATGCCCCGCTCCTGGCTACGTGCCAGCGCGACGGCGGCATGAAAGCCTGCCAGACGGTTGACGCTGGCCTTCCATTCCGCGAGACGGTTGAACGCGGTCACGAACCACGACAGCGCGTCCTGCACCTGGCTGAACGCATCGCCGATCTGCGAATACACGCCAAGCGTGATGGCACCGGAAAAGTAGCGCGGCGCGGCCACCAGCATCGGGAAAATAATGGCGAATTGCGCGTAAAAGGTCGACACCACATTGAGCTGCTTGGTGGTGCGCATGATGCGCCACCAGTTGGCCCGGATCTGCTCGAACCGCCCATCCAGGTGCGCCTGTTCCTGCGCCTCGCCGCGGTACAGGGCGACCGCCTCGGCATTCTCGCGGATGCGGATCAGCCCGAAGCGGAAATTGGCCTCGTAGCGCTGCTGATGGAAGTTCTGGCGCACCAGCGGCCGGCCGACCAGCCAGACCATGCCGGAGCCGACGGCGGCGTAGGCGATGGCGAACCACACCATGTAGGCAGGAATGGTGAACTCCGTGCCCGCGAGCGCGAAGGCCAGCGGGCCGCTGACCGACCACAGGATGCCGATGAACGACACCAGCGTCACGACGCTCGACAGCAGTTCGAGCGACAGCATCAGCGTTTCGGTTGTCAGCATGTTCAGGTCTTCGGCAATCCGTTGATCGGGATTGTCCGCGATACGGCTTTGCTCGATGCGATAGTAGGCTTGATTGGCGAGCCACTCCCCCATGTAATGGCGCGTCAGCCAGGCGCGCCAGCGCATTTCCAGCGACTGCCTGAGGTAGACGCGGTAAATGGCGACCGTAATGTAGATGAAGGCGAGATAGGAAAAGCGCCACAACTGCTCCTTGAAGGCAGCGTAGTTCTTGCTTTCCAGCGCGTTGAAGGAATCTCGGCTCCAGGTATTGAACAGCACGTTCAGATACACCATCCCCAGCGCCAGGCCAATAACCGCGGCAAGCAGGCCGAGCGCTTTCCATTTTTCTTCCGACACCCAGTAAGGCTTGATCAACTGCCAGACGGCGCGCCAGTCGGTGCGTTCGGGATGCTGTTCTGTCATGGAGGGGATCGGTTCGTCGTGTCGTTAATTAGTGGTGGCGATGGAAAGCGAAAGCCGCGATCACCTCACGCATCGTCCCCGCGTCACCTGTCAAGGCAAGCGGTCCGGAGCGTCGCCGACACGCTTGCCAGGATTCAGTCGTTCCAGGGCGAGCAGCGCGGCCGATTGGTCGGCGTTCGGCAGAGTATCGAGAATGCTGCGGTAGGCTTGCGTCACCAGTTCGGTCACCGGCAAATGCACGCCTGCCGCTGCAGCGGCGATCAACACGTTTTCCAAATCTTTCGTCTGACTCTTGACCTGTCCACCGGGCATAAAGTTTCGTTCAAGCATGCGCTGACCGTGTACTTCGAGGATGCGGCTCTCGGCGAAGCCGCCGCGAATGGCAGTGCGCACCGCAACCGGATCGGCACCGCCAGCCTGCGCCAGCAACAGCGCTTCCGCAACGATCGCCAGCGTGCCGCCGACAATGAGCTGATTGCACAACTTGGCGACTTGCCCGCAGCCAGGCGGCCCCACCAAGGTCGGGCGGCCCATGACACGCAATACCGGTTCGGCCCTTGCAAAGTCTTCCTTATCCGCACCTGCCATGATGGCCAGAGTGCCTGTCTCTGCGCCGACGACGCCACCGGAAACCGGCGCATCGATGAAGGCGACGCCCCTTTCCAGCAATATGGTATGCATCGCTTGCGCTTCCGACTGCCGGGTTGAACTCATATCAATCACGAGCGCCCCGTGTTGCAGGGATGGCATGGCAAGCTGAATGACTTCGGCCACCGCAGGGCCGGCTTCGAGCATGGTAATGACAATATCCGCATCGCGTACCGCATCGGCCGGACTGTCTGCAACATCTGCGTGCAAGGCGCTGAGCGCCTCGGCCTTGCTGCGTGAACGGTTCCAGGCAACGAGGGAATAGCCGGCCTGCAACAGGCGCGTTGCCATTGGCCTTCCCATTAATCCAATACCAAGGAAAGCAACTTTGGGTAATGTCATTGATGCGGTCACGCTCGCTCCTTCGGCCAGTTGTTTTTCATAGCATAATGTGCATCATCATCTCAAATAAGTAGCGACCATGTCGATGCACGAAATTCGTCCCCTGCTCGATACGCCGATGCTGCTTGGAGAATGCCCGATGTGGCATCCGGACGAAGCGGCGCTTTACTGGATTGATATTGCGGCTAAAGAAGTGCACCGTTACCAGTCGGCGACGGGCGCTCATCAAGTCTTTCCCCTGCCATCCGAGCCGGGCTGCATCGCACGCTGCTCGAATGGCGGCCTGCTGGTCGCCATGCGCGCCGGCCTAGCCTTTCTTGACACCGGCGACGGCACGCTGAGCAAACTGGCGGACGCTCCATACGACCCGTCACGTGCTCGCTTCAACGACGGACGCTGCGACGCCGCCGGCAGGTTGTGGACCGGCTCACTGTACGATCCGCGGGACCGGCCAGGCGGCTCGCTTTTCTGCGTCGAACATGGCGCGATTCGCGATGCAGACAAGCCGGTAACGGTTTCCAACGGCGTTGCCTTCAGCATCGATAACCGAACGCTCTATCACACCGATACCACCGCCCACCGGATCACCGCCTATGAGTTCGACCTCGCCAGTGGGCAAATCGGCAAAGGGCGCCCATTCAAGCAGTTTTCCAGTGACAAATCGCATAACTATGGCGGACGCCCCGATGGCGCCGCGGTCGACAGCGAAGACACTTACTGGTGCGCGATGTATGAGGGCGGACGCATTCTCCGCCTGGCGCCAACGGGCGAGGTGCTGCTCGATATCCCATTGCCCGTGAAGTGCCCGACGATGGTGGCGTTCGGCGGCCCGGATCTCAAGACGCTCTATGTCACCTCCGCCCGTCACAACCGTCCGCAGGACGAGCTCGATCGCTATCCACTTTCAGGCTACGTATTGATGCTAGACGTGGATACGCCGGGCAGCGAGGAACACGCCTATATCCGCTAACGCCACGCGTAAATGTTCCTCGTACGACGCCTCCGGCCAGGGAAGGAGGCATTCCTCCGCCATGCAGCCAAGCAAAAGAGTAAGCCAACCGACGTCCGATTTGAATCATTATTACTTGGGAAAACCCATGATAACTACATGCAAGACTTTGAATATAGTGGCTGTTGCCTGCACTGCCGTTGTTTTGCAGATCGCGCCGATGACAGCACATGCGCTCGACTCGGCCACTATCGACTATGGTTCAGGTAATCAAACCCGTATGATTCGCGTCGGCATGCAGTGGAAATGGGAAAAGAAGTGGTGGCAATCTAATGGAAGCCACGTCGGTGGATATTGGGATTTGGGTCTTGCCCAATGGCGCGAAAGACGCTTTCAGGGCATGCCGAGCAACACACACAATCTTGCATCAATCGGAATGACTCCTGTGTTCCGTCTTCAGAGCGACTCGTTAACGGGTCCATACGGAGAAGTCGGAATCGGCATTCACTATCTTTCCGATCTATATAACAACAACGGACGGCAGCTCTCCACGAGATTCCAATTTGGCGATCGTATCGGGATGGGCTATGTATTTCACAACCAGCTTGATTTAGGGCTCATGTTCGAGCACTTCTCGAATGGCGGTATCAAAGCACCGAACTCCGGAGTCAACTTTGGCGTTGTTCGTGTGCGTTACCAGTTCTAGAGTATTTCCCCCCTGATCGACCGTAGCGTACATGCTGAATGTAACGGAATCTCTCAGTGGAGGGGTATTAGGATTCAATGGCGAATCAAAGTGAACAGCCAAGCGAAGTGGCGTCCAAACGCTTGAAGAGGGGGGTAATCCCCCCATTTTTGAAGCGGCCTGAGAGTAGAGATTATGCGGCCAAGGCCAATTTATGCTTCGGGGTGATGCCGCCGATGGCCATATTAGGGCGTTCGTGATTATAGGTCCACAGCCAGCGCGTCGCGTAATCCTGAACCTCTTCAATGCTGTCGAACAGATAGTGCGCCAGCCAGTCATAGGGAACGGTCCGGTTGTAGCGTTCGATGTACGCATTCTGCTGCGGCTTGCCGGGCTGAATGAATTCGACATGAATGCCACACCGACTTGCCCATGCCATCAGCGCCGCACTGACGTACTCGGGACCATTGTTACAACGAATCCTGTCCGGTCTGCCACGCCATTCGATGATCTGCTCCAGTGATCGAATCACTCGTTCGGACGGCAGCGAGAAGCCGACTTCGATGTTCAGCCCTTCGCGGTTGAAGTCGTCGATCACATTGAACAACCGGATGCTGCGGCCGTCTGCCAGTTGGTCGTGCATGAAGTCCATCGACCAGACTTGATTGATCGCTGTCGGTTCGGCCAGCGGCTCCGGCTTCTCGCGCACCAGGCGTTTCTTCGGCTTGATGCGCAGGTTAAGCTCCAGCTGCTGGTAGATCCGGTACACGCGCTTGTGATTCCAGCCGTAGCCTTTCACGTTACGCAGGTAAAGGAAGCACAGGCCGAAGCCCCAGTTGCGCTGGTTGGCCGTCAGCCGAATCAGCCAGTCGGCGATTTCATTGTTCTCTGAAGACCGTTTGGCCTGATACCGATAACAGGTCTGACTAATGCCAAACGCTTGGCATGCTGCCCGAATGCTGACGGCCTTGTCTTGCACTGCCCATTGCGCCATCTCGCGTCGTCGAGATGGCGCTACCACTTTTTTGTAGCGCCTCGGCGACGATCTCAGCCTTGAGCCGCTCTTCGGCATACATCTTCTTCAGGCGCCGGTTCTCTTCTTCGAGCTCCTTGAGCCTTGCCATCATCGACGGATCCATGCCGCCATAGCGGCTGCGCCACTTGTAAAACAGCGCTGAACTCATCCCGTGTTCATGATGTGCCCCCAATAAAGAGTGCCAATCGGGATCTAGTAAAGTTCGTTTTCGAAAGGGAGAATGAACGTGAAGAAGCGGTTTACCGACGAGCAGATTATTGGATTTCTGAAGCAGGCAGATGCCGGCGTATCGGTCAAAGAGCTGTGTCGACAGCATGGCTTTAGCGATGCATCGTTTTACACCTGGCGCGCCAAATTCGGCGGCATGACGGTGCCGGATGCGAAGCGGCTGCGGGACCTGGAAGCAGAGAATGCCCAGCTCAAGAAACTGTTGGCCGAATCAATGCTGGATGCAGAAGCTCTGAAAGTGGCGTTAGGCCGAAAGCACTGAACCCACAGGCCAAGCGTGAGATGGTCGCAGCGATGCGGGAGAAGACTACGATTTCCGAGCGCCGCGCCTGTCTGCTTGTGGGGCTGTCACGCACTGTCTTGCACTACCAGGGCAAGGCACAACCCGAGAACGAGCAATTGCAGGCTCGCATGGTTGAACTGGCCGGCGAACGCCGCCGCTTTGGCTATCGTCGCCTGCATGCGCTGTTACGACGTGAAGGCATCGAGGCAAATCACAAACGGATCTTTCGTCTTTATCAGGGCGCTGGCCTGGCGGTAAAGCGCCGGCGCAAGCGGCATGGTGTAGCAGTCGAACGGGAGCAACTGGTACTGCCAAGCCGGCCCAATGAAGTATGGTCTATGGATTTCGTCAGCGATGCGCTGGCCAATGGCCGCAGGATCAAGGTGTTGACCATCGTGGACGACTTCACCAAGGAGTCGGTCGACTTGGTGGCTGAGCATGGCATTTCCGGTCACTACGTCGTTCGCGTGCTGGAGCGAGCAGCGCAGTTCCGTGGTTTGCCATCAGCAATCCGAACGGATCAGGGTCCGGAGTTCACCGGCAAGGCATTGGATCAGTGGGCGTATCAGAATGGCGTGCAACTCAAGCTGATTGAGCCGGGCAAGCCAACGCAGAACGCCTACATCGAGAGTTTCAATGGTCGCTTCAGAGATGAATGCCTGAACGACCACTGGTTCACCAGCCTGGCGGAAGCGCGCATTCGAATCGCGGCATGGCGGCGCGATTACAATGAGCATCGGCCGCATAGCGCATTGAACTACCAGACACCAGCCGAATTTGCTGCAAGCTGCCGGACAAACCGGCTGCCAAAGGCCGGCGAGCAGGAAAGAATTTGATGTTTTTAATTGGACTTTGCTAGAAGGCCCCTGGCACTACGAATGGGGGCACATCATTCACGGCACAGCTCCGGGACCGGTGTACCGGCTTCGGCCTGCTTGAGAATGGCGATGATCTGGCTTTCCGAAAAGCACGACTTCTTCATGTAAAACTTCCTCGTTTCTGATTGGAGAAAATTCTACTTTCAAATCCGCTTCTTTTTCGGGGGATTACCAGGGCGTTCGACATACGGGCAGCCGTTTTCTGATCGCGCTGCGGGGAGTGATTGGAGGGCTGACCAAAGCAAAACGCCCCGAGCAGTTGGATGCTGGGGGCGTTTTTGGGTAACAAGCCTGACGATAACCTACTTTCACACTGGTTGCAGCACTATCATCGGCGCGAAGTCGTTTCACGGTCCTGTTCGGGATGGGAAGGGGTGGTACCAACTCGCTATGGTCATCAGGCATAACTTGTAAAGCCGGTTGTTCAGCGGTTGCTGCAACAAACGGCCCAATCTGGAAAGAAGTAGCAATCAGGGGTACTACAAATTTTGGCGGGTGTGATGAATCAGTCATTCACACGCTTACTTGCCTATACCTGCTAAGGTTATAGGGACAAGCCGCACGGGCAATTAGTATCAGTTAGCTTAACGCATTACTGCGCTTCCACACCTGACCTATCAACGTCCTGGTCTCGAACGACCCTTTAGGGGAATCAAGTTCCCGGGAAGTCTCATCTTGAGGCAAGTTTCCCGCTTAGATGCTTTCAGCGGTTATCTCTTCCGAACTTAGCTACCCGGCAATGCCACTGGCGTGACAACCGGTACACCAGAGGTTCGTCCACTCCGGTCCTCTCGTACTAGGAGCAGCCCCCCTCAAACTTCCAACGCCCACGGCAGATAGGGACCAAACTGTCTCACGACGTTTTAAACCCAGCTCACGTACCACTTTAAATGGCGAACAGCCATACCCTTGGGACCGGCTACAGCCCCAGGATGTGATGAGCCGACATCGAGGTGCCAAACTCCCCCGTCGATATGAACTCTTGGGAGGAATCAGCCTGTTATCCCCAGAGTACCTTTTATCCGTTGAGCGATGGCCCTTCCATACAGAACCACCGGATCACTATGTCCTACTTTCGTACCTGCTCGACTTGTCAGTCTCGCAGTTAAGCACGCTTATGCCATTGCACTATTAGCACGATGTCCGACCGTACCTAGCGTACCTTCGAACTCCTCCGTTACACTTTGGGAGGAGACCGCCCCAGTCAAACTGCCTACCATGCACTGTCCCCGACCCGGATAACGGGCCAAGGTTAGAACCTCAAACAAACCAGGGTGGTATTTCAAGGACGGCTCCACGAGAACTAGCGTCCTCGCTTCAAAGCCTCCCACCTATCCTACACAGATTGGTTCAAAGTCCAATGCAAAGCTACAGTAAAGGTTCATGGGGTCTTTCCGTCTAGCCGCGGGTAGATTGCATCATCACAAACACTTCAACTTCGCTGAGTCTCGGGAGGAGACAGTGTGGCCATCGTTACGCCATTCGTGCAGGTCGGAACTTACCCGACAAGGAATTTCGCTACCTTAGGACCGTTATAGTTACGGCCGCCGTTTACTGGGACTTCAATCAAGAGCTTGCACCCCATCATTTAATCTTCCAGCACCGGGCAGGCGTCACACCCTATACGTCCACTTTCGTGTTTGCAGAGTGCTGTGTTTTTATTAAACAGTCGCAGCCACCAGTTTATTGCAACCCCTTCACCCTCCTGGCGCAGGCCAGTCAAGCTACAAGGGCGTACCTTATCCCGAAGTTACGGTACCAATTTGCCGAGTTCCTTCTCCCGAGTTCTCTCAAGCGCCTTAGAATACTCATCTCGCCCACCTGTGTCGGTTTGCGGTACGGTCTCGTTAGACTGAAGCTTAGAGGCTTTTCTTGGAACCACTTCCGATTGCTTCGCGGCACAAGGCCGCTCGTCCCATACCCTTGAATTACGCCAGCGGATTTGCCTACTGGCCTTCTTTGATACAGGAACCGGGACATCCAACACCCGGACAACCTTCCGCGATCCGTCCCCCCATCGCATCTAACGACGGTGCAGGAATATTAACCTGCTTCCCATCAGCTACGCATCTCTGCCTCGCCTTAGGGGCCGACTCACCCTGCTCCGATGAACGTTGAACAGGAAACCTTGGGCTTACGGCGTGCGGGCCTTTCACCCGCATTATCGCTACTCATGTCAGCATTCGCACTTCTGATACCTCCAGCATCCTTTACAAGACACCTTCGCAGGCTTACAGAACGCTCTCCTACCATCTGCATTACTGCAGATCCGCAGCTTCGGTGACTGGCTTAGCCCCGTTACATCTTCCGCGCAGGACGACTCGATCAGTGAGCTATTACGCTTTCTTTAAAGGATGGCTGCTTCTAAGCCAACCTCCTGACTGTTTTAGCCTTCCCACTTCGTTTTCCACTTAGCCAATCTTTGGGACCTTAGCTGGCGGTCTGGGTTGTTTCCCTCTTGACGTCGGACGTTAGCACCCGGCGTCTGTCTCCCAAGCTCGCACTCACCGGTATTCGGAGTTTGCAATGGTTTGGTAAGTCGCGATGACCCCCTAGCCATAACAGTGCTCTACCCCCGGTGGTGATACTTGAGGCACTACCTAAATAGTTTTCGGAGAGAACCAGCTATTTCCAGATTTGTTTAGCCTTTCACCCCTATCCACAGCTCATCCCCTAGTTTTTCAACACTAGTGGGTTCGGACCTCCAGTGCGTGTTACCGCACCTTCATCCTGGCCATGGATAGATCATCTGGTTTCGGGTCTACACCCAGCGACTGAACGCCCTATTCGGACTCGCTTTCGCTACGCCTTCCCTACACGGTTAAGCTTGCCACTGAATGTAAGTCGCTGACCCATTATACAAAAGGTACGCAGTCACCCCTTACGAGGCTCCTACTGTTTGTATGCACACGGTTTCAGGATCTATTTCACTCCCCTTCCGGGGTTCTTTTCGCCTTTCCCTCACGGTACTGGTTCACTATCGGTCGATATCGAGTATTTAGCCTTGGAGGATGGTCCCCCCATGTTCAGACAGGGTTTCACGTGCCCCGCCCTACTTGTCGCAAGCTTAGTTCCACAATCCAGATTTCGCATACGGGGCTATCACCCGCTATGGCTGCACTTTCCAGAGCATTTTGCTATCTCGACTGCTAAATCTTGCAGGCTGTTCCCATTTCGCTCGCCACTACTTTGGGAATCTCGGTTGATTTCTTTTCCTGTAGCTACTTAGATGTTTCAGTTCGCCACGTTCGCTTCACACACCTATGTATTCAGTGTGAGATGACCCAAAGGGCCGGGTTTCCCCATTCGGAAATCTGCGGATCAAAGCTTGTTTGCCAGCTCCCCGCAGCTTATCGCAGGCTACAACGTCCTTCATCGCCTGATATCGCCAAGGCATCCACCATGTGCACTTAGTCGCTTGTCCCTATAACGTTAGCTTCTCTTGCAAGAAACGCTATAGAGCTTGAGTTTGCGTGCCGTATTCCAGAACTTGTCGCTCGTATTTCTACTTGCGAGAACTCTTTCATACTAATGATTGATACAATCACAACCCACCAGTCGTCACCAATACGTCATCACAACATATCAGCTCCAACTGATAAATCTTTACTACTTCTTCCAGATTGTTAAAGAACAAAAACAGCCTATCGATCGTAAAAGATCAAACCTAAATCACCTCGCCACCCTGGCGATGACTTAGGTTTGATGTCTTGGTGGAGGTTGACGGGATCGAACCGACGACCCCCTGCTTGCAAAGCAGGTGCTCTCCCAGCTGAGCTAAACCCCCAATATCCGATGGTGGGTCTAGTTGGGCTCGAACCAACGACCCCCGCGTTATCAACACGGTGCTCTAACCAGCTGAGCTACAGACCCATTGCTGTTCTCGAATAACACACCGATAAGTGTGAACGCTTGATTTCTGCGCGGATACTCTAGAAAGGAGGTGATCCAGCCGCACCTTCCGATACGGCTACCTTGTTACGACTTCACCCCAGTCACGAATCCTACCGTGGTAAGCGCCCTCCTTGCGGTTAGGCTACCTACTTCTGGTAAAACCCGCTCCCATGGTGTGACGGGCGGTGTGTACAAGACCCGGGAACGTATTCACCGCGACATGCTGATCCGCGATTACTAGCGATTCCAACTTCATGTAGTCGAGTTGCAGACTACAATCCGGACTACGATACACTTTCTGGGATTAGCTCCCCCTCGCGGGTTGGCAGCCCTCTGTATGTACCATTGTATGACGTGTGAAGCCCTACCCATAAGGGCCATGAGGACTTGACGTCATCCCCACCTTCCTCCGGTTTGTCACCGGCAGTCTCATTAGAGTGCCCTTTCGTAGCAACTAATGACAAGGGTTGCGCTCGTTGCGGGACTTAACCCAACATCTCACGACACGAGCTGACGACAGCCATGCAGCACCTGTGTGATGGCTCCCTTTCGGGCACTCCTCAATCTCTCAAGGATTCCATCCATGTCAAGGGTAGGTAAGGTTTTTCGCGTTGCATCGAATTAATCCACATCATCCACCGCTTGTGCGGGTCCCCGTCAATTCCTTTGAGTTTTAATCTTGCGACCGTACTCCCCAGGCGGTCAACTTCACGCGTTAGCTGCGTTACCAAGGAAATTAATCCCCGACAACTAGTTGACATCGTTTAGGGCGTGGACTACCAGGGTATCTAATCCTGTTTGCTCCCCACGCTTTCGTGCATGAGCGTCAGTGTTATCCCAGGGGGCTGCCTTCGCCATCGGTATTCCTCCACATATCTACGCATTTCACTGCTACACGTGGAATTCTACCCCCCTCTGACACACTCTAGCCGTGCAGTCACAAAGGCAGTTCCCAGGTTAAGCCCGGGGATTTCACCTCTGTCTTGCACAACCGCCTGCGCACGCTTTACGCCCAGTAATTCCGATTAACGCTTGCACCCTACGTATTACCGCGGCTGCTGGCACGTAGTTAGCCGGTGCTTATTCTTCCGGTACCGTCATCCCTTCCGGATATTAGCCAGAAGGATTTCTTCCCGAACAAAAGTGCTTTACAACCCGAAGGCCTTCTTCACACACGCGGCATTGCTGGATCAGGGTTGCCCCCATTGTCCAAAATTCCCCACTGCTGCCTCCCGTAGGAGTCTGGGCCGTGTCTCAGTCCCAGTGTGGCTGGTCGTCCTCTCAGACCAGCTACTGATCGTCGCCTTGGTAGGCTTTTACCCCACCAACTAGCTAATCAGATATCGGCCGCTCTAAGAGCATGAGGTCTTGCGATCCCCCACTTTCACCCGTAGGTCGTATGCGGTATTAGCTAGTCTTTCGACTAGTTATCCCCCACTCTAAGGCACGTTCCGATATGTTACTCACCCGTTCGCCACTCGCCGCCAGGCCGAAGCCCGCGCTGCCGTTCGACTTGCATGTGTAAGGCATGCCGCCAGCGTTCAATCTGAGCCAGGATCAAACTCTTCAGTTCAATTCCTGTTTTGTGCCGTTTTACCGGCAGGTTCCTAAGAACCGTCGCTCACTCAAAATACTGACTAGGTCCGTTCTTGCGAACTTACCTGTATTTCTTGCGAGCACTTGATATGCTTTGAGCTTCGGCAGCTTCCGCCACCGCCGCACGCCCACCAAGCGCCCACACTTATCGGCTGTTACTTGTTAAAGAACTTGTCCTGCCGTCGCTTTCGCAACTCGCTAACAAAGCGTTTTGTTTGTCAGCAGCAGAGAAATGAGATTATGAAGCGCTTTATTGCTTGCGTCAAGCGTTTTATTTCATCTTGTTCGCGAGCATTTGTTGCTAACCGCTTCTTTTTGCAAGACTTTTCAGGCTTGCAATCTACCAACGAATCGTTTTATTCGTCAGCAGCAAAGAGGCGAGATTATGACTACTTCTCTCAGTGCCGTCAACTGCTTTGCAGAAGTAGTTGACGGCGATCTTTCTTGCCCTTCCAACACCTCGTACGTCAGTTATTGCGGAAGCTCGGCGCACGCTTTTCGACAAACGCCGCCATCCCCTCTTTCTGGTCCTCAGTGGCGAAGGTGCTATGAAACAAGCGTCGTTCATATTGAATACCTTCTGCCAAGGTTGTTTCATAGGATCGATTCACCGATTCCTTGATCATCATAACAATAGGTAGAGACATGCCGGCGATAGCCTTGGCTGCTGCCATTGCTTCGTCTATCAGTTTGTCGGCCGGGACAACACGCGAAACCAATCCTGCCCGCTCAGCCTCCGCCGCGTCCATCATCCGCGCAGTCAGACATAGGTCCATGGCCTTTGACTTGGAAATTGCGCGCGGAAGCCGCTGTGTCCCCCCAGCACCTGGCATAGTCCCCAACTTGACTTCAGGTTGTCCGAATTTGGCTGTCTCGGCCGCGATGATGAAGTCGCACATCATCGCCAGTTCGCAGCCGCCGCCAAGTGCATATCCAGCGACGACCGCAATCACCGGCTTGCGCACCCGCCGAATCTGCTCCCAGTTGCGGGTGATGTAATCACCTTTGTACACATCCATGAATGTGTACTTGGCCATGGCACCAATATCTGCCCCGGCCGCGAACGCCTTTTCGCTGCCGGTAATGACGATGCAGCCAATATTGTCATCGGAGTCGAACTTCAATAACGCATCTCCCAGTTCGTCCATCAACTGATCATTCAATGCGTTCAAAGCCTTGGGGCGATTGAGCTGAATGACCCCGACTTTTTCACGTGTGTCGACCAAGATATTTTCATACGCCATTTTTACGCTCCTTGACAAAAAGGTAAGCCGCCATTGTACCGTCTCGACAATGCCAAGCCGCCCCTCTGAAGTCAGGCGTTACGCCAGGGCTCGCTTGAGACATATCAAATGGGTCCTGGACTGAACAAGTAGCATAATCTGAACAGGTGAACAGCAAGCTCCCTACCCTAGTCACCGACCATCAAGCACCGCAACTCTGCTTCCCGCCGCGTTCACTTCTATACAACGGAGGGTCACCGATGTTAAATACCACTTGGCCATCCGATGAACCGCTCGGCGTCATCGCTTTGGATCGCTTGCATGACGATTTATTTGGCATGCTAGACAAGCTGTCGAGTGCGCAAGATCATGAATTCGGAAATGGATACATCGCTCTTGTTCAGCAAATGGAACATGCTTTTGAAACAGAAGAGCGATGGATGGAAGAAATGGACTTCCAGTCACTGAAAGTTCATCGCGAACAACATGCACGGGTGCTCGGAGCGCTGCACAACGTGAACTGCCGCGTAATGAATGGAGAACTCGGCGTGGGACGAGAGGTGGTCAGGGAATTGCTGCCGCAATGGTTTGCCTTCCACATTTCCACCATGGATGCGACCCTGGCGCGCAGCATGCAGACAATGACCGCCCGAGCGGCAGGAATTCCCCACCCCGCGGCGGCTGAGCCGCTTGGCCCGCATTGATTAACGCAGCTTCGGCAGCAGCACCCACATCATGCCGCGCTGCTTCATCTTGCCCGCCTTGTCGCCGGCTTCCGTGCCGAAGCCCCAGAAGTAATCGGCACGAACGGCATTGCGAATCGCGCCGCCGGTATCCTGCGCCATTGTCAGTCGCTGCATTGGCGTGTCCGCGCCCGGCTGGGTTGTAGCCAGAAATACCGGCGCGCCGAGCGGGATGAATTGCGCATCCACGGCTATGGAGCGGCGGGGCGTCAGCGGTACGCCAAGCGCCCCTTTCGGCCCCTTGCTCGGATCGATGACTTTCTCTTCCTTGAAAAAAACATAACTCGGGTTCGCGTTCAGCAACTCTTGACGACGTTCCGGGTGGACGACAAACCATGTCTTGATGTTTTGGGCTGATGCCTGTTCCAGCGACATCTCCCCTTTGTCGACCAGATAGCGGCCGATCGACTTGTAGGGATATCCATTCTGGTCGGCATAGGCAACTCGCACCGTTTCCTTTGTGTCGGCCAGCTGTACGCGCCCGGAGCCCTGCACTTGCAGGAAAAATGCCTCAATCGCATCGTCCACCCAAAGCAGTTCCTTGCCGACCAGAATATCGGACTGCATCAGCTCGGCACGCGACAGATATGGCACGACCTTGTTGCCCACCACGCGGCCGCGCAGGCGCATACTTTTCAATTCGGGATAGAGCGCGGTCAGATCGATAGTCAGCATGTCATCCGGGGCGCGATGCAGCGGGATCTGGTACGGGCCGCCTCTCTTGCGCGCACCGTGCAAGAGAGGCTCGTAGTACCCAGTCACCAGGCCGGTATCGCTTCCATCCGGATTGACGACCTGATGCGGTACCAGGAACGCTTCAAAGAAGGCGCGAATAGTCTTGTCCTTGCCTGCATCGACGTCGCGCGCGACAGCACACGGCTCACGCCATTCGGGTTTCTTGGCCAATATGGCGCAGGATGCCAGAAAGGCTGGCCAAGCTTCGCGCAAATCATCTTTGCCCCAGCCCGGCAGTGCCGCAAAGCTTGTCGGCTTGAGCAACTCCTTCGGACCTTCCGGCTGCGTCACAGCGGACGTCGGCGGCGGGCATTTGCATGACTGTTCCGGCGGAACGATTGTGCAAGCGGCCAAGCCGAATACGACTGCCGCCGTCGATGCGAGTAAACTGGGGCGAATGAATGACATTGAGGGAAAGCTATGTGGCTGTTGATGCTTGAAGCAGGAGTCGCCCTGTTCTTGCTGGTGTTTATTGTATGGTGGACGATGTTCTCGGGGAAGAAACCCTCGCCTCCAGCGCCACGGAAACCCGAAGCGCCGCAGGATGAAGTGCAACATTAATGCAAGGTGCGCGGCTGAGACAAGATGAATTCCGGAATTTTTGCCTCGAATCGTTCGCCATCCTCCGCTACACAGAAGTAGTTGCCCGACATCGAGCCGTGCGGCGTGTTGAGCGCCGTGCCGCTGGTGTATTCGAACTGTTCGCCCGGTTGCAAAAGCGGCTGATGGCCGACCACCCCCAATCCGCGCACTTCCTGCACGTGATTGACGGCATCGACAATGGTCCAATGGCGCGAAATCAGCTGCGCTGCGACGCTGCCGGTGTTTTTGATCGTGACGGTGTACGCAAATACGTAATGCGCGCGCTCCGGCTCGGATTGTTCCTCCAGATACCGGGTCTTGACCGAGACGGTGAATTCGTAGGTGGCCATCGGCATTCCTTGTTTCTCTTTTTGCATGACGGATTCTAGCGGCTCATGGCGCTTGCGCTACTGGCATAGCGCAATACGTGGCCGGCCGGCGAGCGGGTAAAATACCGCATCCTCATTCACTTTGCTTGTCATGCCCAATTACCGCATCGCCCCCAGCATCCTGTCCGCCGATTTTGCCCGCCTGGGCGAGGAAGTCCGCAACGTCGTTGCCGCCGGCGCCGACATCATCCATTTCGACGTGATGGACAATCATTACGTCCCCAACCTGACCATCGGGCCGATGGTGTGCGAGGCGATCCGTCCGCATGTGCAGGTGCCGATCGACGTGCATCTCATGGTCAAGCCCGTGGACCGCATCATTCCGGATTTCGCCAAGGCCGGCGCCAATATCATCACGTTCCACCCCGAGGCATCCGAGCACGTCGATCGCTCCCTGCAGCTGATCCGCGATCACGGCTGCAAGGCGGGCCTGGTATTCAATCCGGCCACACCGCTGCATTACCTCGACCACGTGATGGATAAGCTCGACATCATCCTGATCATGTCGGTCAACCCAGGCTTCGGCGGGCAGTCGTTCATTCCGGAAGCGTTGAACAAGATCGCCGCGGTGCGTCAGCGCATCGACGCTGCCGGGCGCGACATCATGCTGGAAGTCGACGGCGGCATCAAGGTCGAGAACATCGCGGCCGCGGCGCGCGCCGGTGCGGACACCTTCGTCGCCGGCTCGGCCATTTTCGGCAAACCGGATTACAAGGCCGTGATCGACGCCATGCGCGGCCAGTTGGCGCAAGCATGAACGCGCCCGAACGGCTCCCCCTCTCCGGCATCCGCGCGGCGATCATCGACCTTGACGGGACGATGCTGCACACCGCGCCGGATTTTCATGTCGCGGTCAATCGCATGCGCTCCGAGCTGGCCCTGGCCCCGCTCGATATCGGCACCATCACCCATTTTGTCGGCAAGGGGACGGAAAACCTGATGCGGCGCGTGCTCGCGGTCGATTACGAGCCGGAGGCGGTGGAGCAGCATTTTCCAGTCGCGCTTGCGTCTTACCAAAAGCATTACCTGGCCATCAACGGCGACTATGCGAGCGTTTATCCCGGTGTGCGCGAGGGACTCGACGAACTGAAACGCAAGGGATTGCGCCTGGCTTGCGTGACCAACAAGCCGATCGGCTTCGCCGTGCCGCTGCTGGAGAAGACCGGCTTACGCCCGTATTTCGACCTGGTGTACGGCGGCGATTCGCTGCCGAAGAAAAAGCCGGACCCGTACCCGCTCTTGAAGGTGTGCGAGGATTTCGGCCTGCAGCCGGCGCAGGTTGTGGCCATCGGCGATTCGTCAAACGACGCGCAGGCGGCACGCGCTGCGGGATGCCGGGTGCTGAACGTGCCCTACGGGTATAACCATGGCGAACCTATACATAACGTCGATTCGGATGGTATAGTTTCCACGCTGCTTGACGCAGCCCATCTCATTTCCGCATAAAAACGCATGTTTCTCGGCAAAAAACTGAAAGTTTGCGCACCGGGCCTGTTCGAGGCCTGGCTGTGGCGACGCTGGCAATCCTGGGCTGAATAATCCCTGATCGCCGCCGGCCGACCTTGTTCTGTTGGCAATGTTTTTTGCACAATCACCCCCGCTATTACCCGCTCGTTCTACAATAGCGCCCGGAGAGAAACATGACTGAACTCGAATTCAAATCGCTGGCCGCACAGGGCTACAACCGCATTCCGCTGATCGCCGAAGCGTTCGCGGACCTCGAAACGCCGCTCACGCTGTACCTGAAACTGGCGCAAACCCAGAACGGCGGCAAGAATTCCTTCCTGCTCGAATCTGTGGTTGGCGGCGAGCGTTTCGGCCGCTATTCGTTCATTGGCCTGCCGGCATCGACCCTGATGCGCAGCTACGGCACCAAGACCGAAGTGGTCAGGAACGGCGCCGTAATCGAAACGCACGAAGGCAATCCGCTCGAATTCATCGCGCAATTCCAGTCGCGCTACAAGGCGGCGGTGCGCCCGGGCATGCCGCGCTTCTGCGGTGGACTTGCCGGCTACTTCGGTTACGACACGGTGCGCCATATCGAGAGGCGCCTGGCACACACCGCGCCCAAGGACGATCTCGGTCTGCCCGAAATTCAGTTACTGGTCACCGAAGAACTGGCGGTCATCGACAACCTGTCCGGCAAGCTGTATCTGATCGTGTATGCCGATCCGACCCAGCCGGAAGCGTATTCGAAAGCGCGCCAGCGCCTGAAGGATCTGCGCGCGATGCTGCGGCGCGCGGTCGACGTGCCGGTCACGTCGGCGACGGTGCGCACCGAGACCGTACGCGATTTCGCAAAGGAAGACTATCTGAAAGCGGTGGTCAAGGCGAAGGAATACATCATGGCCGGCGATCTGATGCAAGTGCAGGTCGGCCAGCGCCTGAAGAAATCGTATGTCGACTCGCCCTTGTCGCTGTACCGCGCGCTGCGTTCGCTGAATCCGTCGCCGTACATGTACTTCTACAACTTCGGCGACATGCAGATTGTCGGCGCGTCGCCGGAAATCCTGGTGCGCAACGAGCAGACCGGCGACGGTAACAAGAAAGTCACGATCCGGCCGCTGGCCGGGACTCGCCCGCGCGGGGCGACGCCGGAGAAGGATGCGCAACTGGCGAAGGAACTGCTGGCCGATCCGAAGGAAATCGCCGAACACGTGATGCTGATCGACCTGGCGCGCAATGACATCGGCCGGATC
Organism: Noviherbaspirillum sp. UKPF54; assembly: GCF_007874125.1. Classification (NCBI taxonomy): domain Bacteria; kingdom Pseudomonadati; phylum Pseudomonadota; class Betaproteobacteria; order Burkholderiales; family Oxalobacteraceae; genus Noviherbaspirillum; species Noviherbaspirillum sp. UKPF54. The sequence continues at coordinate 4,587,831 of NZ_CP040128.1, read as the reverse complement.
GCCGAGACCGGCAGCGTGAAGGTGACCGACAAGCTGGTGATCGAAAAGTATTCGCACGTACAGCACATCGTGTCGAACGTCGAAGGCATCCTGAAGCCGGAACTGACGAACCTCGACGTGCTGAAGGCGACCTTCCCCGCAGGGACGCTGTCCGGTGCGCCGAAGGTGCGCGCGATGGAACTGATCGACGAACTGGAGCCTATCAAGCGCGGCATCTATGGCGGCGCGTGCGGCTACCTGTCGTTCGGAGGCGAGATGGATCTGGCGATCGCGATCCGCACCGGCGTGATCAAGGACGGCATGCTGTACGTGCAAGCTGCCGCCGGCGTAGTCGCCGATTCGGTGCCCGAGATGGAATGGCAGGAAACCGAGAACAAGGCGCGCGCCGTGCTGCGCGCGGCCGAGCAAGTGCAAGACGGACTGGATGGGGAGCTCTGACATGTTGCTGATGATTGATAACTACGACTCCTTCACCTACAACCTGGTCCAGTACTTTGGCGAGCTCGGCGAAGAGGTGCGCACTTTCCGCAATGACGAGATCACGCTGGAGCAGATTGCGGCGATGCAGCCGGACCGCATCTGCATTTCGCCAGGTCCCTGCACGCCGCACGAAGCGGGCGTGTCGGTGCCGGTGCTGAAGGAATTCGCCGGGAAGATCCCGATGCTAGGCGTGTGCCTCGGGCACCAGAGCATTGGCGCAGCGTTCGGCGGCAAAGTGATCCGCGCCAAGCAAGTCATGCACGGCAAGACGTCCGTCATCACGCATACCGGCGCCGGCGTATTCAAGGATTTGCCGAGCCCATATACGGTGATCCGCTATCACTCGCTGGCGATCGAGCGCGAGTCGCTGCCGGACTGCCTGGAAATCACCGCCTGGACCGACGACGGCGAGATCATGGGCGTGCGCCACAAGGAATTCCAGATCGAAGGCGTGCAATTCCACCCCGAGTCGATCCTGTCCGAGCATGGCCACGCGCTGCTGAAAAACTTCCTGACCGCCTGATCCGGAGAGCCCGATATGCCGATTACCCCGCAAGAAGCCCTGCTGCGCTGCATCGAGCACCGCGAAATTTTCCACGACGAGATGCTGTCCTTGTTCCGCAAGATCATGGGCGGCGAGATGTCGCCGGTGATGATCGCGGCGCTGACGATGGGCCTTCGCGTGAAGAAGGAAACCATCGGCGAGATCGCGGCAGCGGCGCAGGTGATGCGGGAATTCGCGACCAAGGTGCCGCTGAAGGAGACCTCCGGCTTGCTCGATATCGTCGGCACCGGCGGCGATGGCGCGCACACCTTCAACATCTCGACGGCGTCGATGTTCGTCGCCGCCGCGGCCGGCGCGCGCGTCGCCAAGCACGGCGGGCGCAGCGTGTCGTCTTCCTCGGGCAGCGCCGACGTGCTGGAAGCGCTGGGAGCGAACATCAACCTCAAGCCGGAGCTGGTGGCGCAATCGATCGAGGAAACCGGCATCGGTTTCATGTTCGCGCCGAACCACCACGCCGCAATGAAGCATGCGGCGCCGGTGCGCAAGGAGCTCGGCGTGCGCACGATCTTCAATATCCTCGGACCGCTGACCAATCCGGCCGGCGCGCCTAATATCCTGATGGGCGTATTCCACCCTGACCTGGTCGGCATCCAGGTACGCGTGCTGCAGCGCCTCGGTGCGCAACGCGCGGTTGTGGTGTGGGGGCGCGACAACCTGGATGAAGTCTCGCTCGGGGCCGCGACGATGATCGGCGAACTGGTCAACGGCGAAGTGCGCGAATATGAAATCCATCCGGAAGACTTCGGCCTGCAGATGGTCGCCACCCGCAACCTGAAGGTGGCGGGCGCGGCGGAATCGAAGGAAAAGATTTTCGAGGCGCTCGACAACAAGCCGGGAGCGGTGCGCGATATCGTGGTGCTCAATGCCGGCACGGCGCTGTATGCGGCCGGCATCGCGAACTCGATTGCCGACGGCTTGACCAAGGCACGCGAAACGATCGCCTCGGGCACGGCGCGCGCCAAGCTCGATCAATTCGTGCAAGTGACGCAAAAACTGGGCGCAGCCTGATCCATCATGTCCGATATCCTGAAAAAAATCCTCGACGTCAAGGCCTATGAAGTCGCCGCGGCGAAGAAGCAACGTGATCTCGCCAGCCTGCGGCGCGCAGTGGAAACCGACAGCGCATTGCGCGCGGACCTGCGCGGCTTCGAAGCCAGCCTGCGCGGCAAGATCGCCGCCGGCCAGGCCGGCGTGATCGCGGAAGTCAAGAAAGCATCGCCCTCCAAGGGCATCCTGCGGGAAGACTTCCAGCCGGCGCAGATCGCGCAAAGTTATGCGAAACACGGCGCGGCTTGCCTGTCGGTGCTGACCGACGTGCAATTCTTCCAGGGCGCGCCCGACTACCTGAAGCAGGCGCGCGCTGCCTGCGAGATCCCAGTGTTGCGCAAGGATTTCATCGTCGACATGTACCAGGTCTACGAGGCGCGGTCGTGGGGTGCGGACTGCATCCTGCTGATCGTCGCCGCGCTTGAGCATGGCTTGATGGCGGAGCTGGAAGCCTGCGCACTCGAACTCGGCATGAGCGTGCTGGTCGAGGTGCATGACGCCGACGAGTTGACCGCGGCGCTGAAGCTGAAGACGCCGCTGCTGGGCATTAACAACCGCAACCTGCGCACTTTTGAGACATCCCTGCAAACTACGATCGGCCTGCTGCCGCGCATCCCGGCGGATAAGCTGGTCGTCACCGAGTCCGGCATCTTGACGCCGGACGACGTGAAAACGATGCGCGATGCCGACGTACACGCCTTCCTGGTCGGCGAAGCCTTCATGCGCGCGCCCGAACCGGGCGTCGAACTGCAGCGCCTGTTCGGTTGAATCAAGCCGGGCTGCGGCGGCTGATCAGGCCGCGCGCGGCCAAGCCCACCGCAAGCGCGCCGTAAATCGCCGCCAGTGATTTGCCGGAAAGACGCAATTCGAACCCGGGGGTCAGGCGCTTGGGCACCAGATAGTAATCGGTGACATAAGCGCCGGCCGTCACGGCCACCGCCCCCAGCACGGGCTTGAGCAGCGATTGCCCGGCACCGGATTGCTGCCCAAACAGTTTTTCGTAGATGGCGGCCCAAAATGTCGCCGAGGCCACATTGGTCGCCAAGCCAGTCAATGTATATTTTGCCGATGCCTCGTCATGCTGCGCGGCTTCGTTGCCCCAGAATGCATGGCTGATTGCGTTCAGCGGCGCCGCGTAGGATCCTGCTTCACGCTTTCCGGCCAAGCTGGCAGCCAGCGCCGTCGTGAGGCCGGCAATGGCTCCTGAACTCAATACCTTTCCCATCAGGTTGTCTGCAATTCGCATCATCGTCGCTCCTTCGCGGTCATCGTGACACCGGCCCCGGTGCAAGGCCGGCTTGCTGGCGATGATGTTTGCAAGGCCCATGCCATGAAACGGCTATCCGCCTTTCTTGAGCGCCAGCCACTGGCCGCGCTTGCGTGCCGATGCGACCGGCTTGGCCTCGGCCGCGAGGCTGATCTGGGGAGCCTCGCCCTGGGTCAATGTTACTGAAAACACCATCAATTCATCGCGGCGGAATGCGTGCAGCGTCACCGTATCCCCCGCACGGTAGCGCGACAACAGGGTATCGAGGTTATTCGCGGAAATGCGCAAGCCATCGAGCGCGATGAGCACGTCGCCGGCCGACATGCCGGCTTGATGCGCGGCCCCGCCTTCATACACATTGGCAAGCTTGCAGTCGTTGCCCTCGCGCGTAGTGCGCATGCCCAGGCCCGGCTTGGCATCCTTGCGCTTGTCGGCGAAGGTAACGCCGAAGCCGGCGAGCAGCTTGTCGAACGGCGGATCATCGGTGCCGCGCACGTAGCGGTCGAAGAAGCGCTTCAGTTTCAGGCCGGTCACTTCGTCGAAGATCGCTTCCACTTCCGTTTCGGACACGCCGGTGCCATGCTCCGGTCCGGCATAGAAATCGCGGCCGTAGCGCTGCCACAGCGCGCGCATTACGTCGTCGAGCGACCTTTTCCCGTTGGTCTGCTCGCGGATGGTCAGGTCGAGCGCCAGGCCGATCAGCGAACCCTTGGTGTAGTAGCTGACGATGGCGTTGGGCGCATTCTCGTCCTGACGGTAGTACTTTACCCAGGCGTCGAAGCTCGACTCGGCCACGCTCTGCTTGGTGCGCCCGCTGCCACGCAACACGCCGTTGATGGTCTTGGCAACCAGCTTGAAATACGCCGCTTCGTCGATCACGCCGCTACGCACCAGCATCAGGTCGTCGTAATAACTAGTGAAGCCCTCGAACAGCCACAGCAGCGAGGTATAGCCTTCCAGCTGCAGGTCGTACGGCGCGAAGGTCGCCGGCTTGATGCGCTTGACGTTCCAGGTGTGGAAGTATTCGTGGCTGCACAACCCGAGATAGCCGCGGTAGCCGTCGCTCATCTCCTTCTGTCCCTGCACCGGCAGGTCGGCGCGCGAGCAGATCAGCGCGGTCGAAGCGCGATGCTCCAGCCCGCCGTAGCCGTCGCCCACCACCATGGTCATGAACACGTAGCGCGCCATCGGCGCGCGCTTGGTCTTCGGCTCGAACAGCGCGATCTGCGCCTCGCACACCTTTTTCAAGTCGGCGCACAGACGCGCCATGTCCAGGTTCGGCACGCGCCCCGTGATCACGATATCGTGCGGCACGCCGTGCGCCTTGAAGGTGGCCAGCTCGAACGCGCCCATCTCGACCGGATGGTCGATCAGCTCGTCATAGTCGGCGGCGACATAGGTGCCAAAGCCGTAGCGCCGTGCCTTCAGCTCCGGCAAAGCGGTGGCCACGCGCCATGCCTTGTAGACGTCGCCGTCGGGGCGCTGGATATCGACCACGTGCGGCAGATGATCCTGCCCCTGTACCCGCAAGAAGACGCTGGTGCCGTTGAAGAAGCCATGCGTCTGGTCGAGGTGGGCTGCGCGCACCGACAAGTCCCACGCGTAGACTTCATAGGTAAGCACCAGGCGGCGCGTACAGGGTGCGGCCTGCCAGCGATGCTTGTCGAGCTTCTTGAGAGAGACCTTGGCGCCGTCCGATTGCGCACTAAGGCGCACGATGTTGCGGGCGAATTCGCGGATCATGTAGCTGCCTGGGATCCAGGCCGGCAGGGCGAACACCTGGCCGTCGGGATCGGGCGCCTCGACAGTGAGCGTGACCTCGAACAGGTGGGCGGCGGGGTCCTTGGGGACAATGGTGTAGTGAAGCGCGTTTTTCATTCTCGGTCCGTCCAAAAAGTGGCGCGATCAGCCCCTTACATTCGCGGCCGTCACCGTCAGCGCCAATGCGCCGACCGCCACGCAGGTCAGGTTAAAGCGCAAGCGGAGCAGCCAGTCCGGCATGCGGTACCACGCAAACAGGTGCTTGTCGACCTGATAGGCGACGATGAAGCCGGCCATCAGCACCGCGAAGCCGAAGCCGCCGACCATCGTCGCCAGCCATGCAATCAGCGCCGGCATGACACTCCAGACCAGCGCCCGCTTGGTTTGTTCTACGGACAAGTCGCCCGACACCATCGTCGCCCCCCAATGCATGCCACCCAGAAAGGAAAGGATGGCGATACCGTAAGCCAACTGCCCCTTGATGAAATCGCCCAGCCAGCTGGGATGCACCAGCCAGCAAGCGAGCGTAAGCAGCACGAAAGGGACCAGGCCGAGAAAGCCGAGCAGATGGGCGAGGCGTTTGTTCAGGAAATGTTTATTCATGGGCAGGCGCGCACAGGATCGGCTTCGTCCGAAAAACTTGCCGGATTGCAAAAGCTATAGTGTAGCGGATCGCATCGTCATGTCCGATATTGCGCCTCCACGTCCGCCGGGGTATCGATGTCCAGCGTCACACCCGGGTCGTCGACCGCGATGTCAGTGACTGGATATGTCTGCAGCAGGCGACGCGCGCCCTGGTCGCCTCCCAGTGTCAGCAATTGCGGCAAATACTGCCGTCCAAAGCCGACCGGGTTGCCGCGCCGGCCGAGGTATGCCGGCGCGACGATGCCGCCCTCCTGCGCCAGCCGGGTGGCCAGCGCTTGCAGCGTTTCCCTTTGCACGAACGGCATGTCGCCCAGCGCGATCAGCCAGCCAGCCGCGTCGGAGGCATGCGCGAGCGCGTGAACGAGCGACGCGCCCATGCCCTGCCCGGCCTGCGCGCACTCCGTGACCTCGCAACCCAGCGCGCGCAGGCAAGCCGCAACGTCTTCCGCCTGCGGCCGCACCACAGCGACCACCCTAGGCAGCACCGCCAGCATCTTTTTCGCGCTCGCTGCAACCACGGTGTCGCCAGTCGGAAGCATATGCAATAGCTTGTCTTGCCGGCCGCTGGCATCGAAGCGGGAGCCGCGCCCTGCAGCCAGCAGGATGCCGGTCACCGGGGAATTGCCGGTGTTGTTCATGACAAAGCCGGATGAAAAACTGTCATCGCCAGCCGCATCAGGCCAGGCTTTGCGCAGCGTCCTTGATCGCGGCGCGGATGCGCTGGTACGTCCCGCAGCGGCAGAGATTGCCGCTCATGGCGGCGTCGATGTCGGCATCGGTCGGATTTTTTCTGGCTTTGAGCAGCGCGGTGGCGCTCATTACCTGCCCGCTCTGGCAATAGCCGCACTGCGGCACGTCGTGCCTAAGCCAAGCCTGCTGCACCGCCTTGCCGACCAGATCGTCCTCGATCGCCTCGATGGTCGTGATCTTTTGGCCGGCGGCGGCTGAAATCGGCGTGACGCAGGAGCGCACGGGCTCGCCGTTCAGATGCACGGTGCAGGCGCCGCACAATGCCGCGCCGCAGCCGAATTTGGTGCCTGTCATGTTCAGGTTGTCGCGCAGCGCCCACAGAAGCGGCGTGGCCGGATCGGCGTCAACCTGCATGTCCTTGCCGTTGATGTGAAGTGTCACCATGTCTGTCTCCTCCTGTCGGATTGGGGGCATTGCCTTTTTATTGATGATATCGGTATGCCGGCCAAGGCATGTTGCGCCGGGCGGCGCTTTCAGCGGTTGACATCGACGACCAGTCGCCCGCGCACCTTGCCCGCCAGGAGGTCTTGCGCCTTGGCGATGGCTTCGGCGAGCGCGATTTCCTGCGTGATTTGCGCCAGCGCGGAGGCATCCAGCTCGGCGGCAAGGTTGCGCCAGGCAGCCAGCCGCCTCTCCTTTGGCGCCATCACGCTGTCGATACCGATCAGCTTCACGCCGCGCAGGATGAAGGGGGCGACCGATGCCGGCAAGTCCATGCCCTGCGCCAGTCCGCATGCGGCGACCGCGCCGCCGTAACGGGTCTGCGCCAGCGCGTTGGCCAGCGTGTGCGAGCCGACGGCGTCAACCACGCCGGCCCAGCGCTCCTTTTGCAGCGGCTTGCCAGGCGCCGACAGTTCGGCACGGTCGATCACCTCGGCCGCGCCGAGCGCCTTCAGGTAATCCGCTTCTTCCGGCTTGCCGGTGGAAGCCACGACGCGATAGCCACGACGCGCCAGAATGGCGATCGCGACACTACCCACGCCGCCCGACGCGCCGGTAACGAGAATGTCGCCGTCATCGCTGGTCACGCCTTGCTCCTGCAGCGCCATTGCGCACAGCATCGCGGTATAGCCGGCCGTGCCGATGGCCATCGCGCTTTTGGCCGGCATGCCTTGCGGCAGCGGAATCAGCCAGTCTCCCTTGAGTTTTGCGCGCTGCGCAAGGCAGCCCATGTGCATTTCGCCCACGCCCCAACCATTGAGCACGAATGCGTCGCCCGCCTTCCAGGCGGGATGCGAGGAGGCGATCACCTCGCCGGCGCCGTCGATGCCCGGCACCATCGGCCACTTGCGCACCACCGGGGACTTGCCGGTGATGGCCAGCGCATCCTTGTAATTGATGGTGGAATAGTCGATACGGACAGTGACGTCGCCTTCCGGCGGCAGCTGTGCATCATCGAGTTGCGCCAGCCTGGCGTCAGTCGTGCCGTCGTCTTTTTTAGTGAGCAGAATCGCAGCGAACATGAATGGCCTCCGGAAAAGGAGCTTCGATTATAGTTCGCGACGAAACATGACGTCTTGATATGAAAATGACGCGCCGCCTTTGCAGGAGACGCGTCATCAGGCTCGCGGGAGCGAGCGGCTTACTTGATCGATGCGAACTTGGCTTCGAGCGCCTTGGCATCGACCGCGCCGGGAATGCGCGTGCCATCCGTAAAGAAAATGGTCGGCGTACCGGTCACCTTCAATTTCTGGCCGAGTGCCAGGATCTTGTCGTTGGGCGCGGTGCAATTGGCTGGCGCGCCAGCAGCGGCCTTGCCTTTCAACATCCACTCATCCCATGCCTTCGCCCGGTCGGCCGAACACCAGATGTCGCGCGACTTCGTCGCCGAATCCGGCGACAGGATGTTGTACATGAAGGTATAGACCGTCACGTTGTCCATCTCGGTCAGCGTATGGCGGAAGCGCTTGCAGTAGCCGCAGTTGGGATCTTCGAAGACGGCGATGACGCGCTTGCCATTGCCTTTCACGGTCTTGAGGGCGGCATCAAGCGGCAGGTCGGAAAACTTGATCTTGTTGATCTCGTCCAGGCGTGCCTTGGTCTGATCCGCCATGGTCTTGGTATCGATCACGCGCCCGACGAACAGATACTCGCCCTTGGCATCGGTGTACAGGATGTCGCCGCCGATGCGTAGCTCGTACAAGCCGGCGTACGGCGTCTTGGTAATGGAATCGATCTTGACATCCTCGCCCAGGCGCGGCTCGATCGCTTTTTTGATCGCGGCGTCCTGCGCCGGATCGGCCAGCGCTGTTGCTGCAGCCAGCGCCAGCAGCGCGGATGCCAAAAATTGGATCGGTTTGTTCATGTCTGTCATTCTTTCCTGCAGTGTTATGACCGGCGTCCCAGTGCATGGGAAATCAGGTGCCGCTTTATGACCGGTAATTTATTTACCAAGTTCAATCCTATATTACGCGCCACGCGCAAGGGCTCGAAATTGACGGAGAACAAGCGTTCCAGCCCATCGGTCGCCAACTGCATCAGCAGGATGTCTTCCTTGCGCGCGCGTGCATACCGCGCCAGCACCCGCTCGTCGCCGCAATCGCGGTGCGCCTCGCGCTCGATCACCGCCTTGACCAGTCCCGCCACGTCGCCGAAACCGAGGTTCATGCCGTGTCCGGCCAGCGGATGCACGACATGCGCGGCGTCGCCCACCAGGGCCACGCGCGGCGCCACCAGGGAATGCGTACGCAGCAGCGTCAGCGGAAAAGCCTTGACCAGCTCAGGCTGCAGCGGACGCAACTGGCCCAGCTGATGCCCGGGCAAATCCGACAGGCGCTGCGCCAGTTGCGTCAGCGGCTCGCGCAGCAGCGTGTCGGCCAGCGGCTCCGGCGCCGACCAGACCAGGGAAACGCGCTGTCCCGGCAGGGGCAGCAGCGCGATGATGCCGTCGGAAGAGGTGAACCATTGATACGCCACGCCGTGGTGCGGCTTGTCGCATTCGAAATTGCTGACCACGCCGCGCTGCCCGTAAGAGCGGTAATCGATACCGATTTCGCACTGGCCGCGCACCCACGACTGCGCGCCATCTGCGCCCACCACGAGCGACGCTTCGATCACATCGCCATTGTCGAGCCGCACCCTCGCCGCCTGCGCATCCGCCTCAAGCCCGACCGCGCGGCCAGTGACCACGCGCATGTTCGGCGCGAACTTGAGCGCCGCATCCATGGCGGCGTTCAAGTTCCGGTCTTCCACGATCCACGCCAACGCGCCGGTACGCGCGCCGTAGGCGTCGAATCCCAGCTGCCCGGCCTGCGCGCCGTCGCCCTTGATGTCCATGGCATCGACCGGCGCCACTCGGGTAGCATCGAGCGCGTCCCAGACCCTGAGCGACGTGAGCAAGTCATGCGCGGTATGGTTGAGCGCGTAGACGCGCACGTCCCACGATGCCTGCGCGTCGAGCGGCGTGGCCGCCGGGCTGAGCAAGGTCACGCTCAATCCGGCCTGAGCAAAGGCCAGCGCGGCGGCCTTGCCGACGGCGCCATTGCCAATGACGCAAATATTGCTTTGGAATTGCATAATGCGGGAACCCTGTGGGGAAAAGCGAACAGTGCAGGCCATTATAGCGGTTATGTTTTCTTTGATTGCATACAAGACTTGCATATTTCAACAGGCTTGCTATACTTGCGCGTCTTGGCCCGGTAGCTCAGTTGGTAGAGCAGAGGATTGAAAATCCTTGTGTCGGTGGTTCGATTCCGCCCCAGGCCACCAGAATCAAGGGCTTAGCTTCGGCTAGGCCCTTTTTCTTTTCGCATCGCGCATTCCCTGGTCGCCGCCAAATTGTTTCCTGCGCGGAACTAAGTTTCCTTGTGGCACGTCATAGCCTTGTTATAGGCAAGTGCATTCTCAAGGAAGCATCATGGCGCAGTCCAAACGGACAAGAAAATCGCAGCGGCAGCATCAGCCGGAGCATCACCGCAGTTCGGCAGAGCCGCATCACGAGGAACATGCGCCGGATACGCAGCCTGGCGATGCACACGCAAGTACTTCTTGCCACCTGCCCGCCGTCGTCGCCAACGGACATGATGCGCAGGGCGGCAGCAAATCAAGCGCCTTGGCGCTCATCCCGTCGCCCAGCGCAGCAGCAACATCCCCGGCGGCGAAACGCGGCCTTCCCAGCTCCGCCAAGGCAATCCTGATCAGCCTTTGCCTGACGGCGGTCGTAGTACTCTCGCTCGGCGCGCTCAAGCCCAATCGATACGATATGCAAGTGGGACCGGCCGCGGTAACTACCCCGCCGGTTAAGGCCCTGGCCGAAACATCCGAAAAAACTGCCCCGCCGCCGAAAATGAAGGTGGCAGCAAAACGCCCGCCTCATGTCGCCCCTAGCGCAAGCAAGCCGGAAACCGACAAGAAACTGGTCCAGGCGCCCACCCGGCATGCGCCGCAACCGCTGGCGGACGGCACGCAGAAAAAACCGTCGGCCAGCGTTGCCAAGTCACAGCACAAGCAGCCGGAAGACCAGCCCCTCCTGGCACAAAACAGTGCGCAGGCGGGCCAGTTAACCGGCATGCAGAACCGGTACGCGCAATGCCAAGAACTCGGCAGTTTCTTCCGCCGCGAACAATGCAAGTGGCAAGCCTGTAACGGGAAATGGGGGCAGGATGGCTGCCCGTCGTACGCAAACGACAATCGGGATATCAACTAGCGTTGCGGCGGCCCCGAGGGCCGGATTTCATTTCGGGCATTCAATGCGCCGGCGTTGCGCCGAGCACCATCAGTTCGCGCGCCACCTTGGCACAAGCCTCCACGTGCTGATAGCCGATCACCCGGAATGCGGCGAAACCGAGCGTGGCCGACGCGATCTGTCCGGCGACCGGAACGATCTTCGCGCTGTACTTCACCATCGCCTTCATACCGGCGCGCTTGAGCAAATGCGCCACCAGTTCGCGCGTGACGAGTTTTCCGACCAGCACGCTTCCCATGCCGGCGACAACTTCGTAGACGAGCACCCTGGTTTTCGGCTGCAGCCGTTGGATCTGTTCGGGCGTGAGCCCGAATTCGACATTGATTTCCTCGATCAGTCTCATCAGCAGGCCGAGGTCGGCCGCGAGATCGAGGCCGGGAATCGGCACGGCGGACATGCCGGCCGACACGGCCGCGCGCCGCGTCACAAGACGCCGGCATTTCGTGCGCACAGCCTCGATGTCCTTCTCGGTGGATGGAACCAGAGTCCAGTCGTCCCTGGATCGCTTGCCGAACGCGCTAAACGGATTCATGTGCATGGCCGGAAAACGGTGTGATGGTTCAGGCAATCCCGATTGTAGCCCCGGTGCAGCGATAATATGCGGAAAATCGATCACCCCATTCATCGAACTGGTCCATGAGAATTGCCGTCATTGACAACGACCCGGCGCAAGCCGAACTGGTACGCCAAGTGCTCGCAACGGCAGGCCACGCCTGCATGCCGCGTGCCGGCAGCCCGGACGGGCTCGATCCAATGCAGCATGCAGATGCCGACCTGTTCATTATCGACTGGCAGGCGCATCTCCCTTCAACGCTGGATGTGATCCGCGCCATACATGACCATCGCCCCGCGCTGCCGATATTGCTACTTGTCGGGCGCACCGAGGATGACGGCCTGCCCGCCGCGCTGGCCGCCGGCGCCACCGATTATCAAGTGAAACCGCTGCGCCGCGGCGAACTGGCCATGCGCGTGCAAACACTGATCAGGCGCGCCTACCCCCAGCAGCAAGCGGATACCGTCATCCACTTCGGCAGCTATGCATTCGATGTCCCCACCTGCCGCCTGACAATTAACGAGGCGGCGGTCGAGTTGACGCAAAAGGAATTCGCGCTTGCCTTGCTGTTTTTCCGCAATCTTGGCCGGCCGCTATCTCGCGCCTATATCCAGGAAAACGTCTGGTCGCGCGACGCCGATGTTCCGTCGCGCACCGTGGACACGCACGTATCCCGGGTGCGCAGCAAGCTTGGCCTGCGCCCGGAAAACGGCTTTCGGCTGGCCCCGGTCTACAGCTTCGGCTATCGGCTGGAACAGTTGGCCAGATGAACCTGTTGCGCGGAACACACTCGAAGCTTTCGCATGCGGAGCGCAAGCGGGCGACGTGCCGTTTTGATAACGGCGACACCTTGCTCATGCGTTTCAGCAACAAGCGTATAATACCCTGTTGAAATCCCGGAATAGATCGATATCCGAATGCAGCTTCTAGCCGTTGGCCTCAACCACACCACTGCGCCCGTATCCCTGCGCGAAAAGGTGGCCTTTCCCGCGGACCAGATTGGTCAGGCCGTGGCATCGGCCCGTGCCTGGTTCGGCCGCGGCGCATCCAGCCTCGCCAGCGACGAAGCGGCGATCCTATCCACTTGCAACCGCACCGAGCTGTACGCTGCAAACCACATTCCGGGCGGCGTCGAGGCGGCAATCGATTCTACCGCGCATTTCCTCGCGCAATACCACAGCCTGCCCTACGCGGAGCTGCGTCCCTACCTGTATACGCTGCCGCAGGAAAACGCGGTACGCCACGCCTTCCGCGTCGCGTCCGGGCTCGACTCCATGGTGCTGGGCGAGCCGCAGATCCTCGGCCAGATGAAGGATGCGGTGCGCCAGGCGGAAGCCGCCGGCGGACTCGGTACCTACCTGCATCAGATGTTCCAGCGCACCTTCGCCGTCGCGAAAGAGGTGCGAACCACCACCGAAATCGGCGCGCACAGCGTGTCGATGGCTGCGGCGGCCGTGCGGCTGGCGCAGCGCATCTTCGACAAGATCTCGCATCAGAACGTGCTGTTCATCGGTGCGGGCGAAATGATCGAGCTGTGCGCCACCCACTTCGCGGCGCAGAATCCGAAGACGCTGACCATCGCCAACCGCACGCTGGAACGCGGCGAGGCGCTGGCGCACCGCTTCAACGGCCACGCGATCCGGCTGGCGGAACTGCCGGACCAGCTGGCGAAATACGACATCGTCGTCTCCTGCACGGCATCGTCGCTGCCCATTATCGGCCTAGGCATGGTCGAGCGCGCCATCAAGGCGCGCCGCCACAAGCCGATGTTCATGGTCGACATCGCCGTGCCGCGCGATATCGAATCGGAAGTCGGCCGGCTCGACGACGTCTTCCTGTACACCGTCGACGACCTCGGCGCGGCGGTACAGACCGGTCTGGAAAACCGGCAGGCGGCGGTCGCGCAAGCCGAAGCGATCATCGAAACACGCGTGCAATCCTTCATGCACTGGATCGACAGCCGCGCCGTGGTGCCGGTAATCCAGGAATTGCGCGAAACCAGCGAAGCCGTGCGCATGGCCGAACTGGAGCGCGCCAGGAAACTGCTCGCCAAGGGCGAAGACATCGACATCGTGCTGGAAGCGCTGTCGAAGGGCCTCACGGCCAAGTTCCTGCACGGCCCGCAACAGGCCTTGCATAATGCACAAGGCGACGAACGCGCGCGCCTCGCGGCCTTGCTGCCGCAACTGTTCCGCACCAAGCGCTAGCGTCCTTCTCCCACGCTTCCCGCAGCGGAAGCGCCCGCGTCGCGGCTTCACGCCGCGACGCCCGCCACGATCTCACCTTTCCGGACCGATATGAAACCATCAATGCTCGCCAAACTCGACCAGCTTACCGAACGGCTGGAAGAGGTGAACAACCTGCTGATGCAGGAAGGCATTACCGCCAACATGGAACAGTATCGCAAGCTCACGCGCGAACATGCCGAGCTCGGCCCGCTGGTCGCGCTGTACCGGGACTACGTGAAGGCGGGCGAAGACATCAAGGCGGCGCAGGACATGCTGTCCGACCCCGACATGAAAGAGCTGGCGCAGGAAGAGATCGCCGATGCCAAGGCACGCATCGAGCAGCTCGAACTCGACCTGCAAAAGATGCTGCTGCCGAAAGATCCTAACGACGAGCGCAACATTTATCTCGAAATCCGCGCCGGCACCGGCGGCGACGAAGCGGCGCTGTTCGCGGGCGACCTGCTGCGCATGTACACGCGCTTCGCCGAACGCAACCGCTGGCAGGTCGAGATGGTGTCGGAGTCGCCGTCGGAAATCGGCGGCTACAAGGAAGTCATCGTGCGCATCATCGGCTTCGGCGCCTATTCCAAGCTGAAGTTCGAGTCGGGCGGCCACCGCGTGCAGCGCGTGCCGGCCACCGAAACCCAGGGACGCATCCACACCTCGGCCTGCACGGTGGCGGTGATGCCGGAAGCCGACGAGGTGGAGGACGTCGACATCAACCCGGCCGATATCCGCATCGACACCTTCCGCGCATCCGGCGCCGGCGGCCAGCACATCAACAAGACTGACTCGGCGGTGCGCATCACGCATATCCCGACCGGTATCGTGGTCGAATGCCAGGACGACCGCAGCCAGCACAAGAACAAGGCATCCGCCCTGAAAGTGCTGGCCGCGCGTATCAAGGACATTCAATTGCGCGAACAGCAGGCCAAGGAAGCCGCCACCCGCAAGTCGCTGATCGGCTCGGGCGACCGCAGCGAGCGCATCCGCACCTACAACTTCCCGCAAGGCCGCATGACCGACCATCGCATCAATCTGACACTGTACAAGCTCGATTTCATCATGGACGGCGACCTGGAAGAACTGACCAATGCGCTGGTGGCGGAACACCAGGCCGAACTGCTGGCGCAACTGGGCGAAGAGGGTTAATCTGCCGCTATTGCAAAAAGGGAACTTTTTCTTGCAACTTGGCTCCAAGGCCATGCTCCATCATCAACAGGAAAAAATGAAAACATCCAAACCCGTGTTACTGGCCGTCGGCATCATCGCGCTCTCGCTGGTCGGCTTTGCGCTTTACCTGCAACATGTGAAGAACATGCTGCCCTGCCCGCTGTGCGTGATCCAGCGCTATCTCTTTGTCGGCCTGGCGCTGGTGTGCTTCATTTTCGCGGCGCTGCCGCGCGCCTTGACACGTCTCGGCGCGGCGCTGGGCGCGCTGGTCGCCCTGTCCGGCGTGGGTGTGGCCAGCTGGCACCTGTGGGTAAAGGCGCATCCCAACGTCTCCTGCGGCATCGATCCGCTGGAAACCTCGCTCAACAAGATCCCCACTGCCGAGCTGCTGCCGTACGTGTTCAAGGCCGACGGCCTGTGCAGCACAGAGTACGCGCCCATTCTCGGCCTGCAGACGCCGAACTGGTCGCTGATCTGGTTCTCGATATTTGCGCTGGCCCTGATCTGGGCGGCGCTGCGGCAAAGCCGCTAAATAGCGCCGAGCCCCGCCATGACGGACACGACGCTCCCTCCGTCCCGCTCCTTCACGATTGCGCCCGGTAGCACGATTGCCGATGCACTGCGCGGCGCGCCGCTTAGCGCGCTCGAGGCGCGCATCCTGCTGGGCCATGCGCTGCAACTGACGCGCGTGCAGCTCATTACGCAGTCGCAGCGCGTGCTAGGCGCCGATGAATGCGCGCGGATCGCGGCGCTGTTCCAGCGCCGGCTCGACGGCGAACCGATCGCCTATATCGTGGGCGAGCGCGAATTCTACGGCCTGACGCTGTACACCACGACGGACGTTCTGATACCGCGGCCGGAAACCGAATTGCTGGTGGAGCTGGCGCTCGAACGCGCTGCCGACAACGCACGCGTGCTCGATCTTGGCACCGGTTCCGGGGCGATAGCGATTGCCATCGCCTACGCCTTGCCTGAAGCCCAAATCACCGCGATCGACAGCAGCGCAGGCGCGCTGGCCGTTGCCCAGCGCAACGCGGCGCGCCATGGCGTGAATGTGGATTTCCTGCAAAGCGACTGGTACGAAGCCGTGGCCGGACGCCGATTCGACATCATCGTCTCCAATCCGCCATATATCGTCGCGGGCGATCCGCACCTGTCGCAAGGCGACCTGCGTTTCGAGCCGGTGGGCGCGCTCACCGATCATGCCGACGGACTGTCGGCGCTGCGCAAAATCGTCGACGGTGCGCCGCGCAACCTAGTGCCCGGCGGCTGGCTGCTGATGGAGCATGGCTACGACCAGGCGCACGCGGTGCGCAGCCTGCTTGCCGCCCATGGCTTCCAGGATGTGCAAAGCTGGAAAGATCTGGCCGGCATCGAGCGCGTCAGCGGCGGCCGCCTGTAACGCCTGCACAAAACTGTTATCCACCCTGTCAAGACTGACGCTTTCGTATAAATTGCGTATCATCATCCGCCTGATTTTCTTCATTCCGATTTCTCATGCTGCCATCGATCGAACAACGCCTAGCCGTTGAACTCGCCGCCAAGCCGGCGCAAGTCACCGCCGCCGTCGCCCTGCTGGATGAAGGCGCCACCGTGCCGTTTATCGCGCGCTACCGCAAGGAAGCCACCGGCGGGCTGGACGATATCCAGTTGCGCCTGCTGGAAGAGCGGCTGCGCTATCTGCGCGAGCTGGAAGACCGGCGCGCCGCGATCATTGCGTCGATCGAGGAGCAAGGCAAGATGACGCCGGAGCTGCTCGACGCCATCGTGCACGCCGAGGACAAGACCCGGCTGGAAGACCTGTATCTGCCGTACAAGCCGAAGCGCCGCACCAAGGCGCAGATCGCGGCCGAAGCGGGGTTGACCGAACTGGCCGACGCGCTGTTGGCGAATCCGTCGTTGAATCCCGAGGAAGAAGCGGCCAAATACCTGAAGCCGGCCTTCACCACGGCCAACGGCGACAATCCGGGCGTCCCCGACGCCAAGGCGGCGCTCGACGGCGCGCGCCAGATCCTGATGGAACGCTTCGCCGAAGACGCAACGCTGCTGCAAGCCTTGCGCGAATACATGACCGAGCACGGCGTGGTCGAGTCGAAAGTCGTCGAAGGCAAGGAAGACGCGGGCGCGAAGTTCGCCGACTACTTCGATTACTCGGAAACCATCGGCACCATTCCGTCGCACCGCGCGCTCGCCCTGTTCCGCGGCCGCCGCGAGGAAGTGCTGACGGTGTCGCTGCGCCTGGACAGCGAGGAAGAAAAGCCGAAATGGGACGCGCCGCACAACCCGTGCGAAGGCCGCATCGCCGCCCGCTTCGGCGTCGCCAACCAGGGCCGCCCGTCGGACAAATGGCTGGCGGACACCGTGCGCTGGGCTTGGCGCGTGAAGGTGTTCATGCACCTCGAAACCGAACTGATGACGAACCTGCGCGAACGCGCCGAAGCCGAAGCGATCAACGTTTTCGCGCGCAACCTGAAGGACTTGCTGCTGGCGGCGCCCGCCGGCCCGCGCGCCACCATGGGGCTGGACCCCGGCTTGCGCACGGGCGTCAAGGTGGCGGTGGTGGACGCGACCGGCAAGGTAGTCGACACCGCGACGATCTACCCGCACCAGCCGCGCAACGATTGGCATGGCTCACTCCACACGCTGGCGCTGCTGGCGGCCAAGCACAACATCGCTCTGATCTCGATCGGCAACGGCACCGCCTCGCGCGAAACGGACAAGCTGGCGCAAGACTTGATCAAGCAGCATCCGGAATTGAAGCTCACCAAGATCGTTGTGTCGGAAGCTGGCGCGTCGGTCTATTCCGCCTCTGAATACG
Organism: Noviherbaspirillum sp. UKPF54; assembly: GCF_007874125.1. Taxonomy (NCBI): domain Bacteria; kingdom Pseudomonadati; phylum Pseudomonadota; class Betaproteobacteria; order Burkholderiales; family Oxalobacteraceae; genus Noviherbaspirillum; species Noviherbaspirillum sp. UKPF54. The sequence goes on along the minus strand of NZ_CP040128.1, from coordinate 4,569,860 downwards.
CCTCGCGCGAGCTGCCGGAGCTGGACGTGTCGCTGCGCGGCGCGGTATCGATCGCACGCCGCCTGCAGGACCCGCTGGCCGAACTGGTGAAGATCGATCCGAAGTCGATCGGCGTGGGCCAGTACCAGCACGACGTGGGCCAGACGCAGCTGGCGCGCTCGCTCGACGCGGTGGTCGAGGATTGCGTGAACGCGGTCGGCGTCGATGTGAACACCGCTTCCGCGCCGCTGCTGGCGCGCGTGTCGGGTCTGAGCTCGAGCGTCGCGCAAAGCATCATCAACTATCGCGACATGAAAGGCATGTTCAAGTCGCGCGCCGAGCTGCGCGCGGTGCCGCGACTGGGCGACAAGACCTTCGAGCAGGCCGCCGGCTTCTTGCGCATCATGAACGGCGACAATCCGCTCGACGCCTCCGCGGTGCATCCCGAGTCGTATCCGGTCGTCGAAAAAATCCTGGCCGACATCAAGAAGGATGTGAAAAGCGTGATCGGCGACGGCAAGGCGCTGAAGGCGCTCACCCCGGCAAAGTACGCCGACGAGCGGTTCGGCGTGCCGACCATCACCGACATCATCAAGGAACTGGAAAAGCCGGGCCGCGACCCTCGTCCCGAGTTCACCACCGCGACCTTCAAGGAAGGCGTGGAAGACATCAAGGACCTGCGCCCGGACATGATCCTGGAAGGCGTGGTCACCAATGTCGCCGCCTTCGGCGCGTTCGTCGATATCGGCGTGCACCAGGACGGCCTAGTGCATATTTCCGCGCTGTCCAACACCTTCGTGCGCGACCCGCACAGCGTCGTCAAGGCTGGGCAGGTGGTCAAGGTCAAGGTGCTGGAAGTCGATGAAAAGCGCCGCCGCATCGCACTGACGATGCGCCTGTCCGATACGCCCGCGCCGGCCGGCGCGCGCCCGGAACAGCGCGCCGACCGCAACGATGCGCGCAGGATGGCGCAGCACCAGCAGCAGTCGCGCCAGCCCGCGGTGAACGGCGCAATGGCGGCGGCATTCGCGAAGCTCAAAGGCTAGTCCGGCCGCCTGATCTCGCCCCCGAGGGGGAGTGCGCGGGCGACTGCGCGCTCCCCCTCGCCGTTTTCCCCTCCGACACCCATCCTGCCGCATTATTTGGCAACTGAGTCGGGCACCCCTGCCCGCTTTTCCATATAATGGACGCGTTCTGAACTTTTAGAGGTAACGCCATGAGCGACGTACAAAATTGGATCAAGGAAACCGTAACCCAGCACCCGGTCGTGCTGTTCATGAAGGGCACGGCCCAGTTTCCGCAATGCGGCTTTTCCGGTCGTGCAGTGCAGATTCTGAATGCCTGCGGCGTGCAGAACATCATCACGGTCAATGTGCTGGAAGACGCGGAAGTGCGCCAGGGGATCAAGGAATTTTCCAACTGGCCGACCATTCCGCAGCTGTACGTGAAGGGTGAATTCATCGGCGGCGCCGACATCATGAGCGAGATGTTCGAATCCGGCGAACTGCAAAACCTGCTCAAGGCCTGAGCAAACACGATTTCGCAACCACGCTCGTGCCACCTATGCCAGCGTCGAAGCGGCTGATCGTTGCCATTACCGGCGCCACCGGCTCGGTATACGGCGTACGGCTGTTGCAGGTATTACGCGAGCTGAGCGAGGTGGAAACGCATCTGATGGTGTCCGATGCCGGCGTGCTCAACCTGCATCAGGAATTGGAAATGAGCCGCAAGGAAATCGAAGCGCTCGCCGATGTGGTGCACAATGTGCGCGATGTCGGCGCCTCGGTTGCGAGCGGCTCGTTTCAGTCGGCGGGGATGGTGATCGCGCCATGCTCGATGAAGACGCTGGCATCGGTCGCGCACGGCTTGTCGGACAATCTGATCGCGCGCTCGGCGGACGTCGTTCTCAAGGAGCGGCGACGGCTCGTGCTGATGGTGCGCGAAACGCCGCTGAACCTGGCGCACCTGCGCAACATGACCGCAGTGACTGAAATGGGCGGCATTGTCTTTCCTCCGCTGCCCGCTTTCTACCTGCGTCCGCAAACCATTGAAGAGATGGTCGACCATACCATCGCACGCGTGCTGGATTTGTTCGATCTCCCGCATACGCTGGCGTCGCGCTGGAGCGGAATGAAGCCTGCGGACTAACTTGCATGCCGTTGCCGCAGATACGTCACACTTTCGGCGCCGGAAAGAAAAAACCGCGATCATCAGATCGCGGTTTTTTTATTGGTGCCGGCTGCAGGACTCGAACCCGCCACCTGATGATTACAAATCAACTGCTCTACCAGATGAGCTAAGCCGGCAAAACTTGAACGACCCGTATTGTACTTTATTTGATCCGGGTGAGTGTCGGTCGTCCGCCTTTTTTTGACGGACCTCCATTATCATCGGGGTCCGTTGTCGACGAGGTAGTAGCCTGCTCGGCTGCGGGAACCGCCGCAAGCGCTGGCCCCTTTGCCATATCATCGCTCACGCTGTCGGTTTCTTCGCGGGCAGGCACCGGCGAGACTTCGAATGCCATTCCCTGTCCATTTTCGCGCGCATAGATGGCGACAACATTTTCCACGGGAATAGAAATATCGCGCGCGACACCGCCAAAGCGCGCGTGGAAATTAATGAAATCGTTCTCCATCTTCAAGCCGCTTGTCGCGGTAAAGCTGATATTGAGAACAATCTCTCCGTTCTTCACGAATTCGCGCGGCACGCGCGTATTGGCATCCACCATCGCCGCGAGATACGGAGTGTATCCATTGTCGGTGCACCATTCATAAATAGCGCGCAGCAAATAGGGCTTGGTCGAGATTTCAGACATAATTTCTGGCCAGAATGTATTTGCCGTCACGGCACCCACGCATTGTTCCTACAATGCGCAGATGCACGACAAGGGGCGCTGATTATCGGCGCATAACCTTTTCGGACGGCGTCAATGCTTCAATGTAGGCCGGACGCGAGAAAATGCGCTCCGCATATTTCATCAGAGGCGCGGCGGTCTTGGATAGTTCGATTCCATAGTGATCCAGGCGCCACAGCAGCGGCGCGATTGCCACGTCGAGCATGGAGAATTCGTCGCCGAGCATGTACTTGTTCTTCATGAACAAGGGGGCCAACGTCGTCAGACGATCACGAATTTCCGCACGAGCCTTTTCATGGAGCTTTTCCGAACCCTTCGATTTATCGTTTTCCAGCGTATGCACGTGGATAAACAATTCCTTCTCGAAGTTAAAGAGCATCAATCGTGCGCGGGCACGCATGAGCGGATCAGCCGGCATCAGTTGCGGATGCGGGAAACGCTCGTCGATATATTCATTGATGATGTTGGATTCATACAGAATCAGGTCGCGCTCGACCAGGATCGGTACTTGCCCATACGGATTCATTACCGAAATATCTTCCGGCTTGTTGAACAAGTCGACGTCGCGAATTTCGAAGTCCATGCCCTTTTCAAACAGGACCAGGCGGCAACGTTGTGAAAATGGGCAGGTCGTGCCCGAATAGAGAACCATCATATGCAGTTCCTTAGAAACAAAGGGGGTGAGACGTCATACGGCTCACCCCGAAACAAACGCCCGCCGTTCAAGAGAACTGCGAGCAATACTTTATTTAACGTCTTTCCAATAGGAAGCGTTCAAGCGCCATGCGAGCACGGCAAAGATACCCAAGTACAAGAGGACCCAGACACCCAAGCGTTTGCGCGTGTTTTGCGCAGGTTCACCCATCCATTCCAGGTAAGCGACCAGATCGGCGACCGCATTGTCGTACTCGGTCTTGGTCATCTTTCCTGGCTTCACTTGCTCGAAGCCTTCGAACTTGTGAATGGTTTTACCTGCCTCGTGCGGATCTTTTTCCTCGACGAATTTGGCGCTATTGATACCCTGCAGTTCCCACAGCACGTGCGGCATGCCGACGTTCGGGAAAACCAGGTTGTTCCAGCCGGTCGGACGGGAGTCATCCTTGTAGAAAGTGCGCAGGTAGGTGTACAGCCAGTCCGCGCCGCTTCCTGCTTCGGATGACTTCGCACGGGCGATGACCGACAGGTCGGGCGGTGCTGCACCGAACCATACCTTGGCGTCCTTGGGCTGCATCGCGACCTTCATCAGATCACCAACCTTGTCCGAAGCGAAGAGCAGGTTGTTCCTGATCTGATCTTCGGTCAGGCCGATATCCTTCAGCCGGTTGTAACGCATTGCGGACGCAGCATGGCAGTTCAAGCAGTAATTCACAAAAAGCTTGGCGCCATTTTGCAACGCGGCCAGATCCTTCGTGCGATCCGGAGCATGGTCGAGCGAAAAACCTCCCTCATTCGCCAGCGCCAGCGCCGGCACCAACGCCAGGGCCGCAATCAGTTTTTTCAGAAATGTCATGATTCTCTTATCCCTTTTGCGGCTTAATGCGGATGGAAGTTGACGCGGTCAGGCACTGGCTTGAAGGAGCCCATCTTGCTCCACCACGGCATCAGCAGGAAGAAGCCGAAGTAGATGAAGGTGCAAACCTGCGATACCAAGGTACGCCCTTCAGTCGGCGGCAACACACCCAGATAACCGAGGATCACGAACGCGATGCCGAACACGAGGTAGACATACTTGTGCCAGCTCGGACGGTAGCGAATCGATTTGACCGGAGAGTGATCGAGCCACGGCAGGCCGCCGAGGATCATTACGGAAACGCCCATCAGCACCACGCCCCAGAACTTGGCGTCGAAAACGAACATGCCGACCAGTGCCACGGCCGCGACAATCGTTGCCCCCAGCTTCACCTTGCCGCTCAGCTTAGACTTCGTCAACAGCAACACGAGATAGGCGATCACGCCGATTTCCAGCGCATACATGAACTGCGAAGTAGTTGCACGCAGGATCGAGTAGAACGGCGTGAAATACCAGACCGGGGCGATATGCGGCGGAGTCTTCAGCGGGTCTGCCGGGATGAAGTTGTTCGCTTCGAGGAAGTAGCCGCCCATTTCCGGTGCGAAGAACACGATCGCAGCAAACACGATCAGGAACACCGCGGCGCAAAACACGTCGTGTACCGTGTAATACGGGTGGAACGGGATACCGTCGAGCGGATGGCCGTTAGCATCGGTCTTCGCCTTGATCTCGATGCCGTCCGGGTTATTGGAACCGGTTTCGTGCAGCGCTACGATATGCGCGACCACGAGACCGATCAGCACCAGCGGAATGGCGATCACGTGGAACGAGAAGAAGCGGTTCAACGTCGCGTCGGACACCACGTAGTCACCACGAATCCACAGCGACAGATCCGGGCCGATGAACGGGATCGCGCCGAACAGGTTCACGATCACCTGCGCACCCCAGTACGACATCTGGCCCCACGGGAGCAGGTAGCCCATGAAGGCTTCACCCATCAGGCACAGGAAAATCGCCACGCCGAACAGCCATACCAGCTCACGCGGTTTGCGATAGGAGCCGTACAGCAGGCCGCGCAGCATGTGCAGGTAGACTACGATGAAGAATGCGGAAGCGCCGGTGGAATGCATGTAGCGCACCAACCAGCCCCACGGCACATCGCGCATGATGTACTCAACCGAATTGAACGCGAGGCTCGCTTCCGGCTTGTAATGCATCACGAGGAAGATACCGGTGACGATCTGGATCACCAGCACCAGCAGTGCGAGCGAACCGAATGCGTACCAGTAGTTGAAGTTCTTCGGCGCGTAGTATTCGGATACGTGCGCTTTCCAGGTCGCGGACAGCGGGAAGCGTGCATCGATCCAGTTCAGCGCCTTGGCGGAGAACGGCGCGTCAGCAGGAAGCTGTTTCTCTTGGAATGCCATAATGGTTATGCCTCGCCTTTCTCGTCTTTACCGATGACCAGCTTGGTTTCGCTGAGGTACATATGACGCGGCACTTGCAGGTTGTCCGGGGCTGGTTTGTTCTTGAACACGCGGCCGGCCAGGTCAAAAGTCGAACCATGGCACGGGCACAGGAAGCCGCCTTGCCAATCGTCCGGCAGCGAAGGCTGCGCGCCCGGCTGGAACTTGGAACTCGGCGAGCAACCGAGGTGGGAACAGATACCGACCGCAACCAGGATTTCCGGCTTGATGGAACGGTATTCGTTACGTGCGTATTCCGGCGTCAGGTCATCCTTGTTGCGCTCGGACTTCGGATCGGCAACCTGGGCATCGGTCTTCTTGAGCGACTCGACCATTTCCGGGGAGCGTTTCAGGATCCACACGGGCTTGCCGCGCCATTCCACCGTTTTCATTTCTCCCGGCGCCATGCCGGCGATATCCACTTCTACCGGCGCGCCTGCAGCCTTCGCGCGCTCGGACGGCTGGAAGGTGGACACAAAGGCCCCCGCCGTAGCCAATCCGGCCACACCGCCCACCGCGCATGTAGCGGCGAGCAAGCCGCGTCGACCGGAATCGACCTGCTTTTCGTTACTCATACCAACCCCAATCAGTCAACAAAATTCGGAATATGTCGAAACCACCAGCAACATTCGATTATAGCGTGGGGCGCATTTGATTTAAAGCGTATACCTGACGCCTTGCACAAATTCCGGGAACTTTTTGGAGTACGCATAACCGCGCGTAGCGCGGCGTCAGCAGCAATAAATTGCCATTTCTGCAATATGGCAATGCGTGATGAATGAGGGGGTGGATGGCGGTTTTATCAACCGGTCGCAGCCTTCAGCGACGGCAGTCATCCCCACAGAAGAAGCAGGCGGCGCGCCGTCCTAGAGGCGTTAATGGCGAGCCCTCGGCCGCCCCAACTGAAGCAGGCCGCGCCGATGCGCTTCAAATACCGCTTCCCCGCGCGAGTGCACGGACAGCTTGCCGTAAATGTTCTTAATATGGGTTTGCACCGTACCGACGGATACGGAAAGCATTTTGGCAACCTCGCCATAGCTGTCGCCCTGCGCGATCAAGTCGAGAATCGCCGCCTCGCGCTTGGTCAGAGTGGTGGCGACGCTGTCCTGCCCGCTTGTCGCGAAAGGTTCTTTTTTCCCGTCACGCACCTTGGCCAGCACCATGCGGGCAATCGCGGGACTCATGGGGGCGCCGCCGTCGCGCAGGTCCAGCACCGCGCGCGCAATATCCACCCGCCCCGCATCCTTGAGCACATAGCCGGACGCCCCCGCCTCGATACAGGCCAAGACATTGGCTTCGTCACTCGACATCGTGACCACCATGATGTCGGTTTGCGGATGATGCTTGACACATGCATGAATGATCTCGATGCCCGATCCGTCAGGCAGTCCGAGATCCGTCAGCAGCACGTCGGCCGTCTCGTCTTCCAGCCAAGCCAGCGTCGACTGGACGCTGTCGAAGGCGGCGAGCAGCCGCAGCGCAGGATCCGCCTCAATTGCCAGACACAGGGACTTGCGGGTCACCGCATCGTCTTCAACGATCAAGACGCCGACCTGCTTGCGCGATGATTCAGCCAACATTATTTCCATTCCTCGCCTGCAATAATAATTTCCCAATCATAGTATAGGGATAACGTCCGCTTTTAGTGCATTTCGTCAGACGGGGTTGGCGATATCGATGAAATGATGGGCCAAGCCATACGTTTCAGCAAGGTGCCGTCCAAGAGCCTGTATGCCGTAACGCTCGGTCGCGTGATGCCCGCATGCCAGATAAGCGACGCCAGTCTCCCTGGCCAGGTGAACAGTCGGTTCGGATATCTCGCCGCTGAGGTAGACGGTGGCTCCAGCGGCGATTGCATCGCCCAGCAGATTCTGGGCCGCGCCGGTGCACCACCCCACCGAGCCCAGTGGCCGCTCCCTGTCGCCAATGAGAAGAGGAACGCGCCCGACCTCCCGCTCCACGACGCGCACCAGGTCCCCGACCGTCTTCACCTCAGGATCTTTCGGCATACCGAGCCATCCCAAGCCATCCTCGCCAAACCGCCCGCGAGGCTCGAGCCCGAGCTGCCGCCCCAGTTGCGCGTTATTCCCCAACTCCGGATGCATATCGAGCGGCAAATGGTAGGCAAAGAGGTTGATATCTCGTGTTAAAAGCAACTTCAGGCGCTTTTGCTTCGGCCCGACAATCCTCGCATCCTCCCCGCGCCAGAAGTAGCCGTGGTGAACGAGAATCGCATCTGCATTTACCTCAATGGCGGCTTCGATCAGCGCCAAGCTGGCTGTGACTCCCGTTACAATAGTTTCAATCCCGACCCTGCCTTCGACCTGCATGCCGTTTGGGCAATAATCGCGAAAGCGGTTAATATCGAGCGCCTGCTCTAGATATTTTGCAAAATCATCCCTATCTACTGAACTTCGATTCATTTTTACACCTTTTATGCGACGTCTCTGGCTATTGTTTGCCCAAACCGTCACCGTCGGTTTAGCCGTTTGGTTCATTGTAGCGAGCCTCAAGCCGGAATGGGCCAAGGACTTGGTGAGCGGCGCACGCACGACGCGCATTGCGACCTCGTCCGTGCCGGTGATGGAAGCTCCCGAACATTCGGCCCCGGCGCAGAATTCCTATCGCGATGCAGCCCGGCGTGCAATGCCGGCCGTGGTCAATATTTTCACGACCAAGGGCACGCGCCAGCCGCAAAGCCCGTTCATGGACGACCCGCTGTTTCGCCGCTTCTTCGGCGAGCAGCAGGAAGAAAAGCAGTTCAGCCTCGGTTCCGGCGTGGTGGTCAGTACGCAAGGCTATGTCTTGACCAACAATCATGTGATCGAAACGGCCGACGAGATTGAAGTGGCGCTGGCCGATGGCCGCAAGGCGTCAGGCAAACTGGTCGGCGCCGATCCGGAAACCGACCTTGCGGTGATCAAGGTCGACATACCGAACCTGCCCTCCATCACCTTGGGGCATGCGGAACAGGCCAGAGTGGGCGACGTAGTGCTCGCCATCGGCAATCCGTTTGGTGTCGGGCAAACGGTCACCATGGGAATCGTGTCGGCCCTGGGCCGCAACCACCTCGGCATCAATACCTTCGAAAACTTTATCCAGACCGATGCCGCCATCAACCCGGGCAATTCGGGCGGCGCGCTGATCGATGCCAACGGCAATCTGCTCGGGATCAACACTGCCATTTATTCCCGCAGCGGCGGCTCGCTCGGCATCGGCTTTGCGATACCTGTAACGACCGTCAAGACGGTGATGGAAGCGATCATCGCGAATGGCCAAGTCATCCGCGGCTGGATCGGCGTAGAGCCGCAAGACATCACGCCGGAACTGGCCGAGAGCTTCGGGCTGGCGAAAAAATCCGGCGCCATCATTGCCGGCGTGCTCAAGGGCGGACCGGCAGACAAGGCCGGCATAAGGCCGGGCGACATCCTGGTGGCGGTCGAGGGCAAGCCGGTGACCGATACGACCGACATGCTGAACCTGATCGCGCAGCTCAAGCCCGGCAACAAGGCCAGGATGACGGTGCTGCGCCGGAGCCAGGAGTCGACGCTGGATGTGGTCGTCGGCAAGCGCCCGAAGCCGCGCCGCGAAGAGCGGGAAGAAGACGACGAACGCTAAAACCAACGGGCCCACCATGCATATTCGTGACCTGATCCAGTTCCTCGGCGAGCTGTCGGAGAACAACAACCGCGCCTGGTTCGTGATGAACAAACCGCGCTATGACATCCTGCGCGCAGAATTTCTCGAACTAGTGGGAAAACTAATCGCGGAAATCAGCAAGTTCGATCCCGAAGTCGCCGGTTGCAATCCGAAAAAAGCGCTGTTTCGCATCAATCGCGATATTCGCTTCTCGCATGACAAGAGCCCGTACAAGACTGCATTTTCCGCCTCCATCACGGCAAGCGGCTTGAAGAAGCCAAGCCAGGGCGGCGGCCCCGCCTATTACTTCCACATCGATGCGAGCGGAACTTTGCTGGCGGCCGGTGGCGAATACATGCCGCCTCCGGATCGCTTGCGCACGATTCGCCAGCATGTGATTGAGGATGCTGCCGGCTTCGGCAAGGTCTTGAAGAACAAGAAACTGAAAGATGCTTTCGGCGACTTGCAGGACGAAGGCAAGCTCAGCCGCCCGCCCAAGGGCTTTTCTCCCGACGCTCCGCACATCGAGTACATCAAGCACAAGAGCTTCATCGTGTGGAAGGAGACAAGCCTGAAGAAAAAGATTCCTGCCGACGTCGGTAAGGAACTGGCGGCCGAATTCAGAAACGCGTATCCGCTGATCGCCTGGTTACGGCAGGCAAAATAACAACCAACGCGCTCAGGTTGTTTCCTCCGACGCGGCTTCGTCAGGTGCCTGCGTCGCGCGCACGAACATGGGCGCCACCAGCAGCCCGGCTTCGTACAACAGGCAAATCGGCACGGCCAGCAGCAGCTGACTCATGATATCGGGCGGCGTGACGATCGCCGCAACCACAAACGCGCCGACGATCACATAAGGCCGGATCGCCCTGAGCTTTTCCACTGTGACCAGGCCCAGCCGTACCAGCACGATGACCACGATCGGCACTTCGAAGGTGATGCCGAACGCGATGAACAAGGTCATCACGAAGCCGAAATAGCTTTCAATGTCCGGCGCAACGGCGATCGACTTCGGCGCGAATTCGTTGATGAACTTGAAAATCACGCCAAACACGAAGAAGTAGCAAAATGCCACGCCGGTAATGAACAGGATGGACGACGACACCACCAGCGGCGCCACCAGCTTCTTTTCATGCTCGTACAAACCGGGCGCAATGAAGGCCCAGGCCTGGTACAGCACGATCGGCAGCGCGATCAGGAAGGCCACGAGCAGCGTCACCTTCACCGGGATGAGGAATGGCGTGATCACGCCGGTGGCGATCATCTTGCTGCCGGCGGGGAGCGCCGCCATCATCGGCTGCGCCAGAAAGTCGTAGATCTTGCCGGCCCACGGCATCATGCCCAGGAACACCACGATGACCGCAATCGACGCCTTCATGATGCGATTGCGCAGCTCCACCAGATGCGAGATGAAGGTGTCGCCCTCACCCGTGGTTTGTTGTTCGTCGCTCATGGAATGTTAGTGAAATGATGCGGTGGTTTTGCGCGCTGCACTGGCCGGACGGTATTTGGCGACGCGCGCCGCCCCCGACAGCACATGCGTCTTGCGGCCGGTTTGCTTCTTGTACCAAGACGGGACGGCGGAATTGCGCGCGAGCTTTTTCTTGCGGAAGTCTTTTGCCTTGACCACCTGCCGGTCGGGCATCGGCGTGTCGAGCAAGGGATTGGTGAATGCTTCGCTCACCTCTTTCTCGACCTCCGACATGTTCTGCGCAATTGTCTGCTCGACGTTGCTGGCTGCTTCCTGCATTTCCTTTTGCACCTTGCGCAGTTCTTCGAGCTCGATCTCGCGGCTGACTTCCGACTTGACGTCGTTGATATAGCGCTGAGCCCTTCCGAACAGGGTGCCGGCCATGCGCGCGACCTTGGGCAGGCGCTCTGGACCGACCACGACCAGCGCAACGACGCCAATCAGCGCAAGCTTGGAAAGACCGAGATCAATCATGGGGGAGATGCAAAAGTGGAGCGTGACGCGCCTGACGCGGTGTCACGCATGAACAGCGGGGAAAGAGCATCAGCTCTTTTTTTCTTTGGCTTCGACGTCGATCGCGGCCTTGTCGGCAGCAGCCTTGTCTTCTTCACCCTTCACGCCATCCTTGAAGCCTTTGACAGCCTTGCCCAGATCGGAACCGATGTTGCCCAGTTTTTTGGTGCCAAACACCAGCATCACGATCACCAGCACGATCAACCAGTGCCAAATGCTAAACGAACCCATTACTTTCTCCTAAAACGGACATCAAGTCCTTGAAACTGCCTGCCTTCAGGCAGAACGACGCCACGGGCGCGGTCCGCCGATGACGTGCAAATGAAGATGGTACACCTCTTGCCCGCCGTTCGGTCCGGTATTGAACAGCAACTTGAAACCGCCGCTGCCCACGCCGTCGCTATTGACCACATAACCGCAGCCTTGTTCCTCAGCAAGTTTCGGCGCCAAGAGCAGCATTTTACTCAACAATGCGGCATGACTTTCATTACACTCTGCAACAGTGGGGATATGCTGCTTGGGAACCACCAGAAAATGGACCGGGGCCGCCGGGTTAATATCGTGGAAGGCGATCAAGTCGTCGTCTTCATATACAGTCTTGGTCGGAATTTCCTTTGCAGCGATTTTGCAGAATATACAGTTCGTCATGTTTTTCCGATCAGGTTAGTGTGCATTCATCGCCGGCGCGCTGCACTCACGGCTTGTCGGCGCGGCTCACCTTTTCCTCGATGCCGGAAATACCTTCGCGGCGGGCCAGTTCCTTCAACACATCCTGTGGCGTCAGATCGAACTGCGCAAGCATGACCATCGAGTGAAACCACAGGTCGGCGCACTCGTAGAGTACTTTCGACTTGTCGCCGCCGGCGCGCACATCCTTGGCCGCCATCACGGTTTCCGTCGCTTCCTCGCCGATCTTCTTTAGGATCGCGTCGTCGCCCTTGGAGAACAGGCGCGCAACATACGACTTGTCTGGATCGCCGCCGTTGGCCGGCTTGCGCGATTCGATCACCTGGGCCAGGCGCGTTAATGTATCACTCATCGTGGGTTCACTTGTAAATTTGGTCCGGGTCTTTCAGTACCGGCTCGACCGCGTGCCATTCGCCGTCTTTCGCGTTGCCCTCAAACTTCTGGAAGAAGCAGGAATGGCGGCCGGTATGACAGGCGATGCCGTCGGCCTGCTCGACTTTCAGCAGCACCACGTCCTCGTCGCAGTCGAGGCGGATCTCGTGCACCTTTTGTACATGACCGGACTCTTCGCCCTTGTGCCACAGCTTCTTGCGCGAACGGCTCCAGTAAACCGCCTCGCCCAGCTCCACCGTCTTCGAGAGTGCTTCGCGGTTCATCCATGCGAACATCAGCACGTCGTTGGAGCCCACTTCCTGCGCGATGACCGGCACCAGGCCGTTTTCATCCCACTTGACCTTGTTGAGCCATTTGGCCTTGATGCTCATGCCAGCCTCATCGGAATGCCTTGCTCCGCCATGAAGCGCTTTGCTTCCTGCACCGTATGCTGGCCGTAATGGAAGATGCTGGCGGCCAGCACCGCGTCAGCCTTGCCGAGCTTGACGCCATCGGCCAGATCCTGCAGTCCGCCGACACCGCCGGATGCGATCACGGGAATCGATACCGCATCCGACACCGCGCGCGTCAGCGCCAGGTCGAATCCGCTCTTGGTGCCGTCGCGATCCATGCTGGTCAACAGCACTTCGCCGACGCCCAGGCTTTCCATCTTCTTGGCCCATTCGACCACGTCCAGCCCGGTCGGCTTGCGGCCGCCGTGGGTAAATACCTCCCACTTGCCGTCGCCGCTCTTCTTGGCGTCGATCGCCACCACGATGCATTGCGAGCCGTATTTTTGTGCGGCGTCGGCCACCATCTGCGGATTCGAGACGGCGGCGCTGTTGATGCTGATCTTGTCGGCGCCGGCATTGAGCAACCGGCGCACGTCGTCGACGGTGCGTACGCCGCCGCCCACGGTCAGCGGGATGAAGACCTGCGAGGCGACCGCCTCGATGATGTGCAGGATCAGGTCGCGTTGGTCCGAGGTCGCAGTAATGTCGAGGAAGGTCAGTTCATCGGCACCCTGCTCGTCATAGCGGCGCGCGATCTCGACCGGGTCGCCTGCGTCGCGCAGCTCGACGAAATTGACGCCCTTGACGACGCGACCGGCGGTCACGTCCAGACAAGGGATGATGCGTTTTGCCAGGGTCATGATGGGCTCTACTCTTCTTCCGCCTCTTCCAGGCCGCTCAGTTCGTCGGCGCGCTCCTGCGCCGCGCGCAGGTCGAGCGTGCCTTCGTAGATCGAACGGCCGCAGATCACGCCTTCGATGCCTTCGTCCTGCACCGCGCACAGCGCTTCCACGTCCTTGATGTTGTGCACGCCGCCGGAGGCGATGACGGGAATGGTCATGCTGCGCGCCAGCTTGACGGTGGCGTCGATGTTCACGCCGGCCATCATGCCGTCGCGGCCGATGTCGGTGTAGACGATCGCTTCGCAGCCGTAATCCTCGAATTTCTTGGCCAGGTCGATCACCTCGTGGCCGGACAGCTTGCTCCAGCCGTCGGTGGCGACCTTGCCGTCCTTCGCATCGAGGCCGACGATGATCTGGCCGGGGAAGGCGCTGCAGGCATCGTGCAGGAAGCCCGGATTTTTCACCGCAGCGGTGCCGATGATGATGTAGGACAGACCGTCGTCCAGATAGCGCTCGATGGTGTCGAGATCGCGAATGCCGCCACCCAGCTGCACCGGAATTTCGTCGGTGCCGTTTTCGGCGGCGAAGTCGCGCACTGCCTGAATAATCGCCTTGACCGCCGCCTCGTTCTTCGGCTTGCCGGCAAACGCGCCGTTCAGGTCCACCAGATGCAAGCGACGCGCGCCCTGTGCCAGCCAATGTCGCGCCATCTGCGCGGGATCGTCGGAAAACACGGTGGCTTGGTCCATATCGCCTTGTTTGAGGCGCACGCAGTGACCGTCCTTGAGGTCGATGGCAGGTATGAGCAGCATGGCTACATTAGTGATGGATTAATGTTGGTAAAGTTGATATGCAACGACTACTCGCCCGAAATCAGGGATTCCAGTGAACGAAATTTTTATATAGCTGCAAACCGGCTGTCGCGCTTTTCTCCGGATGAAACTGGGTCGCGAATATATTGTCTTTTGCCACGGCACAGGCAAACGGCGCGCCATAATCGGTTTCGCCGGCGATGTGCTCCGGCTTGTCCGGCACCGCGTAGTAGCTGTGCACGAAATAGAAGTAGCTGTTGTCAGCAATGCCATTCCACAGCGGATGGGACAGCGTTTGTTTCACGCGGTTCCAGCCCATCTGCGGCACCTTGAAGCGCGAGCCGTCCGCCTGCAGCTTGTCGTCCAGCCGGAAGCGCACCACTTTCCCCGGCAGCAAACCGAGGCCCGGGGTATTCCCCTCTTCGCTCCAGTCGAACAACAACTGTTCGCCGACGCACACGCCCAGCAGCGGCTTGCTGCGGGTCGATTCGATCACCGCCTCCTGCAAGCCCGATTCGCGCAGGCAGCGCATGCAATCGGGAATGGCGCCCTGCCCCGGCAGCACCAGACGATCGGCCGACTTGATGTCCGCCAGTTCGCCGGAAATGCGCACGTCTGCTTCCGGCGCGACGTGGCGCAACGCTTGCGCCACGGAGCGCAGGTTGCCCATGCCGTAATCCACTACAACGATTTTGTTCATGTCAAAAAATGAGTCGCGACTGCTGCTCTTACAGACTGCCCTTGGTCGAAGGAATCGTGCCTGCCGCACGTGCATCCAGCTCGGCCGCCATGCGCAGCGCGCGGCCAAACGCCTTGAATACGGTTTCGCACTGATGATGCGCGTTTTCGCCGCGCAGGTTATCGATATGCAGCGTCACCAGCGCGTGGTTGACGAAACCCTGGAAAAATTCGTGCGTCAGGTCGACATCGAAGGCGCCGATCATCGCGCGCTTGAACGGCACGTGGAATTCCAGGCCGGGACGGCCGGAAAAATCGACGACCACGCGCGACAACGCTTCATCGAGCGGCACATAGGCGTGGCCGTAGCGGCGGATGCCCTTCTTGTCGCCGATCGCCTTGGCGAATGCCTGGCCGAGCGTGATGCCGACGTCTTCCACGGTGTGGTGGGCATCGATGTGCAAATCGCCCTTGGCGTCGATGTCGAGGTCGATCAAGCCGTGCCGCGCAATCTGGTCGAGCATGTGGTCGAGGAACGGTACGCCGGTATTCAGCTTTTGCTGGCCGGTGCCGTCGAGGTTGATCACGACGCGGATCTGCGTCTCGTTGGTATTGCGGGTGACCTCTGCAACGCGTGGCGTGGGCATGTTAAGCGGATACAAAAAATTACGATGCGAACGATGCCTTCAAGGCATCGAGGAATATCTGGTTTTCTTCTGGCGTGCTGACGGTCACCCGCAAGCAGTTTTCCAATAATGGGTGCATTTTACCGACATTTTTGATTAAAACCTTACGGTCTAACAACGCCGAAAACACAGAATCTGCATTATTTTTGCCGTCGGCGATGCGAATCAGCAGGAAATTTGCTGCTGAAGGGAAAACTTCGACGCCGGGCAAGGCCTTCAGTGCGTTGGCCAGGCTGGCGCGTTCGGCGCGCAGAGATTCCGCCTGGGCATCGAGCACGTCGACATGCTCGAGCACGAATTCCGCCGCCGCCTGGGTCAAGACATTGACGTTGTACGGCGGGCGCACCTTGTCGAATTCAGCCAGCAGCGCGGCATGCGCCGCCATGTAGCCGAGGCGGATGCCGGCCAGCCCCAGCTTGGATACGGTACGCATGACCACGACGTTGCCAAACTCCGACAGGCGAGGCATGAAACTCTCCTGCGCGAACGGCTGATAGGCCTCGTCGACCACCACGATGCCGGTGTCGCCCACGGCACGGATGATCTCCACCATGGCGTTCGCATCGAACAGGTTGCCGGTCGGGTTGTTCGGATACGCGAGGTAAGTGACCGCTGGCTTATGCTGCGCGATCGCCGCCAGCATGGCGTCCCTATCCAGCGAAAAATCCGGCTTGAGCGGCACGCCGACGAATTGCAGTCCGGCGAACTTGGCGGACATGGCATACATGACAAAGCCGGGCATCGGCGCCAGCACCTTGGCGCCCGGCTTGGCGCAGGCAACGGAGATGATCGAAATCAGCTCGTCCGAGCCGTTGCCGAGCACGACGTCGAAGCCGGCCGGCACACCCAGCTTGTCGCAAATCTTTTTCTTCAGCTCCGTATACGACGGCACCGGGTAGCGATTCATTGCAACATCAGCAAGACGTTGGCCAAGCTGCGCGCGCAAATGCTCCGGCAAGGCGTACGGATTTTCCATCGCGTCGAGCTTGACGAAGCCGGCGGAGTCCGGCACGTGATACGCCGACAGTGCGCGCACGTCGGGGCGGATGATATTTTCGATCAGGGACATAGGGTTCTCAGGCTGCGGCTGGCTTTTCCAACTCGGCCAGGCGGTGTTCAATCAGTTCGCAATAATCGGAATTTAACTCAAATCCCACGAAATTCCGGTCGCAACGCTTTGCTGCGACGGCTGTCGTGCCGCTGCCCATGAACGGGTCGAGCACGATGCCGCCCGGCGGGCAGGACGCTTTAATCATGCGCTCGACGATCTCCAGCGGCTTTTGCGTCGGATGGTCGGCGCGTTCCCGGTGTTCGCGGTGCAGGCGTGACACGCTCCATACATCCTTCGGGTTGTAGCCGATTTCGAGCCACTTGGCGCCGACGAAAATCGAGCGCGAGCGAGCTTTCTTGGTTTCGGCATCGTACGGAATGCGCACCGCATCGAGGTCGAAATAGTAATCCTTGGCCTTGACGAAAAAGCCGATGGTGTCGTGCACCGACGAATACTTGCGGGTGCTGCCGCCCATCGATGGCACGCGCCGGTCCCAGATGATTTCGTTAATCATCGTCATGCGTTTTTTCAGCATCACGAAGATTTCCGGAGAATAGCGCCAGGTCAGGAAGATATACAGGCTGCCGTTCGGCTTCAGCTTCGGCAGCGCGGCATCGATCCACTGCTCCATCCAGCGCAGATAAGCGTCGGTATCGAGCTTGTCGGAGTTGTTGCCATAGTCCTTGCCCAGGCCATAAGGCGGATCGGCCAGCAGCAAGTCGATGCTTGCATCCGGAATACGCGCCAATCCGTGCAGCGCGTCTTCGCAGTAAATGCGATTGAGCCAGCTAGTCATTGGACGGCGCTGGCTTTCATTTCAAGCGATACTCCGCCGATCCGGCATGCGCCTGCAAGCCTTCGCCATAGGCGAGCTCCGCCGCGACCTTGCCGAGGGTTTGCGCGCCTGCCTCGCTCACATGGATGATGCTGGAGCGCTTCTGGAAGTCATACACGCCCAGCGGCGACGAAAAGCGCGCGGTGCGCGATGTCGGCAGGACGTGGTTGGGACCGGCGCAATAGTCGCCCAGCGATTCGGACGAAAAGCGTCCGAGGAACATGGCGCCGGCGTGGCGTACCTTATCGGCCCACTGCTGCGGATTTTCCGCGGAAATCTCGAGGTGCTCGGCGGCGATCAGGTTGGCGATCTCGCATGCCTCGTCCATGTCGCGCACCTTGACCATCGCGCCACGATTGGTGAGCGAAGTGCGGATCACGTCCTTGCGCGGCATCGCGTCGAGCTGCTTGTTGATGCTCGCCTCGACACGGGCGATGTAATCGGCGTCGGGGCATACCAGGATCGATTGCGCCAGCTCGTCGTGCTCGGCCTGCGAAAACAGGTCCATCGCGACCCAGTCCGGATCGGTGGTGCCGTCGCAGATCACCAGGATTTCGGACGGGCCGGCGATCATGTCGATGCCGACGACGCCGAATACGCGGCGCTTGGCAGCGGCCACATACGCGTTGCCAGGGCCGACGATCTTGTCGACCTGCGGAATGGTGGCCGTACCGTACGCGAGCGCGCCAACCGCTTGCGCGCCGCCAATGGTAAATACGCGGTCGACGCCGGCGATGGCGGCGGCCGCCAGCACCAGCTCGTTCTTCACGCCGGCCGGCGTCGGCACCACCATGACGACTTCCTGCACGCCGGCGACCTTGGCTGGAATCGCGTTCATCAGCACCGACGACGGATAGGCGGCCTTGCCGCCCGGGACGTAGATTCCGACGCGGTCCAAGGGCGTGACTTTCTGACCCAGCACGGTGCCGTCCGCTTCCGTGTATGCAAAACCGTCCGAGCCGCATTCCTTCTTCTGCCGCTCGTGGTAGGCGCGCACGCGGTCGGCAGCGGTCTGCAGCGCCGCGCGGCGCGCCGGGGCGAGGCTATCCAATGCGGCGCGCAGTTCATCCTGCCCAATCTCCAGACCGGCAACGCTTTGCGCTTCGAGCTTGTCGAAGCGGTTCGTATAGCCGAGCACGGCGGCGTCGCCGCGGGCCTTGACGTCGGCCAGAATCTGCGCCGCCGCGCGATCGATGGCTTCGTCTTCGCTCGCCTCGAAGGCGAGGGCCGCCGACAGCTGCGCCTTGAAATTTCCTGCCGTGGAATCGAGTTTGCGAATCTGGATCATAATGATTTATCGGGCTTCCGATGCTTTTTCGAATGCTTCCAGGATCGGCTGCAAGCGTTCGCGCTTCAGTTTCAGGGCAGCCTGGTTGACGACCAGGCGCGAGGAGATATCCATGATGTGCTCGACCTCGACCAGGTTGTTGGCGCGCAGTGTGCTGCCGGTAGAAACCAAATCGACGATCGCGTCCGACAGGCCGACCAGCGGTCCCAGCTCCATCGAGCCGTACAGCTTGATCAGGTCCACGTGCACGCCCTTGGCCGCGAAATGCTCGCGCGCGCATTGCACGTACTTGGTCACGACCCGCAGGCGCGCGCCCTGGCGCACGGCGCTGGCGTAATCAAAACCGGCGGGCACGGCCACCGACAGGCGGCATTTCGCGATGTTCAGGTCGATCGGCTGGTACAGCCCTTCGCCGCCGTGCTCGAGCAGCACGTCCTTGCCGGCCACGCCGAAATCGGCCGCGCCATACTGCACATAGGTCGGCACGTCGGACGCGCGCACGATGATCACGCGCACGTTCGGATCGTTGGTCGGCAGGATCAGCTTGCGCGACTTTTCCGGATCTTCGGTCACCGTGATGCCGGCCGCGTTCAGCAACGGCATCGTTTCTTCGAATATGCGTCCCTTGGACAGCGCGAGTGTCAGTTGCTGGTTCATTATTTGACCCGCTGGATATTGGCGCCGACGGCGGACAATTTGGCTTCCATACGGTCGTATCCGCGGTCCAGGTGGTAGATGCGATCGATCAGGGTTTCGCCTTGCGCCGCCAGGCCCGCGATCACCAGCGAGGCGGACGCGCGCAGGTCGGTCGCCATCACCGGCGCACCAACCAGCTTCTCGACGCCGCGCACGATCGCGGTATGGCCATCGATGTCGATCGATGCGCCCAGGCGGTTCAACTCCTGCACGTGCATGAAGCGGTTTTCGAAAATGGTTTCGGTCACGTGGCTGCTGCCGTCGGCGATGCAGTTCATGGCCATGAACTGCGCCTGCATGTCGGTCGGAAAGCCCGGATATTCGGTGGTGCGGAAACTCACCGCCTTCGGGCGCGCCGCCATCTGCACCCGCAGCCAGTCGGGACCGGAAGTCAGGATCGCGCCAGCCTCGCGCAGCTTGTCCAGGGCGACATCGAGGAAATCGCTGCGCGTATTCTTGAGCGTGACGTCGCCGCCAGCGGCAGCGACCGCACACAGGAAGGTGCCGGTTTCGATGCGGTCGGCGATGACGGTGTGCGACGCGCCATGCAGCTTGTCGACGCCTTGCACCACCAGGCGATCGGTGCCGATGCCGCTGATGTTGGCGCCCATGGCAACCAGCAGATTGGCGAGGTCGGTCACCTCCGGTTCGCGCGCGGCGTTCTCCAGCACCGTCTCGCCTTCGGCCAGCACGGCGGCCATCAGCAGGTTTTCGGTGCCGGTCACCGTGATCATGTCGGTGACGATGCGCGAGCCCTTGAGGCGCTTGGCCTTGGCGTGGATGTAGCCGGCTTCGATCGTGATCTCGGCGCCCATCGCCTGCAGGCCTTTTATGTGCTGATCCACCGGGCGCGATCCGATCGCGCAGCCGCCCGGCAGCGACACCTTCGCCTCGCCGAAGCGCGCGACCAGCGGTCCGAGCACGAGGATGGCTGCGCGCATAGTCTTCACCAGCTCGTAGGGCGCCTCGCACTTGTCGATGGCGGCACCGTTGAGCGCCATGCGATCGCCGTCCTGCTCGATGCGCAAGCCCATCTGGCGCAGCAGCTTGGTCATGGTCGACACGTCCTGCAGGTGCGGCACGTTCGACAACTGCACCGTATCGGCCGTCAGCAAGCCGGCACACAGGATCGGCAGCGCCGCGTTCTTGGCGCCGGAAATGGTGATGTCGCCGGACAGTCGGTTGCCGCCGGTAATGAGTAATTTGTCCATTAGCTCTGGAATTCTTCCGGGGTAAGGGTTTTCATCGACAGCGCGTGAATTTCCTGACGCATGCGCTCGCCAAGGGCGGCATACACCAGCTGATGACGCTGAACCATGCGCTTGCCGGCGAAGGCGGACGACACGATGACGGCGCTGAAGTGCTGGCCGTCGCCTTCGACTTCCAGGTGGGTGCAGTCGAGGCCGGCGGCGATATAGCTTTTGACGAGCTCAGGAGTAGGTAACATGATGGGGTTCTTATAAAAAAATCCGTGTCGTTGGCGCTCAGTGGCGCAACTTGTAGCCCGCTTTCAGCAGGCGCACGGCAAAAGCGGCAAGCGCCAGGAAAAAGACGGAAACGATCGCGACGCTGGTCCACGGATTGACGTCGGACTGGCCGAAAAAGCCGTAGCGGAAGCCGTCAATCATATAAAAAAACGGGTTGAAACGCGATACGGACTGCCAGAACGGCGGCAGCGAGTGGATCGAATAAAACACACCGGACAAAAAGGTTGCCGGCATGATCAGGAAGTTCTGGAACGCCGCGAGCTGGTCGAACTTTTCCGCCCAGATTCCGGCGATCAAGCCCATGGTGCCGAGCATGGCGGCCCCGAGCAGCGCAAAGACCACGATCCAGCAAGGGGCGACGAAACTCAGCTTGGCGAACCATGCGGTGATCGCGAATACGCCTGCACCGACCGCCAGGCCGCGCGTCATCGACGCCAGCACATAGGCGCCGAACAAGTCCCAGTGCGACAGCGGCGGCAACAGCACGAACACCAGGTTGCCGGTAATCTTGGACTGGATCAGCGACGATGAGCTGTTGGCGAACGCATTCTGCAGCACGCTCATCATCACCAGGCCCGGGATCAGGAAAGCGGTATAGCGCACTTGCGGATAGACGTGCACATGGTCTTCCAGCACATGGCCGAAAATGAGCAGGTACAGCATCGCGGTCAGGATCGGCGCGGTGATGGTCTGCATCGCGACCTTCCAGAAGCGCAGCACCTCCTTGTAGAACAGGGTCTGGAAGCCCGTCATTTCTCGCCCTCCATGATCTGGATGAACACGTCTTCCAGGTCGGCCTGCTGCAGCTGCATGTCGTCGATCGTCACGCCGGCCTGCCGCAACGTGGCGAGGATCGGCTCGACATCGGTATATTCGTTGACGCGCAAGGTGTATTTGCGCCCGGCGACCAGCTCATCCGGGTGTGACACCAATGACTTCAACGCGTCAGGCAATTCACCTTGCGCCAAGCGCATCACCAGTTGCGAGCCGGAGATGCGCCTGATCAGCGCCGAGGTGGAATCGAGCGCGACCACCTTGCCAGCCTTGAGCATCGCGATACGGTTGCACAGTGCCTGCGCCTCTTCCAGGTAATGCGTGGTCAACACGATCGTGTGCCCCTCGCGATTCAGGCGCGAAATGAACTTCCACAGCGTCTGGCGCAATTCGACGTCGACGCCGGCCGTCGGCTCGTCCAGCACGATCACCGGCGGCTTGTGCACCAGCGCCTGCGCCACCAGCACGCGGCGCTTCATGCCGCCGGACAGCGCGCGCATGTTGGTGTCGGCCTTGTTAGTCAGGTCGAGGTTGGCCATCACCTCGTCGATCCACTTGTCGTTGTTCTTCAGGCCGAAGTAGCCGGACTGCATGCGCAAGGTTTCACGTACGGTAAAGAACGGGTCGAACACCAGTTCCTGCGGCACCACCCCCAGGCGCTTGCGCGCTTCGCGATAATCGCGCACCACGTCATACCCATGAATCGCCACGCTACCGGAATCGGCGCGATTCAAGCCGGCGATGATCGAGATCAGGGTCGTCTTGCCGGCGCCGTTGGGCCCGAGCAGGCCGAAGAATTCACCTTCTTCGACGGATAGCGTCACGCCGCCAAGCGCCTGCAGCGACTTGTAGCGTTTTTCGACGTTAACGATTTGGAGAGCAGCCATGGTGGCTAGATCAATTTAGCGGGGAAATGCCTCCGGCCGGATAAAACCTTTGGCGAAACCTTTGATTATATGGGATTTCCGGCAGGGAAACCGGATCAGCGCGAGAGGATTGACCGAACGGTCAATGATGGGAAGCGTCGGCGTGTACGTGCAGCAGGTCGCCGACGCCGTACAACGCGACGATGCTTTCCAGATTGGGGGAAAGATTCTTGAAGCTCAGCGGCTTGCCGGCCTGGTGCGCGGCGCGATGCCAGGCAAGCAAGGTCGCCACGGCCGCCGAATCGACCGCCGTCAGGCCTGACAAATCGATTTGCGACTGACCATCGGCAATCGCGCGCAAACCGTCGTCGAGCACGGTTTGCGCGTTATGGAAAGTGAGTGTCGATGCGGGGCGAAAAGTCATGACAGATCAGGAGGCGCTTTTCACGCCCTTGGCCGTGCCTGTCGCGAGGCGCTTGTTACGTTCTGCCAGCGTCTTGATCAAACCTTCAATGCCGCCCTTGCTGATTTCGGAGGCGAAGTTGCCCTTATAGGTTTCGACCAGCCATGCACCCAGCACATTCATGTCGAAAATCTTCCAGCCCGCCGGCGTCTTCTCCAGACGGTAATTCAGCTGGATCGGGTCGCCGCCGCGCGGCTGCAGCACTTGGGAGCGCACCTCGACTTCGGTATCGCTCGGATCGGCGCGGAACGGCTTGAATTCGAGTTTTTGGTCGCGGATCTGGGCAATGGCGCCGGAATAGGTATAGACCAGCAGGGCACGGAATTCATCGGTCAGCTGCTTTTGCTGCTCCGGCGTGGCTTGACGCCAGAAACGTCCGGCAGCCAGCGCCGTCATACGCTGGAAATCGACATGCGGCAAGACCTTGGCTTCAACCAAGTCGAGGATACGCTTTTGATTTCCGCTCTGGATCTCCTTGTCGCCTTTGGCGGCGTCGAGGACTTCCTGGCTGATCCGCTTGATCAGCACATCCGGTGCCTCCTGCGCGAATGCGGTCTGGACAGACACCAGGCCCAAGGCCAGGGTGGCAACCGCAAACAATTTTTTCACGATATTCATATTTTCCTGGATGAACAAAAAGTGCCGGAAGTGGCACAGGACAATCATTTAACTGGTCAACGTGCTTTTAGGATGACACAGAATAACAAGCCAAGCCGAAAGCGGCCTGGCACTGCGCCTTTACTTTTCCTTTTTTGCAACCGGTTCAGGAGTGGCAACCTGATCGCTGGCCGGCCCCTGTTTGACGGCATCCTTCGTTTCCGGTTCCGCCACATTTTCCGCAGTGAAAGCAGACGGACCGACATCGTCCTCGTAAAAGGAGCGCGGCGCTTCACCGTCGTGCACCTTGCTCTCGCGTCGCTGCAAATAGGCGTCGCGGACAAATTCATAGCGATCCAGCGCCGCGTCTTCAAGCAGATTGGACGCACCCAGTAATGACGCGCGCTGGTCCACCAGCCGGACGATGGTGCCGGTGTTACGCCAGCGCACCGGATATTTGTACTGCCATGGGTCTGCCGCCAGATCCAGCGGCGTAGCCGCCGTGTCGCGCAGCGTGGAGGGCCCCAACACCGGCAACACTACGTAAGGTCCGGGATGCACGCCCCATTTGCCGAGCGTCTGGCCAAAATCTTCCTTATGCTTGGCCAGGCCCGCTTCCGTGCCGATATCCAGCACGCCGCCGAAGCCGAGCGTGGTATTTACCGCCACCCGCATCACGTCCGAAAATCCGTCCGCGACCTTACCCTGCAAAAAGTTGTTAACGGTCGTCCAGACATCGCCGAGATTGCCAAAAAAATTGCCGACGCCGATTTGCACAAAGTCTGGCACGACTTTGCTATACGTTTCCGCCACCGGCTTGACCGCGCGCTGATCGAGCGCGTCATTGAAGCTGAACATCGCGCGATTAAAGCGCTCGAACGGATCCTTGGGGTTGTTCGCCGTTGCACAGCCGCCAAGAGCGCACGTCAGTGACAGCACGACGATGCGTGTTGCAGAATTCATTGCTTATTGCCTTCCTTTCCCTCGGCCGCTTTACTGAAGAGGAATTGACTGATCAAGTTCTCCAGCACGATAGCCGACTGAGTCATGGTGATGCGATCGCCAGCGACCAGATTGTTGGTATCGCCGCCCGCCTCCAGACCGATGTATTGTTCTCCAAGCAATCCGGACGTCAGGATCTTGGCCGATGAATCTTTCGGGAACTTGTAACCGCTATCCAGATTGAGCGTCACAACCGCCTGAAACGTCTTGTCATCGAACTTGATGTCGCCGACCCGGCCGACGACCACGCCAGCGCTCTTTACCGGAGCGCGCGGCTTCAGTCCGCCAATGTTGTCAAATTTGGTGACAACGGGATAAGTCGCCTGGAACGACAGCGAGCTCATGTTCCCCGCCTTGAGCGCCAGGAAAAACAATGCCGCCGCGCCCAGCAGCACGAACATGCCAACCCATAAGTCTAACGATTTTCTTTGCATAATCAGATCCCCTAATAATGGGATACACGGCCCTTCTCAGGCGTAATTTGTAAAAACAGGGCGCCCCGGCGTCAGTTGAACATGAGGGCCGTGAGCAAAAAGTCCAGCCACAACACGGTGAGCGAGGCGATCACGACGGTGCGGGTGGTGGCCCGCGCCACGCCTTCGGGCGTCGGCTGCGCTTCGTACCCCTGATACAGTGCGATAAACGTTACCGCAAATCCGAACACCACGCTCTTGAGCACACCGTTGGCGATATCTTTCCAAACGTCGACGCCGTCCTGCATCTGGGACCAGAACGCGCCCTCGTCGACCCCGATCAGTTTCACGCCGACGATATAGCCGCCGATGACGCCGACGGCACTGAAAATCGTTGCCAGAATCGGCATCGCGATCACGCCCGCCCAGAAACGTGGCGCCACCACGCGTTCGAGCGGATTGACCGCCATCATTTCCATCGCCGACAGCTGCTCGCCCGCTTTCATCAGGCCGATCTCGGCCGTCAGCGACGTCCCGGCACGGCCGGCAAACAGCAAGGCGGACACCACCGGCCCCAGTTCGCGCGTCAAGGACAACGCCACCAGCAAGCCGAGCGCCTGCTCCGAACCGTACTTATTCAGCGTGTAATATCCTTGCAGGCCAAGCACGAATCCGACAAATAAGCCGGACACCGCAATGATGACCAGCGAATAATTGCCGATGAAATGGATTTGATCGCTCACCAGCCGCGGGCGACGCAAGGCGCGTCCGGACGCGCCGAGCAATGCGAAAAACATGCGCGTCGCAAATCCCACGTTGGCGATGTATTCGCGCACCCAGCGCCCGAGCGATGAAACTGCATCGAGTATCATCGCGGTGCCTCCAGGTGCAGGTCCTGCGCAAGCGAGCGGCCCGGATAGTGGAACGGCACCGGTCCATCCGGTTCGGCATGCACGAATTGCTTCACGTAGGGATCCTCGGAGGCGAGCATCTGCTGCGGCGTGCCGTGCGCAACGATCCGCCCCTGCGACAGGAAGTATACGTAATCGGCAATCGCGAACGATTCATGCACGTCGTGCGACACCAGGATCGAGGTCGATCCGAGCGCATCGTTCAAGCGCCGGATCAGGTTGGCCGTCACGCCCATGGAAATCGGATCGAGCCCGGCAAACGGTTCGTCATACATGATGAGCTGCGGATCGAGCGCAATGGCGCGCGCCAGCGCCACGCGGCGCGCCATGCCGCCGGAGATTTCGGACGGCTTCAGTTGCGCGGCGTTGCGCAGGCCGACTGCATGCAGCTTCATCAAGACCAGGTCGCGTATCAATTCCTCCGGCAAGCGCGTGTGCTCGCGCAGCGGGAAGGCGACATTCTCGAACACTGTCAAATCGGTAAACAGCGCGCCGTGCTGAAAAAGCATCCCCATCTGGCGCCGCATGGCGTACATGGCCGGAATATCCCGGGCATCCACGGCCTTGCCATCGACTTGGATCGTGCCCTTCTGAGCCTGCAGTTGCCCGCCGATCAAGCGCAGGATCGTCGTCTTGCCCGACCCCGATCCGCCCATGACGGCGACCACTTTCCCGCTCGGGAAATCCATATGGAGTCCCGACAGAATTGGTCGCGCTCCATAGGCGAAGTGCAGGTCGCGAATTTCAACGAGGTTTGGCACAACGAATATTTTTGGTCAAAAGTGAGATTGTAGTGCAGAAATGGCAAACGCACTTTTGGTAGAAGCCAAAATACCCCCGAATTCTCACGGTGCGCAATAAAAAACCCGCCTGAGCTTGCGCTCAGGCGGGTGAAAGGGATTAACCTGGGTTAGCGCGGCAATACGGACGATCCCATCAGGAATTCATCCACGGCGCGCGCGCACTGGCGGCCTTCGCGAATCGCCCACACCACCAGCGACTGCCCGCGGCGCATGTCGCCTGCTGCAAACACCTTGCCCACGGACGTCTGGTAACAGCCTTCGCCGTCGGTCGTCGCCTTGGCGTTGCCGCGCGCATCCTTGTCCACGCCGAACGCGTCCAGCACCTGCTGCACTGGAGACACGAAGCCCATCGCGAGCAGCACGAGGTCGGCCTTGATTTCGAATTCGGAATTCGGCACTTCGACCATCTTGCCGTCCTTCCATTCGACGCGCACGGCGATCAGCTTCTCGACCTTGCCGTTCTTGCCTTCGAGGCGCTTGGTCGCTACCGCCCAGTCGCGCTCGCAGCCTTCCTCGTGCGACGACGAGGTGCGCAGCTTGGTCGGCCAGTACGGCCACACCAGCGGCTTGTTTTCCTGCTCGGGCGGCTGCGGCAGCAGTTCGAACTGGGTGACGGCGGCCGCGCCGTGACGGTTCGAAGTGCCGACGCAGTCGGAACCGGTATCGCCGCCGCCGATCACGACGACGTGCTTGCCGGTGGCCATGATCTGGTCCTTCACCTTGTCGCCGGCATTGACCTTGTTTTGCAGCGGCAGGAATTCCATCGCGAAGTGCACGCCCTTCAGCTCACGGCCGGGAACCGGCAAGTCGCGCGGCTGCTCGGCGCCGCCGGAAATGACGATCGCGTCGAAATCCTTCTTCAACTGGTCAGGAGAAATCGTCTCTTTCGCCCAGTTGTAGACGTTCGACGGAAAGTCCTTGCCGACGAAAACGCCGGTGCGGAAGGTGACGCCTTCGGCCTTCATCTGCTCGACGCGGCGGTCGATATGCGACTTTTCCATCTTGAAGTCGGGGATACCATAGCGCAGCAGGCCGCCGACACGATCGTTCTTTTCGAACACGGTCACGTCATGACCGGCGCGCGCCAGTTGCTGTGCGGCGGCCAGGCCGGCCGGGCCGGCGCCGACCACGGCGACCTTCTTGCCCGTTTTTTGCGCAGGCACCTGCGGTACCACCCAGCCGTTTTCCCAGCCCTTGTCGATGATGAAGTGCTCGATCGACTTGATGCCGACCGGATCGTTGTTGATGCCAAGCGTGCATGCGGCTTCGCATGGCGCCGGGCAGATGCGGCCGGTGAATTCAGGGAAGTTGTTGGTGGAGTGCAGGACTTCCAGCGCTTCCTGATAGTTGCCGTGATAGACCAGATCGTTCCAGTCAGGAATGATGTTGTTGACCGGGCAGCCGTTATTGCAGAACGGGATGCCGCAGTCCATGCAGCGCGCCCCCTGGATCTTGGCATCGGCATCCGACAGGTGCAGCACGAATTCCTTGTAATGCTTCTTGCGCGATTGCGGCGCTTCGCTCGCTTCTTGCAGGCGTTGGTATTCCAGAAAGCCGGTTACTTTTCCCATGATGTTCCTTCAGTATTCTTTCTCGTCTCCCTCCCTCCCCGTCGCGGGGAGGGCCGGGGCGGGGACGGGTTTCAACCATCCGAAAACCATCCCCCACCTAACCTCTCCCTTGCACGGGAGAGGGACAACTGCATTGAACTGACTTAAGCCGCGATCTTTTCCTTGGCCTGTTTCGCCGCGTTCAACTCGCCCAGCGCCCGCTTGTATTCGTTCGGGAAGACCTTGACGAACTTGTTGCGGGCATTGTTCCAGTCATCCAGCAGGTTGCGCGCGCGCGTGCTGCCGGTGTACTTGAAGTGACGCTCGATCAAGCCCTTCAGGATCGCTTCGTCGGTCTGGCCTTCGCCGCCGCGCACGGTGCTGTGCCACAGCGCGCGCTCGATCTTCGACTCCTGGTCGGCGCTTGCCAGCACCGGCTCGAGCGACACCATGGCCATGTTGCACTTCCTGGCGAAGTCACCGTCCGGGTCGTACACGTAGGCGACGCCGCCCGACATACCCGCCGCGAAGTTGCGGCCGGTGGCGCCCAGCACGACGACCGTGCCGCCGGTCATGTACTCGCAACCGTGATCGCCGGTGCCTTCGACCACCGTGACCGCGCCAGAGTTACGCACCGCGAAACGCTCGCCGGCGACGCCGTTGAAGAAGGCCTCACCGGAAATCGCGCCGTACAGCACGGTGTTACCGATGATGATGTTGTCGACCGCCCAACCGCGGAACTCAGTGTTCGGACGCACGATGATGCGGCCGCCCGACAAGCCCTTGCCGACGTAGTCGTTGCCTTCACCGACCAGGTCCAGCGTGATGCCGTGCGCCAGGAAGGCCGCGGCCGACTGCCCCGCCGTGCCTTGCAGCTGGATGTGGATCGTGTCGTCCGGCAGTCCTTCGTGGCCGTACTTCTTCGCGACTTCGCCCGACAGCATGGTGCCGACGGTGCGGTTGACGTTCTTGACCGGCGAAATGAACGACACTTTCTCGCCCTTTTCGATGGCCGCCTTTGCCTGCGCGATCAGCTTGTGGTCGAGCGCCTTGTCCAGGCCGTGATCCTGCACTTCGACCTGGAAGCGCGGTTCCTCGGCCGGCACGTCCGGCTGGTGGAATATCTTGCTGAAATCCAGGCCCTTGGCCTTCCAGTGCGAGATCGCCTTCGACTTGTCGAGCAGGTCGGCGCGCCCGACCAGTTCGTTGAAGGTACGAATGCCCAGCTGCGCCATGATCTGGCGGACTTCCTCGGCGACGAAGAAGAAGTAGTTCACCACGTATTCCGGCTTGCCGGAGAACTTCGCGCGCAGCACCGGATCCTGGGTCGCAACGCCGACCGGGCAGGTGTTCAGGTGGCACTTGCGCATCATGATGCAACCTTCGACGACCAGCGGAGCCGTTGCGAAACCGAACTCGTCGGCACCCAGCATCGCGCCGATGACGACGTCGCGGCCAGTCTTGATCTGGCCGTCGGTCTGCACGCGGATGCGGCTGCGCAGGCGGTTCAGCACCAGCGTCTGCTGCGTTTCGGCCAGGCCCAGCTCCCACGGCGAGCCGGCATGCTTGATCGAGGACAGCGGCGACGCGCCGGTGCCGCCGTCATGGCCGGCGATCACGACGTGGTCGGCCTTGGCCTTTGCCACGCCCGCGGCAATCGTGCCCACGCCGACTTCCGACACCAGCTTGACCGAGATGTCGGCCTTCGGATTGGCGTTCTTCAGGTCGTGGATCAGCTGCGCCAGGTCTTCGATCGAATAGATGTCGTGGTGCGGCGGCGGCGAAATCAGGCCCACGCCCGGCACCGAGAAGCGCAGCTTGGCGATGTACTCGGACACCTTGTGGCCCGGCAGCTGGCCGCCTTCACCCGGCTTGGCGCCCTGAGCCATCTTGATCTGGATCTGGTCGGCCGAAGTCAGGTATTCGGTGGTCACGCCGAAACGGCCCGACGCCACCTGCTTGATCTTCGAACGCAGCGAATCGCCCGCCATCAGCGGCAGGTCGACCTCAACGCGGTCCTTGCCGATCACGGAGGCGAGCGTCTCGCCCTTCTTGATCGGGATGCCCTTCAGTTCCTGGCGATAGCGCTGCTCGTCCTCGCCGCCTTCGCCGGTGTTGGACTTGCCGCCGATGCGGTTCATCGCGATCGCCAGCGTGGCATGCGCCTCGGTCGAGATCGAGCCGAGCGACATGGCGCCGGTGGCGAAGCGCTTGACGATTTCCTTGGCCGGCTCGACTTCGTCGATCGGGATCGCCTTGGTCGGGTCGATCTTGAACTCGAACAGGCCGCGCAGCGTCATGTGGCGCTTGCTCTGATCGTTGATGATCTGCGCGTATTCCTTGTACGTGTTGAAGTTGTTGGAGCGGGTCGAATGCTGCAGCTTGGCGATCGCGTCCGGCGTCCACATGTGCTCTTCGCCGCGCACGCGGAAGGCGTATTCGCCGCCGGCGTCGAGCGCGTTAGCGAGCACCGGGTCGCTGGAGAATGCCAGCTTGTGCAGGCGCAGCGCTTCTTCGGCAACCTCGAACACGCCGATGCCTTCGACGTTGGAGGCGGTGCCCTTGAAATACTTGTCGACCAGCGCCTTGTTCAAGCCGATCGCTTCGAAGATCTGCGCGCCGCAGTAGGACATGTAGGTCGAGATGCCCATCTTGGACATGACCTTCATCAGGCCCTTGCCGACCGCTTTCTGGAAGTTGTAGATCGCTTTTTCCGGCGTCAGGTTCGGGATGTTCTGCGCCATGTCGGACAGCGTATCCATCACGAGATAGGGATGGATCGCTTCGGCGCCGTAGCCTGCCAGCAGGGCGAAGTGGTGCGTCTCGCGCGCGGAACCGGTTTCGACCACCAGGCCGGTGGAGGTGCGCAGGCCCTTGCTGACCAGGTGCAGGTGGATAGCCGACGTGGCGAGCAAGGCCGGAATGGCCACCTGGTCGGCGTCGACCTTGCGGTCGGAGATGATCAGGATGTTGTGGCCCGACTTGACTGCATCGACGGCCTTGGCGCATAGCGATGCCAGACGTGCCTCGATGCCTTCCTTGCCCCAAGCCACCGGATAGCAGATGTTCAGTTCATACGACTTGAACTTGTTGCCGGTGTGCTTGCTGATGTTGCGCAGCTTGGCGATGTCCGCGTAGTCGAGGACCGGCTGCGACACTTCGAGACGCATCGGCGGGTTGATGTTGTTGGTGTCGAGCAGGTTCGGCTTCGGGCCGACGAAGGACACCAGCGACATCACCATCGCTTCGCGGATCGGGTCGATCGGCGGGTTGGTCACTTGCGCGAACAGCTGCTTGAAGTAGTTATAGAGCGGCTTATTCTTGTTGGACATGACAGCCAGCGGCGAGTCGTTGCCCATCGAGCCGATCGCTTCTTCACCACCGCTTGCCATCGGCGCGAGCAGGAACTTGATGTCTTCCTGGGTGTAGCCGAACACTTGCTGGCGGTCCAGCAGCGGAATCGCGGATTTCGCCTCGGCCGGCTCGGCGTCGAGCTCGTCGAGCTTGATGCGCACCGACTCGATCCATTGCTTGTACGGCTTGGCGTTGGCGTAGGTGTCCTTGAGTTCCTTGTCGTCGATGATACGGCCGGCTTCGAGGTCGATCAGGAACATCTTGCCCGGTTGCAGGCGCCACTTCTTGATGATCTTCGATTCCGGGATCGGCAGCACGCCGGATTCGGACGCCATCACGACCAGGTCGTCGTCGGTCACGATGTAGCGCGCCGGGCGCAAGCCATTGCGGTCGAGCGTGCCGCCGATGTGGCGGCCGTCGGTGAAGGCCATCGCGGCGGGGCCGTCCCACGGCTCCATCATCGCGGCATGGTATTCGTAGAAGGCGCGGCGGTTGTCATCCATCAGCGCGTGGTTTTCCCACGCTTCCGGGATCATCATCATCATCGCCTGGGCGATCGGATAACCGGCCATCACCAGCAGTTCGAGCGCGTTGTCGTAACAGGCGGTATCGGACTGGCCTTCATAAATCAGCGGGAACAGCTTTTGCAGGTCTTCGCCGAGCACGTGAGACTTCATCACGCCTTCGCGGGCGCGCATCCAGTTGAAGTTGCCCTTCACCGTGTTGATCTCGCCATTGTGCGCGATCAGGCGGTACGGGTGCGCCAGTGGCCATTCCGGGAAAGTGTTGGTGGAGAAGCGCTGGTGCACCAGGGCGAGCGCGGAAATGCAGCGCGGGTCCTGCAGGTCCTTGTAATAGACGCCGACCTGGTCGGCCAGCAGCAGGCCCTTATAAACGATGGTGCGCGCCGACATCGACGGCACGAAGAATTCCTTGCCGTGCAACAGGTTCAGCGCCTGGATCGCGTGGCCGGAGGATTTGCGGATCACGTACAGCTTGCGCTCCAAAGCGTCGGTGACCATGATGTCCGGACCGCGGCCGATGAAGATCTGGCGGATCACCGGTTCTTTCGCGCGCACGGTCGGCGACATCGGCATGTCGAAGTCGACCGGCACGTCGCGCCAGCCGAGCACGACCTGGCCTTCGGCCAGCACCGCGCGCTCGATTTCCTGCTCGCAGGCGATGCGAGAAGCATTTTCCTTCGGCAAGAACACCATGCCCACGCCATATTCGCCCGGCGGCGGCAGCGTCACGCCTTGCTTCGCCATTTCTTCGCGGAAGTACTGATCCGGGATCTGGATCAGGATGCCCGCGCCATCACCCATCAGCTTGTCGGCGCCGACCGCGCCCCGGTGGTCGAGGTTTTTCAGGATCAGCAGGCCCTGCTCGACGATCGAGTGGCTTTTCTTGCCTTTGATATGAGCGACAAAACCGACGCCGCAGGCGTCATGTTCGTTGGAAGGGTCGTATAAACCTTGCGCGTGCATAAGCGTAACTCCGCGAGTTTGTTGTATCGAGCTTGAAGGATAGTGCAGCGCAGTAGATAGTTCAATCTAAATAAATAGGGTCAGAGCAAAATTAAGATTAACCGAAATAAATAGCTTTATTAAATGGGGACAGAGTAAATCGCGGCGTGCCGAACTGCCGCGCTCCAGTGCGCCTGCCTGGCAGGCGGTTAATTGTCGTGCTGTGGGGAAACGTTGGAATCTGGGGCAGCCGATTTCGCGGGGCGTCCGCGCTTGGCCGGTGCGACGCGGCGCCGTACCTGCTTTGCCAGCGCATTCTTGAATTTCTCGGAGCCGAGCGGCCAGCCTTTCAAGGCCGCCTCGCTCAACGCGTTCACTTCTCCCGCCGCAAGGGCAGACTCCATTAGTTCCCGGTAGGCCGCCTCGCGGTCGAACGGGGTATTTCCCAGCGCCCAGTACACTGCATGATCTGTGATGACGGGGTCCGGCTTGGCGCCGATGTGATGGGAAAAACTGGACCAGGGATAGTCGCCGGGTTGCGCGACAAGGCCGGCGCGCACCGGGTTGAGCTCGATATATTTACTGCAAACAAGAAAATACTGCTCGGAATCAATCACTGTTGCCCGATATCGCCCCTGCCACAAGGTGCCGGTGCGCTGATATTTGGCATTGAAATACGGCACATAATGCCGCCCCACCCACTGCATCATGCGCGCCAACCCGGTGTCGTCGCTTGGTGTTGCCAGCAAGTGCAAATGATTTGGCATCAGGACGTAGGCGTGAATCGCGACCTTGAATTGCCGGGCCGCTTCGCGCAGCCAGCGCAAGAAACTGCCGAAATCGTCGGTGTCGCGAAATATCGCTTGGCGATCGACACCGCTTTGGATGAGGTGGTGCGGCTGATGGGGAACGACAAGTCGGGGAAGGCGGGCCATACGCAATTTAATCATTAAATCGCGTCAAACCTGCGCGATTTTGCGATCAATTTTATGTATCAATAGGCGCCGCGAGCAAGCAGTTGCAAGCCGGCGCCTCTCCCCCGCCGCCGGCTCACATCCGGATCCTGGTGGTATTGCGCCACGGCGAGTCGGCACGCCGGTTGCGGACCTTCTCGCCGCGCTGGCCGGGGCGCGGCCAGTGATGGGGCTTCCCCTGCATGAGAATGCTGTCCGCGATCTGCCTGGAAGTCGGCGGGAGTTTGGCATGGAAACGAACGGTCTTGATGCCTGCACTGGAAAACCAGGCATCCCTGGCGATTTCACGCCGACTGACGCGCGAGCGGTGACTCAACTCGACCACGGCCAGCAAGCGCATTTCCTGGTCAAAAACAGCGTAACCCACCCGGCCACCGGCAATGTGCGCCATCGCCTGCTGACGCGATGTGCCTGCACCGGCCGGTTCGATCAGGGCCGATATCGCCACGCGCGGACAAACGACACATCCCGGCAAGGCATCGCGCAGACGGAAAAAAAAGTCGAGGTCGCCGCCGGTCAGGACCGACCGTTGACGGAATCGCATCGGTTTTTGCCGATGCAGGAACAACCACAGGAGCAGGCCACCCAACAGAATGGCCGCCATGACAATGGCATCTCTCATGTTTCACGCATTATCAATTCAACAATGCGCGAGACAATAGCACTTCGTTATTTCATTAGCAATTCGCCACGCTTAAATCAACTTCCTGGCCCAGGACGCTTCCATCTGGCGCCGCTGCTCGACGGCCCGCACAATGAGCATACGTAACTCATCGAGCAAGTCAGCCTCGGATTGCGTGATTTTGGCGCTCGGCCGGGAGCCGTTCCAGTCGCCGTAGATGAATCCGATCGGCTGCCGGTTGACGGTCAGCGGCAGCACCATGAAACTGCGCACTGTCGGAAACGCCTGCCGCCACCAACGCGGCACCTTGTTGGCGAACGCCGAGTCCTGCGCGTTCTCGATGAAAATCATCTTGTCGTTGGCCAGCGCCGCATGGAATACGTCGGGCTGGTAAGCATCCCCGAATACCAGGCGCGGCAGCATCCCCTGCATGACATCGCCGAAGTACATGCGGGCAGCATATTGCGCCTGTTCGAGATCGCGCAAGAATGCAATCGAGCGGCCGAATCCCAATCCCTGATAAACCGTTTCCAGCGCCATCGTCATCAACTGGCTGATGCTTGCCGCATGCAGGGCGCCGCGGATATCGGCGATGCCGCGCATCAGGATCAGCGTCGCATCCGCCGGCTTGCCGGCATGCCGCTGCGCCAGCAGCGACTTGTCGAACTCGACCCGCTTGAGCGGACGCACCACGACCGGCTCTTCCTGGGCGACCGTTTGTTGCGCGGCATTTAACGCCGTCAATACCGCCGCCCCCTCCAGGCCGAGCATCTCCGCAAAATTGTGGGCCAGTGCTGCCAGCGTCTTGTCCGAAGCATCGTCGTTGGCGCACAGCACGCTGGCACACTGAGATGACAGCGTCGACACGGCTGCCAGCCAATCGGCATGCCCGAGCGGCTCGCTCACCGGTTCGGGCGTCACCTCGCGCATGGTATGCACCAAGGTGGCCGGCAGCCCCCATTGCTGTGCGACCTGGCGCCCGATTTCATCGAGGCTGAGTCCGAGGATATACAGCGCAGCCTGCTCCTCGCTCAAGCCCGACTCGATGCGGCATTCCTGCATCCGCTGCCAGCGGTCGTACAGGTAAAACGTTGTCATCATGCGGCCTAGCGAGTGCAGCATCGCGCAGACCACCGCCTCCTCGGCATCGCGCGTGCCGGCCGAAGAAGCCAGATGGCGGGCGACGTGGCCGGCCAGCACCGCCTTTTCCATTTCCATGCGTGCTACCGCGGAATCGGTCGATGCGGCCGCCAGGTCTTCGATCAGCTTCAGGCCGATCGCCAGGTGGCCGATGGCTTCGGTGCCAAGCACGATCACCGCCTTGGAGACGGTATTGATGCCCTGGCCAAACACGGAATACATCGCGCTGTTGGCCAGCCGCAGGACTTTCTGCGTCAAGGCCGGGTCCTGCAGGACCGTCTTGGTCATGTTGAATTCGCGATCGTCGTCGTCGTGCATGGCGCCGATGATCGCGCCCACCACCTTGGAAAAGCCGGGCAGGTCGCCGCGCTGGCGCACCCGCGACCAGAGCAGTTCCATCGTTTCCTCCGCGTTTTCGCGCGGCAGGGAGTCGGAGTCAGGAGAGGTATTCATGATGTTGTTCTTACTGGAGCACGCGTTTTAGCGGCGCGGATGGGGGTGCCTTCAGCACCGCCAATGCCTGCTCGGGCAGCAGCGGACTGCCGGTGAGGTATCCTTGTATCAGACTGCAGCCCTGCCTTGCGAGAAACTGCAGCTGCGCTTCGTTCTCCACGCCTTCGGCCACCGTGCTCAGGTCCAGGTGCTTGGCCAGGCTCAGCACCACGTTGCAGATCGCGACGTCCTTCACCGAGCCCGGCAAGTCCTTGATGAATGCGCGGTCGATCTTCAGCGTGGCGATCGGGAAGCGCTTCAGGTAGGCCAGCGAAGAGTATCCGGTGCCAAAGTCGTCGATGGCGATGCGCACATTGCGCGCGACCATCTCCTTGAGAAACGCCTCGGCATGCTCCGGGTCCGACATCAGGATACCCTCGGTGATTTCGAGCAGCAGCTGTTCGCCGCGCAGGCCCGACAAGCGCATCGCTTCATCGATGATGCCGAGGAACTGGTCGTTGCGGAACTGGCGCGGACTGACGTTGACCGAGATGTAGAGCGGCCTGCCGGCCGCCTCCTCGAAGCGCTTGAGCTGCACGCAGGCGGCTTTCAGCGCCCATGCGCCAAGCAGGTTGATCAGGCCGTTGCTTTCGGCCATAGGG
Source organism: Noviherbaspirillum sp. UKPF54 (assembly GCF_007874125.1). Taxonomy (NCBI): domain Bacteria; kingdom Pseudomonadati; phylum Pseudomonadota; class Betaproteobacteria; order Burkholderiales; family Oxalobacteraceae; genus Noviherbaspirillum; species Noviherbaspirillum sp. UKPF54. The sequence continues at coordinate 4,532,672 of NZ_CP040128.1, read as the reverse complement.
ATGAATTGCGAAGGCGGCACCAGGCCTTCGCCCGGCCGCTGCCAGCGCATGAGCGCCTCGAAGCCCATGATCTGCCGGCTGCCGGCATCGACGATCGGCTGGTAATTCAGCAGGAATTCGCCATTGCGTACCGCCTGGAACATCGCGGCTTCCAGCGACACGTCGTGCTCCGGCTGCGTGAATTTCTGCTGATCGTAGATCACGCAGCGCCCCTTGCCGATTTCCTTGGCACGGTACATCGCGGTGTCGGCGTGTGCGAGCAGCTTGACTTCGCCGTCGCCGTGCTGCGGGAAGACGGCTGCGCCGATCGAGGTGCCGATGTACAGCGTATGACCCTGGATATCGAACGGCATTTGCATCACCGAGATCATGCGGCGCGCAATGGCGTAGATCTCGGCATCCGATACCGCTTCCGGCAATACCGCGACGAATTCGTCTCCGCCCACGCGCGCCAGCGTATCGACGTCGCGCAAGGTTTCGGAGAGGCGGGCCGCCGCCACGCGCAGCAAGGCATCGCCCAGCTGATGGCCGAGCGCATCGTTGACCTTCTTGAAGCCGTCCAGGTCGAGCGCCAGCAAGGCGAATCCTTCGCCGGTGCGGCGCGACTGCGCAATGGCCATGCGTACGCGGTCGGACAGCAGTGAACGGTTCGGCAAGCCGGTGAGCGCGTCGTGCGTGGCCATGTGCCGCAGGCGCTCCTCGGTTTCCTGCTGGCCCGAGATATCCCTGCCTACCGCGAGCAACTCGATCTGGTCGTCGGCATTGGAAAAGGCGGCAATCTGCAACTCCATCCAGAGCGCGCCCTGTGGCGTCGTCAGCCGGGCGTTGACCCGGCTCGGCGTTTCCGTGCTGGCCGCGTGGGCGATGGCGGCCTCCAGCGCGGCATGGTCTTCTTCCTCGACGATTTCGCCCAGATGCGGCCCCACCAGGCTGGCACCGGGACAAACCAGCTCGATGGCGCGCCCGCTGGCATACAGGATGGTCCCGTCTTTCGCCATTCGAAACACGGCGTCGCCGGCGGCCTCCATCAGGCTTTCCAATTGCAAATTAACAGGGTAATCGGTCCGCGGTCGAGGTCTGGGAAACATTATCGAATTGTCTTGAATGGCGGTGCTGCAATCAGACGGCGCATGTGCATCGTTCGTTTGCTGGCACGATCTTAACAAAATGCGTTGAGGAAATTAAAGTACGGCAACATCTTATTGCAGAAAATCCACAAAAAGACGTAGGAAATGCCCTTGACATGAAAAACCGGTTGACTAGACGTGATGCATCTCGCAAGTGGATGGAGCGACCTCGTTAGCCATGGAGCGGTAGCGCGCAAACAAAAAGGGCTGGAAGTCTTTGCGCTTCCAGCCCTTTTTTCAATCAAGAACGGCGTGCTTCAGAATGGAATGTCGTCATCCATGTCGCTGAAGTTCGGCGCCGGACGGGACGCTGCCGGACGGGCCGCACCGCCGCCGCCTGCGCTTTGGCGCGGCGCCGGCGCACTGCCGTAGTCGTCATCCATCGGCGCCGGTGCGCCGCCGCCCATACCCTGGCGGCTACCCAGCATCTGCATGGTATCGGCGATGATCTCGGTGGTATAACGCTCGACGCCTTCCTTGTCGGTCCATTTGCGCGTCTGCAGGCGCCCTTCGACATAGACTTGCGAGCCCTTCTTCAGGTATTGGCCGGCGATTTCAGCGAGCTTGCGGTAGAACGTGATGCGGTGCCATTCGGTCAATTCCTTCTTCTCGCCGCTATTCTTGTCTTTCCAGCTTTCCGTGGTCGCTACCGCGACATTGGTGACGGCTTCGCCGTTCGGCATGTAGCGCGTTTCCGGATCGCGCCCCAGGTTGCCGACGATAATGACTTTATTGACCGAGGCCATAACTTTCTCCTAATACTTGAACTTTAAGTGAATCGAGGTGCGAATCTGGCGTGCCGGCATTCAGGCAGTCTTTGCCGCCGTGCCGCGCCGCGGCAGGTTCTTCATGTTTGCGGCAATTATAAGCCAGACGATGGTCAGTCCCGCCCCCAGCGCGAACACCGAAGACGCGCTCACATGCTGGCGCAGCCAGCCGCCGACCACGCCACCGCAAGCCAGCCCCAGCGCCTGCAGCGTGTTGTACACGCCAAGCGCGGCGCCCTTGGCCGACGACGGCGCAATGCGCGACACCAGCGATGGCTGGCTGGCTTCCAGAATGTTGAACGAGATGAAAAAGGCCAGGAGCAGGATGACCAGGACCGACCAATGCATCGGCGTCTGCAAGAACAGCCACAACCCGGCTTGCACAGCCAGCATCAGTGCAATCGCGGCCACAAACACCTGCTTCATTTTGCCCTGCCGCTCGCCGACGAAGATCGGCGGCAGCATCAGCACGAACGAGGCGACCATCACCGGCAGGTACACTTTCCAGTGCGATGCGATCGGCAGGTCGGCGTACTGGACCAGGGCCGGCGGCACGACGACAAACATGGCGACCTGCGTCATGTGCAGGACGAACACGCCGAAATTCAGGCGCATCAGCTCGGCGCTTTTCAGCACCAGGCCGAAATCGGCACGGCCCGACGGCACGCGCGGCATGGTCGGCACCATGAACAGCACCACCGGAATTGCAATTATCGCCAGCACGCCAGTCAGGCTGAAGATCCCGCCCATGCCCATCCACTGGTACAGCATCGGCGACAGCACCATCGATACGGCGAAGGTGATGCCGATCGAGCCGCCGACCATCGCCATGGCCTTGGTGCGGTGCTCCTCGCGCGTCGAGTCGGCGATGAAGGCTGTGACGGCCGCCGAAATCGCGCCGGCGCCCTGGATCGCCCGGCCTGCGATGACCCAGTGAATATCGGTGGCGGCGGCGGCGATGAACGAGCCGATGGCGAACAGCACCAGGCCGATGACGATGACCGGCTTGCGTCCGTATCGGTCGGACGCCATGCCGTAGGGGAGCTGGCCGAAGGCCTGGGCCAGCCCGTAGATTCCCATCGCCCAGCCGACCAGGGTCACGCTGTCGCCACCGGTCAGGCTTTTTGCGGCAACGGAAAACACCGGGAGGATCAAGAACCAGCCGAGCATGCGCATCGCCAGAATCGATGCCAGCAAGCCGCTGGCGCGGATTTCCGCGCGGCTCATGCGGGGGTTAATTTCAACGGAAGCGGTCGAGGACATGGGAGGCGGAAGTAAAGGACTGGATACGGCGCGTTTCAAAACCCGTTATAGTATCAGGTTGACCGGGATTAAGCCGGTGTTGTCTACCAGTTAAAGGCAGTTCATGGAAGAAATCCGAATCCGCGGTGCGCGCACGCACAACCTCAAGAACATTAACCTGGAATTGCCGCGCAACCAGCTCATCGTCATCACCGGCCTGTCCGGTTCCGGCAAGTCCTCGCTGGCCTTCGACACGCTTTATGCGGAAGGGCAACGCCGCTACGTGGAATCGCTGTCGGCCTACGCGCGCCAGTTCCTGCAACTGATGGAAAAGCCCGACGTCGACCTGATCGAAGGCCTGTCGCCGGCGATCTCGATCGAGCAGAAGGCGACCTCGCACAATCCGCGTTCGACCGTCGGCACCGTGACCGAAATCCATGACTACCTGCGCCTGTTGTATGCGCGCGTGGGCACGCCCTACTGCCCCGACCACCCGGAAAATCCGCTGGCCGCACAGTCGGTGTCGCAAATGGTCGACGCCGTGCTCGCCATGCCGGAGGATACCAAGCTGATGATCCTGGCGCCGGTGGTGGCCAACCGCAAGGGTGAACACGTCGACCTGTTCGAGCAGATGCAGGCACAGGGCTTCATTCGCTTCCGCATCCAGAGCGGCACGCACGCGGCGAAGATCTATGAAATCGACGACCTGCCGAAACTGAAGAAGACCGAGAAGCACACCATCGATGTCGTGATCGACCGCCTGAAGGTCAAGGCCGACGTCAAGCAGCGGCTGGCGGAAAGCTTCGAGACCGCGCTGCGTCTGGCCGAGGGTCGCGCGATCGCGCTCGAAATGGACAGCGCCAAGGAGCACCTGTTCTCCAACAAGTTCGCCTGCCCCACCTGCGGCTATTCGCTGCAGGAACTGGAGCCGCGCCTGTTCTCGTTCAACAACCCGATGGGCGCCTGCCCGGAATGCGACGGCCTCGGCCACATCGAGTTCTTCGACCCCAAGCGCATCGTCGCCTTCCCCAATCTGTCGCTCGCCTCCGGTGCGATCAAGGGCTGGGACCGCCGCAACCAGTTCTACTACCAGATGCTCACCAGCCTGGCCGAGCATCTCGGATTCGATCTGGATGTGGCGTTCGAAAAACTGCCGGACCAGGTGCAGCAAGTGGTGCTGCACGGCTCCGGCCGCCAGACCATCCCGTTCACCTACATCAACGAGCGCGGCCGCGCCGTGGTGCGCGAGCATACCTTCGAAGGCGTGGTGAACAACCTGCAGCGGCGCTACCGCGAAACCGATTCGATCGCGGTCAAGGAAGAGCTGGCGAAATTCATCAACCAGAAGGAATGCCCGTCGTGCCAGGGCGCGCGCCTGCGCGTCGAGGCGCGCTACGTGAAGGTGGGTTCCGGCAAGCAGGAGCGCACGATTTACGACGTGTCGCGCACGCCCCTGCGCGACACGCTCGAATTCTTCGACAAGCTGAAGCTCTCCGGCGCGAAGAAGGAAATCGCGGACCGCATCATCAAGGAAATCGTGTCGCGCCTGAAGTTCCTGAACAACGTCGGCCTCGACTACCTGTCGCTGGAGCGCAGCGCCGACACACTCTCCGGCGGCGAGGCCCAGCGCATCCGCCTGGCGTCGCAGATCGGCTCGGGACTGACCGGCGTGATGTACGTGCTGGACGAGCCGTCGATCGGCCTGCACCAGCGCGACAACGACCGCCTGATCGACACCTTGAAGCACCTGCGCGACATCGGCAACAGCGTGCTGGTGGTTGAACATGACGAGGATGCGATCCGCTGCGCCGACTATATCGTCGACATGGGCATCGGTGCCGGCGTGCATGGCGGCGAAGTGATCGCGCAAGGCCCGCTGAACGCCATCCTGAAAAACAAGAAGTCGCTGACCGCGAAATACCTGAACGGCACGCTGGCGATTCACGTGCCGAAGAAGCGCACCGCCCCCGACCCGGAGCGCCAGCTAGTGATTGCCGGCGCCTCCGGCAACAACCTCAGGAACGTCACGCTCAACCTGCCGGTCGGCCTGTTGACCTGCGTGACCGGCGTGTCCGGCTCGGGCAAGTCGACGCTGGTCAACGACACCCTGTACCACGCCGCTGCGCGCCATCTGTACGGCTCGCAGACGGAACCCGCGCCGTACGAGTCGATCCACGGCATGGAACATTTCGACAAGGTGATTGCGGTCGATCAGGCTCCGATCGGCCGCACGCCGCGTTCCAATCCGGCGACCTATACCGGCGTATTCACGCCGATCCGCGACCTGTTCGCGACCGTGCCGACCGCCAAGGAGCGCGGCTACAGCGCCGGGCGCTTCTCGTTCAACGTTAAGGGCGGCCGCTGCGAGGCTTGCCAGGGCGACGGCGTGATCAAGGTCGAGATGCACTTCCTGCCGGATGTATACGTGCCTTGCGATGTGTGCCACGGCAAGCGCTACAACCGCGAAACGCTGGAAGTCCAGTACAAGGGCAAGAACATCCACGAAGTGCTGGAGATGACGGTCGAGGAAGCGCATGAGTTCTTCAAGCCGGTGCCGGTCGTCGCGCGCAAGCTGCAGACGCTGCTCGACGTGGGCCTCGGCTATATCCGTCTGGGCCAGAGTGCCACCACGTTGTCGGGTGGCGAAGCGCAGCGCGTGAAGCTGTCGCTGGAATTATCCAAGCGCGATACCGGCCGCACGCTGTACATCCTGGACGAACCGACCACCGGACTGCACTTCCACGATATCGATTTGCTGCTGAAGGTGATCCACCGCCTGCGCGACCAGGGCAACACGGTGGTCATCATCGAGCACAACCTGGACGTCATCAAGACTGCCGACTGGATCGTCGATCTCGGCCCCGAGGGAGGTGCCGGTGGCGGGCAGATCATCGCCGCAGGCACGCCGGAAGACGTCGCCAAGAGTCCGGTGAGCTTCACCGGCAAATACCTGGCGCCGATGCTGAAGAAGAAGTAAAGATCGGGAGGCGCGAATGGCAAGACATCTCGTCATCACGGGCCTGGTGCAAGGCGTCGGCTACCGCGCCTCCTTCGAGGCGCAGGCGCGCGCGCTGCGGCTTTGCGGCTGGGTGCGCAATCGCCGCGACGGCTCGGTGGAGGCGATGGTGCGCGGCGATGATGCAGCGCTCGAAAAAATCGTCGCATGGTCGCGGCGCGGCCCCGCCGCTGCCGTGGTCAGCGATGTGAAAGTGAACGAAGCGGACGACGTCTCGCTGCCGGATGACCGGTTCGAGGTGCGTCAAACCGAGTAGTTACGCCCGCAGCCCCAGCCACAACCCGGCCGGCACGAACGCCAGCGCCGCCAGGTTCCCCAGCAAGACGATCGACGCCACCTTGTCCGGCTCCTGCTTGTACTGCTCGGCCACCATGAAGCAGAACACGGCCGGCGGCAGCGACGCGAACAGGTACATCTGACCGCGCTGATCCGACGTCAGGCTCAGCACGCCGTCCAGCAGCCAGGCGACGATCAGGCCGGCGACCGGGCAGACGATGGCGCCGATGACGCCGATATGCCAGCTCTTGAAATTGACGTCGAGCATGCGTACGCCGAGCGCGAACAGCATGACCGGGATGCTGGCGTCTCCCAGCATCTTCATCGCCTGCATCAGCGGCATCGGCAGCGTGACATGCCATATCGCGAACAGCATGCCGGCCATCATCGAAAGCATCATCGGGCTCATCAGGAATTTCCAGAATGGCGTGTGCTGCTTGCGCCCGCTCTCGATGATCTTGATGCCGACCGAAAAATAGATCAGGTTGCATGCCATGAACAGCGCCACCGCCGCCGACAGTCCGGCCGTGCCGAAGGCCAGCACCGCCAGCGGCAAGCCCATGTTGCCGCAATTGTTGTACATCATCGGCGGCACGAAGGTGCGCGGATCATAACCCAGCATTTTCGCCACCGGCCAGGCGATCAGGCCCGAGCCGAGGGCGATCAGGATGCCTGCCAAGATCAGCGTGCCGTTATGCACGAGATCGAAGTCCTTCGCCGCCAGCGCGGTAAACACCAGCAGCGGACACAGCACGCCCATGCTGACGCGATTGACGGCCGCCATATCCTCCTTGACGCTTACGCCGCGCAGCCGGGCATAACCGTAGCCGAGGGCGATGATAAGGAAGACCGGCAGGATGATGCCAAGGATACGCTCGAAGACTTGCATGGAAACTCTTTCAGGGACAGTGATGCTGCCCTGGGATTGTAGCGAGAACCGGCGAAACGTGTTTTCCTGTGGAAACTTTTGCCGATTACTTGAGCAAGCGCTGTTCCGCACGCGCCACAGCTTCGGACGCGCCGCGCAGCACGACGATGTCGCCTGCTTGCAATACCGTCTCGGGCGTCACTTCGACACGGTTCTTGCCGCGCCGAAGAATCGTCACTTCAGCGCCGATCTCCGGCAGCTTCAGCGTACCCAGCGACTTGCCGATCGCTCTTGCGCCATCGTTCAGGATGACCGAATGCAGGCGCACATGCAGATGCTCGGCATCTTCCGGCGCATCGCTGGCGCCGTGAAAATACCCGCGCAGGGAAGCGTAGCGTTCGTCGCGCGCGGCCTGCACGCGGTGCACCACGCGCCGCAGCGGCACGCCCAGCATCACCAGTGCATGCGAGGCCAGCATCAGACTTCCCTCGATAGCCTCCGGCACCACCTCGGCCGCGCCGGCGCCGCGCAGTTTGTCGAGGTCGCTGTCGTCGTGGCTACGCACGATGACCGGCAAGGCCGGCGCCAGTTCGTGCGCAAAGTGCAACACTTTCAATGCGGACGGCGTATTGGCATAGGTAACCACCAATGCTGCCGCGCGATGGATACCGGCCGCCACCAGGCTTTCGCGCCGGGCGGCATCGCCGAACGAGACGCTGGCGCCGGCGGCCTGCGCTTCGCGCACCCGGTCGGGATCGAGGTCGAGCGCGTGATACGCGATGCCCTCCTCTTCCAGCAGCTTGGCCAGGCTTTGCCCGGTGCGGCCGAAGCCCGCGATCAATACGTGCTGCTGGGTAGACATGGTGCGGGTCGCAATCTGCGTCAGGGCCAGCGACTGCATCATCCATTCGTTGGCCGACAGCTTTAGCACGATGGCGTCGGACTTGGCGATGATGAACGGCGCAGCCAGCATCGACAGCACCATCGACGCCAGGATCAGCTGGATGAGGAGCGGGTCCATCAGGTGCAGGCCGCCCGCCTGGTTCAGCAGCACGAAGCCGAATTCGCCGGCCTGCGCCAGCGCCAGGCCGGTGCGCAGGGCCACGCCGGTCGAGGTGCCAAACAGCCTAGCCAGCCCCGCGATCAGGCCGAACTTGAGCAGCACGGGGCCGGAGAGCAGCAGCAGCACCAGCCACCAGTTGGCCAGCACCAGCCGCACGTTGAGCAGCATGCCGATGGTGATGAAGAACAGCCCCAGCAGCACGTCGCGGAACGGCTTGATGTCCTCTTCCACCTGATGCTTGTATTCCGTTTCGGAAATCAGCATGCCTGCCACGAAGGCGCCCAGCGCCAGCGACAGGCCGGCCCGCTCGGTGATCCAGGCGCAGCCGAGCGTGATCAGCAGCAGGTTGAGCATGAACAATTCCTGCGAGCGGCGCTTGACCACGATGTGGAACCAGCTGCGCATCAGCTGCTGCCCGATCACCAGCAGCAGCACCAGCACGATCATCGCCTTCATGCCGGCCAGCGCCAGTGTCGCCAGCAGGTCGCCGGAATTTTTCGCCAGCGCCGGCACCAGGATCAGCAAGGGCACCACCGCCAAGTCCTGGAACAGCAGGATGCCGATGATCTGGCGACCGTGCGGACTTTCCAGTTCCAGCCGTTCGGTCAGCAGCTTGGAGACGATCGCGGTGGACGACATGGCCAGCGCGCCGCCCAGCGCAAAGGCAGCGCGCCAGCTGATATCGGTCAGCTGCGGCAGCAGGTGCGCCACCAGCCAGCCGAACAGCATCGCCGCGGCGATCGTGCACAACACCTGCGCCATGCCCAGCCCGAACACCGTGCGCCGCATCGATGACAGCTTCGGCAGCGAGAACTCCAGCCCGATCGAGAACATCAAAAACACGACGCCGAATTCGGCCAGCGTATGGGTAGTTTCATTCTCCACGGCAACGCCCAGCCCGTGAGGCCCGACGACGATACCAACCAGCAAGTACCCCAGCATCGGTGGCAAATGCAGCATGCGGAACGCGACCACGCCGAGTACCGCGGCACCGAGCAAAAGCAAAGTCAGTTCGAGAGCTGAAAACATGGGTTATTAAAAACCAAATTTGATATGCGATTCGCAATCACATTGAGGTGTGTCAAACCGGCTTTTTTGTTGTCATTGGCAGGTTTTTTGCTTTCCTAATTCGTTTATACTTTCGGGCATGAGTGTACCCCATGCAAAAACCCCGCCGATAGCTTTTGATATAAAAAGCGCACAGCGCGCGCTGGACTTGGCGCGCGACACCTTGCAAATCGAAGCCGACGCCCTCCTCGCGCTGAAGAGCCGGTTGTCCGACAGCGCCGACGACAGTTTCGTGCAAGCCGTCGCGCTGCTGCTGCAGTGCAGCGGCCGCGTGGTCGTGTCAGGCATCGGCAAGTCCGGCCATATCGCCCGCAAGATCGCGGCAACCCTGGCATCGACAGGCACGCCTGCGCTGTTCGTGCATGCGGCCGAAGCCTTGCACGGCGACCTCGGCATGATTACCGAGAACGATGCCTTGATCGCCATTTCCAACTCCGGCGAAGCGGCCGAATTCCTGGCGATCATTCCGATTCTCCGCCGCATGGGCGCCAAGCTGATCGCCATCACCGGTAACGCGCAATCGAGCCTGGCCAAGCTCGCCGATGTCCACCTGGACGCACGCGTGGACAAGGAAGCCTGCCCGCTCAACCTGGCGCCGACGGCCAGCACAACCGCCGCGCTGGCGCTGGGCGATGCGCTTGCCGTGGCGTTGCTCGACGCGCGTGGTTTTCGCGAAGAAGACTTTGCGCGCTCCCACCCGGGCGGCGCGCTCGGGCGCCGCCTGTTGACGCACGTGCGCGATGTCATGCGACGCGGCGATGCGATTCCGGCGGTGGCCCCCGATACGCCTCTGCCGGCGGCATTGCTCGAGGTAACCCGGAAAGGCATGGCGATGACGGCCGTCGTCGACGAGGCGTTCCGCGCCGTCGGCATTTTCACGGACGGCGACTTGCGCCGTCTGATCGAATCGGTGCAGGATTTCAGCAAGCTGAAGGTGGCCGACGTGATGCATGCCAATCCGCGCACGGTTGGCCCCGATCAACTCGCAGTGGAAGCGGTGGACGTGATGGAGCAGTTCCGCATCAACCAGATGCTGGTCACCGACGCCGACGGCAAGCTGGTCGGCGCGCTGCACATCCATGACCTCACCCGCGCCAAGGTAATCTGATGGAAGACGCCATCGCCAGAGCCGCGCAAGTACGGCTGATGATTTTCGATGTCGACGGCATCCTGACCGACGGCAGCCTGCATTACGGCCCGGACGGTGAAGTGATCAAGACATTCAACGTACTCGACGGCCACGGCATCAAGCTGCTGCAGCAATCCGGCGTGGCCGCCGCCATCATCAGCGCCCGAAAATCCGATATCGTGGCGCGGCGCGCGGCCGACTTGGGCATCCGGCACCTGTTCCAAGGCGTGCACGACAAGCTCGCCGCATTCCGGCAGTTACTGGAGCACACCGCCATTGCGGCGGAACATTGCGGCTTCATCGGCGACGATGTGATCGATTTGCCGGTCCTGACGCGGGTCGGATTTGCCGCCAGCGTGCCGAACGCGCATCCGGAAGTGCGCTCGCGCGTGCATCATGTCACGCAAGCCGCCGGAGGACGCGGAGCGGCGCGCGAATTGTGCGACTTTATCCTGCGCGCCCAGGGCAACTACGAGACGGCACTGGCGCCGTATCTGCAATGAACGGCAAGGCCCGCCCTTTCCGTGTCGCCGCCATCCTGGTGCCGATGATCGCACTGGCGCTCGGCAGCTTCTGGCTGCTGGAAGTCATGCGGCGCGACAGCGGCGATACCGGCCCCGGCGCGGCGAGGACGGAGCCGGATTTCTACGTTGAAAATTTCAATTACGTCAAACTCGCGCGCGACGGCAAGGTCCAGTACCACTTCTCGGGCGAACGGCTGACGCACAATCCGCAGGACGATTCCTACGATATCCGGCATCCCGTGGTCGTCAGCGTGGGCAATGGCCCGGCGCCGACGACGATGCGTTCGGCGCGCGCGCATGTCAACAGCGACAGCAGCCAGGTGCATTTGTACGACAACGTCCACATGGATCGGCCGGCATCGCAAGACAGCGTGCATATGCACATGACGTCGGAATATCTGCTGGTCTTGCCTGACGATGATGTGATGCAGACCGACAAGCCGGTCCAAATCAATTACGGCCAGTCAGTACTGAACGGCACCGGCATGTTTGCCAATAATGCGACGCGCGAGTTCAGACTGGCGAGCAATGTCCATGGCACGTATCAAGCCCCGGCGCACTAATTCAGGTATAACTTGATTCACTCGAGAGTTTTCATGACACGTTTCTTCTTGCTGCTATTCATGCTCAGTACTGCCATTGCATACAGCGCGCATGCCGAGAAGGCCGATTCCGACAAGCCGACCAATGTCGAAGCCGATCAGATGTTGTATGACGATGTGAAACAGGTCAACACATTTACCGGCAACGTCATCCTCACGCGCGGCACCCTGATCATGAAAGCGTACAAGCTGATCGTGACGCAGGATCCGGCCGGCTATCAGCATGCCACCTTGCTCGCGCCCGCCGGCGGGCTTGCCACCTTCCGTCAGAAGCGCGATGGCAACGACAATCAGTGGGTGGAAGGACAGGCCGAACGCATCGAATACGACGGCAAGTCCGAAATGGTCCGGCTGTTCTCGAAGGCGAAACTGCGGCGGCTGGAGGGCACCAGGCCGACCGACGAAGTCGAGGGCGAATTCATTTCGTATGACAGCCGCGCCGAGTTTTACACGGTGAACAATACGCCGACCGGAGAAAGCAAGCCGGGCGGCGGACGCATCAAGGCCGTCATCCAGCCGCGCACCGAATCGCAGGGCAAATGACATGACGAGCACCTTGGTTGTACGCGGTTTGCAAAAGAGCTACGGCACGCGCCAGGTCGTGCGTGACGTCTCGCTTGACGTCGCCAGCGGCGAAGTGGTCGGCCTGCTCGGTCCCAATGGCGCCGGCAAGACCACATCGTTTTACATGATCGTCGGGCTCGTGCCTTCGGACGCGGGCGAAATCGATCTGAACGGCTCGGCGATTTCGCGCCTGCCGATTCATCGGCGCGCCATGCTCGGCCTGTCGTACCTGCCGCAGGAAGCCTCGGTGTTCCGCAAGCTGACGGTGGCGGACAATATCCGGGCAGTGCTGGAATTGCAGCGTGAGAACGACAAGCCGCTGCCGCGCGCGACCATCGAAAAGCGCCTGAATACTCTCTTGGCCGAACTGCAGATCGAGAAGTTGCGCGACAACCAGGCGTTGTCGCTGTCGGGCGGCGAACGCCGACGGGTGGAAATCGCACGCGCGCTGGCCACCAGCCCGCGCTTCGTGCTGCTGGACGAACCGTTCGCGGGTGTCGATCCGATCGCCGTGATCGAGATCCAGCGCATCGTGCGCTTCCTGAAGGAGCGCGGCATCGGTGTGCTGATCACCGACCACAACGTGCGCGAAACGCTCGGCATCTGCGACAGGGCATACATCATTAACCAAGGCGCGGTTTTAGCCAGCGGCCGCCCCGACGACATCATTGCCAACGAGTCGGTGCGCCGCGTGTATTTGGGCGAACACTTCCGGATGTGAGGAAGCAACCAAACAGGTATGAAACAGACTCTCCAACTTCGCGTCTCGCAACATCTGGCGCTCACGCCGCAGTTGCAGCAATCGATCCGGTTACTGCAGCTATCCACGCTCGAGCTGCATCAGGAGCTGGAGCAGATCCTGTCCGACAATCCGATGCTGGAACGGGTCGACGACCCGCTCGATCATTCGGTGCGCCTGCTGGCCGACGGCGCCATCACGCCCGGCAACGGCAGCGCCGACACCGCGGCACCGGAAGCGAGCGCGCCGGCGGCCTCGGACGAAGGCGAAGGCGGATTCGATAGCCCGCCCGAAGGCGGTGAAGCAGCGTCGTCGGCCGAGGGCGAATGGAGCTTCGACGACGTTGCGCGCACCTCGAAGGCGCCGGAGGACGACGATGCGCGCCCGCAGCTGGAAGCGCACGAAACCACCCTGCGCGAACACCTGCTGGAACAGATGCGCGTGACCGTGCACAGCCAGCGCGACCGCGCACTGGTCGAACTGATCATCGACGCGCTGGACGACAACGGCTACCTGGAAGAGCCGCTGGAGGAAATCCATGCTCGCCTGCCGGCCGAGCTGGAAATCGAACTGGAAGAGCTGCAGGTCGCACTGAAGCTGGTGCAAAGCTTCGAACCGGCCGGCGTCGGGGCGCGCAATGCGTCCGAGTGCCTGGCGATCCAGATCGCACGCTTTCCGAAAGTGCCGCTGGTGACGCGCAGGAGAGCGCTGGAGATAGTCGAAAACCATCTCGCGCTGTTTGCGCAACGCGACTTCAACAAGCTCAAGAAGGCGCTCGATTGCGACGACGAAGACTTGCGTGAAGCGCATGCGGTGATCCGCCGCTGCAATCCGCATCCCGGCGCCATGTTCGCGTCCGATGCATCGGACTATGTCGTGCCGGATGTAATTGTCAAAAAAGCAAAGAACGGCTGGCAAGTGATGCTCAATCACGATGTCATGCCCCGCCTGCGCGTCAATGCGCTGTACGCGAATATCCTCAAGCAGAGCAAGGGTGAGGGTTCACTGACCGCGCAGCTGCAGGAAGCCAAGTGGCTGATCAAGAACATGCGGCAGCGCTTCGACACGATCTTGCGCGTTGCACAAGCGATTGTTGATCGGCAAAGAAATTTCTTCTCGCATGGCGCAGTCGCGATGCGCCCCCTTGTCTTGCGTGAAATAGCTGATACACTGGGTTTACACGAAAGTACTATCTCACGTGTAACAACTCAAAAATATATGCTGACCCCGCATGGCATGTTTGAGTTGAAGTACTTCTTCGGTAGCCACGTCGCGACCGAAGCCGGGGGCGAAGCTTCGTCGACCGCGATACGGGCACTGATCAAACAATTGATAGGAGCTGAAGACCCCAAGAACCCATTCTCTGATAGCAAAATAGCGGATATGTTGGGTGAACAGGGCATGGTCGTTGCGCGTCGCACAGTCGCGAAGTACCGCGAAGCTCTGAAAATCCCTCCAGTCAATCTGCGCAAATCCTTGTAGTCATCGTGTAGTGAGTGTTGTTTCTGTTGCCGTGTTCCTGCGTAGCCCTCACGTCTACGCGACGATCGAACGGGGCACGTTGCGAACCTCCGGCGACACCATCCATAGGAGCGCTGTATGAATCTGAAAATCAGTGGACATCATCTCGAACTGACGCAACCCATCCGCGACTACGTACAAACCAAACTGGAACGCATCAGACGTCATTTCGATAATGTCATTGATGTCACGGTCATCCTGTCAGTCCAGAAGCTATCGGAAAAAGAACGGCGCCAAAAGGCCGAAATCAACTTGCACATGCGCGGAAACGTCATCCACGTCGAGAGCATCCACGAGGACCTGTACGCCGCCATCGACCTGATGACCGACAAGCTGGACCGTCAAGTCTTGAAGCACAAGGACAAGATCCAGGATCACCAGCACGAAGCGATCAAGCGCATTCCGGAAACCCAAAGCGCCGCCTGACACGGCGGCAAGGCCGGCCAGACCGGCGACAGAAAGGACGCAGCGATGCGTCCTTTTTTATTGCAGCCACTGTCCTTCCGACGACAGTCCCGCCCCCGCCGATCCCGATAAAATACCGCTTTCCCGTCGACCTCCTTCCGCTTCCATGTCCGACCATATCCAGACCAGCATCCAGAATCGCACCGGCTTTCTGACGCTCGACCGCCCCAAGGCGCTCAATTCATTGTCGCTGCAAATGGTGCGCGCGCTGACCGCCACCCTGCTGGGGTGGCGCAGCGACCCCGAGGTGCGTGCTGTCGTCATCCGCAGCACGAGCGAGCGTGCATTTTGCGCCGGCGGCGACATCCGCTTCTTTCATGACGCCGGCACCAGAACGCCGCAGGGCGGCAGCGCCCTGCTGGAAGATTTTTTCACGGAAGAATATGCGCTCAACCACCTGATCCACCACTATCCAAAACCGTATATCGCCATCATGGACGGCATCGTGATGGGCGGCGGCATGGGAATCTCGCAGGCCGGCCCGGGCAACCGCCTGCGCGTGGTAACCGAGCGTACCAAGATGGCGATGCCGGAAGTGAATATCGGCCTGTTCCCCGATGTGGGCGGCAGCTTCTTTCTGTCGCGTGCACCAGGGCAGATTGGCGCCTATCTCGGCGTCACCGGTGAAATCATTGGTGCCGCCGATGCGCTGTACGCCGGCCTGGCGGATGTCTATGTGCCATCCGCCCGCCTGCCCGCCCTGCTGGAGCTGATCGCATCCGATAACGGCGACGACGTTCGCGCGACGATCCGCTCGTTTGCCATGCAGGCTGACACGGTCGTTCCGGCGACCAGTATGCTGGCTGAGCAACGCGCGCTGATCGATCGCCATTTCGCACACGACGACGTCGTGTCGATTGCCGCCTCGCTGGCAAGCGATGTCGATCCGTTCGCGCAAAAAACGCTGGCGGTGATGAACAAGCGCTCGCCGCTGATGATGTGCGTGACGCTTGCGCAACTGCGGCGCGGCGCAAAACTGGGCATTGCCGATTGCCTGCGCATGGAACGCACGATGGTGCGACGCTGCTTCGAGCATGGCGAAGTGCTTGAGGGCGTGCGCGCCGTGGTGATCGACAAGGACAATGCGCCACGCTGGAATCCGTCCATGCTGGACGAAGTGTCGCCGGACATGATCGAGCACTTCTTCGCCTCGGCATGGCCGCCGCACGCGCATCCGCTGCGTGACCTCGGCTGATTCGTCGTCAGATTTCGTCGACCTGGAACAGGCGCCGATGCTCGCGCATCGCGTAGCGATCGGTCATGCCTGCGATGTAGTCGGCCACCTTGCGCGCCTGCGACGGCGCCCCGATCGTCACCTGGTAATCGGGCGGCAGCAAGCCCGGCTCCTGCATGAAGGCGTCGAACAGCTCCTTGATGATGCGGCGCGCCTTGCTGGTCATGCGGTTGACTTGGTAATGGCGATACAGGTTTTCCCGTAAGAAGCGCTTGAGAAAGGCCGCTTCCCGAGTCATCCCGTCGGAAAAGGTGATCAGCGCCGGCGCGCGGCGCACATCCTCCAGCGTCTTCACCTGCGCATCCTGGATGCGTGATTGCGACGCCTGGATCAGGTCGACAATCAGGGCGTTGATCATGCGGCGGATCGTTTCGTGAATGGCGCGGCGCCCGCTTATTCCCGGATACACGGTTTCCACTTCGCCGCGGTGACGGGCATAGAAATCGATCTGATCCAGCTGCGCAGTGGTGAGCAGCCCCGAACGCAGCCCGTCGTCGATGTCATGGTTGTTGTAGGCGATTTCATCGGCCAGGTTCGCCAGCTGCGCTTCCAGCGTCGGCTGCGTCCTGTCCAGGAAGCGCTGGCCGATATCGCCGAGCCTGGCCGCGTTGGCCGCCGAGCAGTGCTTGAGAATGCCCTCGCGCGTCTCGTACATCAGGTTCAGGCCGTCGAACGCGCCGTAGTGCTCTTCCAGCTCGTCCACCACGCGCAGGCTTTGCAGGTTATGCTCGAAACCGCCGTAGCCCTTCATACACTCGTTCAAGGCATCCTGGCCGGCATGGCCGAATGGCGTATGACCGAGGTCGTGCGCCAGCGATATGGCCTCTACCAGGTCCTCGTTCAGGCGCAGGTTGCGCGCGATGGAGCGCGCAATTTGCGCCACCTCGATGCTGTGCGTGAGGCGCGTGCGAAACAGGTCGCCCTCGTGGTTGACGAATACCTGGGTCTTGTATTCCAGCCGGCGAAATGCAGTGGAATGGATGATGCGGTCGCGGTCGCGCTGGAATTCGCTGCGCGAACCGGGGGGCGGTTCGAAGAAGCGCCGGCCTCGCGACGCCGCGGAATGCGCGGCGTAAGGCGCGAGGCGGGCATCGAAATTCATTGCTGCACGCAAGCCTTCAACGTGGCCAGCAGGGCTTCCTGCGGCACCGGCATGATCACCGGCGCGCCCAGCGGCTTGATCAGGATGAACTTGATCTGGCCGCCTTCGTTCTTCTTGTCGACCTGCATCAGCTCCAGCCAGCGCTCGGCGCCAAGGTCGGGCGCCGCCACCGGCAAGTCGGCGGCTTTCACCAGCGCCTTCACCCGCTCGCGAGTGGTCGCATCAATGAAGCCGAGCCGCTGCGACAAATCGGCCGCCATCACCATGCCGCATCCGACCGCCTCGCCGTGCAGCCACTCGCCATAGCCGAGGCCGGCCTCGATGGCGTGGCCGAAGGTGTGGCCGAAGTTCAGGATCGCGCGCAGGCCGCCTTCGCGTTCGTCCTGCCGCACCACGTCGGCCTTGATCTCACATGAGCGTCGGATCGCATAGGCCAGCGCCTGCGCATCCCGGGCAACGAGCTTGCCGATATTCGCCTCGATCCAGTCGAAGAACGGGGCATCGATGATCGCGCCATGCTTGATCACCTCAGCCAGCCCGGCCGACAGTTCGCGCGCCGGCAGCGTGTCGAGCGTGGTGGTATCGGCAATCACCGCCTGCGGCTGGTAGAACGCGCCGATCATGTTCTTGCCGAGCGGATGATTAATGCCGGTCTTGCCACCGACCGACGAGTCGACCTGCGCCAGCAGGGTCGTCGGCACCTGAATGAAGGGCACGCCGCGCATGTAGGTAGCGGCGGCAAATCCGGTCAGGTCGCCAATCACGCCCCCGCCCAAGGCGATCAGCGTGGTCTTGCGGTCGCATTTCTGTTCGAGCAGCGCATCGAACACCTTCATCAGGCTGGCCCAGTTTTTCTCTTCTTCGCCGTCCGGCAGGACGATCGGCGTCACCTGCTTGCCGGCCTGGATCAGGGTCTGCGTCAGCCTGTCCAGATACAGCGGACCGACCGTGGTATTGGTCACGACAGCGACGCGCTTGCCGGCGACATGGCGGCCGATCAGGTCGGCGTTCGACAGAAGCGATTGTCCGATCACGATCGGGTAACTGCGCTCGCCCAATTCGACTTGCAAGGTGATCGGGGAAATTTGCTGCGTCATCATGAAAATGTCAGGAAGTTGGTTTCGGCTCGTCGTTGCCGTCGGGCGCCTTCTTGCAGGCCGTTTCCAATTGGGCAACGATCGTCTGCACCAGTGATTGTACGTTAGGACGGCCGGTGTCGACGATGAAGTCCGCCACTTCCAGGTAGTAGGGCTCGCGTTCGCGTGACAATTGCTCAAGGCGGGCGCGCGGGTCGGCGGTTTGCAGCAGCGGCCGGTTCTTGTCGTGGCTGGTGCGCTGCAGGATGCTGTTGACGCTGGCGCGCAAATAAATCACGGTGCCGCGTGTTTTCAGATACGCGCGATTTTCCGGCTTGAGAATGGCTCCGCCGCCAGTCGCCAGCACGATGCCGCTTTGCGCGGTCAGATCGCGGATCACATCCGATTCGCGCTGGCGAAAGCTGGTTTCGCCCTCGATTTCGAAAATCAATGGGATAGAGGCGCCAGTGCGCGCCTCTATCTCGTGATCGGAGTCGATGAACCGCTTGTTGAGTTTTCTGGCCAGGGCGCGGCCGACGGTGGTCTTGCCGGCGCCCATCAAGCCAACTAGGAAGATATTTTGCGACACTGTTTTACCAATTATTCGATCATCCTCGCCATGAGAAGAATTTAAGTATCTGCCAAAAATAGCTTATTTCACTGCAATCTTATCGGCGAGGACACGCGGCGTCAGGAATATCAGCAACTCGGTCTTGTCATTCGTCGCTGCCGTATTCTTAAACAAGTTCCCAACGACCGGTAGATCGCCAAACAAGGGCACCTTGTTCACCGTATTGCGTTCCGTCTGCTGGAAGATACCCCCGATCACGACAGTACCACCATTATCGATTAAGACTTGTGTCTTGACATGTTTGGTGTCGATTGCAAAGCCAGCCCGGGTTTCCGTCCCCACGCTATCCTTGCTCACATCGACATCAAGAATCACATTGCCGTCCGGCGTAATTTGCGGCGTCACTTCCAGCTTCAGATTCGCCTTGCGGAACGCAATACTTGTAGCGCCGCTGCTTGTTGCCTGCTGATACGGCAATTCCGTTCCCTGCTCGATCAATGCCTTCAGTTGATCCGCCGTAATAACACGCGGGCTGGAAATAATTTTCCCCTTCCCGTCAGCCTCCAGTGCGGACAGTTCCAGGTTAATAAATTTGGACGCAGCCGCATTAAACAAGGTCAGTGCAAAAGTGCCGGGAGTATTTCCGTTGATAGCACTTGCCGGCAGGTTTACCGCATTTCCATTCACTGTTTGCAAAGCGGCCGAGTTAAGACCAACGGCATCGGGAGCACTGCCCCCTGCAGTCTTGGTCGTTCCCGTTTGCTGCCCGCTGGCTTCCAGAATGGCATTGTTGGGCGTGCCCCGATACCCAAACGCCAGCTTCGCCCCCAGGTTTTTACTGAATGTGTCGGTCGCTTCCACGATACGCGCCTCGATCAACACTTGCCGGCTTGCGATATCGGTTTTTTGCACCAACTTGCGTATTTCTTCCAGCTTCGAGGCGACATCCGTCACAAAAAGCTGGTTCGTACGCGGATCGATGACGGCGCTGCCCCGTTTCGACAAGATGCTTTTCTTGGCGTCGCCGCCGCTATCCAAGCCAAAGACTTGCTTGAACGATTCCGCCTTTTGATAATTCAGCTGGAATATCTCCGTTTTCAACGGTTCCAGTTCCGCAATCTGCGCCTTCTGCTCCAGTTCCAGCTTTTCCTTCGTCAGCAGCTCGTCCTTGGGCGCAATCCACAGCACTGAGCCATTCTTGCGCATGTCCAGGCCCTTGGCCTGCATCACGATGTCCAGCGCCTGATCCCAAGGCACATCCTTCAGGCGCAGCGTCAGGTTGCCGCTCACGGAATCGCTGGTGATGATGTTCAATCCGGTAAAGTCGGCGATCACTTGCAGCACTGCGCGGACTTCAACATTCTGAAAGTTGAGCGAGAGACGCTCGCCACGGTAACCCTGCGTGCCTTGCGTGAGCTTGTTCGGATCTTCCTTGATCGGCCTGACGTCGATGATCAGCTGCGATTCGCTCTGATAAGCGCTGTGCTCCCACAAGCCTTTAGGCTCGATCACCATGTGCACGTTCTCTCCCTGCGGCGTGGTGGTGATCGTCTGCACCGGGGTACCGAAATCACGCACATCGAGCCGGCGGCGCAGCACTTCCGGCAGGCGGGTTTTCTGGAAGTCGGCAACGATGGTCTGCCCCTGCTGTCGCACGTCCACGGCGACCTGGCTGTTGGGCAGGTCCACCACGATGCGTCCTTCTCCATTGACGCCGCGGCGGAAATCGATATCGCGCAGAACCTGCTTGCCTGCCGGCGCGGCCGCCATGGGGGATGGCAAGCCGGCAGCGTTGACCGGCGTGGCGGTGCCGCCTGAACCGTCGATCGTCACCACGACCATGTTGCCGTCGACGGCGGTGGCGTAGTTCAGCGGGCGCATCAGGTTGAATACGAGGCGCGAGCGCTCACCGGCCTGCACCACGTTCACGTTGCGCACATCTCCCAGGCCGATTTCCTGCACCGATTTTCCGGTCGCATTCGCGGTGCCGGCGAAGTCGAGCGCAATGCGCGCCGGGCTGGTGATGGAAAAGCCGATCGGCGGTTTGGCCACGGGGTTTTTCAGCGCCACCTTGACGATGACATTCGCCCCCTGCTGATTCGCAGAGATGGATTCGATCGCATTTTCCTGCGCATATGCCAGTCCGCACAGCGCCGCGGCAGCTACGAAAACGAATCGCCGCACGAAATTGCGCGTCGTTGCGGCCAGGTGGTCATGGTGTTTTGTCGTCGCCATCATTTTTTATTCTCCTGCAGCTCTAACTTCGCTTGACGCTCGACCCACTCGCCGGACGCATCGCGCACGATTTCCTTCAATTCGACTTCGGTTTCCGTAATCCGGGTGATCATGCCGAAGTTCTCGCCGACGTAATTGCCGACCTTGGCCTGAAATACTGCTTTGTCGATCTGCAGCAAGGCGTAGTTCAGCCCCGGCTTTTGCAAGGTCCCGACCATCTTGATGCTGTCGAGCGGGTAGCTCTCCAGCGGTTCCTTGCGGCGCTCGAGGTCGGGTTTCAATCCGCTGTTCGAGCCGGACTGCAACTTGGCGAGGGCGACCGAAAGCTTGGCGGGACTGTACGGGTCCGGCTGGTCCTTGCCGCCATAGACAAACGGAGTGAACTTCTTCGGCTCCGGAATTTTTTGTATGGTGACAGGCGTTTTCCGGCGAACTTCCTCCATCCATTGCCGCAACTCCTGCACGCCGCTGTCGCCGCAGCCGGACAGCGCCGAGAACACGGAAGCGGCGGCAAGCGCCTTGCCGAGGGTGCGCGCATTCATCATTTCTTCGCTCCCTTCGCTTTATTCTTTTCGGCCGCCTTGCGTTGCTCCGCCACTTCTTCCAAGTCGAGGTAGCGGAAGGTCTTGGCTACCGCATCCAACGTGAGCGAACCATCCTTGTTGGCGATCAGGTTCATTTTGTTGAGCGTCACGATACGCGGCAAGTTAGCGATATCGCTGGTAAAGGCGCCAATGTCGTGATAGCCGCCGCTGATCTTGATGTCGATCGGGAGTTCGGCGTAATAGTCCTTCACCACGACCTGGCCCGGCTTGAACAATTCGAATTGAAGCCCGCGTCCAAGGCCGGCCTGGTTGATATCGGAAAGCAGCGCATCCATTTCCGCCTTGCTGGGCAATTGCTTTTCCAGCGTCGACACGTATTCGCTCACCTGCTCCTTCTGTTTTCGCAGCGCATTGAGATTGATCGCCTGCGTGATCTTCTGCTTGTACGCTTCGCGCAGCCTGACTTCTTCTTGTTCGCCGTTGTTCAATTCCTCCTGCTGGCCGTTCAGATAGGCGAACCAGCCGAGAATCACCACCACGATCAAGGTTACAAGGCCGCACATCAGTCTCGGAATCAGCGGCCACTGGCCGGGATGGCGTCCATCCAGGCCACGGAACTGCGCTGCGATCGAGTCTCCGATTTTTTTCAGATCTGCCATGATGTGTCTTTCCTGTCAGGACCGTTTTACAGCGCCGGCTGCCGGCGCACCACCCGTGCCGGGCGAGGCCGCCTGGTCCTTGTCGCGCGGACGCTTGATGCCGACATTGACAGTGAAGTCAAAGATCTTCTTTGCATCCTTGCCTTGTCCCAGTAGCGTCGACCGGATCTCGATCAGGTCAGGGCGCTCCAGCCAGGGCGAGTTGTTGCTCATGTTGCGCAACAGTTCCGACACCCGCTCGTTGGATTGCGCGTATCCGCTGACGACGATGCGCTGGTTGTCTTGCTTGAGCGAGCGCAGGTAGATTCCTTCGGGGACCTGCTTGACCAGCTCGTCCATCAGGTAGACCGGCTGGTTGCGGTCGCTCTGCAAATCCTCCACCGCTTGCTGGCGCGCCTTGAGCGAGTCGATTTCCTGCTTGAGCGTGCGGATTTCCTGGATCTGCGCATCCAGTTTTGCGTTCTCGGCCTTGATGAAGGCGTTGCGCTCGTTCTGACCGGCGATCTTCGCGGCGATGATGCCGCCCAGGGCGATCACGATGGCAAATCCGGCGAATGCAGAGATGACCAGCATCCGTATGAAAGCAGCCTTGCGCTGCTTGCGTCTTTCCTCGCGATGAGGCAGGAGGTTAATTCGGATCATCAGTCGAACCTCCGCATGGCCAGGCCGCACGCAACAAGATAAGCCGGCGCTTCCGCCCGCAACTGTTTTTCACGCACGCCGGAAGCCAGCTGCATTCCCTTGAACGGGCTTACGACCGAGGCAGAAATTTTCGTGCGCTCGGCCACCATCTCGACCAAACCCGGGATGACGGCGCAGCCGCCGGCCAGAAACAGGTGGTCAATACGCGTATAGGGTGTCGAAGTGAAGAAGAACTGGATCGCGCGCGTGACTTCCAGCGCCGCATTTTCCAGGAAGGGATCAAGCAGCTCGCGCTCGTAACCTTCGGGTAGTTCCCCCACCTTTTTCTTTGTCTCGGCCTCGTCAAAGGCCATGCCGTAGGAGCGCACGATATCCTGGGTAAGCTGGTTGCCGCCGAAAGGCTGTTCGCGCTCGTACAGCGTCTGTCCGTCCTGCAGCATCGAGACATGCGTCATTTGCGCGCCGATCTGGAACAAGGCCATGATCTGTCCCTGCCCACCGTTTGGCAATTGCGCGACGATCCGGTCGAGCGCCGTGCGCGCGGCGAATGATTCGATATCCATGACCAAGGGCTTGATTCCCGCACCTTCGGCGGCGGCAACTCGATCCTCGACCTTTTCCTTGCGGGTGGCGGCGATGAGCACGTCAATATCATCCGGGGCATTCTGCGCCGGGCCGATGACATCGAAGTCGAGGCTGACTTCGTCAAGTGCAAACGGAATATATTGGCTGGCTTCGCTTTCGACCTGGACCTCCAACTGGTCTTCCGTCAATCCACCGGGCAGCACGATCTTCTTGGTGATCACCGATGCCGGCGGCATACCCAGGGCCGCGTGCCTGACGCGCGTGCCACTCTTTTTCCAGACGCGGCGCACCGCCTCCGACACCTGCTCGATATTCTCGATATTGCCGTCCACGACGGCGCCACGCGGCAAAGGCTCGCTCGCAAAGCGTTCCAAGCGGTACTCGTGCTTCCCCACCTCCGACAGCTCGACCAGCTTGACACCGGAGGTGCTGATATCCAGGCCGATGAGTGGTGGATTCTTCTTGCCGAGTAACAGTCCGATATCTATGGTCAAGGGTTGCTCCCCGAAAATGTGGTTTATTGCGTGAACGCACCACTTATTTAGATGTCGAATCTACGAATAAAATAGTTGCAACGCAAAAATTCCGTTTAAAAACCAGTATTTAGGCGACATATATCCAACGTTACATTAAATCCTAGCAATAAGGCTTGAAGAGTGTAAAGTAATTTCCGCCCAGTAATTTGTAACTTCGTTGCCAAAAATCCACGCGGTCCGGAAATAACAATTGCTATTTGATCAATATCAACACCGTGTTGCCGACCGTTATAATTCCCTGCTCCATTTCTCTCCACTCACGTTTTCCGCATGACCTCTCAACACTCCGCAGGCGACACTTCCCAGGAAGCGCCCAAGCGCTCGCTCCCTCTGCCGGCCCGCATCGCGCTCGGCGTGATCGCAGGGATCGTCGGCTTGGCCGTCGCCGGCGCCTTGATTATTGCCTTCATGCTGGCGATGGCTTACCCCAACCTGCCGCCGCTGGACGCGCTGACCGATTACCGCCCCAAGATTCCGCTGCGGATCTATTCGGCCGATAACGTGCTGATCGGCGAATTCGGCGAAGAGCGCCGCAACCTGGTGCGCATCAAGGATGTGCCGGACGTGATGAAGAAGGCGGTGCTGGCGATCGAGGACGACCGCTTTTATGAACACGGCGGTGTGGATTACATTGGCATCGCGCGCGCGGCGTTCCACAACCTGACCGGCGGCGCCAAGCAGGGCGCGTCGACGATTACGCAGCAGGTTGCCCGCAACTTCTTCCTGTCGAGCGAACAGACCCTGAAACGCAAGCTGTATGAAGCCTTGCTCGCCTGGAAAATCGAACAGAGCCTGTCGAAAGACCAGATCCTTGAAATTTATATGAACCAGATTTATCTGGGCCAGCGCGCCTACGGCTTCGCATCGGCGGCCCAGATTTATTTCGGCAAGAACCTGCACGACATTACCGCCGCAGAAGCCGCGATGCTGGCCGGCCTGCCGAAGGCGCCATCAGCCTACAATCCAGTGGCCAACCCGAAGCGTGCGCGCGCCCGCCAGCAATACATCCTGCAGCGCATGGCCCAGCTTGGCTATATCACGCCGGCGGAATACGAACAGGCGAAAGGCCAGGCCCTGAAGGTCAAGACCAACACCAACGAATTCGGCGTACATGCCGAGTACATCGCGGAAATGACACGCCAGCTGGTGTACGACCAGTTCAAGGAAGACACGTATACCCGCGGCCTGAACGTCTACACCACGATCCTCAAGGCCGACCAGGAAGCAGCCTACCAAGCCCTGCGCCGGGGCGTAATGGATTATGAAAAGCGCCACGGCTACCGCGGCCCGGAAAGCTACATGGAAATCCCGGAAGCGAAGGACGAAGCGGAAGATGCCATCGAAGTCGAACTGGCCGAGCACCCGGACAGCGACGACATCGTCGCGGCCGTCGTGCTGGAAGCGTCGCCCAAGAGCATCAAGGCGGTATTGTCGTCCGGCGAAGAAATCACGATCACCGGTCCGGGGCTGACGTTCGCCGCCCACCTGCTGTCCGACAAGGCGCCGCCGAACAAGAAGGTCAAGCGCGGCGCGATCATCCGCGTGACGAAGGACAACGATGCCTGGTCGGTCACCCAGATGCCGGAAGTCGCATCGGCCTTCGTTTCCGCCAATACCGAGGATGGCGCGATCCGCGCGCTGGTGGGCGGCTTCGACTTCAACCGCAACAAGTTCAACCACGTGACGCAGGCATGGCGGCAGCCGGGCTCGTCGTTCAAGCCATTCATCTATTCGGCATCGCTGGAGAAAGGCTTGTCGCCGGCCACCATCATCGCCGACTCACCGATCAGCTTCGACGCCGGGCAGACCGGCGGACAGGCCTGGGAGCCGAAGAACTACGACGGCAAGTACGAAGGCCCGATGACCATGCGCCGCGGTCTGACCAAGTCCAAAAACATGATTTCGATCCGCATCCTGCACAAGATCGGCGCCAGGTACGGGCAGGAATACACGACCCGCTTCGGCTTCGACGCGGACAAGAATCCGCCCTACCTGACGCTGGCGCTGGGCGCGGGCGCAGTGACGCCGCTGCAGATGGCCGGCGCCTACGCGGTGTTTGCCAACGGCGGCTACAAGGTCAGCCCCTATATCATTTCCAAGGTCACCGACGCCAGCGGCAAGGTGCTGTCGCAGGTCGAACCGGACAAGGCCGGCGTCGACGCCAACCGCGTGATCGACGAGCGCAACGCCTTCCTGATGGACAGCATGCTGAAGGACGTGGTCAAGTTTGGCACTGCCACCCGCGCACTGGTACTGAACCGTCCGGATATCGCCGGCAAGACCGGCACCACCAATGATTCGTTCGACGCCTGGTTCTGCGGTTACACCCCGAAGGTCGTCGGCGTGGCCTGGATCGGCTTCGACCAGCCGAAGAACCTCGGCAATCGCGAAACCGGCGGCGGCCTGGCGCTGCCGATCTGGATCGGCTACATGCAAAAGGCGCTGAAGGATATACCGGTGGAGGAACGTCCGGTGCCGGAAGGCGTGGTGCAAATCAACGGCGATTATTACTACGCCGAGAATCCTCCGGGCACCGGCGTGCGCTCGCTCGGCGAGCACGCGCCGACGGAAGAAGAAAAAGCCAAGGACGAAGTGAAAAACGAGTTGTTCTGACGCAGGCTTGCACCGGCTCGGCCGAAGCCGCGGCGACGCGCTTCGGCCGTTTTATTTGTCGGACAGGACGACAGGAATACCGCCCTGCTCGCTCACCATCGACGACAGCGCCGCGTACAGTTCCGAGCCGTCGCGCGTGTTAAGCCATTGCCCCGCTTCGCGCCGGTAGTGAAAGCCGCCCGATTTGGCCGCGACCCACATTTCCTGCATCGGCGCCTGGCTGTTGACGATGATTTTCGAGCCGTTGTCGACAAACTCAATTTCCAGCACATTGCCGCTGCGGCTGCATTCCACGTCGAGCTCGCCTTCGTCCGATACGCGCTCCAGGGCGCTTTCGATCGTGCTCAGGGTCTGTTCCGCCAATGCCAGGAATTCCGATTCAGTCATGCTACACTCCAATGCGTTTTGTCCTTAAACCGTGATTCTAATCGTGAAGTCTTGCTTTCACCTGATCCGCCTTGGCGCCGCTGCCCTGCTCTTCGCAGTGGGCGGATGCGGCCAGAAAGGACCGCTTTATCTGCCTGCCAAGCCGCAGCCGGTTGCCGCTCCCGCCGCGCAGCCCGCGCCGGCTCCGGTCGGCAGTACGCCCGAATCCAAATAATCCGTTTTCACCCATGTCGCATTTTTCCTATCGCAATGGCGAGCTGTACGCCGAAAACACGCCGCTGACCCAGATCGCCAAGCAGTTCGGCAGCCCGACCTATGTCTACTCGAAGGCGGCGCTGGTCGAGAATTTTTCCGCCTACGCCAATGCATGCAAGGAGAACCGGCGCGACGACAGCACGGCGCTGGTTTGCTATTCGGTCAAGTCGAATTCCAACCTGGCAGTGCTGAACCTGTTAAGTCGCATGGGCTCCGGCTTCGATATCGTATCGGGCGGCGAATTGCTGCGCGTGATCGCCGCTGGTGGCGATGCGCGCAAGGTGATTTTTTCCGGCGTGGGCAAGACGCATGACGAAATGCGCCTGGCGCTGTCGCACGACATCCTGTGCTTCAACATCGAGTCGACCGCCGAACTGCTGCGCTTAAACGAAGTCGCCGGCGAAATGGGCAAGCAGGCGCCGGTCTCGTTGCGCGTGAACCCGAACGTCGATGCCAAGACGCATCCGTACATTTCCACCGGATTGAAGGAAAACAAGTTCGGCATCGCGTACGACGAGGCGCTGGCGACTTACCGCACCGCAGCGGCCCTGCCGCACATCCGCGTGGTCGGCATCGACTGCCATATCGGTTCACAACTGCTGGACGACGCGCCGCTGCTGGAGGCGCTGGAGCGCGTGATCGAGCTGGTCGACCGCCTCGCGGCCGAAGGCATCGCCATCCACCACCTCGATATCGGCGGCGGCATCGGCATTTCCTACGACAATGAAAAGCCGGTAGCCATCGGCGACTATCTCGGGCGGCTGTTTGCGAAGATCGACAAGTGGCGCCTGCTCAACCATAAGGGTGCGCCGATCCAGGTGATGTTCGAACCGGGCCGCTCGATCGTCGGCAACGCCGGCCTCCTGCTGACCGAGGTCGAGTATCTCAAACATGGCGCGGCGAAGAATTTCGCGATCGTCAATGCCGCCATGAACGACCTGATGCGCCCGGCCATGTACGAAGCGTGGCACGGCGTGCAGCCGGTCGTGCAGCGCGCCCAGCAGGCCAAGGCCAAGACCTACGACATCGTCGGCCCGGTGTGCGAATCCGGCGACTGGCTGGCGCGCGATCGTACGCTGGCGATCGAGCAGGGCGACCTGTTGGCCATCATGTCGGCCGGCGCCTATGGCATGACGATGTCGTCCAACTATAATTCGCGCGGACGCGCCGCCGAAGTAATGGTCGACGGCGACAAGGCGCACCTGATCCGCCAGCGGGAAATGCCGAGCGAGCTGTTCCGGCTTGAGTCGCTGCTGCCGTAACTGCTGCCATGCTGCGGGGCTGCCTGCTTGCTGCGCTGCTGTGCGGCCTCGCGCCTCTTGCCAATGCAACCCATCCGCTGGTCACGGACGACCCGAACACGCAAGGCAGCGCCCATCACCAAATCGAAGCCAATACCGACTGGGCCAGGCAGGATGCGGCCCATACCCACGTCGGCACACTCACCTATTCCTATGGCGCATCGGATACGCTGGACGTGTACGTCAACGTCCCGCTGACCTTCACCGCGCCGTCGGGCCTCAACGATCTGTCGCTGGGGGCGAAATGGCGCTTTCTGGAAAGCGACGCATTCAGCGCAGCCCTCAAGCCGGAATTGCTCCTGCCGACTGGCGATGAAACAAAGGCGCTGGGATATGGCCGTCCGGGCGCCAAGCTGACGGCCATCGTTGACTACGAGGCTCGACCTTGGCGGCTGCTTGGCAACGTCGGGGTAACCGTCAATCGCTACAAGCTGCCTGCCGATCGCGAGACGATGCGCAATGTGATCTGGCAAGCATCGGCGTCGGCCTGGTATGCCTTGAGCGAACATTGGAAAATGCTGAGCGATGTCGGCATTGCGCGCGCCATCGACAAGGCCAGCAATGCATTACCCGGCTTTGTGCTGGCCGGGCTGATGTATTCGCCGACGCCCAACCTGGACCTTGACGCCGGCATGCGCGTCGACCTGCGCTGCCGCACATGCTCGGCGCTGTCCAATCGTCAGGTCGGCGTCGGGCTGGCCGCGCGTTTTTGAACGTGCGCCCGGGTCAGATTCCAATACGTCCGCGCCAGCAGAAGAATTGCCACGATGGTCCCGAACAGGATCGGTTGCGCGAAATCGTGCTTGCCTGCCTTCATCCACCAGAAATGCAGGATGCCGAGCGGCGCGATCACGTAGATCGCGCGATGCAGCCATTGCCAGCGCCGGCCGCCCAGGCGCCGCACCATGCCGTTGGTGCTGGTGACGGCCAGCGGGATCAACAGCAGGAAGGCGGAAAATCCCACGGTGATGAACGGCCGCTTGATGACATCCCGCGTCATTTCATCGATTTCGAAGAAATGGTCGAACCACAGGAAGGTCGTGAAATGCAGGCACGCATAGAAGAAGGCGAATAGCCCGAGCATGCGGCGCAGCTTGATCAGCCAGTTCCATTTCGACAGGCGCCGCAACGGCGTCACCAGCAAGCTAAAGCACAGGAAATACAGCGTCCAGTCGCCGGTGCTGCGGGTGATGAACTCGATCGGATTGGCGCCAAGCCGGTCCGTCACCGCAAACAGGAACAGGCGCGCCGCCGGCAACAAGGCGGCGCAAAACAAAGCTGCCTTGATCGCGGCGATCTGTTTCGGCGTCGGGTTAAGCATGACCGTCATCTCCGGCATTCAATAGAATTTCTTCAAGTCCATGCCGGCATAGAGCGACGCCACATCGCTGTAGCCATTGAACATGAGCGTCTTGCGCTTCCTCGTGAAGAAGCCGTCTTCACCGATGCGGCGCTCGCTCGCCTGCGACCAGCGCGGATGGTCGACTTCCGGATTGACGTTGGCATAAAACCCGTATTCGCGCGGCGCGGAAATGTTCCAGGCGGTGCGCGGCTGATCCCGCGTGAAGCGGATCCTGACGATCGACTTGGCCGACTTGAAGCCGTACTTCCACGGCACCACCACGCGCACCGGCGCGCCGTTCTGGTTGGGCAGCACCTCGCCGTACATGCCCAGGGCGAGCAGCGCGAGCGGGTGGCTCGCTTCATCGAGCCGCAGCCCTTCCACATACGGCCACTCCAGTACCGGGCTGCTGACGCCGGGCATCTGCTTCTTGTCCGCCAGCGACGTGAACTCGATGTATTTGGCATTTCCCGTCGGCTCGGCGCGCCGGATCAGGTGGGACAGCGAATAACCGACCCACGGGATCACCATCGACCAGCCCTCGACGCAGCGCAGGCGGTAGACGCGCTCTTCCAGCGGCGCTAGCTTCTTGAGCGCGTCGAGGTCGAGCGTGAACGGCTTCTTGACCTCACCTTCGATTGCGACAACCCACGGGCTGGTTTTCAGCGTACCGGCATACTGGGCCGGGTCGGACTTGTCGGTGCCGAATTCGTAGAAATTGTTATAGGTGGTTGCGTCCTTGTACTCGGTCGGCTTGTCCATCACGCGGTAGGCCGGATTGGGTGCGGCCGCGAGTTTTTTGCCTTCGGCCGGCTGTGCGAACGCCTCGCGCATGAGCATGTCGGCAATGGTGCCACCGGCAAGCGCGCCGGCCGTCAGCTGCCGGATGAAGCTTCGACGCGACTCGAACACGGCGCGCGGCGTGATTTCGGAGGCAAAGGGAATGTCGATCCCGTTCGGATTGCGTTTAATTAACATGGTGATTTCCGGAGTGGCGGTGCGATAGCCCTTGGTCTATGCAAGCCGTAATAACCTTACACCGATTTGCTCAGCGGCGAAGCTGCGCATCGATGGCATGCGCCACCGCCAGCATGCGTTGCTTGCCGATATTTCCTGACAAGGCATAGCCGTAGTCGCGGTCGATCCAGTAGAACACGCTGTTGCCATCCCGCTCCAGCAGCTTGAAGCCGGTTTCCGGCTGTGAGCGCGGCGCGTGCTTGACCGTCAGCGTCAGGCGTTCACCGCTGGCGGCCTCGTACATCAGTTGCGCCAGCGGCGCGTTCTCGTCACCCGGCAACAGCCGTCCGCCGAGCAGCGAAAAGCCTTGCTGCTGCAAGTCGGGAGCCCGAATCGGCGCATCCAGGCGCTTGGACAGCCACGCCACCAGGTGCGCCTCCTGTGCGCCGGGCACCTCGACCGGATGCCGCTTTTCCGCCACATACAGCACGTGGGCTGCCAGCGCCTTTTGCGCGAACACGGTCGGCCCGACGGGCGCGGACATCCAGGCGCGCGCAAACCAGCCCGCCGCCAGGCCGCACGCGAGCCAGACCAATCCCGCCGCCATCGCGCGCGGACGGTGCCAAGGCCGCAGCGCATGCGTCAGGCGCAGCGGCACCGGTTCATTGAGCACGCCGTCATAGTGCCTGTGCAGCGCCAGATTCTGCAAGCGCAATGCGTGCACGGTGCTTGCCGCTTCGGAATGGGCTGCCACGTAGGCTTCCACCTCGGCGCGGCGCGCGGCGTCCAGCTGCCCATCGACGTAGGCATGCAGATCGATTTCGCCGATGGGAGAACTCATGTTTACTTGATCCGGGTAAGGTGGGGAGCGGTCTCGGCCGCCGACGTAGGCTGATCGGACAGCAGCTTGCGCAACAATGTGCGGGCGCGTGTCAGGCGCGACATGACCGTGCCGAGCGGAATATCGAGCACCTCGGCCGCTTCCTGGTAACTCATTTGCTCCAGCCCGATCAGGATGATCACTGCGCGATGCTCGGGACTGAGGCTGTCGAGCGCGCGCCGCATGTCGAGCTGCAGCGCGGGATCATCCGGCGCCGCCGCTTCCGCCGCCTCCTCGTCCACTGCTGATACCCGCGTGCGCCGCTTGGCCTCGTTGAGATACAACCGGTGCAGCATCGTGAACAGCCAGGCGGTGAGATTGCTGTTGATCCGGAACAGCCAGCGCCGCTGCAGCGCGCGCTCCAGCGTGTCCTGCACCAGGTCGTCGGCCCAGGACACGTCGTGCGTCAACGCGCGCGCATAGCGCCGCAGCCGTGGAATCTGCAGTGCCAGCGCGTCGGCGAAGTCGGACATCGTGCGGCGTAGCGGACTGGATAGGCGTTACGGCTTGGCGGCGTGCCAGACGTTCTTGACGCCGTCGCCAGTCTTGTCGCCCGGCTTCTTGTCGTTGACCCACTGGTACAGCGGCTTGCCCTTGTACGCCCACTGCTTCTTGCCGTCATCGCGCTTGACGATGCTGTAGTCGCCGCTGGGCTGGTCGCCGTCCTCGGCCTGCAAGGGCGGCCAGTTGGTGGCGCAGGGGCCGTTGCAGGCGCTCTTGCCGCTGCCGGCGGCATCGTTGTCGAAGGTATAGAGAGTCATGCCGGCAGGGGTCGTCAAGACGCCGTCCGACGCCTTTGCCGGCGTCGCCGCCGATGCGATGCTTGAATAGCCGGCCAGGGCGGCCAGGGCGGTGGTGACGATAAATACGGAAACAGTTTTCATGGGATCCTCGCTTGACTGGTTGATCACGCGTGCCGATGCAACTTGCACAACTGGTAAACAAGCGGGCGCGAGGATTTATTCCATCCCCATGAAAATTTTGTTAAAGCTGCCCGTAGGAATGCAAGCCGGACAAGAACATGTTTACGCCCAGGAAAGCAAACGTGGTGACCAGCAAGCCGATCAATGCCCACCACGCGGCCACCTGTCCGCGCAAGCCTTTCATCAGGCGCATGTGCAGCCAGGCCGCGTAGTTGAGCCAGACGATCAGCGCCCAGGTTTCCTTCGGGTCCCACGACCAGTAGCCGCCCCACGCCTCGGCCGCCCACAATGCGCCGAGAATGGTCGCGATCGTGAAGAAGGCAAAACCGACGGCGATGGCCTTGTACATCACGTCGTCGAGGACGTCGAGCGCGGGCAAGCGATCGGCAAACACCCCTTTCGATTTCAGAAGGTAGGCGGCCGATACCATCGCCGCCAGCGAGAACGTGCCGTACCCGATGAAATTGGCCGGCACGTGGATCTTCATCCACCAGCTCTGCAGCGCCGGCACCAGCGGCTGGATCTGCGAGGCTTCGCGGTTGACGGTGTACCACAGCAGGAAGCCGACCGCCGCCGAAATCACCAGCAGCACGAACGGCCCCAGCTGGCGCGTCGCATAATGCTGTTCGTAATACAGGTAGAACAGCGCGGTGATCAGGGAAAACAAGACGAACACTTCATACAGGTTCGAAATCGGAATATGGCCGACGTCGGTGCCGATCAGGTAAGACTCGTACCAGCGCGCCAGCAT
Organism: Noviherbaspirillum sp. UKPF54; assembly: GCF_007874125.1. Classification (NCBI taxonomy): domain Bacteria; kingdom Pseudomonadati; phylum Pseudomonadota; class Betaproteobacteria; order Burkholderiales; family Oxalobacteraceae; genus Noviherbaspirillum; species Noviherbaspirillum sp. UKPF54. The sequence continues at coordinate 4,499,107 of NZ_CP040128.1, read as the reverse complement.
GCCGGTGAATCCCATCACCACCGCCGCCCAGCACAGCTTGCTTCCGACCGCACCGCCGAAATCGGAGCGGGTCAGCAAGCCGCCCCAGTAGAACAGCGTCGACAGGAAAAACAGCGTGCTCATCCACAGCACGGCGGACTGGCTGGACAAGCCATACTTGAGCAGGAACTTCTGGTTGGCTGCGTCCAGCACGCCGCCATACAGCGAGATCGACGACAGCGCCAGTACCGCCAGCAGCGCGATCAGCCAGCGCACCGGCTTCCAATGCCATCCGAGCCAGGCGAAGGTCGGCGCGGACAGCACCAGGATCGCCTTTTCATAGTAATCCATGTGGGCGCCGAAGCGACTCAGCGCAAACAGCACGCCGGCCGCCAGCGCCGCGCCATAGACCCAGTCGAGGACCGACAGGCGCCGGAAAAAGCCCGGCGGCGGGGAATAGATTTGCGATTGTGTTAATTCCATTACTTTTCTCCACGCCACCTCCGGCAACGGGCCGAAGTGGCATTGTGCTACGAAGATATTGCTACGGCGAGGCGTCTGGGCGACAGCTTACGCCGATTGCGCCAGCCGCGCTTTCAGCGCCTCGAATTCCTTCTCGAAGTCGAGCGTCTTGCGCTGCGTGCTCATGGCCATCAGCGCATGCGACTTGCCATCCATATCCGATTTCAGCCAGATCCACAGGCGCCGCTCGCGGATATAGAACATCGCAAACACGCCGAGCGTCAGCAACAGGCAACCGAGATACACGACTTTCTTGCCGGGCGAACGCGTCACTTGCAGCACGGAGGCTTTGACTTCCTGAAAGTCCTTGAGTTGCAGATAGACCGGCGCGCCATAGAAGAACGCGTCCGACATGGCATTCGTCGCCAGCTGCAGGAAACGTCCGTTCTTTTCGTCGGCGGCGGCCGGCGGCACGCCGTCCTTCTCGCGCGCAGCTTGCCACAGTTCCCACAGGCTGCCGTTCAGGATGCGCATGAACACCTCGGCAGCCTTTTCCTGCTCGGCGGCGGGCAGTTTTTCAAGGAAGTGCGCGACGGCGAAATAGCCGCCCTCCTTTCCCTCGCCGGCAAAGATTTCCAAGCCACGCACGGCGGACTTCTGTAACTGGCTGCGCAGCCTTTCCGCATCGCCCTTGGGATCGGGCAAGGCATGCAACGCGTACCGCGTCGCCGCCTGCTCGCGCAAGGCCGGATTGAACAGCGCGGCCCGCAGACGCATCCACTCGTCGACGCTGCCCTTGTCGTCGGCGGGAATGCGCAGATAGCGGAACGGTTCATTGGGCGAGTCGCGCATGCCGGTCAGAAAAACGCTGGCGCCGTCCAGCAGCACGGGCTGCATGTAGTTGTGATACTCGCGCGCCTGCCCCGTCTTGTCGCGCAGCTTGTACTGCACGCTGGGCCCCACGTTCTTCAAGTCCTTGCTGTTGGCATTCTTCGCGCCCGAGCCGAGCTGCTTGTCCAGGCCGGCGGCGAATCGTTCATTGAAGCTTTTGCCGGTATCGACGGCGCGCACATCCTGGCCGTCCCGCGCCATGTTTTCGACGTTAAACGGACGGAACCCCGACCATTCGATCGTGTAGTCTTCCCCCGCTTGGCTTCCAAGCGCGGTGGTGCCGCCGACTTCGCCCGCCAGGGAAACGGTGTCGCGCTGCGTTCCAGTCATCGGATAGCCCAGCAGCTTGAGCTTGCTGCCGCCATCGTCGAAACTTGACTGATAGACGGCAACCCCCTTGTAAATCAGCGGCTCGTTGACCTTGATCGTTGCCGGGAAAGACTTGCCGGTTTCACGGTCATGCACCACGACCTCGCTGGCAAACAGCTTGGGCATGCCGGTCGAGTAATGCTCGACGATAAATTTTTTCAGCTCAATCGTAAACGGCAAGTCCTGCACCAGCACGCCGTTTTGGCGGGCAATGATGGCGGTGCTGCTGCTGGCGCCCTCGGGAATGAAGGTATTGCCGCGGAAAGTGGGATTGTTCAGCCCCAGACGATGCTGCGGCGCGATGTCGGAAATGACGCCGCCGCCGGCAAACGGCGTCTTGTTGTCAAACCACTCCTGGAAGCGGATCGGTAGGTCGGAATCGAGCAAGCCGCCGATGCAGATGATGACGATCGCGCTATGGGCAAAGATGTAGCCCCATTTGTTGCCCGCGCCGCGCTTGGCGGCGATCAGCACCGCTTCCTTCTTGTCGACCACCTTCACCTGGTAGCCGTCGCCGGCGACGCGCTCGGCCAGTTGCTTGGTCAACGCGGCCAGCGGCGCCGACGAGCTCCACTCCAGCTTGTGGTGGAAGTTGCGCAGCGAATGTTCGCGCACGTTTTCCCGCCAGCTGCGCATATCCTTGAGCATCTTCGGCGTGTTGCGCACGATGCACAATGATGTCGACACCACCAGGAATGCCATGATCAGCAGGAACCACCAGGCCGAATAAACGGCATACAACCCGAGCTTGTCGAACACCTCGAACCAGAACGGCCCGAACTGGTTGACATAGTTCGTCATCGGCTCGTTCTGCTTGAGCACGGTGCCGATCACCGACGCTACCGCGATCAGGGTCAGCAGGCTGATGGCAAAGCGCATCGACGAAATCAGTTCGACGGCGTCCGCCAGCCAGCGACGCTCGGTCTTCAATTGCAACCCGGAGGTACTTACGCTCATGTATTTCTACTTCCAAAAGAAAAAGGGGGCGGCTTTTGCCACCCCCTCCATCATTTTTTTACCGCTATTGGTTGGATTACTTCAAGCCAGCGACATAGTCTGCCACAGCTTGGATTTCCTCGTCGGACATGCGCTTGGCGATGGTCGTCATTTGCGGGCTGTTCTTGCGCGTGCCGGCGCGGAAGGCCGTCAGCTGCGCCGCCGTGTATTCCTGATGCTGGCCAGCCAGGCGCGGGAACTGCGCCGGAATGCCGTCGCCGCTGGCGCCATGGCAGCCTGCGCAGGCGGGAACGTTCTTTTCAGCGATGCCGCCACGGTAAATCTTCTTGCCTGCTTCGACCGTTTCCTTGTTCTTGGCAGCGCCCGGCTGGACGGTCTGCTTGTCGAGGTAAGCGGCCACATTCTTCATGTCCGCTTCGGTCAAGCCGTTGGCAATCGAACTCATCACCGGGTTGTTGCGTTGCGGCGTCTTGAAATCGGCCAGTTGCTTGGCGATATAGGCGTCATGCTGGGCTGCCAGCTTCGGATTCTGTGCAATGGTCGAGTTGCCTGCCGCACCATGGCAAGCCACGCATGCCGGAATGTTGCGAGCATTGTCGCCAGTGCTGTACAGCGCTTCGCCTTTGGCCGCATCAGCCTTTGGCGCCTTGTTTTCTTCTGCTGCGTATGCGATGGAAGAAACCGCCAACATCGCAACGAACAACGACTTCACACACGGTAAAAACGCACGGTTCATTCAAACACCCTGAGACTTGATATTAAAATTCTGGCCCGTACAGCGGTCTGACTATTGCACCACTGGCCTTTTGCGGCGCAACATAGCAATAACCCCTTATTGTACAATAGCTTTGAAGCATTTTTACCTCCTCTCGCTGCAATTTCTGGTCTCTCTATGTCCCTACTTTGGCAAGCCCGTTTCTTCACGACCGTGAATCACCTCCGCGACTTGCCAAAAACGCAAGCTCCTGAAATCGCCTTTGCCGGACGCTCGAACGCCGGCAAGTCGACTGCGATCAACATCCTGTGCAACCAGAAGCGACTGGCGTTCGCGTCCAAGACGCCCGGGCGCACCCAGCACATCAACTATTTTTCCATCGGTGGCGCGCATGTCGGGCAGCACCGGAACGATCCGACCATCGTCGAAGAAATCCGCGGCATGCTGGTCGACTTGCCGGGCTACGGTTATGCCGAAGTGCCGGGCGATGCGAAACTGCACTGGAATCAGCTGCTCGGAAACTACATCCAGTCCCGCCCGCAATTGGCCGCACTGGTCCTGATCATGGATGCGCGCCGGCCGTTCACGGAGCTGGATGTGCAGATGCTGGAATGGTTTGCGCCGACCGGCAAGCCGGTTCATTGCCTGCTGACCAAGGCGGACAAGCTCAACCGCAATGATTCGACCAATGCCTTGCGGCTTGCGCGCACCGTTCTGAACAGCTATGTTGATGCGCAAGGTCAACCACTTCCCTTTTCCGTGCAACTTTTCTCTGCATTGAAACGCACCGGTATCGATGAAGCAAACGACCGCATCATCGCATTGCTTGGGCTAGGCGAGGAGAGCGCGGGAACGCAGCAAGATGCCGACCAATAAGCCTCTTGCTGAAGACAAAAAAAACCCTGGAGAAAGGGGAAGATCTCCAGGGTAGTAACGCCTTATCGCTAATGCCACGATAGGCCCCGCTCAGGGAGGAGAAGCGGGAGGTGAGTGATCACCTATGCATATGATGAACGTCGAACGAAAAAGTTTCAGACATTTCTAAAAAGTTTAGCCACTCGTTTTAACTCTCCGAAAGCCGCTATGACCAACTCCCTGTCCACCCATCAGTTCCCGGCCGTTCGCATGCGCCGCATGCGCAAGGATGCCTTTTCCCGCGCGATGATGCGCGAGCACGTGCTTACCGCCGCCGACTTGATCTATCCAGTGTTCATCCTGGATGGGAAAAATCAGCGCGAACAAGTGGCATCGATGCCGGGCGTGGAACGCCTGTCCGTGGATTTGCTCCTGGCTGTGGCAGAAGAGTGCGTTGCGCTCGGCATTCCGGTCATTGCGCTGTTTCCCGTCATTGATGCATCGCTGAAGACTCCGGACGGCATCGAAGCGATCAATCCGGAGGGGCTGGTGCCGCGCGCGGTGCGCGAACTGAAGCAGCGCTTCCCGGAGCTCGGCATCCTGACCGATGTCGCGCTCGACCCCTACACCAGCCACGGCCAGGACGGGGTGATCAACGCCGACGGCTACGTGCTCAACGATGAAACCAAGGCGATCCTGACCAAACAGGCGTTGACGCATGCGCAAGCCGGCGTGGACATCGTCGCTCCGTCCGACATGATGGACGGCCGCATCGGCGCGATCCGCGAGGCGCTGGAATCGCAAGGCCATATCTACACCCGCATCATGGCGTACTCCGCCAAGTACGCTTCGGCGTTCTACGGCCCGTTCCGCGACGCGGTGGGCTCCGCAGCCAATCTGGGCAAGAGCAACAAGGCGACCTACCAGATGGACCCTGCCAACAGCGATGAAGCATTGCGTGAAGTGGCTCTCGACTTGGCCGAAGGCGCGGACATGGTGATGGTCAAGCCCGGCATGCCCTACCTCGACATCGTGCGGCGCGTGAAAGACGAGTTCAAGGTGCCGACCTTCGCCTATCAGGTCAGCGGCGAATACGCGATGATCAAGGCGGCGGCTCAAAACGGCTGGCTCGACCACGACAAGACCATGATGGAAGCCATGCTCGCCTTCAAGCGCGCCGGCGCCGACGGCGTATTGACCTATTTTGCACGCGACGTAGCGCGCATCCTGAAGGCGAACTGATCGATCCGGCCGGGTGCGCCACGATGGCGGCGGACGGCATGGCTCGGCTGCTACAATGAGCCGGCACGCAGCAATCCGCCCCGCCGCCATTCATGGACATCTTTCATATCAGTAGCACCCAGGCCGTCCTACTGCAGGACATCTCGGCTGTTCCTTCACCCGGCTTTCTCTGGCTGGACGCGACGCACGACGAAGTGACTGCCGACGTCAACGCCTGGCGCGATACTGTCGAACGCGCCACCGGCGTGCATATTTACGATCTTCACCTGAGCGACGCCGTCAACCTCTCGCACCCCTCCTACTTCGATGCGACTCAGGATTACGCGCTGATGGTGTTCCGCAAGCTTGCACTGGCCGCCGACAAATCCGATGCGGACCAAGCAAAGCGCCGCATTCCGCCCGCGCTGAGCAAGCTCGACACCAAGCCGGTCACCTTCCTGTTAATGGACAATGCGCTCGTAACCGTGCATGCGGAGAACAGCCGAACGATCGACGCCATGCGCAGCCGCCTGCTGGAGGCCAGGAACAAGCGCGAAGGCGCGACCTACGCGAACCGCCCGCCCGCATCGGCGGAAGAATTGATGCTGCGACTGCTCAACGCGATGGTCGATCAATATCTTGCATTGCGCCAGCCACTGACAGCTCAGATCGACCGGTGGCAGCGTGCCCTGCTCAATCCCCGCAGCCTGTTCAACGACTGGACGGCGCTGCTCGACGCCCGCATCGAATTGCGCAAGCTCGACCAACTGTCCGAAGGACAGCACGACGCGGTGCAGGAGCTGCGCGACTATCTAATCGACAGCCACAGTGGCGGCGACGGCCGCGCCAAGGACATGCTACTGGTGCGCGCCAACGACGTCATGGAGCACATCGCGCGCGTGCTCAATCATGCGCGCCGGCTGGAGTCGACGATCGAGTCAGCGGTGCAGATCCACTTTTCCGCGATGGCCCATCGCACCAGCGAAATCATGCGCACGCTGACGGTGATCACCGCACTATTCATGCCGCTGACGCTCATTACAGGCATTTTCGGTATGAATTTCGTCGACATGCCGCTGATAAAAGGCAGGGATGGATTCTGGATCGCGATGGCGTTGATGGCCGCGATCGTGGTCGTGCTGTTGTTCGTGTTCCGGCGAAAACGCTATTTGGATGACGGTGGACTGAACGGCGACCAATAAAAAAGCGCTCCTTCCGGAGCGCCTTTCCCATCCTTTCCGCTAAAGACAAGCGCGTTCAGGACTTGTTCGCATTATGCAGCGAGCGCAGAAACTTGTCCGCGTCCTGGTAGCCGATCACCCGGGCGTCCTGGAGCTCCCGTCCCTGCTTGTCGAAGAAAATGATGCCGGGAGGGCCGAACAGCTTAAAGCGCTTGAGCAGCGCCTTGTCATCGTCGTTATTAGCCGTCACATCTGCCTGAACCAGCACCATATGGGCAAATTGCGCCTGAACGCGCGGATCACTGAATGTCAGCTTTTCCATTTCCTTGCACGATACGCACCAGTCGGCATAAAAATCGAGCATGACCGTCTTGCCATTAGCGCGCATGATCGCAGCATCGAGCTCCTGCACCGACTTCACGCGCGTGAATTCAGCCTTTTTCGCCGGGCTTGTCAGATGTGCCAGCGGCGCAAGCGCATCGCGCCCGCCGGTGGCTGCGCCCACCAGTTGCACCAGCCCCAACAGCGCAAACGCCACGCCGACCGCCTTGGACACCCAGCCCCACTGCTTGAGCCACACAAGATAGACGCCATAGCCGATGCCCAGCGCCGCCCACCCCAGCATCGGCAACCAGCCGGGAAGCACCGGCGAAACGATCCACACCGCCAAGCCCAGCATCAGCACGCCAAAGAAGAACTTCACCGACTCCATCCATGCGCCTGCGCGCGGCAGCAAGGCACCGGCGGATACACCAATCAGCAGCAAGGGCACGCTCATGCCGATGGCCATCGCAAAAAGCGCGCTGCCGCCGATCACCACGTCGCGCGTCTGGCTGATGTAAAGCAACGCACCGGCCAGCGGCGCCGCCACGCAGGGGCCGACGATCAGCGCAGACATCGCGCCCATCACAAACACGCCGATCATCTTGCCAGAGGCCTGGCGGTCGGAGGCCTTCATCAGCTTGTGCTGGATCGCCGCCGGCACCTGCAATTGATAAACGCCGAACATCGACAATGACAGCACCGCCATCAGGGTTGCGAATGTTCCCAGCGCCCATGGATTCTGCAGCGTTGCGGCCAGCCCTTCGCCGACCAGGCCAGCGGCGACGCCGAGCGCGGTATAGATCAACGCCATGCCGAGCGAATACGCCACCGACAGCGCAAGACCGCGTCCGCGGCTCACCTGCGAGCCTTCACCGACAATGATCGACGACAGGATCGGTACCATCGGCAAGACGCAAGGCGTCAACGACAAGCCGACGCCCAGCAGCAGGAAGAGCGGCAGGATAGCAACCAGGCGACCGCTCTTGAGCGCTGCTTCGATCCGTCCCATCTCGGTGTCCTGCGAATCGCCCGCGGCGGCCGCGACCGCCCCACTCGCCGCCGCAACCTGCCCGACGCCATTCGTCGACAATGTCGCCTGCGACTCCATCGGCGCATAGCACAAGCCCTTGTCGGCGCAGCCCTGGCCTGTCGCCGTCAGGGTAAAGCTGCCCTCGGCCTCCACCGGCACCCTGATCGTTACCTCCCGATGGTAGATTTCGACGTTTTTCTGGAAGGTGTCGTCGAATTTTACTTTCCCCGGCGGGATCACCGGCTCGCCAAGCTTGCCGCCCTCGGCCTTGAAGGCAAATCGCTCGCGGTACATGTAGTAGCCGTCCGCGATCTTGTACGTCACCTCGGCAGTGCGGGCATCGATCATTTTTGCGGAAAACTGGAATGCCTTCTCGGGTTCGAGAAAATCATCCGCTGCATGAGAAAGCGGCGCACTCAATAGCGCCCAGACGACAGCTAGGGCCATCGGCAAAGATGCGAGAAGGGATCGCAAGCTCGATAGCGGTTGCGCGCGCATGCATCTTTTGGACATGTTAAACATCGATTTCCTTTTGAGATTCTTGTGCCACCCAGTCAAGATAGGCTGGCAAGCCGGCCACGACGGACGTTGCGACGATTTCCGGGACGTCGTAGGGATGCCCGGACTTGATTGCTTCTTCCAAAGCAGCATAGCGCTCCGGCGTCGTCTTGATCAGCAATGTCACTTCATTGGCCTGCTCGACGGCCCCCTGCCAGCGATAGACCGAACGCACGCCCGGCAGCATGTTCACGCAGGCGGCCAGGCGCCGCTCCACCAGGGCGCGCGCCATCGCCTGCGCTGATGCTTCGTCGGGCAGGTTGGTCCATACCAGGAGCGCTTGTTGCATGGTCGGCCTTTACGTTCGAAACTTACAGTTATTTCAGCAAGCGGCGGCGTGTAAATATCGTCGCGATATAAAAACCGACTACGCAGTACACGACCAGAACCGCGATGTCGGCCAGCGGTGTGGGCGGCCATTCACCCAGAATCAGCGGCCGCACCAGGTTCACCGCTGCCCCCAAGGGCAGCAGCTTTGAAACGAGCTGCAGCCAAGGCGGTAGTTGGGTGGTCGGATAATACACGCCTGACAAAAAGATCATCGGCGTCAGCACCAGCGTGAAATAGTAGGTAAAGAAGTCATACCCGCGCGCCACGGCGTTCATGATCAACCCGATCGACGCAAAAGTCATGCCGATCAAAAACATCAGCGGCAGCACCGCCAATGTATGCGGATGCAGTCCGATGCCAAGCATGAAAATCACCAGCAGGATGGCGATGCCGGAAAAAAGTGACTTGCTGGCTGCCCATAGCATTTCGGCCAGTACCACGTCATCCAGCGCCAGCGGTGCATTCAACAGCGCATCCCAGGTCTTTTGCACATGCATGCGTGAAAACGCCGAATACAAGGACTCGAACGACGCCGCCATCATGATCGACATACAGATCGAACCCGATGCCAGGAACTGGATATAGGGAATGCCGTTCACCGATTGCAGCAGGCTGCCCAGGCCATAGCCAAACGCGACCAGGGTAATCAGCGGTTCGGCGATGTTGCCGACGATGCTGGCGATCGCCAGCTTTTTCCAGACGAGGAAATTGCGCCGCCAGATCGGGAAAAATCGCAGCGAAAATACGGGAAATGCAAAACTGGATGCCGCCATCTCAGTCCCTCATTTCCCTGCCGGTGAGCTTCAAAAACAAATCCTCCAGGTTGGCCGGGCGGTGCAGGTAACGTACGCCTTGCATATCATGCAAGCTTTGCAGCAAGGGTTGCGCGTCATTGGTATAGCAGAATATCGTTTCTCCGCTAACCTCGATGCGCGCCGCCTTCGAGCGCCCTTCATCGTTGCCCCAGGCACGCGCGTTGTCGCCGTACACTTCGACCACCTCGGCCTCGATATGTTGCGCGATGAGATCCCGGGGCGATCCTTCCGCAATCATCTGGCCGTGATCGATCACGGCCAGCCGGTTGCACAAGCGCTCCGCCTCATCCATGAAGTGGGTGGTCAAGACAATCGTCTTGCCTTCGCCGAGCAGAGTCTTCAAACGGTCCCAGATCATGTGGCGCGCCTGAGGATCAAGTCCGGTGGTTGGCTCATCCATGAAGATCAGATCGGGGTCGTTAATCAGTGCGCGTGCCAGCGTCAGGCGGCGCTTCATCCCGCCGGACAGCTCGCCGATCTGCGCATCCTTCTTCGCGGTGAGATTCGCAAAGTCGAGCAGTTTCGGAATGCGAGAATAGATCTGATCGTCGCTTGCGCCGAAATACCTGCCGAACACTAGCAGATTTTCCGCAACCGTGAAGTCCGGATCAAGATTATCCGCCTGCGGCACAACACCGACACGTAGCCGTGCCGATCGCGCTTCATCTGGAACACGTTTTCCCACAAGGGTGATTTCGCCGCTGTCGGGCGCAGTCAAGCCGAGACAAAGACGTAAGGTCGTCGTTTTCCCCGCGCCGTTCGGCCCCAGCAATCCGTAGCACTCGCCGCGACGAAGTGCGAACGAAAGACCGTCCACCACCATGTGCCGCGACGCGCCGTTTCCATAGGATTTACGCAAATTCACGACGGCCAAAATGCCGGGTTCAGTCATGCTGCGCCAATACTCCATTCAAAAAGAAACATCTTGCCATAAACATGGCACCGGCATTACGCCCGCATTCCGGAATGGGAAGTCAATCCATCGCCCGAATGCAGTCAGTAAAAAAAGCAAAAAAGCCAGGCGACGCCTGGCTTTTTCGATCTGCTTCGCTCAGCGAGCAGCAGGTACTTATTCCGCGGTCGGAACTTCTGCTGCGTCGCTGACTTCCGGACGGTCAACCAGCTCGACGAACGCCATCGGCGCATTGTCGCCCTGACGGAAACCCATCTTCAGGATACGCAGGTAGCCGCCGTTACGGCCGGCATAACGCGGGCCCAGTTCGGCAAACAGCTTGAGGACGATTTCACGATCGCGCAGGCGATTGAAGGCCAGGCGTTTGTTCGACAGGTTGTCGGTCTTACCCAGGGTGAGGATCGGTTCGACGACGCGGCGCAGTTCCTTTGCCTTCGGCAGAGTGGTCTTGATCGCTTCGTGACGCAGCAGCGAAACAGTCATGTTGCGCAACATGGCGAGGCGGTGCGACGAAGTACGATTGAGCTTACGGAGGCCGTGACGATGACGCATGTTATTTCCTTTCAGTTTCGAGTTTTAGGTCCAGCTCTTCTATCGATCGGCATTCGCCGAACGCGGGCCGGTGTCTTGTGGTTGGTACTACAGAATGAATGGGAGCAAGCTCCCATCCGATTACTTCTCCAAACCGGCCGGCGGCCAGTTTTCGAGCTTCATGCCCAGGGTCAGACCACGCGACGCCAGCACTTCCTTGATTTCATTCAGGGACTTGCGGCCGAGGTTCGGGGTCTTGAGCAATTCGTTTTCGCTGCGCTGAATCAGATCGCCGATGTAGTAAATGTTCTCGGCCTTCAGGCAGTTTGCGGAACGAACGGTGAGCTCCAGATCGTCGACCGGGCGCAGCAGGATCGGGTCGACTGCCGGTGCGCGCGACGGTGCTTCGGCAGCAGCCTCGGTGCCTTCCAGCGCGGCGAACACGTTCAGTTGATCGACCAGCACCCGGGCCGATTGGCGAATCGCTTCTTCCGGCGAAATCACGCCGTTGGTCTCGATGTTCATTACCAGCTTATCGAGGTCGGTACGCTGTTCCACGCGGGCAGATTCGACGGCGTAGGACACGCGACGTACCGGCGAGAACGACGCATCCAGGATGATGCGGCCAATAGTCTTGTTCGCATCTTCCGACAGACGACGCACATTACCCGGTACATAGCCGCGGCCCTTTTCGACCTTGATCTGCATGTCCAGCTTGCCACCAGCGGTCAGATGAGCGATGACATGATCCGGATTGATGAGCTCTACGTCATGCGGCAGGTCGATGTCGGAAGCCAGCACGGCGCCTTCGCCTTCCTTCTTCAGGTTCAGCGTCACTTCGTCGCGGTTGTGCAGCTTGAACACGACGCCTTTGAGATTCAGCAGCATGTCGACAACGTCTTCCTGCACGCCGTCAAGCGAAGAATACTCGTGCACGACGCCAGCGATCGTCACTTCGGTCGGCGCGTAGCCCACCATCGACGACAGCAGCACGCGGCGCAGCGCGTTGCCCAGGGTGTGGCCGTAGCCACGCTCGAACGGCTCCATCACGACTTTGGCGTGACCGGCACCGAGTGCCTCAACTTCGATAATACGGGGCTTCAACAGACTGTTTTGCATGAAATGTCCTTTTCAATACCCTCGGCTCGTTACACCGATAAGGCTGATGGCATTACAAAAAAACCCACCTCGGCGAGGTGGGCGGGAATTGCGGGATTAGCGGGAATACAATTCAACGATCAGCGATTCGTTGACATCATTTGCAATTTCGCTGCGATCCGGCATCGACTTGAAGGTGCCTTCCATCTTCTTGGCGTCGACCGACACCCACGACGGCATGCCGCTTTGCTCGGCCAGCGACAGAGCTTCAACGATACGGGCCTGCTTCTTGGCCTTTTCGCGCACGGCGACCACGTCGCCGGTCTTGACCATATAGGAAGCGATATTGACGACCTCACCGTTCACGGTCAGTGCCTTGTGGCTGACCAGCTGACGCGCTTCTGCGCGAGTCGAACCGAAGCCCATGCGGTATGCGACGTTGTCGAGACGGGATTCCAGCAGCTTGAGCAGGTTTTCACCGGTATTGCCCTTGCGGCGGTCTGCTTCGGCGAAGTAGCGGCGGAACTGGCGCTCGAGGATGCCATACATGCGCTTGACCTTCTGCTTTTCACGCAGCTGGTTGCCGTAGTCGGAAGTACGTGCACCGGAAGTGCGGCCATGCTGACCCGGCTTGGAATCCAGCTTACACTTGGAATCCAGCGAGCGACGGGTGCTCTTCAGGAACAGGTCGGTGCCTTCACGGCGGGAGAGTTTAGCTTTCGGTCCAATATAACGTGCCACGTTAATTTCCTTTTATTGAATGACGCCCCGACCAAATCGGAATGATTTGCCAGGCGCTAGTCTGATCCTCATGCAATCAGACGGTGGTCTTAAGAACAAAACCCGCCAAGTTTCGTTGGCGGGCATTTTACTGCAACTTCAACTTCTGCGCGAATTAGATGCGACGGCGCTTCGGCGGACGGCAGCCGTTATGCGGCACCGGGGTCACATCTTGAATCTGCGTAATCTTGATACCGAGGCCGTTCAGCGCACGAACTGCCGACTCGCGCCCCGGGCCCGGGCCCTTGATACGAACTTCGAGGTTCTTTACGCCACACTCAATTGCCACCCGCCCAGCTGCTTCAGCCGCAACCTGCGCTGCGAACGGGGTCGACTTACGCGATCCCTTGAAGCCTGCGCCGCCAGACGTTGCCCACGACAGAGCATTGCCCTGACGATCAGTGATGGTGATGATGGTGTTGTTGAAGGACGCGTGAATATGCGCGACGCCTTCTGCAACATTCTTCTTAACTTTCTTGCGCACGCGTGCTGCTGCGGCTGCGTTAGGGGCTTTTGCCATGTTGATTTCCTTGAATCCGACTACAAGTCAAACTACGCTGGATTATTTCTTCAGCGACTGCGCTGCTTTGCGCGGGCCCTTGCGGGTACGTGCGTTCGTACGAGTACGCTGGCCGCGAACCGGCAGGCCCTTACGATGACGCAGGCCACGATAGCACCCGAGGTCCATCAAACGCTTAATGTTCATCGACACTTCACGACGCAGGTCACCTTCGACGACGAACGTGCCGATCGCGTCGCGCAGCTTTTCCAGCTCGTTATCGTCCAGATCCTTGACCTTTTTAGTGGTCGGAACACCTGTCTGCTCACAGATTTCCTGCGCGCGCGGACGGCCAATACCATAAATCGCTGTCAAGCCGATAACGGTGTGTTGGTGATTGGGGATATTCACCCCTGCAATACGTGCCATTCGTTATTCCTCGATCAATAACGTTAATTAACCCTGGCGCTGCTTGTGACGCGGTTCGGTGCAAATAACACGAACAACGCCTTTGCGCTTGATGATTTTGCAGTTGCGGCAGATCCGCTTGACTGACGCGAGCACTTTCATTTTTGCCCTCTTTCTTTCAGCTTTGGTTACTTATTACTTTGTACGGAACACAATGCGTGCCCGGCTCAAATCATAGGGTGTCAATTCCACCGTCACCTTATCACCTGGCAGGATACGGATATAGTTCATACGCATCTTGCCAGAAATATGTCCGAGTACTACATGCCCGTTTTCCAACTTCACTCTAAATGTTGCATTCGGAAGATTCTCAAGAATCTCGCCCTGCATCTGGATAACGTCGTCTTTTGCCATGCCGTCTCTTCGTTCCCGTAGGTAGGCTGCCCGCAATTCAACGCGTCGGCATTCCACCTTTGAAGTTCGCCTTGCGCAACAGCGATTCGTACTGCTGCGACATTACATAGTTCTGTACCTGTGCCATGAAGTCCATCGTGACCACGACAATAATCAGCAACGACGTACCGCCGAAGTAAAACGGCACCTTCCAGCGTGCGATCAAGAATTCCGGCAATAAACACACCAGCGTGATGTACACGGCACCGGCAAGCGTCAAACGCATCAAAATCTTGTCGATATAACGTGCGGTCTGATCACCCGGACGAATGCCGGGCACAAATGCACCGCTCTTCTTCAAGTTGTCCGCAGTCTCTTTGCTATTGAACACCAAGGCGGTATAGAAAAAGCAGAAGAAAACGATTGCAATCGCATACAGCAACGCATGAATCGGCTCGCCTGGGGCCAGCGATGCAGCCAGATCCTTCAGGAAACGAACAAACGGGTTGCTCGTGTCACCGGAGGTAAACCAGCTGGTAATCGTCGCCGGGAATAGAATGATCGACGATGCAAAAATCGGCGGAATCACACCAGCCATATTCAATTTCAATGGCAGATGGCTGCTCTGCCCACCGTAAATCTTGTTACCTACCTGGCGCTTCGCATAATTCACCAAGATCTTGCGTTGGCCACGCTCAATGAACACGACCAGGAAGGTTACCGCAGCAACGATGATACAAATCAGAATTGCTGACAACGCATTCATCGAGCCCGTGCGCACCAACTCGAACAAGCCGCCAATTGCGTTCGGCAGACCTGCCGCAATACCAGCGAAAATAATGATCGAGATGCCGTTCCCAAGACCACGTTCGGTGATCTGCTCACCCAACCACATCAAAAACATTGTTCCCGTTACCAACGTCACCACGGTGGTAAGGCGGAACGCCAGACCCGGATCCAATACCAGACCGGCTTGCGATTCCAACGCTACCGCGATGCCTAGTGCCTGGAACGTAGCCAATACCAAGGTGCCGTAGCGCGTGTATTGCGTAATCTTGCGACGCCCTGCTTCGCCTTCCTTTTTCAGCGCTTCCAGTTGCGGCGCCACGATCGACATCAGCTGCATAATGATCGATGCCGAAATATACGGCATGATACCCAGCGCGAAAATCGTGAATCGCGACAGCGCACCACCCGAAAACATGTTGAACATGCCGAGGATGCCGCCCTGATTTTGCTTGAACAACTGCGACAACTGGTTCGGATCAATGCCAGGAACCGGGATGTGCGCACCAATACGGTACACGACCAAGGCAGCAAGCAGGAACCATAGACGGCCCCATGGAAAACCGCTTGCTGCACTCTTCGCGAGTTGGGGTTTCGTAGCCAATTATTGCTCCGAACTAACTGCGTCTTTGTTTAGTTGCTTAAGCAACCGAACCACCGGCAGCTTCAATGGCAGCCTTCGCGCCTTTAGTGGCGATCAGACCTTTCACTGTCACTTTCTTGGTGATTTCGCCTGCCTTAATCACACGCACAACGCGCGCCAACTCAGGGACCAGCCCGGCTTGTTTCAACGCCAGCATGTCGATTTCAGCAACCGGCAGAGTTTCCAAGTCACCCAAACGAACTTCAGCCTTGAACGGGGTTGCCAAAGACTTAAAACCACGCTTCGGCAAGCGACGCTGCAGCGGCATCTGACCGCCTTCGAAACCGACCTTGTGGAAACCGCCCGAACGCGACTTCTGACCTTTATGACCACGGCCTGCAGTCTTGCCCAGGCCCGAGCCTATACCACGTCCGACGCGACGCTTAGCGTGTTTAGCACCGTCTGCCGGTTGGATGTTATTCAATTCCATGATTTGCTCCGTTCGCAAGCGCAATGCTTACGACACCACTTTCACGAGATACGACACCTTGTTGATCATGCCGCGCACCGCCGGCGTGTCCTGCAGTTCAGATACCGAATTGACACGACGCAGACCGAGACCACGAACGGTGGCGCGATGATCCTGGCGAGTCCCGATCAAACCTTTGACCAGTTTCACTTTGATTGTGTTTGCCATTCGGACCACCTTAACCAAAAATTTCTTCAACAGACTTGCCGCGCTTGGCTGCAATTTCCGAAGGAGTGCTCATGTTAGCCAGGCCGTTCAACGTGGCACGAACCATGTTGTAAGGATTGGTCGAGCCGTAGGACTTCGCCACGACGTTGGTGACGCCCATCACTTCGAAAATCGCACGCATCGGGCCACCGGCGATCACACCGGTACCATCTTTCGCCGGCGAAATCATTACAGTAGAAGCACCATGCTTACCAGTAACGGTGTGTTGCAGGGTGCCGTTCTTCAGCGTCACCTTGATCATCTTGCGACGTGCCTCTTCCATTGCCTTCTGCACGGCGACGGGCACTTCCTTCGACTTGCCTTTGCCCATGCCAATGCGGCCATCGCCGTCACCAACCACGGTTAATGCTGCGAAACCCATGATACGGCCGCCCTTGACCACTTTGGTCACGCGGTTAACCGCAATCATTTTTTCGCGCAGGCCGTCGTCGCGCTCTTCGCCTTGCTGCGTCTTTGCTTGCATTTTTGCCATGACGATTCTTCCTTAGAACTTCAGACCGGCTTCGCGAGCTGCGTCAGCCACCGCCTTCACGCGACCGTGATAGCGGAAACCGGAGCGATCGAAAGCGACTTCCGAAATACCGGCTTTCAGTGCTTTCTCTGCCACGCGCTTGCCGACCAATGCAGCGGCTGCGGTATTGCCACCCTTACCCGATTTGCCAGCCAGTTCCTGACGCACTTCCGCTTCCGCTGTGGAAGCCGATGCCAGCACTTTGGCGTCCGGGCCAATGATGTTTGCGTAGATGTGCAGATTGGTACGATGCACTGCCAGGCGGTTCACCTTCAGCTCTGCAATCTTTGCGCGGGTTTGGCGCGCGCGGCGCAGACGTGATTCTTTCTTGTCCATCGTCAACCCCTATTACTTCTTCTTGGTTTCTTTGAGCGTTACCACCTCGTCCACATAGCGGACGCCCTTGCCCTTGTAAGGCTCGGGGCTGCGGTAAGCACGAATTTCAGCGGCGGTCTGCCCCACCTTCTGCTTGTCGACGCCCTTAACCACGATTTCCGTTTGCGACGGAGTTTCGCATTTGACGCCAGCCGGCATTTGGTGAACAACCGGGTGCGAAAAGCCAAGCGACAGGTTCAGTTTGTCGCCTTGCGCCTGAGCACGGTAACCCACGCCTACCAGCGACAGCTTTTTCTCGAAACCCTTGGTGACGCCGTTGACCATATTGCTAACCAACGCGCGCAGCGTTCCGGACATCGCATTTGCCTCGCGGCTATCGTTAGCCGGCGAAAACTTCAGCGTGCCCTCGGTATTTTCGATCTTGACCAAGCCATTAAGGGACTGGCTCAGCGTGCCCAGCGGGCCTTTTACAGTAATTTGCTCTGCCGTAATGGTCGCTTCAGCGCCCTTCGGCAGTGCAATCGGCATTTTACCTACACGAGACATCTTGCACTCCTTAGGCCACGTAGCAAATGACTTCGCCACCGACACCGGTTGCGCGCGCTTTGCGGTCTGTCATCACACCCTTGGGCGTGGAAACAATCGCCACACCAAGGCCGTTCATCACTTGCGGAATATCATCCTTGCCTTTGTAAATACGCAGACCAGGACGAGAAACACGCTCGAGGCGCTCAATAACGGGGCGACCGGCATAATACTTCAGGCCAATCTTCAGTTCCGCCTTGCCACCAGCCTCGGATACCGCGTAATCTTCGATATAACCTTCGTCCTTCAGGACGTTAGCAATTGCCACCTTGACCTTAGACGACGGCATAGCGACCGTGGTCTTCTGCACGCCTTGGGCATTGCGAATGCGGGTCAGCATATCGGCGATAGGATCGCTCATACTCATTGCTTGTTCTCCTATTACCAGCTAGCTTTAGTCATACCCGGAATCTCGCCGCGCATGGCGATTTCACGGATCTTATTACGGGCCAAACCGAACTTGCGGAAGGTTCCGCGCGGGCGGCCAGTCAGGGTGCAACGATTACGCTGACGAGTCGGATTTGCATTACGTGGCAGGGCCTGCAACTTCAGGCGTGCTTCATAACGCTCTTCTTCCGATTTCGATTGATCGTCGATGATTGCCTTCAACTCGGCGCGCTTGCCTGCGTACTTTTTCACCAGGTCGGCGCGCTTTTGTTCACGGTTAATCAGTGCCAGTTTCGCCATGGCAGCCTCAGTTTCTGAACGGGAATTTAAATGCGGCGAGAAGCGCTTTCGCTTCATCGTCGGTCTTCGCAGTCGTGGTGATGCTGATATTCATGCCACGCAGCGCGTCGATCTTGTCGTACTCGATCTCGGGGAAAATGATCTGCTCTTTCACACCGATGTTGTAGTTGCCACGACCGTCGAACGAACGACCGGACACCCCACGGAAGTCACGCACACGCGGCAGCGCCACGGTGATCAGACGATCCAGGAATTCGTACATGCGAGCGCCACGCAGGGTCACCATGCAACCGATCGGATAGCCTTCGCGAATCTTGAACCCCGCGATAGCCTTGCGTGCCTTGGTGACAACCGGCTTCTGACCGGCGATCTTCGTCATGTCGCCGACAGCATGCTCGATGATCTTCTTGTCCGCAACAGCTTCTGACAAGCCCATGTTCAGGGTGATCTTTGTCAGACGCGGCACTTCCATTACCGACTTGTAACCAAACTTGCTAGTCAAATCAGCAACGACTTTTTCTTTGTAGAATTGTTGGAGACGGGCCATGATGTCTTACACCTTAACGACTTCGCCATTGGACTTGAAGACGCGGACCTTCTTGCCATCCACTTCCTTAACGCCCACGCGATCTGCCTTGCCAGTCGCCGCATTGAACAATGCAACGTTGGACACGTGAATTGGCATCAGCTTATCAACGATGCCACCAGTAGTACCGGTCATCGGGTTCGGGCGCAGCGCCTTCTTGGCGACATTCACACCCTCGACCACGACGTAGTCTGCGCCCACACGCGCCTTGACCACGCCGCGCTTGCCCTTATCCCTACCGGTCAGGACGATGACCTCGTCGTTTTTCCGAATCTTATCCATGACGACTCCTTACAGAACTTCAGGCGCGAGCGACACGATCTTCATGAAGCGCTCGGTACGCAGCTCACGCGTCACCGGCCCGAAAATACGGGTGCCGATCGGCTCAAGCTTGTTGTTCAGCAACACAGCCGCATTGCCATCGAACTTAACCAGCGAGCCATCCTGGCGACGAACGCCTTTAGCTGTGCGGACGACCACGGCATTGTAAATTTCACCCTTTTTCACGCGACCACGCGGGGCTGCAACCTTGACGGTGACTTTAATGACATCACCAATGCTGGCATAACGGCGCTTGGAACCACCCAGCACCTTAATGCACATGACTTCACGCGCACCCGTGTTGTCGGCTACCTCGAGCCGGCTTTCAGTTTGAATCATAGTATTTTCTTTCCCAACTTAATCCGCACAACCAAATTGGCGAGCGGTCAGTCTTGGTCCCGTCAGCCGACTTAGCGAAGCCAGGCCGATTAGGTGGACGGTTACAAAAACTACGCAGCCTACAGCGGCCACGATTTTCGAACTGCAGGGTACTTCCTACAAACTTTCGCAAAACATCTTTACGAAAGCCGAGCCCAGCATTATGACAGCAAAATGCCGGGCTCGCAACAACTATTTAGACAATTTGCGCAACCTGGACCACGCGGGTCACAGACCATGCTTTCGTCTTGGAGATCGGGCGACCCTCCTGGATTTCAACGGTATCGCCTTCCTTCGCCTGATTTGCTTCGTCGTGTGCGTGGTACTTGTTGGAACGCACAACGATTTTGCCGTACAACGGATGCTTAACGCGACGCTCGACCAGCACGGTCACGGTCTTGTCCATCTTGTCGGACACCACCTTACCAATCAGGGTGCGCTTGAGCGACTGTTTCACTTGATCGTTCATTATTTGGCGTCCTTCTGATTCATGACCGTTTTCACGCGCGCGATATCGCGGCGCACCTTCTTGAGTTGGGCGGTATTGTTCAGTTGCTGCGTCGCGATTTGCATGCGCAGACCGAATTGTGCCTTCAACAACTCGTTGAGCTCTTTTTGCAGAGCTGCCTGATCTTTGCCGCGGAGTTCAGATGCTTTCATAATTCACTCCTGTTATTGGCCGACTTGACGAAGAACGAAAGTCGTCGGCAGCGGCAGCTTGGCAGCTGCCAGGCGGAACGCCTCGCGTGCCAATGCTTCGTCGACACCATCCATCTCGTACAGCACTTTACCCGGATGGATTTCGGCCACGTAGTACTCCGGGTTGCCCTTACCGTTACCCATGCGGACCTCTGCAGGCTTCTGGGAAATCGGCTTATCCGGGAAAATGCGGATCCAGATACGACCACCGCGCTTGATGTGACGCGTCATGGCACGACGAGCCGCCTCGATCTGGCGCGCGGTGATACGCCCGCGACCAACCGCCTTCAGGCCGAATTCGCCGAACGAGACGGCGGTGCCGCGCTCGTGCGAAATACCCTTGTTGCGACCTTTTTGCTCTTTGCGATATTTTCTGCGTGCTGGTTGCAGCATGATTATTCTCCTGCTTTCTCAGCCGGCGCCGCGCCTTCGGCCTTCTTCGGAGCGCGAACACGTTTGGCTGCCGGGGTAGCTGCGCCGGTTTCGCCCTCTTTCCTGGCGCGCGGACGACCGCCCGGTTTTCCGTCGTCACGGCGCGGACCGCGACGCTTCTTCTCTTCGTCGACCGGAGCCTCGATAGTCGGCGCTTCACCGCTAGCCAGTCGATCGCCCTTGTAGACCCAGACCTTGATGCCGATGATGCCGTAGGTCGTTTCAGCTTCGCCGAAGCCATAGTCGATATCGGCACGCAGAGTATGCAGAGGCACGCGACCTTCGCGGTACCATTCCTGACGTGCGATTTCGATGCCGTTCAGACGACCGGACGACATGATCTTGATGCCCTGTGCGCCCAGACGCATGGCGTTCTGCATCGCGCGCTTCATTGCACGGCGGAACATGATGCGCTTTTCGAGCTGCTGGGCGATCGAATCGGCGATCAGTTGTGCGTCAACCTCAGGCTTACGAATCTCTTCGATGTTCACGTGCACTGGCACGCCCATCATCTTGGTCAGATCGGACTTCAGGACTTCGATGTCCTCGCCCTTTTTGCCGATCACAACACCCGGACGGGAGCTGAAAATCGTGATGCGGGCGTTCTTTGCCGGACGCTCGATCAGGATGCGGCCAACGGAGGCGTTCTTCAGTTTCTTCTTCAGGTAGGCACGAACTTCGAGGTCCTCATTGAGCATGCTGGCGAAGTTACTATTGCCAGCGTACCAGCGCGAACCCCAGTTGCGCGTTACCGCAAGACGGAAACCGGTCGGATGAATTTTCTGTCCCATCGTGACTCCTTAGTTACCGACAGTCACGTAGATGTGACAGGTTTGCTTCGAGAAGCGATCACCACGGCCTTTTGCACGCGCGATGAAGCGCTTGAGGACCGCACCTTTTTCGACGTAGATCGTCTTGACTTTCAGTTCGTCGATATCCGCACCATCGTTGTGCTCGGCGTTCGCAATGGCGGACTCCAGCACCTGCTTGATGATGACCGCGCCCTTTTTCGGGCTGAAGGCCAGGATATTCAACGCTTGATCAACTTTTTTGCCGCGGATCAGATCGGCGACAAGACGGCCTTTTTGGGCCGACAGGCGCGCGCCACGGAGAGTAGCTTTAGTTTCCATATCGGACCTTATTTCTTAGCCTTCTTGTCAGCGGCGTGACCCTTGAACGTGCGAGTCAGCGCGAATTCACCGAGCTTGTGACCAACCATGTTCTCGGATACATAGACCGGCACGTGCTGCTTGCCGTTATGCACCGCGATTGTCAAGCCGATGAAATCCGGCATGATCGTCGAACGGCGCGACCAAGTCTTGATCGGCTTCTTATCCTTCGTCGCTTGCGCGGCCTCGACCTTCTTGATCAGGTGGGCGTCACAGAACGGCCCTTTTTTCAATGAACGTGTCATGTGTTACCCCTTATTTCTTGCCGCGGCGCGAGACGATCATCGAAGTCGTGCGCTTGTTGCTGCGCGTCTTCTTACCCTTAGTCTGCTGGCCCCATGGCGATACCGGATGACGGCCTGCGGAAGTACGACCTTCACCACCACCGTGCGGGTGGTCGATCGGGTTCATCACAACGCCGCGAACGGTCGGGCGGACACCGCGCCAGCGCGTTGCACCGGCCTTACCGATCTTGCGCAGGTTGTGCTCGCCATTGCCGACTTCACCGACGGTTGCGCGGCACTCGATGTGCACGCGACGAACTTCGCCGGAACGCAAGCGCACCTGAGCGTACATACCTTCGCGCGCCATCAGCACAACGCCGGCACCGGCGGTACGAGCCATCTGAGCACCCTTACCCGGCAACATTTCAACGCAGTGCATGGTGGTACCGACCGGAATGTTGCGAATCGGCAGGCAGTTACCCGCCTTGATCGGCGCTTCAGCGCCGTTCATCAGCTGGTCGCCGACTGCGACACCCTTCGGAGCGATGATATACTTCCGCTCGCCGTCGGCGTAGCACAGCAAGGCGATGTGGGCGCTGCGGTTCGGGTCGTACTCGAGACGCTCGACCTTCGCCGGAATGCCGTCCTTGTTGCGACGAAAATCGACCACACGGTAATGCTGCTTATGACCACCGCCGATGTGACGAGTGGTGATGTGACCATTATTGTTGCGACCTGCGGTCTTCGATTTCTTTTCGACGAGACCAGCGAACGGACGGCCTTTGTACAGGTCGGGATTAACGACCTTGACCATGCCGCGGCGACCGGCCGACGTCGGCTTCATTTTCACGAGTGCCATTATTTAGCCTCCTCGGTGAAGTTGATTTCCTGACCCGGCTTCAGGCAAACGTATGCCTGGCGAGTATGGTTGCGGCGACCGATGAAACGACCGGCGCGCTTTTGCTTGCCCTGACGGTTCACCACTTGCACCGACTCCACTTGCACCTTGAACAGCAACTCGACAGCCGCCTTGATTTCGGGCTTGGTTGCGTCCGGAGTGACACGGAAAACAACTTGTTCGTTCTTCTCTGCGACGAACGTGGCCTTCTCCGAAATCACCGGAGCCAGCAACACTTTCATCAGGCGCTCTTCGCTATGCTTCACAGTCGCGTTCATGCCAGCATCTCCTCAATCTTGGCCAATGCCGGCTTGGTGATCAGGACTTTCTTGTAGAACACCAGCGAAACGGGATCGGCATGACGCGGCTCGACCACCAGCACGTTCGGCAGATTGCGCGAAGCGAGCAACAGGTTCTCGTCGAGGTTGTCAGTAATTACCAGCACGGAGTCCAGCCCCATGCCTTTGAGCTTTTGCGCCAGCAGCTTGGTCTTCGGCGCATCGACCGACAGATTCTCGACAACCGACAGACGACCTTCACGAGCCAACTGGGAGAGGATCGAGCAGACACCTGCGCGATACATCTTCTTGTTGACCTTGTGCGAAAAATTCTCATCCGGGGCATTCGGGAAAATACGGCCACCACCACGCCACAGCGGCGAGGACGACATACCGGCACGAGCGCGGCCCGTACCCTTTTGGCGCCACGGCTTCTTGGTCGTGTGGCTGACTTCTTCACGGTCTTTCTGCTTGCGGTTGCCGCTGCGAGCGTTCGCCTGGTAGGCAACCACGACTTGGTGAATCAGCGCTTCATTGTAGTCACGGCCGAAAATCGTATCCGGCGCAGCGACGTTGGATGCAGCTTGACCCTGGTCATTCAGGAGCTTGAGTTCCATCGATTAGGCTCCCTTCTTGGCTTTAACTTTGACAGCGGGAAGAACGATCACTTGACCGTTCTTCGCGCCCGGCACCGCACCCTTGACCATCAACAGCTGGCGCTCGGCGTCGACGCGAGCGATCTCAAGGTTTTGCACGGTGGTGGTGACATCACCCAGGTGACCGGTCATGCGCTTACCCGGGAATACGCGACCCGGATCCTGCGCCATACCGATGGAACCCGGCACGTTGTGCGAACGGGAGTTACCGTGGGTTGCGCGACCAGAACCGAAGTTATAACGCTTGATCGTACCGGCATAGCCCTTACCGATGGACACGCCCTGCACGTCCACTTTCTGACCAGCCTCGAACATGCTGACGGCGATGGTATCGCCGGCTTTCAGCTCGGAAGCCTTGGCTGCATCGATACGGAATTCTTTCAGAACGGTACCAGCTTCAACACCTGCTTTCGCGAGGTGACCGGCTGCCGCTTTGTTGACACGGGAAGCACGGCGCTGGCCGAAGGCGACTTGAACAGCGGAATAGCCGTCTGTTTCGTCGGTTTTGATTTGCGTCACACGGTTGTTCGACACGTCCAACACGGTAACAGGAATCGTATCCCCGTCATCTGTGAAGATGCGCATCATACCAACCTTGCGACCAACAAGGCCTAGGCTCATTGTTTTCTCCATTCCCACCTGCGATTGGGCGGGGCTGATGTTGTACCACTAAAACGCATTGGCACAGATCACCGTGCCAATACCGAAGCCGAGCAGTATATCCCGAATTTTTTTATAGCACAATCACCAAACTGCAAAATTGTGGTATGTCGGGTTACACGCCCCTTTTTCAACGATTACTGCAGCTTAATTTCGACGTCTACGCCAGCCGGCAGATCCAGCTTCATCAGCGCATCAACCGTCTTGTCGGTCGGATCGACGATGTCCATCAGACGCTGGTGAGTACGGATTTCGAACTGGTCGCGCGACGTCTTGTTGACGTGCGGCGAACGCAAGATGTCAAAACGCTGGATGCGGGTCGGAAGCGGAACCGGTCCTTTAACAACTGCGCCGGTACGCTTGGCGGTATCGACGATTTCCAGTGCGGACTGGTCGATCAGGCGATAGTCGAATGCTTTCAGGCGGATGCGGATTTTCTGGTTTTGCATGGTTTTTCCTCAAAAGAGCGAGCCGCGAGCGAGTGACCACTCGCGGCGATGTTTAATCAAAGAGCGGAGATAAATCCTGCAACCGAATTACTCGATGATCTTGGCAACGACGCCGGCGCCGACGGTACGGCCGCCTTCGCGGATGGCGAAGCGCAGACCTTCTTCCATCGCGATCGGGGAAATCAGTTTCACCGTGATCGAGACGTTGTCACCCGGCATCACCATTTCCTTGTCCTTCGGCAGCTCGATCGCGCCGGTCACGTCCGTGGTACGGAAGTAGAACTGCGGACGGTAGTTGTTGAAGAACGGGGTGTGACGACCACCTTCGTCTTTCGACAGCACATAGATCTCGCCCGTGAAGTGGCTGTGCGGCTTGATCGAACCCGGCTTGGCCAGCACTTGGCCACGCTCGACTTCTTCACGCTTGGTACCGCGCAGCAGCACGCCGACGTTGTCGCCAGCCTGACCTTGGTCGAGCAGCTTGCGGAACATTTCCACGCCGGTGCAGGTGGTCTTGACGGTGTCGCGGATACCGACGATTTCGATTTCTTCGCCAACCTTGATGATGCCGCGCTCAACACGACCGGTCACCACGGTGCCGCGGCCGGAGATCGAGAACACGTCTTCCACCGGCATCAGGAAGGTGCCGTCCACGGCACGCTCCGGCGTCGGGATGTAGGAATCCAGCGCATCGGCCAGCTTCATGATCGCTTGCTCGCCCAGCTCGCCCTTGTCGCCTTCCAGCGCCAGTTTGGCCGAACCGCGGATGATCGGCAGATCGTCGCCCGGGAATTCGTACTTGGACAGGAGCTCGCGCACTTCCATTTCAACCAGCTCGAGCAGCTCGGCGTCGTCGACCATGTCGCACTTGTTCAGGAACACGATGATGTACGGCACACCGACCTGACGGGCCAGCAGGATGTGTTCGCGGGTTTGCGGCATCGGGCCGTCAGCGGCGGAGCACACCAGGATTGCGCCGTCCATCTGCGCTGCGCCGGTGATCATGTTCTTCACATAGTCGGCGTGGCCAGGGCAGTCCACGTGCGCATAATGGCGGTTCGCGGTTTCGTATTCGATGTGCGCGGTGTTGATCGTAATGCCGCGCGCCTTTTCTTCCGGCGCCGCATCGATTTCGTCGTATTTCTTCGCTTCGCCGCCAAACTTCGACGACAACACCGTTGCAATTGCTGCAGTCAGGGTGGTCTTGCCATGGTCAACGTGACCAATCGTGCCCACATTCACGTGCGGTTTTGTCCGCTCAAACTTGCCTTTTGCCATTTTAAATTTCCTTCAAAAAGAACGATTTGTGTAAATTGTGATGACTCACGAAAGCCGGTTGCAATCTGTCTTGATTACAACCAGCCCTCGTATTACTTGCCCTTGGCAGTGATAACTGCGTCGGCAACGTTTTTCGGCGCTTCCGAGTAGTGCTTGAACTCCATCGTGTACGTCGCACGACCTTGAGTCAGCGAACGCAGCGTGGTGGAGTAGCCAAACATTTCCGACAGCGGAACTTCGGCGCGAACGATCTTGCCGCCGCCCGGAATGTCGTCCATGCCCTGGATCATGCCGCGACGGGACGACAAGTCACCCATCACGTCGCCCATCTTCTCCTCCGGCGTCTCGACTTCCACGGCCATCATCGGCTCGAGCAGAACCGGGTTAGCCTTGCGGCAGCCTTCCTTGAATGCCATGGAGCCAGCCATGCGGAACGCGTTTTCGTTCGAGTCCACGTCGTGGTAAGAACCGAAGAACAGCGTAACCTTCACGTCCACCACCGGATAACCCGCCATCACGCCGGTCGGCAGCGTGTCGATAATGCCCTTTTCGACTGCCGGAATATATTCACGCGGAACCACGCCGCCCTTGATCGCATCGACGAATTCGAAGCCCTTGCCCGGTTCTTGCGGCTCGATCTTCAGAACCACGTGACCGTACTGACCGCGACCACCCGACTGCTTGACGAACTTACCTTCGGCTTCTTCGCAAGTCTTGCGAATCGTTTCGCGGTAGGCCACCTGCGGCTTGCCGACGGTCGCTTCCACGCCAAATTCACGCTTCATACGATCGACGATAATTTCCAGGTGCAGCTCGCCCATACCGGAAATAATGGTCTGACCGGATTCTTCGTCGGTCTTCACGCGGAACGACGGATCTTCCTGCGACAGGCGGTTCAGTGCCAGACCCATCTTTTCTTGGTCAGCCTTGGTCTTCGGCTCGACAGCCTGCGAAATCACCGGCTCCGGGAACACCATGCGCTCAAGCGTAATGATGGATTCCGGATCGCACAGCGTTTCGCCGGTGGTTGCTTCTTTCAGGCCCACGGCAGCGGCGATGTCGCCTGCGCGCACTTCCTTGATTTCTTCGCGCTGGTTGGCGTGCATCTGCAGCAGACGGCCGATACGCTCCTTCTTGCCCTTCACCGGGTTGTACACGGTGTCGCCCGAATTCACCACGCCGGAATAGACGCGGAAGAAAATCAGCTGGCCGACGAACGGGTCGGTCATGATCTTGAATGCAAGTGCGGAGAACTTCTCGTTGTCATCGGCCTTGCGCTCAGCCGGCTGTTCGTTCTGGTCGAGCCCCTTGACCGGCGGGATGTCGGTCGGTGCCGGCAGGTATTCGATCACGGCGTCGAGCATGGCCTGCACGCCCTTATTCTTGAACGCGGTGCCGCACATCATCGGGACGATTTCGCCGGCGATGGTGCGCTGGCGGATCGCCTTCTTGATCTCGGCTTCGGACAGATCGCCTTCTTCCAGGTACTTGTTCATCAGCTCTTCGCTGGATTCGGCCGCAGCCTCGACCAGCTTCTCACGCCATTCGTTGCAAGTCGCCTGCAGATCGGCCGGAATGTCGCGGTAGTCGAACTTCATGCCCTGGGACGCGTCATCCCAGTAGATCGCCTTCATCTTCACCAGGTCGACCACGCCTTCGAAGTTTTCTTCGGCGCCGATCGGCACTTGCACCGGAATCGGGTTAGCCTTCAGGCGAGCGCGCATCTGCTCGTAGACCTTGAAGAAGTTCGCGCCGGTACGGTCCATCTTGTTGACGAACGCCAGACGCGGCACGCCGTACTTGTTAGCCTGACGCCACACGGTTTCGGATTGCGGCTGCACGCCACCCACTGCGCAATAGACCATGCAAGCACCGTCCAGCACGCGCATGGAACGCTCCACCTCGATAGTGAAGTCAACGTGACCAGGGGTGTCGATGATGTTGATGCGGTGCTCGGGGAAGTTGTTCGCCATGCCCTTCCAGAAGCAGGTCGTCGCAGCGGAGGTAATGGTGATGCCGCGCTCTTGTTCCTGCTCCATCCAGTCCATGGTCGCCGCACCGTCGTGCACTTCGCCGATCTTGTGATTAACACCGGTGTAGTACAGGATACGCTCGGTAGTGGTGGTCTTGCCGGCATCGATGTGAGCGGAGATACCGATATTGCGGTAGCGCTCGATGGGGGTCTTGCGAGCCATATTCAATCCTAAGTCTTTAATGGTCGAAAACCGAGCGCCGCTTTTTCAAGAGATGCGCCCGGTTTCGACCGATTTACATTGCTGAACCTTCAACGATGCGAAGGCCACGATTCAAACTACTATTAGAAACGGAAGTGGGAGAACGCCTTGTTGGCTTCTGCCATACGGTGCACTTCGTCACGCTTCTTCATCGCACCGCCGCGGCCTTCAGCCGCTTCCATCAACTCGCCGCCCAGACGCTGCGGCATGGACTTCTCGCTGCGCTTGTTGGCAGCTTCGCGCAGCCAGCGCATGGACAATGCCATGCGGCGCACCGGACGCACTTCCACCGGCACCTGGTAGTTGGCACCGCCGACGCGGCGGGACTTCACTTCAACCATCGGCTTGCAGTTGTTGATAGCAGCAGTGAACACTTCCAGCGGATCCTTGCCGGACTTGGCCTTGATGTGGTCAAACGCACCGTAAATGATGTTCTCGGCGACCGATTTTTTACCGGACAGCATCAGGACGTTGACGAACTTTGCTACTTCAACATTGCCGAACTTCGGATCCGGCAGAATTTCCCGTTTCGGGACTTCACGACGACGTGGCATTTCGATTCCTTTCACTCTTCAGTTGAGCTGCGGCGCTGAGTGTTGTTGCCGCCCGCTCGCGGACACCCCTACCGAGCATCCACTTACTCGACCCGTTCGGGGCCGACACCTACTCCGCACAGTGAAGCACCCTGCGGAACACTTGATTACTTCTTGGCTGCACCAGCCTTCGCACGCTTGGCACCGTACTTCGAACGGGCCTGCTTACGATCCTTGACGCCCTGGGTATCCAGCGCGCCGCGCACCATGTGGTAACGCACACCCGGCAAGTCCTTCACACGGCCGCCGCGGATCAGCACGACGCTGTGCTCCTGCAGGTTGTGGCCTTCACCGCCGATGTACGAAATGACTTCGAAACCGTTGGTCAGGCGCACCTTGGCGACCTTACGCAGCGCCGAGTTCGGCTTCTTCGGAGTCGTGGTGTACACGCGGGTGCAAACGCCGCGCTTCTGCGGGCTGTTTTCCAGCGCCGGAGACTTGCTCTTCACAGCAGCGGAAACCCGCGGCTTGCGAATCAGTTGATTAATGGTTGGCATCGGTCTAAATCCAACAAAAACTACGTTAATAAAAATACGGCCCCGGAAGCGTCTGCCCGGAACCAGGAGGGAAAGTCTTTGCGCAATCTGCGCGTTCGATTCAAAACCAAAGGAAAAGCGTTGCGAAAGGCGGGGAAATCTGACCAAAGAACGCTTAAGCCCTGGAGAGCCTAAAATCGAGAACTCGCGAGTATAGCTTCGTTAACAGTCCTCGTCAACCAGCCTAGGCGATACGGTTCAAAATTGCAACCCTGGCGGCTTTCTCCAAGCGTGCCTCAATGTGAGTGCACACTTTCATAGGGGGTAATTGGGTGCCAAGGTGCATTGAGACGTGGCGATAGCGCCTTTCCAAGCGTAAAGTTATACATTGCACTTGGAAATCTTTTTCTCGAATAATGCGCGCTCCACCGCCCGTTCCTGTCACGCGCCGGCTGCTTCGCCCAGCCCATCTGTTCGTCGCATTGACCTATCTGATTTTATCGGCTGCGCCGTTCTTACCCCTGCTATTTGGTCGCGGCGTACCGAATGCCGCGCCTATCCTGGGAATGGAGCTGGGCGCCTGGATCGCGGTATGGGCCCTGTTCGCACGCCCTGCGCGGTTTCACTGGCTGCTGCTTCCTAGCTTTTTCGTCCTGCCGCTCGAGCTGTATCTGAACATGTACTACAACCAGGGCGTGTCGACACATCACCTCGGTATCATCGCAGAGACCAGCCCGAAGGAAGCGCTGGAATTTCTTGGCAATAAGGTCTGGCTTCTCGGCGCGACGCTGATCGGTGTGAGCGCGTGGTGGCTGGCGAGCTGGAAAGCCGCACGGCAGGCGCGGGAACTCGACTGGCGCGGACCATCACGCTGGGTAATGCTCGTTCTGCTGGCTTGCGGACTTGGCATCTGGCTCTACCAGCAGGAATATGGCATTGAAAAGGCGATCGCCTCCGCCAACGCCGACAACAGCGACGACGATGAGGAAGACAACCAAGCGGCCAAACCTGTCGTCGCGGCGAGCGCCAGCGACGCCTCATGGCAGCCGCCGAAGCTGCCGGCGTGGGCCGGAATTCCATTTTCGGTGTCTGCGTTCGGCGCAACCCGCCCCTTCGGGCTGGTCGTGGTGGGGAGCGATTTCTGGAAGGAGCGCAAATACCTGGGCGAACTCGCACATAAGAGCATGCTGTTCAAGTTCGGCGCACAGCAATCAGGCAAGTTGGACATTCCCCAAGTGGTCGTGATGGTGATCGGTGAATCATCGCGCTATGACCGCTGGAGCCTGAATGGCTATGCCCGCGACACCAACCCGCTGCTGAGGAAGGAAGCCAATCTGGTCAGCCTGTCGAACGTTATTACCTCGGTCTCGGCAACGCGCCTGTCGGTGCCCGTCCTCGTTTCACGCAAGCCGGCAATGCAAAGCCTGCAGGCCGGCTTTTCCGAGAAGTCGTTCCTGACCGCATTCAAGGAAGCCGGATTCAAGACATACTGGCTGTCGAATCAGATGTCGTTCGGGCAGTTTGATACGCCCATCTCGGTATTTGCGAAAGAAGCCGATGTCACGCGGTTTCTGAATATCGGCGGCTTCACCAACAACTCCAGCCTTGATGAAATCCTGCTTGACCCGCTCAAGGCGGCGATCGGCGACCCGGCGCGCAAGAAGCTGATCGTGCTGCACACGCTTGGCAGTCACTGGAACTACAGCCATCGCTATCCGAAAGCCTATGACAAATGGCAGCCTTCGCTGTTCGGCGTGGAGAATCCCGCTTACACCGACCTGGCGATGAAGACCCAGTTAAACAACAGTTACGACAACTCCATCCTGTACACCGACTGGTTCCTGTCGCAAGTCATCGATACGCTCAAGACCTCCAAGCTCATGACGACCATGATGTATGTCGCGGACCACGGCCAAACGCTGTACGACGGCACCTGCAAGCTGGCCTTTCACGGTCACAACACGCAATTCGAATTCCATGTGCCGGCGCTGGTTTGGTATTCCGACCTTTATCGCCTGACCCATCCGGCGAAGGTCACCCAGCTACAGAAAAACAAGCGCGCCAAACTGGCTACCGAAAACATCTTTCACTCGCTGCTCGACATGGCGGATATCCATTACGGCACGGAGCAGCTGGAATGGAGCTTCCTCAACAGGAAGTTCAAGACGCACAAGCGCTATGTGGACAGCTACGGCTGGAGCGACTATGACAACGCCACCTTCCAGGGAGATTGCCGGGAGGTGATCGACAAAGGTACGCCACTGGCGCAATTGAAGTAGGCCCGCCGCACCACAAATCCGGAGCACATAAAAAAACGGCACCGAGAATTCGGTGCCGTTTTTCATCAGGTAGACAGCAATCAGGCTTCGCCGCCGCCCTGTTCGTCGTTGACTTCCGTCGTGGCGGCAGCTTCGGCTTCGGCAGCGCGAGCCGCTTCCTCAGCTTGCAACAGCGCGCTGCGCTCCTCGGCTTCCCACGTTTCCTTTTCCTTGCGGGCACGGTGATAAGCCAGACCAGTACCTGCCGGGATCAGGCGGCCAACGATCACGTTTTCCTTCAGGCCGCGCAGGCCGTCCTGTTTGCCCATGATCGCGGCTTCGGTCAGCACGCGGGTGGTTTCCTGGAACGACGCAGCCGAAATGAACGAATCGGTCGACAGCGATGCCTTGGTAATACCGAGCAGTACGTTTTCGTACGTTGCCGGGCGCTTGTTCTCGGCAATGACGCGATCGTTTTCGTCCAGCAGCTCGGAGCGCTCCACCTGCTCGCCCGGGATGTAGGACGTATCGCCCGCATCGACCACCTGCACGCGACGCAGCATCTGACGCACGATCACTTCAATGTGCTTGTCGTTGATCTTCACGCCCTGCAGACGGTACACGTCCTGCACTTCGTCGACGATGTAGCGTGCCAGCGCTTCGATACCCAGCAAGCGCAGGATGTCCTGCGGATCGGCCGGGCCGTCCACGATCATCTCGCCCTTGTTCACCACCTGGCCGTCGTGCACCAGCACTTGCTTGTCCTTGGTGATCAAGAACTCGTGCTTGTTGCCTTCCATATCGGTGATTTCCAGACGCTGCTTGCCCTTGGTTTCCTTACCAAACGCAACCGTACCGGTAACCTCCGCCAGCATGCCGGCATCCTTCGGCGAGCGTGCCTCGAACAACTCGGCCACGCGCGGCAGACCGCCGGTAATGTCACGGGTCTTCTGCGATTCGGTCGGGATACGTGCGAGCACTTCACCGACCGACACTTGCTGACCGTCTTTCACCGTGATCAGCGCGCCGACCTGGAAGCCGATCGTCACTGCGTGTTCGGTGCCGGCGATCTTGACTTCCTCGCCCTTCTCGTTCAGCAGTTTCACCTGCGGGCGCACCACCTTGGTGGACGGGCCGCGGCGCTTCGCATCGATGACCACCAGCGTTGCCAGACCGGTCACTTCGTCGATCTGCTTGGCCACCGTCACGCCTTCCTCGACGTTCTCGAACTTCACGGTACCAGCGTACTCGGTGATGATCGGACGGGTCAGCGGATCCCACGTCGCCAATGCAGTGCCAGCCTTGATCACCAAACCGTCCTTGACCAGCAGGGTCGCGCCGTATGGCACCTTGTGACGCTCGCGCTCGCGGCCGTGGTCGTCGGTGATCAGCACTTCGCCGGAACGGGAAATGACGATCTGCTCGCCCTTGCCGTTGGTGACGTAACGCATGGTCGCGGTAAAGCGGACCGTGCCGTTCGACTTGGCTTCCACGCTCGACGCCACCGCCGCACGCGATGCCGCACCACCGATGTGGAAGGTACGCATCGTGAGCTGGGTGCCCGGTTCGCCGATCGACTGCGCGGCAACCACGCCGACTGCTTCGCCGGCGTTGACCAGCATGCCGCGGCCGAGATCACGGCCATAGCACTTGGCGCACAGGCCGTAGCGGGTATCACATGTCAGCGGTGTACGGACCTTCACTTCGTCGATGCCGAGGCGCTCGATTTCTTCGACTGCATCTTCATCGAGCAGCGTACCGGCTTCGAACAGGGTCGACTGGTCTTCCGGATTGACGACATCAGTCGCGGCAACGCGGCCGAGGATACGGTCGCGCAGCGCTTCGATCACTTCACCGCCTTCGACCAGCGCCTTCATGGAAGCGCCGTTGGAGGTGCCGCAATCGTCTTCAATCACAACGAGATCCTGGGTCACGTCGACCAGACGACGGGTCAGGTAACCGGAGTTCGCGGTCTTCAGCGCGGTATCGGCCAGACCCTTACGGGCGCCGTGGGTCGAGATGAAGTACTGCAGAACGTTCAGGCCTTCGCGGAAGTTCGCGGTAATCGGCGTCTCGATAATCGAGCCATCCGGCTTCGCCATCAGGCCGCGCATACCGGCCAGCTGACGGATCTGGGCTGCGGAACCACGGGCGCCGGAGTCGGCCATCATGTAAATCGCGTTGAACGATTCCTGCGTGGTCTTGGTGCCGTCGCGCTTGACGACGTCCTCGACCTTCAGCTGGTCCATCATCGCCTTGCCGACTTCGTCGCCGGCCTTGCCCCAGATGTCCACCACCTTGTTGTAGCGCTCGCCCGCGGTCACCAGACCGGAAGCGTACTGCTGCTCGATCTGCTTCACCTCGTGTTCGGCTTGCGCGATGATGGTGTGCTTTTGCGGCGGCACCAGCATGTCGTCCACGCAGATCGAAATACCTGCGCGGGTCGCGAGGCGGAAGCCCGACTGCATCAGCTGGTCGGCGAACACCACGGTGGCGCGCAGGCCGCACTTGCGGAACGACGTGTTGATCAGCTTCGAGATTTCCTTCTTCTTCAGCGCGCGGTTCAGCACGGTGAACGGCAAGCCTTTCGGCAGGATCTCCGACAGGATGGCGCGGCCGACGGTGGTTTCGTAGCGCTTGATGGTCTTCACGAATTCGCCAGTCGCCGGATCCTTCGGATACTCGGTGATGCGCACCGTGATACGGGTGGTCAGCTCGACTTCCTTGTTGTCGTATGCGCGGATCACTTCCGACACGTCCGGGAACATCATGCCTTCATTCTTGCCGTTGATCTTCTCGCGGGTGGCGTAGTACAGACCAAGCACGATATCCTGCGACGGCACAATCGACGGTTCGCCGTTGGACGGGAACAGCACGTTGTTGGACGCCAGCATCAGGGTGCGAGCTTCCATCTGCGCTTCGATCGACAGCGGAACGTGGACAGCCATCTGGTCGCCGTCGAAGTCGGCGTTGAACGCCGCGCAAACCAGCGGGTGCAGCTGGATCGCCTTACCCTCGATCAGCACCGGCTCGAACGCCTGGATACCGAGACGGTGCAGCGTCGGCGCACGATTGAGCATCACCGGATGTTCGCGGATGACTTCTTCCAGGATGTCCCACACCACGGGTTCCTGAATTTCAACCAGCTTTTTCGCGGCCTTGATGGTGGTTGCCAGTCCCATCAGCTCCAGCTTGTTGAAGATGAAGGGCTTGAACAGTTCCAGCGCCATCAATTTCGGCAGACCGCACTGATGCAGTTTCAGTTGCGGACCGACCACGATCACCGAACGGCCGGAGTAGTCGACGCGCTTACCGAGCAGGTTCTGGCGGAAGCGGCCGCCTTTACCCTTGATCATTTCAGCCAGCGATTTCAGCGGACGCTTGTTAGCGCCGGTCATTGCCTTACCGCGACGGCCGTTATCCAGCAGCGAGTCAACCGCTTCCTGCAGCATGCGCTTTTCGTTACGCGTAATGATTTCCGGAGCGCGCAATTCCATCAGGCGCTTCAGGCGGTTATTACGGTTAATCACACGGCGATACAAGTCGTTCAGGTCGGAGGTCGCAAAGCGGCCGCCGTCCAGCGGAACCAGCGGACGCAGTTCCGGCGGCAGCACCGGCAGCACTTCCATGATCATCCAGTCCGGCTTGATGCCGGAACGCTGGAATGCCTCGAGCACTTTCAGGCGCTTTGCGTACTTCTTGATCTTGGCTTCGGACTTGGAATCCTTCAGTTCCTGACGCAGCGTTTCCACTTCGCGATCGATGTCGATCGAACGCAGCAGCTCGCGGATGCCTTCGGCGCCCATGTGCGCAACGAAGTCGTCGCCGTACTCTTCGTACTTGGCGGCGTAATCGTCTTCCGACATGATCTGGCACTTCTTCAGCGGCGTCATGCCCGGATCGGTCACGACGTAGGCTTCGAAGTACAACACGCGCTCGATATCGCGCAACGTCATGTCGAGCACCATGCCCAGACGCGACGGCAGCGACTTCAGGAACCAGATGTGGGCGACCGGCGAGGCCAGTTCGATGTGGCCCATGCGCTCGCGGCGCACTTTGGCCAGCGTGACTTCTACGCCGCACTTTTCGCAGATGACGCCACGGTGCTTCAGGCGCTTGTACTTGCCGCACAAGCACTCGTAATCCTTGATCGGGCCAAAGATCTTGGCGCAGAACAGGCCGTCACGTTCCGGCTTGAAGGTACGGTAGTTGATGGTCTCCGGCTTCTTGACTTCGCCGTAGGACCAGGAACGGATTTTCTCGGGCGATGCGAGGCCGATCTTAATCGCATCGAATTGTTCGCTTTGCTGAACTTGCTTGAATAGATCGAGCAGTGCTTTCATTTCTATCACTCCAGTTAGGCGTGAATGACGCTTGGCTGCGCGTGCATACGCTGAATCGCTTTTACCCTGTTCGCATCGCCGGGAGAGCCCTTCGCCATGTGGCGAGAGTTCCGGCGATACCGGGAGCGGTCACCGCATCCCCACGCTGCCGAATACTGTGTGCCCGCCGGTCGGCTATGCAACCGGCGGGGCTTTCCTTCCTTAATCCCTCTCGAGATCGATATCGATGCCAAGCGAGCGAATTTCCTTCACCAGCACGTTGAAGGATTCCGGCATGCCTGCGTCGATGACGTGATCGCCCTTGACCAGGTTCTCGTACACCTTGGTACGGCCGGTCACGTCGTCCGACTTCACCGTCAGCATTTCCTGCAGCACGTAGGACGCGCCGTAGGCTTCCAGCGCCCAGACTTCCATCTCGCCGAAACGCTGGCCGCCGAACTGCGCCTTGCCGCCCAACGGCTGCTGGGTCACCAGCGAGTACGGGCCGGTCGAACGCGCGTGCATCTTGTCGTCGACCAGGTGGTGCAGCTTAAGCACGTGCATGTAGCCGACCGTGACGGTGCGTTCGAACGCTTCGCCGGTACGGCCGTCGTACATCGTGACCTGGTTCTTCGACGGCGTCATGCCGAGCTTCTTGGCGATGTCGTCCGGGTAAGCGAGGTCGAGCATACGGCGGATTTCTTCCTCATGCGCACCGTCGAACACCGGTGTCGCGAACGGCACACCATGCTTCAGGTTGTTCGCCAGAGACAGGATCTCTTCATCGGTGAAATTATCGAGGTCTTCCTGCTTGCCGGACTCGTTGTAAATGGTCTTCAGGAACTGACGCAGTTCGGCTGCCTTGGCTTGCACCTGCAGCATTTCGCCAATACGCAGGCCCAAGCCCTTCGATGCCCAACCCAGGTGTACTTCCAGCACCTGACCGACGTTCATACGGGACGGCACGCCCAGCGGATTCAGCACGATGTCGGCCGGCGTACCATCCGCCATGTACGGCATGTCTTCCACCGGCACGATACGCGAGACCACACCCTTGTTACCGTGGCGGCCTGCCATCTTGTCGCCAGGCTGCAGGCGGCGCTTCACCGCGAGGTAGACCTTGACCATCTTCTGCACGCCCGGCGGCAGTTCGTCGCCTTGGGTGAGCTTCTTGCGCTTCTCTTCGAACGCGAGGTCGAACTGGTGGCGCTTCT
This sequence comes from Noviherbaspirillum sp. UKPF54, assembly GCF_007874125.1. Lineage (NCBI taxonomy): Bacteria > Pseudomonadati > Pseudomonadota > Betaproteobacteria > Burkholderiales > Oxalobacteraceae > Noviherbaspirillum > Noviherbaspirillum sp. UKPF54. The sequence continues at coordinate 4,461,428 of NZ_CP040128.1, read as the reverse complement.
CAGCGATCGATTCCTTGATCGCTTCCAGGGCTGCCGCCACGTCGTCCTCTGCCGGACGGATGTCGAACCAGTGGTACTTGTCCAGATCGTCCAGGTATTCCTTGGTGATCTTCGCGCCCTTGGCCAGCTTCTTCGGACCACCGTTGACGACCTTACCGATCAACATCTTCTCCAGACGCTGGAATGCATCGCCTTCCACGATACGCAACTGGTCGTTCAGGTCGAGACGGTAGCGCTTCAGTTCGTCGTCGATGATCTGCTGCGCGCGCTTGTCGCGTGCGATGCCTTCACGGGTAAACACCTGTACGTCGATCACGGTACCGACCATGCCGGACGGTACGCGCAGCGAAGTATCCTTCACATCGGAGGCCTTCTCGCCGAAGATCGCGCGCAGCAGCTTCTCTTCCGGCGTCAGCTGGGTTTCACCCTTCGGCGTCACCTTACCAACCAGTACGTCGCCGGCTTCGACTTCCGCACCGATATACACGATGCCGGATTCGTCCAGACGCGCGAGCTGGTTCTCTGCCAGGTTGGAAATATCGCGTGTGATTTCTTCCGCGCCCAGCTTGGTGTCGCGTGCCACGACCGACAACTCTTCGATGTGGATCGAAGTATAACGATCGTCCGCAACAACACGCTCCGAGATCAGGATCGAGTCCTCGAAGTTGTAGCCGTTCCACGGCATGAACGCCACCAGCATGTTCTGGCCGAGCGCCAGTTCGCCCAGGTCAGTCGATGCGCCATCGGCGATGACGTCACGCCTGGACACGCGGTCGCCAACCTTGACGATCGGACGCTGGTTGATGTTGGTGTTCTGGTTGGAACGGGTGTACTTGATCAGATTGTAGATATCAACACCGACTTCGCCTGCGGCGGCTTCATCGTCGTTCACACGAATCACGATACGGCCCGCGTCGACGTAATCGACCACGCCGCCGCGCAACGCCTGCACCGTAGTGCCGGAATCGACCGCCACGGTACGCTCGATACCGGTACCGACAAAGGCCTTTTCCGGCCGCAAGCAAGGAACCGCCTGACGCTGCATGTTTGCGCCCATCAACGCACGGTTCGCATCATCGTGCTCGAGGAACGGAATCAGCGATGCAGCCACCGACACCACCTGGCCCGGTGCCACGTCCATGTACTGCACGCGCTCCGGCGACACCAGGATCGTTTCGCCTGCCTGACGCGCGGACACCAGTTCGTCCGACAACTTGCCTTCCTTGTCGATGGTCGCGTTCGCCTGAGCGATCACATAACGACCTTCTTCGATGGCGGACAAATAGTCGATCTGGTTCGTGACGCCGCTGTTATCGACCTTGCGGTACGGCGTCTCGAGGAAGCCGTACTCGTTCAGGCGCGCATACAGCGCCAGCGAGTTGATCAGGCCGATGTTCGGACCTTCCGGCGTTTCGATCGGGCACACGCGACCGTAGTGGGTCGGATGCACGTCGCGCACTTCGAAGCCAGCGCGCTCACGAGTCAGACCGCCCGGGCCCAGTGCCGACACGCGGCGCTTGTGGGTGATTTCCGACAGCGGGTTAGTCTGGTCCATGAACTGCGACAACTGAGACGAACCGAAGAACTCGCGAATCGCAGCCGAGATCGGCTTGGAGTTGATCAGGTCATGCGGCATCAGGTTTTCGGTTTCAGCCTGGCCCAGACGCTCCTTCACGGCACGCTCAACACGCACGAGGCCGGCGCGGAACTGATTTTCCGCCAGCTCGCCGACGCAGCGCACGCGACGATTACCGAGGTGATCGATATCGTCCACTTCGCCACGGCCATTGCGCAATTCGACCAGGATCTTGATCACAGCCAGGATGTCTTCGTTCGACAGCGTCATGGCGCCCGTCAGTTCGTCGCGGCCGATACGGCGATTGAACTTCATGCGGCCAACCGCGGACAAATCGTAACGTTCTTCGCTGTAGAACAGACCGTTGAACAGCGCCTCCACCGACTCCTCGGTCGGCGGCTCGCCGGGGCGCATCATGCGGTAGATTGCCACGCGCGCCGCCATCTGGTCAGCGGTGTCATCCATGCGCAGCGTCTGCGAAATGTAGGCGCCCTGATCCAGGTCGTTGGTATACAACGTCTGAATGTCGGCAACGCCCGCTTCGCGCAGGCGGCCGATCAGTTCTTCGGTCAGCTCGTCATTGGCGTTGGCAATCACTTCGCCGGTTTCAGCGTCGACCACGTTCTTCGCCAGTACGCGGCCGATCAGATAGTCTTCCGGCACGGAGATATGCTTGATGCCGGCTGCGTCGATTTCGCGCACATGCTTGGCGTTGATACGCTTGTCTTTCGCGACGATGACCTTGCCCGACTTGTCGGTGATATCGAAGCGCGCCACTTCACCGCGCAAGCGCTCGGCGACGAATTCCATCTCACCGCCATCGGCGCGCAACGTGAAGTTGTCAAAGACGAAGAAGTTCGCCAGGATCTGCTCCGGCGTCATGCCGATGGCCTTCAGCAGGATCGTGACCGGCATCTTGCGACGACGGTCGACGCGGAAGAACAGGATGTCCTTCGGATCGAATTCGAAATCGAGCCAGGAGCCGCGGTACGGAATGATACGGGCGGAGAACAGCAGCTTGCCGGACGAATGCGTCTTGCCGCGGTCGTGCTCGAAGAATACGCCCGGCGAACGGTGCAACTGCGACACGATCACGCGCTCGGTACCGTTGATCACGAACGAACCGTTGGTCGTCATGAGCGGCAGTTCGCCCATGTAGACTTCCTGCTCTTTCATTTCTTTCACGACCGGCTTGGTCGGCGATTCCTTGTCCAGAATGACCAGGCGCACCTTCGCGCGCAGCGGCGACGCAAAGGTCAGCCCGCGCTGTTGGCACTCCTTCACGTCGAACGGCGGGTCACCCAACACATAAGACAGAAACTCTAGCCGCGCAAATCCATTGTGCGATACGATTGGGAAAATCGAGGTGAAGGCGGATTGCAGACCTTCATTCTTGCGTTGAGATGCAGCTTTATCGGCCTGCAGGAAGCTCGTATACGACTCGAGCTGGGTCGCCAGCAGGAACGGAACGTTGTGAACGTTAGCGCGCTTCGCGAACGACTTGCGAATGCGCTTCTTCTCAGTGAATGAGTAGTGCATGGACACTCCGTGAGTGACAGGAAGGATGGAGAATTCAGGACTCGCTGCAGGTTATTACGTCGCCCGCTGCCATCTGCGAAACCTCAAGTCTCAGCCCTTCGGCGTTAACTAGACTACCTACTAACTCGACTCTTCCTTTGCCTAAGTCCAGGCCTTGATACAGGCAAAGGCACGACAAAACACGAAAACGACAAAGGAGCCAAAGCCGAACCCCCTCTTGCAAGAGAGTTCTGAGCTTTGACTCCGGCGATGTTGACTCGCCCTGGCAAGCCGAAATTACTTGAGTTCGGCCTTCGCGCCAGCTTCTTCCAGCTTCTTCTTGGCAGCTTCTGCATCTGCCTTGGCAACGCCTTCCTTGACCGGCTTCGGTGCACCGTCAACCAGGTCCTTGGCTTCCTTCAGGCCCAAGCCGGTGATTTCGCGAACTGCCTTAATCACGCCAACCTTGTTCGCGCCCACTTCGGACAGAACAACGGTGAACTCGGTCTGCTCTTCAGCAGCAGCCGCGCCAGCGCCAGCGCCAGCTGCCGGGCCAGCAACTGCCATTGCAGCTGCGGACACGCCAAATTTTTCTTCAAAAGCCTTGACCAGATCGTTCAGGTCCATCACGGACATCTGGCCTACTGCTTCGAGGATATCTTCTTTGCTAATTGCCATTTGAAACTCCTAAATTGATTCGGTAATTACATCTAATCGGTATTGACGCAAAAAGGTGCGAAAAGCGGTTAAGCGCTTTCGGCTTCCTTTTTCGCTGCGAGAGCAGCCAGTGCACGGGCAAAGCCGGAAACCGGAGCCTGCATAACACCCAGCAACTGGGAGATGAGGACTTCACGGCTCGGAATGCTAGCCAACGCAGCAACACCCGCCTTATCGAGCGGTTTGCCTGCGTAGTTACCTGCCTTAACAACCAGCTTGTCGTTGCCTTTGGCAAAGTCGTGAACGACTTTAGCAGCTGCAACGGCGTCCTCGGAGATCGAGTAGATCAACGGGCCGGTCATTTCGGAGGCGAGGCCAGCAAACGGCGTACCCTCGACGGCGCGACGTGCGAGCGTGTTTTTCAACACGCGCATGTACACACCTTGGGCACGCGCTTTGGCGCGCAGTTGCGTCAAGTGACCAACCTGGATGCCACGGTATTCGGCCACGACGATAGTCTGCGCAGTTGCTACCTTTGCGGAGACTTCGGCGACGACGGCCTTCTTGTCATTCAGATTGAGACTCAAGATCAACCTCCAAAAATGATGTTCGGTAAATACCTCGCATCGGTTCGAACACGGCGTCCGAAGTTTAGGAGTTCAGTACTGGCAAAACCAGCGTTGAGACTACAAAACTTGTTCGGGTACACCATCTGCGTTGGGTGCCGGAGATTGCTCTGCCGGTGTTTAACTTTGTGCACCAATGCATGCACGCCGCCCAACGGTCTTTGATAATCTGGCCCTTCTTCCATCTTGCCGAAGCAGGCCCAGCCCAAAGATTCGCCTCATGCCTGGCTCGGCATGAGGACTTGATTCGCTACTTAGGCAGCCAGGCTCGACTGATCGACGCGCACGCCTGCGCCCATCGTCGACGAGATTGCAACGCGACGCAGGTAAACACCTTTGCTGGTTGCCGGCTTGGCCTTGTTCAGTGCGTCGATCAGTGCCAACAGGTTGGTCTTCAGATCGGCGTCGTTGAACGACTTGCGACCGATGGTCGCGTGAATGATGCCTGCCTTGTCAGTGCGGTACTGCACTTGACCGGCTTTCGCATTCTTGACTGCAGTCGCGACGTCCGGAGTCACGGTGCCAACCTTCGGGTTCGGCATCATGCCGCGCGGGCCGAGGATTTGACCGAGCGTACCAACGATACGCATGGTGTCCGGCGAAGCGATCACGATATCGAACGGCATGTCGCCCGCCTTGATACGCTCAGCCAGGTCTTCCATGCCGACGATGTCTGCGCCTGCGGCTTTTGCAGCTTCTGCCTTGTCGCCGGAAGCAAACACGGCAACACGAACGGTCTTGCCGGTACCAGCCGGCAGAACGACGGAACCACGAACCACTTGGTCCGACTTCTTGGCGTCCACGCCGAGTTGCACGGCAACGTCGATCGACTCATCAAACTTGGCAGTTGCGCATTCCTTGATCAGCGCAATTGCATTGTCATACGGATAGAGCTTGGTGCGATCGACTTTTGCCTTGATCGCTTTTGCGCGCTTGGACAGCTTAGCCATTACAGACCCTCCACCGTGATACCCATGGAACGTGCGGAACCGGCGATCGTACGCACGGCAGCATCCATGTCAGCCGCCGTGAGATCCGGCATCTTGGTTGTTGCGATTTCTTCCGCTTGCTTGCGGGTGATCTTGCCGACCTTGTCGGTATGGGGCTTGGACGAACCCTTCTGAATGCCAGCAGCCTTCTTGATCAGGATCGTTGCCGGCGGAGTCTTCATCACGAAGGTGAAGGACTTGTCGGCAAATGCGGTGATCACCACCGGAATCGGCAGACCCGGCTCGACGCCTTGAGTCTGGGCGTTGAACGCCTTGCAGAATTCCATGATGTTCAGGCCGCGCTGACCCAGCGCCGGGCCGATCGGGGGGATGGGTTGGCTTTACCAGCCGGCACCTGCAGCTTGATAAAACCGATGATTTTCTTTGCCATGATGGCTCCTACGTTGATTGAGTGTTAGCGCCCGGTCGCTCGTCTATTCGACTCACTATTGAGGCTCCTCTCTTGCTGCTCCTAGATTCCACAGGCGGTGAGGCATGCGACGCTCCGGGGGGCGTTTTACTGCAAATAATCTTAAAAACGGCAGATCAGACTTTTTCGACCTGCCCAAATTCCAGTTCGACCGGCGTGGCGCGACCGAAAATGGTGACCGAGACGCGCACTCGCGATTTCTCGTAATTGACCTCTTCAACGTTACCGTTGAAGTCAGTGAAAGGACCGTCCTTGATGCGCACCAACTCACCCACTTCGTACAGCACTTTCGGGCGTGGCTTTTCAACACCTTCTTGCATCTGATGCAGGATCTTGTCGACTTCGTGCGGAGGAATCGGCGTCGGCTTGTTGGATTTCCCGCCGATGAAGCCGGTAACCTTGCTGGTGTTCTTTACCAAATGCCAAGTTTCATCCGTCATTTCCATTTCAACCAGGACATACCCCGGGAAGAAACGGCGCTCAGTGACCGATTTTTGACCATTCTTGACTTCGATGACTTCTTCGGTCGGCACCAGGATCTGACCAAATTTATCCTGCATCCCGGCACGCTCGATGCGCTCCATCAAAGCACGCTGCACGCTCTTCTCCATGCCGGAGTAAGCGTGCACAACGTACCAGCGCTTATTGCCGCCAGATCGGGGCGCGGTATCTTGCATGTTCTCGCTCATTATTTCTTCCAGCCCAAGATCAGGTCGTACAACACGAATTCAAGAATTTTGTCAGTACCCCACAGGAAAATCGCCATCAACAGAACGAAACCGAACACAACGCCGGTGATCTGCATAGCTTCTTTACGGGTTGGCCAGACGACCTTCTTGGTTTCACGCACAGACTCCTTGGCAAAACCAAGGAAATTGCGACCCGGATCGGATGTCCAGGCGATTGCGATTGCGACTATCAAGCCGGCGACCAACGCACCGGCACGCACCAGAGTGGGCTTATCGGACAGGAAATAAAAGCCGACGACACCCGCAATCACGGCACAGATTGCCAGGACGACTTTGACCTTGTCGCCCGATGTGCTGACAGTTTCGACGGGGTGGTTAGACATACGCTTTGCTTTCGTGCCCTGCGGCCTTATCGGTGGCAGGGGCAGAGGGAATCGAACCCCCAACCTTCGGTTTTGGAGACCGACGCTCTGCCAGTTGAGCTATACCCCTACGCGTAAAACTTTGCTTGAATGACGGGCACCACGAGATCGGATTCAACCCGATCGTCGCGGCGCTCTGTCAGGTATTACTCGATGATCTTGGCAACGACGCCGGCGCCGACGGTACGGCCGCCTTCGCGGATGGCGAAGCGCAGACCTTCTTCCATCGCGATCGGGGAAATCAGTTTCACCGTGATCGAGACGTTGTCACCCGGCATCACCATTTCCTTGTCCTTCGGCAGCTCGATCGCGCCGGTCACGTCCGTGGTACGGAAGTAGAACTGCGGACGGTAGTTGTTGAAGAACGGGGTGTGACGACCACCTTCGTCTTTCGACAGCACATAGATCTCGCCCGTGAAGTGGCTGTGCGGCTTGATCGAACCCGGCTTGGCCAGCACTTGGCCACGCTCGACTTCTTCACGCTTGGTACCGCGCAGCAGCACGCCGACGTTGTCGCCAGCCTGACCTTGGTCGAGCAGCTTGCGGAACATTTCCACGCCGGTGCAGGTGGTCTTGACGGTGTCGCGGATACCGACGATTTCGATTTCTTCGCCAACCTTGATGATGCCGCGCTCAACACGACCGGTCACCACGGTGCCGCGGCCGGAGATCGAGAACACGTCTTCCACCGGCATCAGGAAGGTGCCGTCCACGGCACGCTCCGGCGTCGGGATGTAGGAATCCAGCGCATCGGCCAGCTTCATGATCGCTTGCTCGCCCAGCTCGCCCTTGTCGCCTTCCAGCGCCAGTTTGGCCGAACCGCGGATGATCGGCAGATCGTCGCCCGGGAATTCGTACTTGGACAGGAGCTCGCGCACTTCCATTTCAACCAGCTCGAGCAGCTCGGCGTCGTCGACCATGTCGCACTTGTTCAGGAACACGATGATGTACGGCACACCGACCTGACGGGCCAGCAGGATGTGTTCGCGGGTTTGCGGCATCGGGCCGTCAGCGGCGGAGCACACCAGGATTGCGCCGTCCATCTGCGCTGCGCCGGTGATCATGTTCTTCACATAGTCGGCGTGGCCAGGGCAGTCCACGTGCGCATAATGGCGGTTCGCGGTTTCGTATTCGATGTGCGCGGTGTTGATCGTAATGCCGCGCGCCTTTTCTTCCGGCGCCGCATCGATTTCGTCGTATTTCTTCGCTTCGCCGCCAAACTTCGACGACAACACCGTTGCAATTGCTGCAGTCAGGGTGGTCTTGCCATGGTCAACGTGACCAATCGTGCCCACATTCACGTGCGGTTTTGTCCGCTCAAACTTGCCTTTTGCCATTTTCGACTCCTAACGATTTGATGAGAATGTCTAGGCACGTGCCCGACTGCCTTGCTATTTGGATACACCAATGAAAACTGGTGCCCTTGACGTGGATTGAACACGTGGCCTCTCCCTTACCAAGGGAGTGCTCTACCACTGAGCTACAAGGGCATTTGCTGTCCGTATTACTTACTACGTCCAACCAAAACTGGAGCGGGTGAAGGGAATCGAACCCTCGTCATAAGCTTGGAAGGCTTCTGCTCTACCATTGAGCTACACCCGCAGGGAACCTCTTCAGCCGCACATTTCTCCTGCGTTACTGCTGGTGGAGGGGGCTGGATTCGAACCAGCGTACTCGTAAGAGGGCAGATTTACAGTCTGCTGCCATTAACCACTCGGCCACCCCTCCGCAGGGAACCCCAAACTATAGTAGAGAGTCCTTCCCTTGTCAACTGAAATAAGAATTTGGCCAGCAATTTCTCACAACAACATGCAAACACATTGCCAATAAGTAAATAAATTGTTAGAACCGTGTTTCGCGTGCTGCCCTTAGAAAGTCATCCAATATCGGTGTGCAGTCCAACAATTCGGCGCTGCGTCCGCGATGAAATTCCGGATGCCACTGCAGCCCCATCACGAAGCGCGCCTTTTGATAGCGAATGGCTTCCACGATGCTGTCCGGTCCCGATACCGCCTCCACGACGAGGTCGCGCCCCAGGTCCTTGACCGCCTGATGGTGAATCGAATTGACGAGCGCGTCCGGTTTGGCCGGGAACATCGACTCAAGCGACGATCCCTGGCGAAAATGAATGGTGTGGTAATGGCTGTCGTACAGGTCGTTGACATGCTCGATCGCCGCCGGCACGTCCGAGGCAATGTCCTGGTAAAGCGTGCCGCCGAACGCGACGTTGATCAACTGACAGCCTCGGCATATGCCGAGCACCGGCTTGCCGGCTTCGACGAATTCATGCAGCAGCTCCAGCTCGTACATGTCTCGTGCGCGGTCGCCACTCCATTCCGGCCGGGTCGCGACTTCCGAATAAGTCTGCGGCGAGACATCGGCGCCGCCCTGCAATACCAAACCGTCGAGGTGTTTGGCATAGTCGCGCAGACGGATATTGCTGGGGTGTAGCAGACTGTTGTTGTTCACGGTCGGGATCATGAACACCATGACATCGCGCGACATCACCCATTGGGCAATCGACTCTTCCAGGTATTGCAGCGTCTTGCTGCGCAAGCCCTTGGCTCCCATTTCGGGATGAAAAATCCGCGCCGATACGCCGATTTTCAGGGTTCTCTGCGTGAGACGGCGTAATACCTTGCCGGACAGGGCTTGAAAGCGCGCCGAAATCACGCGCTGGGTCAGCGCCCACGGCGATTCCTGGCGACGTGCGTGGATACCCGGCCGCGCGGCACCGGCGGCGGCAGAGGGATTGGCAAAATCAGTAGGTGGATCGTTCTTCTCTTGAGGCATAAAGTCGAGTCAGCACAACGTTTGCTGCCCACCCTCCCAAGGCAGCCGGCAGGAGAACAGTATAGGGCAGCGCGCAGTGATGCGTTTTGGGTGGGAAATATTGACTCTGACTCATTTATTGCCCAGTGGGTTCAATTCGCCGCCAGCACCGATGGAGCGCTTGTAATAAGATTGCGGGCGCCCTGCACACCGACCTACTCAAAACTTCAACATGCTTACCATTTTTCACAATCCGCGCTGCTCGAAATCGCGCGAAGGCTTGGCCCTGGTCGAACAATTCGCCAGCAAGCATGGCTTGCCGCTAACTGTGGTGGAATACCTGAAAACGCCGCCCGATCTCGCCCGACTCCAGTCCTTGCACCAACTCCTGGGCGGCAGCGTGCGCGACATGGTGCGCACCAACGAGGAGGAATACGACACCCTCCAGCTCGCGCAAGCCGATGACGAAACGCTATTGAGCGCCATCGTCGCGCATCCCAAGCTGCTGCAGCGCCCAATTATCGAATTCCGCGGCCGCGCCGTGATTGCCCGGCCGCCGGAACTGTTAACCGAATTCTTGCGGGCGGATTAGCGAGTCACTCGGCAGGATGGTGCACCGGCATCATGCGCCAGGCGGCCAGGATGGCACTGGCGCAAATCAGTGCCACCAGCAGGAAGGTTTCGTTAAATGCACGCAGGCTCACCCCAGGCGCGCCGGCCGGGTACAGCGACAGGCGCCACTCCAGCACGATGCCTACCAGGCTTACGCCGATGGCGCCGCCGAGCTGGCGCAGGAAGTTGATCGCGCTGGCGCCCTGCGCAATCAGGCTAGCGTCGACGCCGCGCATCGATCCCAAACTCAACGAAGGCAGCACAAAGCCCAGACCGATGCGGCCGAGGATCGCCAGCGCGATCAGCGTGGCGTAGCCGGAGGCGATCGTGCCGAGCCCCATCAGTCCCAACGACAGGGCCAGCAGGAAGAGCCCGATCGACACCAGCACATTCGGCGCGACCCAGTCCGATAGCCTGCCGGCGAAGACGATCGTCACGGCCAGGACGATCCCCGCCGGCAGCAATACCAGGCCCGCCTGCGACGGCGCGTAATTCAGCGCCATCTGCATATAAACCGGCAGCAGGTACGTCGAGCCGAACAGGCCGGCGCCGTAGATGAACGCAACCATGGCCCCCATTGCGAACTGGCGGTAGCGGAACAGGCCCATATTGAGCAAGCCGTGCTCGGCACGTCGCTGGTAGGCGACAAAGCCCGCCAGGGTGGCAGCGCCGATCGCCAGCAAGCCGAGTGCCCGCGCCAGATCGTGATGCAGTTGCACCAACCCGTTCAGCAGGCTGGTGATGCACACCGTGGCCAGCGCCAGCCCTTTCCAGTCGAGCGCTTTGGCCTCGCCCATGAACGGCGAGTTGACGGCCAGCAGGCGGCGCACCATCACCAGCACGACCAGGCAGAACGGAACGACGACGAAGAAAATCGAGCGCCAGCCGAAATGCTCGACCAGAAAGCCGCCCAGGCTGGGGCCGATGGCCGGCGCCAGCACGACGCCGAAGCCGAAGATGCCCATCGCCGTGCCGCGCTGCTTGTTGTCGAATGCACGAAACACCACAATGGAGGGGATCGGCTGCAGGATGCCGGCAGCCAGGCCCTCGGCCACGCGCATGGACAACAGCATCGGGTAGTTGACGCTGAAGCCACCGATGACGCCACCCGCCAGCAGAAGCAGGACGGCGCCGGTATAGGTGCGGCGCAGGCCGAAGCGCAGCAGCAGCCAGGGCGTCGTGAGCATCGACAGCGTCATGGCCTGCATGAAGCCGGCCGACACCCATTGGGCGCGCTCCTGGCCAAGCGCGAAGTGATGGCTGAGGTCGGGCACGGCGACATTGACGATGGTCGACGACATGATCGAAGCCATGGTGCCGATCATGACGGTCAATAGAACCAGCCACTTGTAGCGCGCGCCGTGGCGTTCGCGCAATTGTTCCAGGGTGGGTTGCATCTTGGTATGGAGTGCCGCGCCTTAGGTAAGGCTCAACAGTATATTGGTTTGCGGCCGCGCACGTTGACGCGGCAACAGGGTCATTTCAAGAACCGCGCAACTAGGAAGGCCAGCGCCGACCACAGCACGGTCGAGCCGAACGGCAGACAAAAGATCATGGCGCGCAGACGAAAACGAATATCGCCCGGCATGCGTCCGACGCCGAGCTTTTCCAGGAACGGCAACAGCGGATAGAACACGAACAAGCCGATGAATATCGCGGCGACCCAGCGGATCATGGCGCCCCCTTTGTCAGATGGATGCGCGGATTGTACTCATTTCAGCAGGCGCCCGAGCAGCACGACCGCCAGCGACAACAAGATGGTGGAAGCGAACGGCAGAAAAAACGTCTTGCCGAACAGGGTGAAGCGCAGGTCGCCCGGCAGGCGGCCGATGCCAAGCTTTTCGAGCCAGGGCAGCAGCGACGAGAAAATGACGAGCGCCAGGAAAATGGTAAGCACCCAGCGGATCATGCGCGTCCCAGGTCTAGAAGGTCGATTGCGGAAAAAGCGGTAGCGTTCATAGCCGGTGGCTGCGGTCGTTGCGGGCGAATCGATCCGGCAGCTGCGCATGCTTGCCCAGCACCAGTACCTTGAACAGTTCGCCCATTTCGGCCGGCGAAATCAACTTTTGCACCGCGTTCGCCTGCGGAAGGTAGCGCAACAAATCCTCCGGCGAAGTGCGCAGCAACAGGTCGCCGATGCCGGCATCGAGCAGGAAAGCAGCCTGACTGGTATAGCCGAGCAAGTCCAGTCCGCCGTCAATGGCGGCGCGCGCCATGGCGGTAAAGTCGACATGGGCGGTAATGTCCTGCAGCCCGGGCAGATAGAACGGATCGGGATGCGCGTGGTGCCGGTAGTGGCACATCAGAGTGCCCTGCGCACGCTGGCCGAGGTAGTATTCGTGCGCCGGAAAACCGTAGTCGATCAGGAGCGCCGCGCCGCCATGACCGGACTGTTCATAGCCGGCGTCGAGCATCGCGGCCAGCGAATGCATGAACCCTGCGGCGATTGGATGCACTTCGGTGACGTACCCGACGGGCAGCTCGTCGGCGTGCGGAATCTGCGCGGCCAGTGCGGCTTGCAGCGCCTCGTCGCACGGCTGGTCCTGGAATGCAAAACCGCTGGGCGACAGACCCACGCCGCGCTCCTGCCAGCCCTGCGCGGTCTTGGCCACGAGGTTGACCGGCATCGCATCGAGCACTTCGTTGCCGACGACAACGCCGGAAAACGCGGCCGGGAAGCGGTCGAGCCAGGCCACCTGTGGAAAATCGCGCAAGGTTTCTTCCTGGCGCGCGCGCAACTCGCCGGACACCTCGACGATGTAGTAACGGTGCACCGACACACCTATCTCGTTCAGCTCGGTCAGGATATCGCGCGCCAGCTTGCCGGTGCCGGCGCCGAATTCGAGGACTTGCGGGCTGGTCCGGGCCATCAGGTCGGCCGCGACGCGCGCCAGCGTGGCGCCAAAAAGCGGCGTAATTTCGGGGGCGGTTGTAAAATCTCCGTCTTTACCGAGTTTTGCCGCGCCGCCGCTGTAGTAGCCCAGGCCGGGCGCGTACAGCGCCAGCTCCATGTACTGGGCGAATGAAATCCAGCCGGAATTGCGCCGGATATCGTTGACGATCAGGTCGAGCAGCGCGCGCGAAGCGGCCAGCGCATCGGATGAGGGTTCGGGCAATTGCAGTTGCATAGCCGGTATTGTATTGAAATCGACGCGCCGCTTGGAATAAATCGGCGCGCCTGCGCCGGAGCGTGATCGAAATGACAACCCGGCGCGAGACACCACACGCATATGACTACAGACGCCAGAAAAGTTGCACTTGTGACCGGCGCGGCCAAACGCATCGGCCGCACGATCGCGCTCGCGCTGGCGCGGCACGGCTGGGACGTCGTCGTGCATTACCACCGCTCCGCCGAAGAGGCGGCGGCGACCGTACGCGACATCGAAGCGCTGGGCCGGCGCGCGGTGGCGTTGCCATGCGAGCTGTCCGACGAACAGGCAGTCAAGGCGCTGCTGCCCCAGGCGGCGCGGCTCATGGGCGCAACGATCTCCTGCGTGGTCAATAATGCATCGCTGTTCGAGCACGACGGCGCGGCCGATTTCTCGCTGGCGCGGCTCGACGCGCACATGCATGCGAACCTGGGCGCGCCGGTGCTGCTGGCGCAGGCCCTGCATGACATGGTGCCGATAGGCGCGCCAGGCGTGGTAATCAACCTGCTCGACCAGAAACTGTTCAACCTCAATCCCGACTTCCTGTCGTACACGCTGTCGAAGGCGGCGCTGCAGGCGGCGACCACCATGCTGGCGCAGGCGTTGGCGCCGAAGCTGCGCGTGGTCGGCGTGGCACCCGGCATCACACTGGTCTCCGGCGACCAGACCGAGGAAGGCTTCGCCAAGGCCCATACCAAGACGCCGCTGGGCCGCTCCAGCACGCCCGAGGACGTGGCGGCGACGGTTTGCTTCGCCGCCGACAATCCGGCCATTACCGGCACCACCCTGCTGGTCGACGGCGGCCAGCACCTGATTCCCCTGCAACGCGATGTGATGTTCATCGCAAAATAACTGTTTGAACCATGCTCTCTTCTCTCTCGCACCCCCGCCTCGCCAATTGCCGGCGCCTATTCCTGCGCAATTACGAAGTGATGATCAATATCGGCGTCCACGAATTCGAAAAGAAAGGCGAGCAGCGCGTGCTGATCAATGTCGATCTGTTCATTCCGCTGGCGGAATCGACGCCGAAGGAGGACCACCTGTTTGAAGTGGTCGACTACGATTTCATGCGCGACACCATTGCGCGCCGCATGGCGCGTGGCCATATCCACCTGCAGGAGACGCTGTGCGACGACGTTGCGCGCGAGATGCTGGCGCATCCGAAGGTGCGCGCGGTGCGGGTGACGACCGAGAAGCCGGACGTGTACCCGGACTGCGAGGGCGTCGGCGTGGAAGTCATTCATATCAAGGAATAAAGATGGAATCGGTAATCAACGAGGGCGCCGCCGTCAGCGCCAAGCAGGCGGAAAAAATCGCTTACGAAAACAACAAGCTGCACAAGCGGCTGTGCCGGCTGGTCGGCCAGGCCATCGGCGACTTCAACATGATCGAGGATGGCGACAAGGTCATGGTATGCCTGTCCGGCGGCAAGGACAGCTACGGCCTCCTGGACATCCTGCTCACGCTGCGCGAGCGCGCGCCGATCCATTTCGATATCGTCGCCGTCAACCTGGACCAGAAGCAGCCGAATTTCCCGGAGCATGTGCTGCCCGAGTACCTGGCCAAGATCGGCGTGCCCTTCCACATCGAGAACCAGGACACCTACAGCATCGTCAAGCGCGTGATCCCGGAAGGGAAGACGACCTGCTCGCTGTGCTCGCGCCTGCGGCGCGGCATCCTGTACCGCGTGGCCGACGAGCTGGGCGCGACCAAGATCGCGCTCGGCCATCACCGCGACGATATCCTGGAAACTTTCTTCCTCAACATGTTCTTCGGCGCGAAGGTGAAAGGCATGCCGCCCAAGCTGCAGTCGGACGACGGCAAGCACATGGTGATCCGCCCGCTGGCCTATGTGAAGGAAACGGATATGGAACGCTATGCGCAGGTCAAGCAGTTCCCGATCATCCCGTGCGACTTGTGCGGCAGCCAGGAAAACCTGCAGCGCAAGCAGATCAAGGCGATGCTGCGCGAATGGGAAAAGAAATTCCCGGGCCGCGTCGAGAACATTTTCTCGGCGCTGTCGACCGTGGTGCCGTCGCACCTGATGGACCGCCAGCTGTTCGGCTTTGCCGATCTGAAGCTGACCGGCGAGATCATGCTCGATGGCGATATCGCTTTCGACGAAGAGCCGTGCGCTCCGCCCTCCAGCAATGTCGTGCGCTTCGGCGATCTGGGCGACTGAGTGCCCTGACCAGTTTGACAGCTACTGCACCGCCAGCGCCCGGCAATCCTCGATCAGGCTCTGCAGGCGCTTTGCCGCATGCGCCTTCTGCTGCGGCGTGGCGATATTCACCAGCAGTGCCACCAGCTTCGCGTTGGCGTCTTGCGAGGCGTCGAAAAGCGCCTTGTGTTCGTCGTAGCTGACAATATTGAACACCGCGTCGATATACGAACGCAGCATCGTCATCACCGCTTCGCGGCCCGGCCTCTCCGCCTGAATTTTTCGCAGCAGCCGGAGCAGTTCCTGCTGGCGCCGCAGGCGATCCGCCATCCACAGCTCGTTATCGAGCGGGCGCGCATCGGACGCGGCGCGAATCCGCGCTTCCTGCTGCGCGCTGAAGTCGCCGAACCAGTACTCGGCCTGTTTCATAAATTTCTTGAAACGGAAGCGTTGACGTTCCTCGACGCCGCCTTGCAGGGCGTCCTTGCGATACTTTTCGTTGTTCGCCGCGAACTTCCTCGCCAGGTGGTCGATCTGTTTCGGCTGCAGCGACAAGGCCAAGTCGGCCAGCGCCGGCAGCGCCTTGTCGGTCACCAGCATGGCGCGCTTCTTCAAGGCCGCATAATCTTCCAGCGCATCGGCCGCGGTCAGCGGGCGCTGCAGGTCTTGCTGCGCTTGTGCGAGCAGGCGCGCATAGTCCTGCAGCTGGGTCGCGCGATGCCATGCAAAAAGCTGCCTGATCTGGCTTTTGACCAAGGGCTTTTGCTCGCTTGTAAAGTCGACGTAGCCATCCAGCCACCAATAGACGACGCTCTCGCCGTTGGCATAGCCGAGGCGCAGCGCGCTGCACCCGGCAATCAGGCAGGCCAGAGCCAAAACGCTGAGCTTCGCCAAAAAGCCGCGACGGGATCGCATGATAAAATTTTGTATCACATCACCTCTACTTCTATGAACGTTGTCATTCTCGCTGCCGGCATGGGCAAGCGCATGCAATCGGCACTGCCGAAAGTCCTCCACCCGCTGGCCGGAAAACCGCTGCTGTCGCATGTGATCGATACCGCGAAATCCCTGTCGCCAGGCGCCATGTGTGTGATCTATGGCCATGGCGGCGAAGCGGTTCCGCAAGCGGTGGCCGCCCCCGATATCAGTTTTGCCAAACAGGAGCCGCAGCTCGGCACCGGGCACGCGGTGATGCAGGCGGTACCGCATCTGCGCGACGACGCGCCGACCCTGATCCTGTACGGCGACGTGCCGCTGACGACCGGGCAATCGCTGCAACGACTGTTGGACAGCGCCGGCGCCGATAAGTTGGCGGTGCTGACCGTGGAGCTGGACGATCCGACCGGTTACGGCCGCATCGTGCGCCAGGACGGCAAGATCGTCGGCATCGTCGAACAGAAGGATGCCGACGATGCCGAACGCGCGATCCGCGAGGTCAACACCGGCATCATGGTCGCGCCCACCGCGCAACTGAAAAAATGGCTGGCGACGCTATCGAACGATAACGCTCAGCGCGAATATTATTTGACCGACATCGTCGCGCGCGCGGTCGCCGACGGCATTCCCGTTGTATCGGCGCAGCCGTCGGCAGTCTGGGAAACGCTGGGCGTCAACAGCAAGGTACAGCTGGCCGAGCTGGAGCGCATCCATCAGCGCAATATCGCTGGCGCGCTGCTCGAACAAGGCGTGACGCTGGCCGATCCGGCGCGCATCGACGTGCGCGGCAGCCTGATCTGCGGGCGCGACGTGACCATCGACGTCAATTGCGTCTTCGAGGGCAAGGTCGAACTGGAAGACGGCGTGACCATCGGCGCACATTGCGTGATCAAGGATGCGCGCATCGCGCGCGGCGCGAACATCAAGCCGTTCTGCCATATCGAGGATGCCTCGGTGGGCGCCGATTCGCAGATCGGGCCCTACGCGCGCCTGCGCCCCGGCACCGAACTGGGCGACGATGTCCATATCGGCAATTTCGTCGAGGTGAAGAACAGCCAGATCGCCGCGCACAGCAAGGCCAATCACCTGGCATATGTCGGCGACGCCACCGTCGGCTCGCGCGTCAACATCGGCGCCGGCACCATCACCTGCAACTACGACGGCGCCAACAAGCACCGCACCATCATCGAGGATGACGTCTTCATCGGCAGCGACACGCAGCTGGTGGCGCCGGTACGGGTGGGCAAGGGCGCCAATCTGGGCGCCGGCACCACGCTGACCAAGGATGCGCCGGAAGGCAAGCTGACGCTGTCGCGCGCCAAGCAGATGACGATCGACGGCTGGAAGCGGCCGGTCAAGGCGAAGAAGTAATACCGCGTTTCACCCCGGCGGACACGGCGAAAAACCAGATCAGGCTTTTCGCCGTTTTTTTACAGCGGAATGCGCGTCTCGAACTTGCTGCGATGGATGGAAAAGAAGCTGCGCACGTTGCGCACGTTCGCATGCGAGGCGAACAGGCGGTGCGCCAGCGCGTGGTAGGCCGGCATGTCCGCCACCTGCACCACCAGCACGAAATCCGGCCCGGGCGACACCCGGTAGCATTGCAGCACGGCCGGCTCGCCTGCCACCAGCGCCTCGAATTCCACCATGCGCTCGGCGGCCTGGTGATCGAGAGTGATCTCGACTAAAGCCGTGAGCCCAGCCCCCACCTTTTCCGGAGCGACGATCGCCACCTGCCGCTGGATGACGCCGGCGTCGACCATCCGCTTGACCCGGCGCAGGCAGGTCGGTGCCGAGGCGTGCACGCTGGCGGCCAGCTCATTATTGGTCTGCGAGGCATCCGCCTGCAAGGCGTTCAGGATGCGCCGGTCCAGCTCGTCGAGCATGAGGTTGTCTTCGGACATGAATTCAGAAAAAATAACATTGCATGATGAAATAATATTTCATCACTAACGAAGTGAGAAATATTAATTCAATTTCTCTGAAATTTCGCAAACTTATTTCAACCGCTCTCTTCTACGATTACGGCTGTTACCCGAATTCAAGAAGGAGCACCTTATGTGTGGCATCGTCGGCGCGGTCGCGCAGCGCAACATCACCCCCATCCTGCTGGAAGGCTTGAAACGCCTGGAGTACCGCGGCTACGATTCCTGCGGCGTGGCGCTGCATGTCGACGGCGCGCTGCAGCGCTCGCGCAGCACCTCGCGCGTGGCCGAGCTGCAGGCGCAGGTCGAGAAGGCCGGGCTGGCCGGCTTTACGGGGATTGCGCATACGCGCTGGGCCACGCACGGCGCGCCGGCCTCGCATAACGCCCACCCGCACTTCTCGCGCGAGCGCATCGCGCTGGTCCACAACGGCATCATCGAGAACCACGACGAGCTGCGCGAGGAACTGCGCGCGGCCGGCTATGTCTTCGAAAGCCAGACCGACACCGAGGTGATCGCCCACCTGATCGACCACATGTACACCGGCGACCTGTTCGAGACTGTGCAGCAGGCGGTCAGGCGCCTGCACGGCGCCTATGCGATCGCGGTGTTCTGCCGCGACGAGCCGCACCGCGTGGTCGGCGCGCGCCAGGGCTCGCCGCTGATCGTGGGCGTGGGCAACGGCGAGAACTTCCTGGCGTCCGACGCCATGGCACTGGCCGGCACCACCGACCAGATCATCTATCTGGAAGAAGGCGACGTGGTCGACCTGCAGCTGCAGCGCTACTGGATCGTCGACGGCGACGGCAAGCCGGCGCAGCGCGAGGTGCGCACCGTGCACGCGCACACCGGCGCGGCCGAGCTCGGCCCGTACCGCCACTACATGCAAAAGGAAATCTTCGAGCAGCCGCGCGCCATCGGCGACACGCTCGAAGGCGTGACCGGCATCGCGCCGGAGCTGTTCGGCGACGAGGCCTACCGCATTTTCAACAAGGTCGACTCAGTGCTGATCCTCGCCTGCGGCACCAGCTATTACGCCGGGCTGACCGCGAAATACTGGATCGAATCGATCGCCGGCCTGCCGGTCAATATCGAAATCGCCAGCGAATACCGCTACCGCGACAGCGTGCCCAACCCGAACGCGCTGGTGGTGACGATTTCGCAAAGCGGCGAGACGGCCGACACGCTGGCGGCGTTGAAGCACGCGCGCTCGCAGGACATGAACAACACGCTCACGATCTGCAACGTCGCCACCAGCGCGATGGTACGCGAATGCAAGCTGTCCTACATCACGCGCGCCGGCGTCGAAGTCGGCGTGGCATCGACCAAGGCATTCACCACGCAGCTGACGGCGCTGTTCCTCTTGACGTTGTGCCTGGCACAGGTGCGCGGACGCCTGACCGACGAGCAGGAAGCGGCGCACCTGAAGGCGATGCGCCACCTGCCGGCGGCGGTGGGCGCGGTGCTGGCGCTGGAACCGCAGATCATCGCCTGGGCGGAGGAATTCGCGCGCAAGGAGAATGCCCTCTTCCTCGGCCGCGGCCTGCACTACCCGATCGCGCTGGAAGGCGCCTTGAAGTTGAAGGAAATCTCGTACATCCACGCCGAGGCTTACCCGGCCGGCGAATTGAAGCATGGCCCGCTGGCGCTGGTGACGCAGGAAATGCCGGTGGTGACGGTGGCGCCGAACGACGCGCTGATCGAAAAGCTGAAATCGAACATGCAGGAAGTGCGTGCGCGCGGCGGCCAGCTGTACGTGTTCGCCGACGCCGATTCGCGCATCGCGCCGAGCGAAGGCGTGCACGTGATACGGCTGCCGGAACACTACGGCCATCTGTCGCCGATCCTGCACGTGGTGCCGCTGCAGCTGCTGGCGTATCACACTGCGCTGGCGCGCGGCACGGATGTCGACAAGCCGCGCAACCTGGCGAAATCCGTGACGGTCGAATAAGCCGGGCAGCAACCGCGCGCTCATGAAGAATTCCAATTATGTCTGTAAGTTTTCCAATTATGTTTGTAAATTTCCTGCTAAGTTTGTAAGTACCTGCTGAACGTTTTGAATTGGGTGTGTCAAGTGTTCCTTTGGAATAAAGCTCAGAAGTTTGTCACATGCATTAAGACATAAGAATGGCGGGGGCTATTCTACGTTTCAGGCTTCTTCGGCACGCCTGTAATACGACATAGCTGCCCCGGTAATCCCCTCCAATTAAGGCATGCAGTACATGTAATTCCCTGCGATCTCAAAATAGTCAGCAAAAAATTAAGGGTTTAGCTTCGGCTAAACTGTCAGTTTTAAATTGCCGTTGACATCCTGCTATTTCAATCTCGCCCTGTATTCGATTTTGCGGTTCGGCGCCTTGTTGCCAGTCCCATTGTTTGAAGGATTTTCGCTATGGCGCTGCCAAGCCTAGCGATCCGGCTCGCGGAGCTTTCCATCGATGTAGATCGCCTTTTTGTTCCCGTGGACAATGTATTTGATGACCGATTTGTCACTTACCTTGCCATAGGAAATGCCATTCACTTCCAATACTCCGCTTTTGACCTCAACCACGTCATCGTTGACTGTATGCCTGCCACTATTGCCTGTAAACGTCAGCTCGCTATTGGAGTGCGAGGAACCGGACACCGAACTTGTCATGAAGGATGAAGCGACACTGACCGAAGAGTGCATGTTGGCAATGGCGCCGATTGAAAAGGCTACGGCGATAAGGGATGAGGTTTTCATGCCTTAACTTTCCGTATGTTTGAAAGTAAAGGGGGGATGGGTATGAACGGACCTTACGGGTCTTTTCACGGAACGTCAACGGGACCGCATTTAAGCCATTCAGAAATAACTGCGCGAACACAGCAAAAAATCCTGCGCGGCCTTGATACCCGAAGGCTCGTTGCGACTATAGCCTACACGTTGGAAGACCTACATTGCGCCTGACGATCGTGTTTGCTGTGCGTAGTGGATGGCGTCCACGAGGTGGTCATAACGATAATCGTGATATCGGTAATACTTGCCGTCGAACGTGATGGCGAGTTTTTCCATCATCCGCTTGTCCGCTTCTGTGGGCTTGTCAGGTTCTATCCATTGTGGCGGGGCAGGAGCCTCTTCCTGCTCTTCCAGGTATGAGGAACTGGAGTGTTCCAGGCGTGCGTAGTTGAGCGCATCGGAAAGGAGGTCATAACGATACTCCTTGTAGCGGTAGCTACGTCCATCGTACGTAACGCCAAGTTCAGCCATCTGGCGTTTTTCATTTTCGATTTGCGAATCTCTATTCGGCACCGTCGCCATGTCGGGTGCATAAGGGGACGTGAAACTCACGGCAATCGGATCGCTCGCCGGAAAACTTTCACGTAACGCCTCATCCAGCGCGGCATCTCGATGCGCTCTTTCCAGTGCGGTGATTCCGTCGTTTCGGATACCTGTCGGTAGATGGGAATAATTCATATCTTGCGTTTTCATGATGCAGTCCTTCTGAGTAATACCGGCGTCACCCCTATGGCGACGCTCACCGGATGACGGTCCTGGCAGCTGGCTTCATTTCGCCGCCCGTTAAAACAGCCTGCTGGCCACCCCAACATTTCAAGCATCTACTAAACTGATCACGATGTCGGTGCGAAAGCGCACATATAGAGGGACACATAACTTTCCCCCCTATTCCAAAGTGTGTTGGGCCTCCGTAAAAACTCAGTATTTGACGACATAAACCCCGGGATCGATTCTCATCATGTTTCCAGAGCATTACCCGCAGCAAAACCGTTTGTTGGCGGCGCTGTCGCCAGCCGAGTTTGCACGCCTCTCGCCTCAACTGGAACTCGTGCCCATACATCTTGACGACGTCTTGTACGAGTCGGGAAGCCGGATGGCGCACGCTTATTTCCCCACCACATCGATCATATCGCTGCTGCATATAATGGAGGATGGCGCGTCGACTGGAATTGCGGTGGTCGGCAATGAGGGAATACTGGGCATATCCCTGTTCATGGGTGGTGAAACGACTCCCAGCCGGGCGGTTGTGCAAAGTTCCGGCTATGGATATCGCTTGAAAGCGCAGCTTCTTAAAGACGAGTTCAATCGCGCGGGCCCCATGCTGCATCTACTGCTGCGATACACACAGGCACTGATTACGCAAATTGCGCAGACAGCAGTGTGCAACCGTCACCATTCAATCGAACAGCAATTGTGCCGATGGCTGTTGCTTATCCTTGATCGTCTTTCTTCAAATGAATTGCGGATGACACAAGAACTGATTGCAAACATGCTTGGCGTGCGACGCGAGGGAGTAACGGAAGCAGCAGGAAAACTGCAAGCCGCCGGCCTGATCCATTACAGCCGTGGCCACATCACCGTGATCGACCGGAAGGGAGTGGAGGCCCTGGCATGTGAATGCTATGCGGTCGTCAAGAAGGAATTCGATCGCCTCTTGCCCAATACCACAGCAAATTAATCATTTTTTCTCCCGAACATGGATCTGGCTGTTGACACCTGTCACGTCCGGCAGTTGACTTATTGCGGCTTCGGCCATCCATCGCTCGTAGCCCCACGCCACGTCTCCCGACAGGGATACCCATCCATTATTGACGCGCACTTTGACACCGTTGTTTGGGCCGGACATTGCCACGCCCAACACGTTTTCGCACTCGCTCAAAATGTCATCGTCACTGCGTATGCCTAGTTCCGGCGAACGAAGTTCCAGCTTCATCATCACTCCTTTCACTCCCGCAATGCGTCGTGCCGCGGTTTCGATCAACGACAATTCTCCATTGCCATCGGCTCGACCGCTCAATGTCGCAATACCGTCCTTCACCGCCACACTAATCTGCATGGCGGATAGAGACGTTTCCAATCGCAGTTCATTCATCACGTCTCGCGCAATTTGCGCATCATCGTCATGCCTGGTCCCTTTCATTCGCCTTTTCTGATCTGCAGCTGACGACGAAAGTGGCCTATTGCGGAGGTTTATGTTTAACGAAGCAGGTATGGCGCCGTTATTGATAATAGTTGGGTGATAACGCATGGCAGCGCTCCTTGATCAATTTAGTCGAAGCCAGCAGTGACATCACTCTGGGGTCGCATACAAGGCCGATATGAAATTTCAATCTTAATATTTATATGTTGGGCTGATTGTTGGGGCCAGTCTGTGCGCTAGCGAACAGAAACAATCGGATACGCAGGTAGTGCCGCCGCATGTGGCCGTGACGGCATGCCCTGATACATTGTTACCAGAGGGTCGTTTTGCGTATGGAGCACGGCTTTCATTTCACATCACCAGGAACTATTCTCCTGCGCTGGTCCCCGGTCGTACATCATGTTGGATCAACGAGGCTGCCTTCTCCCAATATTGCGAACCCGATAGCCGTCCCTCTGTCGCACCAGCTTGAATTGAAATTTCATTCCGACTGGAACCCCATGGCACGATAGCACTCAAACTTCAGCGACTAGTTCTTTCTGCAAGAAAGGAGACGACATGAATCGCGATCAAATCAGAGGCGGCCTCAAGGATGCAGCCGGCAAGATTCAACGGAAATTCGGCCAAATGGTTGGAAGCCATCGCCAGGAAACCAGTGGGATGGAGACCCAAGCCGAAGGCAAGACCCAGAAAACAGCTGGCGATGTCACCGGCACACTGGATAAAGCGGCAGATAACGTGAGGGATACTTTTAGAAAATAGAAATAAGTGAGCTCACAGCGCAAATAGGGAAAGCGGTGGGTTTACCCGCCGCTTTTTGTTTGATGGGCGTACTACTGAGCGCTTTGCCGGAAACAGCGGTACAGGCTATTCCAAAACTTGAATGCCATACCGTGCTACCGTCGAATGAATGAAGCACTAATGCAGCGATCTGCAACAAGGACCATGCGCATCCAGTCGCAGCCAGAAGAAATGGCAAACAGCGTTAGCCATGGAATCGGTTTTATCGCGGCACTTGTCGGCACACCGTTCCTGATCATGCAAGCGGTAAAGCGCGATGACGCGGGCGTTGTCACTGCGATGGCATTGTTCTCGACAAGTATGATTATTCTTTACCTCGCATCGACGCTCTATCATGCGCTACCGGGCGGGAAGGCAAAGCGGGTGTTTCGGATGATCGAGCATTCCGCAATTTATTTGTTGATTGCCGGGACGTACACGCCTTTTACGCTTGGCATTCTCCGAGGGGCATGGGGATGGTCACTGTTCGGCGCGGTATGGACGATTGCCGCTGTCGGGATTGCGCTGAAGGTGTTTGGCTTAGGCTCCCATCCGGTGGTGTCGACAAGCCTTTATTTGTTAATGGGATGGCTCGTGGTCGTGGCCGCTGTGCCGCTGGTCGCACATATGCCGCGAACTGGTCTTCTGCTCCTGCTTGCCGGAGGTTTGTCTTATACGGTGGGTGTAAGCTTTTTTGCGGCCGATTCACGATTGAAATACGGCCATTTCATTTGGCATCTCTTTGTCCTTGCCGGGACTGTATGCCATTACTTCGCGGTGCTCTGGTATGCAGTTTGACGGGCGATCGGCATCAGCCTGTTGGTCGCCATGGGGCGCCATGCACGGATGGCGCTTTTCGTTGCCGTTGCGATGGCTCTTTGCCAGGCATGAAGACCCGCGCCATCGTTCCGAAAGCCTTTCAGTCCGCATCAGCGATTCTTTCAATCGCTTGCTGTTGACTGAACACCGCTTTTTCGACGAGCGCTGTGTGCAAGGCTGCGTGTCAGTCTCCCATTCATTTATTGTTTGTTGTCAAATAATTCTCGTCGAGCGATCTTGCTTTGCGGCGCATGCTGCAGCGAATGCATCTGGTGCAAGTATGGCTACTGCAAGCAACCTATCCCGGTAGAATTGGCTGCCGTGAAAAATCGACCAAACTCTTCGGCCGGCATCGCAGCACTAAATAAATAGCCTTGGCCTTCATCGCAATGATGGGCATGAAGGAAGTCGAGTTGTTCCTTGGTTTCGACGCCTTCCGCAATCACCCTTTGACTGAGACTCGCCCCCATGCCGATGACCGCGCTCACGATCACACCATTATCGTTATTGCCCGTAATTGCATGGACAAAGGACCGGTCGATCTTCAGCACATCGATAGGGAGTTGGCTCAGGTAGCTCAGGCTCGAATAGCCGGTCCCGAAGTCGTCAATGGCGATCTGCACTCCCATCTGCTTGAGATCCCGAAGAATCGCGATGCTTGTTTCAATGTTGCGCATGAGAGCAGATTCGGTCAACTCCAGCTGGAGCAGGTGCGACGCCACACCGGTTTCCTGCAGTAGCTGACGCACATTCCTCGAGAAGCGTTTGTCCCGAAACTCGAGTGCGGACATATTCACCGACACGACGATTGGCGCCAACCCTTCTTCCCGCCACTTCTTGAGCTGCTCGCATGCTTTTCGAAGGACAATGCTCCCGATGGGAACGATCAGACCAGAGTCCTCGGCCACCGGAATAAACGATTCGGGAAGGACGGTGCCGCGTTGCGGATGCTGCCATCGGATCAGCGCTTCCGCCCCAGTCACCTTTCCTGATTCGAGATCGACCTTGGGTTGATAATGCAAAACAAACTCGTCACGCTCAATGGCCCGGCGCAGCCCGACTTCCGTCGTCTGTCGTGCAACTGCGCGGGCGTTCATCTCGCTGTTGAAGAACTGGAAGTTATTTTTCCCCTTTTTCTTCGCGTGATACATCGCAGTATCGGCATTTTTAATTAGGGTTTCGGCATTGGCCCCATCTTCTGGGAACAGACTGATACCGATACTTGTCGTGACATGCAGTTCGTTGCCTGAGAGATGATGCGGTGCAGCCAGCGCCCGAAGAATTTTCTCTGCAGTGACGGGAAAATGTTCGACATCGGTATCTTCCAGAACCAGCACAACGAATTCATCACCGCCCAGACGGCTGACGGTGTCGGAGTGGCGAACCTGCGACGTCAGGCGTTTCGCGACCTCGCTGAGTATCTCGTCTCCTACACCATGGCCGAGCGAGTCATTGATATGCTTGAAGTTATCGAGATCCAAAAAAAAGACGGCAAGTTTGGAATGATGACGCACGGCGTAGGCGATAGCCTGGGACAGGCGGTCACTGAGAAGCAAGCGGTTCGGCAAGCCGGTGAGATAATCGTGTTCCGCGAGATGCGCCATTTTCTGCGCCATCGCCTGGGTTTCCGACACATCGCGAAACGTGACGACAGCACCAGTCACGTTGCCGTTTCTGTCGAAAATCGGTGCAGCGGAATCTTCAATCGGCGCTTCATAACCATTCCGTCGAACGAGGATCGACCTGGCATACAGAGCCATGTTCTTCTTGTCTGCAATAACGGCTTCAACCGGGTTTTTGGCAGGCTGCCGCGTATCGCTGTTAATGAGGTGAAAGATTTCAGCAATCGGCCGTCCGCGTGCTTCGTCGCGCGACCATCCGGTCATTCGTTCGGCTTCCGGATTGAGATAAGTGATATTGCAATCCACGTCGGTACTGAGTACGCCATCGCCGATGGATTCAAGCGTCACGCGGGCGCGCTCTTTTTCGACGTAGAGCGCTTCCTCGATCTTCTTGCGCTGGATAATGCTACGCAACGCCTGTGGGATAAGCGTGTTGGAGAAATACCCCTTTGACAGATAGCCCTGCGCACCGTGTTGTACCGCCTCGATGGCGGTGGCCTCGTTTTCCTCATCACACAGCGTCATGATGGGAACGGAAGGTTTCAACTGAAACAGCGCATCAAAAGTTGCGCCTCCTTCGCTATCCTTGAGGAACAGGTCGACAAGAACGATGTCGATGCCTCCCCTGCGTAACCGGTTCTGCGCCGCGGACAGGTCGCGCGCCCGGGCGGTAATAAAAGGGCCGTCTCTTGCCTTCTTTAACGTTTCTTCAATCATCAAGGCATCATTGTCATTACTTGTGATGATCAATACAGTATTAGCCTCCATCTCACGCTCTTTCTTGATTGAATTTCACGTCACTTTTTTGGATTTGGCTTGTCTCTGCTTCCAGTTAATTACGACAAGGGCACTTCTTCTCAGTTCATTGCGGGAGTAAGCAGTGCGCGACGTTTTTCTGGAATAGTTTCGAAGGAACTTCTTGCGAACTGAATTGCTCCGGCATCGTAGCCAAGAAGAAACGTCTGCGCCTAAAATTTGACCAGCTGCTTTCGGAAAGCCTGGGTGTCAGCCAAGGGGCGATTGCACTAATTGCACTATATTCTTCCGTCCTGAGGATCGTCCGCAAACCGAATGACGCAGTAATACCGGTGCCAGTTTGCTGCGGAAGAGTGCCATGCGTAACGCATTCACCATCAGTTCCCGGGGCATCCGACCATCCATCGAAAAACCCACTGCTGTCATCGTCGGTATCCGAAATTCACGGTTAGCCTCACATAACGGCACCGTGATCGCAGCAAATCCCTGCACTTGCATTCATTGCGTTGCAACCAACCATGACGAAAGAAGGCATGATGGTGACTCCATCTGCGGTTGTCCTGACTTGACCATAATTGGAGGATGTATGCTTGGCATTGATACCCGCGCGGCAAAGGCCGCATGGACCGTATTCCTGTTGGCTGCGGTGTTGTACCTACTCTACATGGTTCGGGCCACCCTGTTGATCGTGGTGCTTTCGATCTTTTTCGCCTACCTGGTTTACCCGCTGGTTCGAATCGGGGAGCGTTACAAGCCCCGCCTCATTCCTCGAACCGCCGTCGTTGCGATGGTGTTCCTGTTTTTGATTGCGCTCGCTGGTGTATCTGGCGCTGTGTTTGGGAGTCGGATCGTTGATGAAGCGGTGCGCCTGAGCCAGGACTTGCCCAAACTACTCGACGTCGCCAACGTCTCGGAACGGATCCCCTTGCCAAGGTTTCTCGAACCGCAGCGCCATAAGATGGTTGCGTTTGTGACGGAACAGGTGCAAGCCGGAGCGGGCCAGGCTGTCCCCTTTGCCAAACGCCTAGGAGTTGGCGTACTGCATTTGGCCAGCAACCTGATCTACCTGATTCTGATCCCGATTCTCAGCTTTATGCTGATCAAGGAAGGACCGGCAATGCGCCAGAATTTCCTGATGCTGCTCGATCGTTCGCAAAGCAAGCTGTGGGGACGCATTACGGGCGACCTGGATCTGCTGTTGGCTGGCTTTGTGCGCGCCCTCCTGCTGCTGTCGTTGGCCACCTTCATTAGCTACAGCGCTGCCTTATCCCTCATGGGCGCCCCCTACGCGCTGCTCTTGGGCGGGACGGCGGCGCTTCTGGAATTTATTCCTTTCGTCGGGCCACTGGCAGCCGTCGGCGTGCTCCTGGCGGTGCTTGGATTCAGCGGGTTTGAACATTTGCTTTGGGTATTCTTCTTTATCCTGGCGTACCGTGGGTTGCAGGATTATGTTCTCGCCCCCTATCTGATGAGCGAAGGAGTTGAAGTTGCGCCGCTGCTGGTGATCATCGGATTGCTGGCTGGCGACCAGATCGCAGGGATTGCGGGAATTTTTTTATCAGTGCCCGTAATTGCGGCAATTCGGATCATTTTCATGCGGATACGCGAAGCCTACACCGCGAAAACTGGGGCGCCCGCCCCCAGCCCGGTTGGCCTTGGTACAAATAGCGGGTTGCACTAAAATTTTTCAATTTTAGCGCCATGGCGAAGCAGAAAAATGTCTACGACTTGTTTAACGATCGGCATTTCGAACGGGAAATCGTCGTGTTGTGCGGCCGTGGTGGCTTTGGCGCGCTAGCGAACGAAAAGGACAGTAGTGCCTGCCGTGTCATGTAGCGTTTACAGGGGTAATCATACTTTCGATGCAGTTTGCTGCACGTATGACGAGAAAATCCTTGTGTAGCAAGACTTTTCCAATTCATCGCTGCCGATCCAACGCCCTTGTGTAGGTTGCTGATTCATCGCTGGCTCTTCGTACCGTCCGTAGCGTTCGACATCGAATGTACGAACACCCCGAAAAAGGTTGCTCGTAACAGCCATTGCGACGACATGCTCACCGGCGCTATCGACTAGGTTGCGGTCCGAAGCGGTCATTGCCGCTACTATGAGTTACATGCAACAAGCGTCCAGTTGCGGGCGCTGATGAGCACCAAAACTTGAATACGCAAGCCACCGTCCGCTCATCTCATCATAGTGGCTGCTCGAAACGCACGACTAAATGGCGGTCCATCGATTGCCATGCATTTTCTGCCGACTTGCATTGTCAAATAAATTCGGGATTTCGGCCAAGCGGGGAATGTTCCGAAGCAGGAGCGCATCATGTTATTTGAAGGCGTGTTAAACGAAGGGTGCGTAGCAACGGAAGTGGATAAGCTAGCGAACGGGGTGCGTTCCGGTCCGATGTGGCCGATGGCGTTTGGCTTGGCCTGCAGCTCAATGGAAATGATGCATGCTGGTGCGCGTCAGCTATAGTGCAGAAGCACACTGGCCAGCTGCCAGAACCGCTTTATCAGAGCGGTTCCCCAGTAAGGTGCGAATAACCTGGAAGGAGATTCAAATGCCAAAGTATCTCATTCAAGCCAGATATTTCAGCGACGGTGTAAAGGGCCTGCTCAAAGAGGGAGGGACGGGGCGACGTGATGCTGTTGAGGAACTATTCAAATCGATCGGCGGAACCGTTGAAGCTTTTTATTTTGCCTTTGGTAACGAGGACGTTTTCATCATTGGCGATCTCCCAGACAATGTCACTGCCGCCGCACTTGCGATCAGAGTCAATGCCGCTGGAGTGACCCAGTGCAAAACGACCGTGCTGCTTACCCCTCAGGAAATTGACGAGGCGGTGACGAAGACCGGTACTTATCGACCGCCGGGGTATGAGATTGACCAAGCTGAAGTCGCAAAGTGGGATAGCGAAGGCGGACATCTTGCAAAAGATTCGCCCGGAAAAAGAAATCAGTGAATGAAAATATGCCCATCACAATGCTGTATTTGATGGGTAATTCAACGCTAATGTCGTATTTCCATTGACCAGACTCGCTAGGTCACCCCATGAAATGCCAGTACGTCCTCATAGAACGGCTTCAGTAAAAAGCCGATGATCGGCGACGGCGCGACCGAGGTCGCTTTTCCTTCCCGGCAACAGGCGTCCCGATGCGCTGCCAATGCGCGTTGCTCATCTGAGTACGAATCATTCTGGCTTCCCATGAAAATCAGAATGCAAATAGGTTATTCTGAGTCTCAGCAGTTCCTAGAACTGCTTCAATTTCCCCAGAATGCTTTGGATCATATGTTCTTGCGCTTTGATCTGATCGCGGTATCCTTGGCGATCCGTATGGCTGATTTCAGTGCTCAGTTCGGACAAAATGCTCGTCAAGACTTCTGCAAGTGTTTCTTTTTCCTGATCGCTAAGTTCCAGTTGTGGCATAGCCACGTTCCAAAACGATGATCATGAGTCGCCCCCACTTTTTTATCCGAAAAAAGAGAGCGTGCTTGTGCTCACTGCTTTCCCTAAAAAGCCATAGGGCCAAATGATGGGACTTCAAATTGCTCTTCCGTTTCCAGGGCATGGACCTAAAGCGCGAGACAATGTTCTCAGACTAAACTGGGGCTATGAGAACGATAGGATCTTAATTAAGCATTTTTATCTAACAAGAGACAAGCACTTTGCTGCGCGGCAGAAAGAGTGCTGAAACCCTACCTGATACTCCTCAATGAAGGATGAACTTACTGAACGATTCGCGCGCTGCCAAACGGTCTTGGAAATTTATCGGAGTGATCGGTTCAGTTTGAGCAACGCTAGACCTTCTAATTTTTATTCGGCTCTCCAAAGGGCGCCACCATGCCGACATCCGCGGTCAAAACCGATTTCCCATTCTGGCGCCTTCCCATTACGGAAATCTTGGAACGAATCGGCGCAAGCCCTGACGGACTGAGTAGCGGCGAGGCGGCCGCACGTTTGATTCAGTTCGGTCCAAACGTGATTCATGGCGAACGGAAAAGGGCGCTAGTCCTTCAATTCCTGGCCAAGTTCCGCAACCCCCTGGTCATCATTCTCCTTGTCGCCAGCGCTCTTTCCGCGCTTACCGGCGACGCTACCAGTTTCTTCATCATCAGCGCCATCGTCCTGATCAGTGTGACCCTCGATTTTGCCCAGGAGTATCGGGCCGGACAGGCGGCGGAAAGGCTGCGTCAGTCGGTGGCGGTACGCGGACAGGTGCTACGGGACGGCAAGCCCGTTGAGATACCCTTGGCGGAGCTGGTGCCCGGCGATGTGGCGCTCCTGACCGCTGGCGACCTGATTCCCTGCGATGGCCGGGTGCTGGAGGCAAAAGACTTCTTCGTCAACCAGGCTCTCCTGACCGGAGAACCCTATCCGGTGGAAAAGGCCCCTGATGAATTGTCGGCAGAAACCAAGATCCTCGCAGCCGGCAATACCGTTCTGTTAGGAACTTCAGTGATCAGCGGTTCGGCCAGGGTGCTGATGTGCCGCACCGGACAGGACACGGCGCTGGGTGAAATTGCCGACACCTTGCTTGCCAAGGCTCCGCCGACGGCCTTCGAGCAGGGAATCCACCATTTCGGGATTCTCATCCTGCGCATGACGGTCCTCCTCGTCCTGTTCGTCCTTCTGGTCAATGCTTTCTTTCATCGCCCCTGGCTCGACTCTTTCCTGTTTGCCGTCGCCTTGGCCGTCGGGCTGACACCTGAACTGCTCCCGATGGTGATCTCCGTGACGCTGTCTCGTGGCGCGCTGCGCATGGCGGCCAGCAAGGTAATCGTCAAGCGGCTCGCCTCGATTCACAACTTGGGAAGCATGGATGTCTTTTGCACCGACAAGACCGGCACGCTGACCGAGGCTCGCATCCACTTGGAGCGCCACCTGGATCCCTTCGGCCGGGAAAGTCAGCCGGTTATGGAGTTTGCCTATTTCAACAGTTTTTTTGAAACGGGGGTGAAGAGTCCCCTGGATAATGCCATCCTTGAGCATACAGAGATCGACGTCAGCGCTTGGCGCAAGATTGATGAAGTACCGTTCGACTTCGAGCGCCGCAGGATATCGGTGCTCCTGGACAACGGCACTAACAGGCTGCTCGTGGTCAAAGGCGCTCCCGAAGATATCCTGCGTCTGTCGGTCAGTTGCGAGCTGGTGGGAGAGGACAATCGGCATCCCCTAAATGGTGTGGCGCACGCGCGCATCAATGCGCAATTTGAAGCCCTCAGTCGAGAAGGTTTCCGCGTGTTGGGAATTGCGTCGCGCCAGGTGGGGATGGAACATGCGCATGCCGTCGTCGGTGATGAAGCGGAATTGGTCTTCGCAGGCTTCGCTGCCTTCCTCGATCCGCCCAAGGAAAGCGCCAAGGCGGCGCTGGCCGGGTTGGCCGCCGACCAAGTCGCGGTCAAGATCATCACCGGCGACAATGAACTTGTCACCCAGCATGTTTGCACACAACTCGGACTCCCGGTTACGGGTGTGCTGAACGGCGCGGATATCCAGCAATTGGATGACCAGGCACTCGCAGCGCGGGTCGAGCAAGTCAACCTCTTCTGCCGCGTGGCGCCGGCCCAGAAAAACCGCGTCATCCTCGCGCTGAAGCGGCGCGGCCACGTGGTGGGATATCTCGGCGACGGCATCAATGACGCGCCTTCGCTCCATTCGGCCGATGTGGGCATTTCCGTGGACAGCGCGGTGGACGTGGCGAAAGCGGCAGCGGACATGATCCTCCTGGAGCACGATCTGGGCGTTCTCCATGCCGGCGTTCAGGAGGGCCGGCGCACCTTCGGCAATATCATGAAATACATCATGATGGGCACCAGTTCCAATTTCGGCAACATGTTCAGCATGGCCGGGGCCTCACTTGTTCTGCCCTTCCTCCCCATGTTGCCGGTGCAGATCTTGCTCAATAACTTGCTCTATGACGTTTCCGAACTTCCCATCCCGCTGGACAGGGTCGATGACGACTACTTGAGCCATCCGCGGCACTGGGACATGACCTTCATCCGCAACTTCATGCTGATTATCGGCCCTGTCAGTTCAGCCTTCGACTTCCTTACCTTTTACATCATGCTGGCAATCTTCCATGCCGGCGAGGCGCTCTTCCATACCGGCTGGTTCATTGAATCCATGGCCACTCAGGTTCTGGT
Source organism: Noviherbaspirillum sp. UKPF54 (assembly GCF_007874125.1). Taxonomy (NCBI): domain Bacteria; kingdom Pseudomonadati; phylum Pseudomonadota; class Betaproteobacteria; order Burkholderiales; family Oxalobacteraceae; genus Noviherbaspirillum; species Noviherbaspirillum sp. UKPF54. The sequence goes on along the minus strand of NZ_CP040128.1, from coordinate 4,427,950 downwards.
CATTTTCATTATTCGCACCCGCAGAACACCCTTCCGGAGCCGCCCCAATCCGTGGCTCGTCGTCTGTTCACTGGCCGTGGCGGCGGTTGCCGTACTGCTCCCGTTCACTCCTGCTGGCATGCAGCTTGGTTTCGTGGCTCCGCCGGCTCTTTTCTTTCTTATCCTCGTCGCCATGCTGATCTTCTATCTGTTGGCGGTGGAAGGAGTGAAACAATGGTTCTTCATGCGCTTTGTCGCAGAGTAAAGTTGCTCGTACGCTTCTGTCGAGGCTTACATCAATGACGGCTGTAGGTCAGGAGAGTCAGTCCAGACCACAAAAAGCCGAGGTTCTAGCATGGCCGCTTCCGGTAATTGACCATGGGGAGTGATTTGCTGACGTACGGACAACCGATCGTTTTCTCGACTGTCTTTTCCGCTTTCGGTAGCGGACTATCGGGCAGCCGAAATTTGAATGACGCTTATGGGTCGGTTGCCATCTTTCAATTTAGCAATGGCAATGACTGCTTATCGGCAAATTGCCGCCACTTGCGACGTGACGGCAGGTATGGACTCAGTGCGACTGATTAACGTCGTGTGGATTGGTCGTGGCTCACTTGAAGTTGCAGCTGCATTTGAGGTGGAGCATTCAACCTCGATTTATTCCGGCATTGTACGTATGCTCGACTTGGCGCTCGGCACCGGCGTTGGCGAGAACAGCACGTTGTTCTTGGTTGCGCCCGATAATCGTCGGGACGAGGTCGAACAGCAGCTGTGCAGGCCGGCGTTTTCTCGCGTTTCCGAACTGAATATACGTTACTTACCCTACAGTGAACTGAAGGAAAACAGAGGCGCCATTGCGCGCTTTGGCTCTGGAATTAAACCACTTCTGGAAATTTCACAGCAGCTCCAAAGAAGTACGGCACCCAGATAGACGAGTCCAGTCGTTTTGCCCCATTTTGGCGGCATTGAACCATGAATTCTAGTCATTGGCACAGTAGTTGGCGCGGTTGCTCTGTACTTGCATCGGTGGGCATGGGACATTTTCATACGAACAGAAGACACACCAGTCGTCCGCCTTGGGCTTGAGTAGTTTATGACACCGTTCGCATTCGTAGAACCACTGGCAGGTATTCAGCATTGTTGGGCTACGAGGTATCTCGCGATGGTCAAAGTTTGCTTTAACACCTTAAAGTTTTAGCAATTCACCAATATCCAGATTAAGGGCCTCTGCCAAACGTTCGATATTGTCGAGCGAAACATTGGTTAAGCCATTTTCCATTTGTGAAAGAAACGTCTGCGTCAGCCCTGCCTGCGCGGCTAGATTCTCTTGGGACCACCCCTGCGCTTCTCGATAGCTACGCAGGTTCCGTCCAAGTCTTTCCCTCGCGGATATTGTTTTTTTAGCGCTACTCATAAGAGCCGTAGCATCGCTCGGCTCTATGTGCTAGTCTATTTAGTATACTTAATAGGCACCCCATGCTTCCCAGCTTGCCTCACGAGAGCTAAGCCTTAGCGCTCTTCTTGTAGAGGGAAACATGAACAATTCACCACCAGTCCCTGACCATTCGGTAGTTCCCACAAATTTCCCTCGCCCCCGCCCTGTAGTGGCCGCGGTCAACGGGAAGCTCACCGAGTCCCTCGAAGAATACGATGGCAAGTTATATGCATTAGGCTCATCGCCTCTTTCACTCTGGAGATCATGGGAAATTTGTGAAGAGTTAGCACAGCATTTAGCTGCCGAATGTTGCGAGTTACAAACCGGCGCATGGGTGCATTTATCCAAGGCAGAAATTCTGGCGAATCAATTTATCAGAATGGAAAAGTGTGGCTGGGGAACGGCTCCTGAAATGCATTGGATAATCCGTCGGGTTGCCAAACTCCTTGATTGGACGCCACTGCTTGATGATACGCCTTAATTCGGTTTGACGTCATCACGTCACCCTATAGACTGAATAGATGATCAACGCGGCAATCATCGGTAGAAAGTCAATTCTGCAAGGATAGAGATGATGAGGCGTTTTCCAATCACCATTGAAGACATTCAAAGGTGGAAGTCTCAAGGACTTGGCCAGGGTGAAGGCGAAAACTACAAGCCATGGATCGACGTTCGCTGCTTTTCGTCGAAGGGACGATCAAGCCGCGCACCAGGCATTACTACAGGACGCACCCATCATCTTTTTTCAGACAACGAAGATGACTTTTGCTTGATGGCGGACTATGCACAGCAAGTAGTCGATATCCGTGAACAATTTCCACTGCTACCGGAACGAGCGACGCAGACCATCGCTGAAAACCTGCGCATTCGTCATCCGCGGTATCCGAACAGCAAAACGATGCTGGTGATGACCACTGATTTCCTTCTTACCATAAGAAATCGTGTTGGCGACCACAGACTGGTGGCGTATAGCATTAAGTCGGAAGAGGACCTTAACGGCGAGAGCCGCAGCAGGGTTCTCGAAAAGCTGGAATTGGAACGTCGTTACTGGTTGGGGAGAGGCATCCAGTGGATCTTGATCACTGATCACGACATACCTGCTACCCTAATCAGAAATCTGGACTGGCTGAACTACCTGGTCGTTGAAATCGATCGTTCAGCACCTCAACTACATGCCAGGCTACCAGCGTTTCTTCGCGCATTTCGCATCGCGTGGGAAGAAGGCTCTCCGCTAAAGCAAATACTCGCCGCGTGCGCGGACTTGATTGGGAAACCCGACAATGAAGCGCTCTATCAGCTATTTCGGCATTGTGTCTGGCACCATCTGATTGAACTCGACTTGACGCACCCGCTCGGCCCCCTCCATCCAGTGCGCGCACTTGCCATAGATGATGTGTCCATTCGTTTCGGCAACAAAGGAGCGTGTCATGCCGGATGATGGGGAAAAGTTCTTGCTATGCCATGGGCAGGTCTTCGAACAAACGCCTGGTGAAGAAAACGTGGGTTTCCATGTACCCCAACGCGTGCTTTGGGTAGACCGCGCTCAGGACTTGTTGGTAACGATCGGCATTGAAAAACAACTGAAAAAGCCAAAGCTCTACCCGCTCTCGCAGGTTGAACAATTAATTGCTCGCAAGCTGCTTCGTTTCATCGAATCAGATCCGCGTCCATATGCCTTTCTAAACGAATCCGACCTCCCCAAGATCAGCAAGGATGTCCGGGACCGAGGCTGGGAGATCATCCAACCTCTTGTGGACGATCATCATATTCCTCAGATCTATCTTCCCGGGACCCGCGGGGCGCTTGTGTCGGCGCGTGCTGCCGAACTAGGTAAGGAATGGATACAAGTCTACCGCCCCCTATACAAATACTTCGCCTATGGATGCTGCGACGACGCATTGCTTGGCCGCTATGATCGATGCGGCTGTGCTGGAAGCAAGCAAGCACCGAAAACAGCAAAACGAGGTCGACGGCCAGATAGAGCCAAACTTGGCCTTGGCAGCACCGAAAAGATCGGCCCTTCAATTGCCGATGTCCGGAATTCCATCATTGAGGGGATAGACCGATTCTGGAAGCCCGGAACGACGATCAAGAAGGCATGGCAAGATACCAAAAACGCCTTTTTCAGTCAGGGAGAAATCGACCACCGCGGTTTGCGTATTCCAATTCCGCCGGAAATACACCAAACGATCACCTATAAACAATTCTGGTTGGTCTTCCGGGAGGAAGACTATCGACTGGACCTGACTAAGAAACATGTCAGCACAACGACTTGGGCACTGAAATATCGCGGCGTTCTCGGTTCCTCGCGCCAAGGTGTCTTCGGCCCATGCGCGCGCTACGAGATCGATTCGACAATCGTCGATGTCTATCTTGTTTCCGCCTTCAATCGTGCTTGGGTCATCGGCCGGCCGGTTCTGTATGTCGTTGTGGACGTGTTTTCGCGAATGGTCGTGGGTTTCTACCTTGGGCTCGAGGGACCGAGCTGGGAGGGCGCTCGCCTGGCACTATTCAACGCATTTACCTCCAAGGTCGACTTCTGCCGACGCTTTGGAGTGGAGATTACAGAGGACATGTGGCCATGCCACCACCTCCCACACAAGGTGTTGGCTGACAACAGTGAAATGAAGTCCAAGGCATCTGACGCGCTGCCTAAGGCACTCGGCATCAAGCTGCAGAATGCCACTGCTCGGCGTGGGGATTGGAAGCCAAACGTCGAACGGCAGTTCCGTCTGATCAACGACCATACCGTTCATTTTCTTCCCGGTGCGTTGAATCCTCGATTGGAGGATGTCAAGCAGCGTCAATACAGGTTGGATGCGTGCCTGACAATCGGGGAGCTAACGCGCATCCTGATACGCCGATTGATCATCTATAACTGGTCGGCATACCAGTCAGCGGCACTACCGAATGAAATGCTTGGCGCAAACCTGACAGAAGCCACTCCGATTGCGGTATGGAATTGGGGACTGGAGAACCTGACAGGTGGCGCCAAGTCGATCAGCAAGCAAAAAATATGGACTTACTTGTTGACCGCAGGGACAGGCACCATTCGTCCTGAAGGCATCTATTTTTCAGGCCGCCATTACGCTAGTGATCGAGCAATCAAGGAGGAATGGTTTGCCCGCGTCCGTACAACGGGCAAGCGAAACCGGATAGAGCTTCGTTACGTACCGGATTGGCCGGAATTTATCTGGATACCAAATCCTCGATCAAATCAATGGGAACCATGCAAGTTATTGGACCGCGAGGAACAATATCGGCTTGCCAGAATTGAGGAGATACTTGACCGAGCGAAGTTGCTCTCACTTGCAAGCGATGAGATAGAAGACAGGACGAACAAGAAATTTGCCGTATTCGAGGCAGAGTGCAATGACATTGCCGAGCGTGCAGAACAGGCCGCGGCCAAAGCCAAAAAGGGTCTTTCAAAAACTGAGAAGACTGCAAACATTGACAGTAATCGGACATTCGAAAAGACTGCTGAGCGGGTGGAGCGTGCCCGCGACGCGGCCGAGTCCTACGGTAACAAGCCAGTTGCATCCAACGTGATTCCACTTCGCCGGGACCTTGCGGGCCCCGACCCATTGGAAGATTTATGGGACATCTAGCTGCTCTTTACGGAGCCCGCCATGGAGCCTAACTCCTATTCACCCGCCTACCGGGAACAGCCTATAGAAGAGTACCGCGGCAATCCACTGATCGAGGCGTTGCCTGAGATATTGAGTGAAAAACAGGCGGCATTAAAGATGCTGTTCAAACCTCCGTTTGACACTGGTGAGCGCCAGCTCCCCACTGAATTGAGATGGCATCTACTTGGAAGATTGAAGCATATTGTTGTTCCACGAAGGCCCACATTCTATGAGGTAGAACGAACCATATCCCGATTGATTCGGACAGGTTATGTTGTACGCAATCCTGCCGAACCAGCCACCTGGCGCACGATCTATACCGCACGCAATGGTGCCGCAACGTTCGTCGACCCTAGACTAGTTCTCACCGAATCGCAGGCGTTTATCGTTGGTTTGAGTGGCTCCGGCAAAACGACATGTGCAGATGCCGTTTTGCGCACCTATCCCCAGCAAGTGATCCGGCATTCGTTCTGGAATGGACGCCATATGCCGATTACCCAATTGGTATGGTTGAAGGTGACTTGCCCGAAGAATGGGTCAATCTCCAGCTTTTGCCGGGAATTCGCGCGGCAAGTCGATATCGCGTTGAATACAGGGGGGACGTATGAGAAGGACTTCTCAAAGTCGAAGATGCGTGAAGACATGCTGGAAGGATCGATGCGCCAGATCGCCGCGTCGCATTTTCTCGGACTCCTTTTTATCGACGAAATCCAACGGCTAAGTCTTGCAAAGACTGGTGGAGCAATCCCTTTGTTGCGCTTTCTACAAGATTTGAGAACCTTGCTCCGTGTCCCTGTTGTGGAAATCGGCACTTCCAAGGCGGCTGCGCTATTTTCCTACGAAATGAAAGATGCGCGCAGGGCGTCCGAGAACGGTCCGATCTATTTTCGACGACCTCCCAAGCGAAACAAGGAGTGGGACGACTTTGTGCGGCGGGTATGGGCCTACCAGTGGGTGAGAAATGCAACTCCGCCGGACGACAATATGCTTGATACGGTATTTGACCTCAGCCAAAGTATTCCTGATTTCGTCGTATTGCTGTTCAAGCTGGCACAGCAACAGGCAATGGTCGACGAATCAGAAACGATCACTATTCCTCTCCTAAAACAAATATACGACGAATATTTCACATTGCTGCATTCGGCACTGAACAAACTGCGCGAGGGTACTGTGGAGTCACTGTCTATTTACGAGGATTTGCTTCCGCCCGAGGACGTTATTGCACGGTTGACCGTGAATCGGCGAGAAGTAGAAATCATTCAGGACCATCTGGATGAGCTAGATCCTTTGCCAGAGGGCTACACCACAGACAATTCGCCGTCACCAGCGGCAGATCCAGCGCAACATCCGGATGTAGTGGATCATGAGAGCGCCCACGTCCCGTCAACGGACGAATTCAATGATGGAGATTTGCGCAACGCCGGCAATTCTTCGTCAACAGCTGAGGCGCTACGCAATCAAGGATCAATCGATGCTGACCCGCTTGGACTTCATTCCTCCGCAGGAAGGTGATCAAGGTGGAGCTATACGGTGCCCGAAGCGATATGGTTACCCCGGATCTCCGCTGATTCCAGACGAAACGATCTACGGCGCGCTCTCTCGCCATCATGTCTTGCGAGGCCACGCTTGGGGAACCGATACGCTTTACGAGATGATGGGTACCCGAACAAGAAGCACCGGAACAGCTTTTCCCAGTAACCTGCCCTTGCTCGTCAAGCGACTGAATTTCCTTGGTGACGACATTGAAGCCTTAATTCGAGAGCATACCTGCCTGCCGTACTTTCAACCCTTCTATAGCTGCAAGCGCTATGACTCTGTCTTCCAGAAGATCAAATCGGGAAATGCTGCCACCTCCAAGATATCGTTAGGCATGCTGGCAAGCCGCATTGGTGCCGCAGATTGGCTGCGGTATTGTCCAGCGTGTGCATCGGAAGACCTCGAAACAATAGGCATTACGACATGGTATAGGGTTCATCAATTGCCTGGCGTGCTCCTATGTCCTTACCATGCGATTGCACTCTCGCAAAATGGTGACCTTGCTTGTCGAATCCGATGGCAGAAATTTGCAATTCCAGGCGAGAATGGTCGTGGTCATTTCCCTAGTGTTGTTTCCGCAAACGAGGGGGCTCAAGATCGGTTGCTGCTCGTCGCCAGGATGAGTGCTGAAGCACTGACTCTCGCTTCCGACCAACGCATCCCTGCGCCTCTCTATGATCAGTATTTTGACCGCCTATTGCGTCGCAATCTTGCTGTTCCGTCGCAGCGCATACGACAGCATCAACTCGCTCAGCAGTTTTATGACTTCTGGGCTCCGCTCGCAAACGTTCCTCCTTTTGACTGCCTGCTCCGTTCGCTCAAATCGGAGTCAAGCTGGCTCGCGACCCTATGCAGAAAGCCACGCTGTAATCACCATCCCTTGAAACACTTGCTGCTCATTGGCCTTTTAGAGAACAACTTGCGCTTCTGGATCACAGAAAAAGCGGGTAATACGCAGGTGGCTGTATCGCATGCAACGGCAAGAGGTGCTTGCAATGTAAGCTCGATCGATCAACCTCTGCGTGAGTTGATAGAAACACAGCGAATATCAATCCGCAAGGCCGCAATCCAGCTTGGCGTAACGGTCAATACGGCATTGCTACATGCAGCAAGATTGGGTATGACCGTGAAACGTCGTCCCAAAAAAATGGGCGATGAAACGCGTGAGCGCGCAACGGATGCATTGGCAAAAGGCGAAGCCATCGAAACAATCTCGAGTCGCTTGCATATCTCTGCTTCCACGGTGAATCGACTGCTAGCAGCTGACGAGAGCTTGCGGCAGCAACGACGATTCGCACTGGAATTGGTGCGACGCCGACGGGCGAGGATCGCACTCAGTGAAGTGCAGGCCAAGTTGCCAAATGCAGGGTTCAAAGAATTACAATCCAACATTCCGGCAGATTTTGCATGGTTGTATCGACACGATAGGGTATGGCTTGATCGACAGATTGCCTTGCAAGAGCCAAAGGCAATTACCAGAGAACGGGTTAACTGGCCTGCGCGCGATAACGATTTCGCTTTAGTGGTTAAACAAACTGCAGCTCAAATTCGGAAACCTGGCGACAAGCCAATCCGTGTCACGATCAATGAAATCGGCCGTCGCACGGGCCATACAGCATGGCTGCAAAAATATTTGCATAAGCTTCCGCAAACCGCAACGGCTTTGTCCTCTGAGCTGGAATCAGTTGAAGCCTTTCAGGCGCGTCGCATTCAATGGTGCAAGCAACAATTGAGTCCATCCGGCATGTTCAATGAGGTGCGCGAATGGCGTGTTTTCAGGATGGCTGGCATTTCAAGCGGCTAGTAAATTGCAACCGCTGCATCACCCCTTCTTGCGATAAGCACGCCCAGGACTCAGGAACTGCCTGTCTGGACATGGTCCTTGCCAATGCTTGTTGATTCCGTACTTCGCGAGCACGTTGAGTATAGTGTTTTTTTCCATGGCTACAGGACGGCCCATCAAGCCAGAAAAATATGCCGCAAGAGCCTTTGCACGCTCATATTCGACACCGGATTTGTTTCTGATTGCGGTGTCGACGACGGCCCCATGGAGTATCGCCCAGACCACGCGCCGTGCATAGAAATGCCAGTTCGATTCAACTTCTTCCTTCAAAATACGCTGCGAAGCAGGAAAGCGGGTCGCGTTCGGCGCCGAGGCATTCCAAGGAATATCTTTTAACAAGAAGTTGGCGCTCACGCGGACGGGCTTTTCAACGGAAGCATACAACTGCTCAGCAGACATCCTTATCGCTTCGGCGATCTCACCGTCCTTTGGATGAGCTTCTAGGAGACTCGGGCGTTTAGGGTGAGTCCTTGGCTTGACCGTTGCCAACTGTTCCTTCAGCCATGGCACCGCCATCGGATCCCGCTGCATCAACCAAGTCATCGTCCTGAACTTATGTTTCCATAAATCCCCGATCGTACAATTCGGAATTTCCTTTGCTGATGCCATGACTTCACGTCGGAGCTCCTTCAGTCGCGACTCTTTTTTGAGCGATGCGGAAGTCCTTCGCTTGGGCTCGTCTGATCCGGCACCCTTGCTGTGTGATTTGGTCTGATTGGCTTCCTCCGAAAGGTCGGGAGCATGATATGGAATCATGTATTGCCAGAACAGGTTAGTCTTTCGAAATAAAAAATGGGCGAACAGCAGATGCCGTCCAAGAGGAATTTCTGGCGAATACTGTTCGTTGACTAAGTTGAACCAGCCGGACATGCGTTGCTCCCGGTATGCCCTATCTACCTTTGCAATAAGATCTGATCCGTAAAATTGCTCAAAGTCGGAGAAGATGCGAGTTCGTTCAAATTGTGAACCCCAGGTCGCATAACCCAGCTCTTGAAGGCGCCTCTTATATCCCTGGACCAATGTATATGCGTTGACATGTATGGGTTCAGCTGAAAGCAAATCCGCTGCAAACCGGGCATACGACACTTGTACCAAATTTCCTGATTTTTCCTTTGGCAACGGAAAGTCGGAAAGCAATCTCGCACAGTGACAGGCAGTCCAGAGAGCCAAAACGAGATCCTTTTTTCTGGTGAAATGGCATTCACAGTATGGGCATTCGACAATCAATGGTGTTCGGTGCCTGGCACAAACCCGTACGCCGGGAACTTGATGTGACAAATGAATGTAGGCAAAGCCATATGATTTCAGATCGTCATGAAGACAGTTCAGACAGATTCGAATCTCTTCTGTAACAAGGCGCCTTGGAGTTTCTATTGAATCAGATCCCTGCCCCAGGGCATCCTCATTATCATCGTGAGTTTTCTTTTTATTTGGGCTGCCATAATCAGGCAACATCACTCCAGAAAAAACCTGGAACAATGGAAAGAGCGTTTTCGACTGTAGGAGAGCTAAGGTATTTGCAACCGGATCACCAGCCATGTGGCGCGTCAATCGCGATATGTGACCTGGGATCCAGGAATTTAGCGGAAAGGGAGGCGCATTATATAACTCACGATACGTTTGCTCTGAGGTAGAGTGCGCATGTACGATGTGATACCGCCCGACATCTGAAATTAGGGCTTCATCTGGAACGCTTGGCGGTGTGAGGCAAATGCTGCGGCCTGTACCATATTGAAACCTACCGACGTTGCGTGGATTCCGCCCCGTGGTTTGAGTTGTCCCAGTTTGCCCAAGCAAATCGGGTGGCGGTTTCCTTGTGACCATTAATGTCGTGCTCTTCTAGACGGTTACTATAATAGTTAATCTAGAAAATCAGTCGACAAACAACAAGGCAAACTTACAAACATAAGGGGAAATCTTGAGGATCATCCCAGCTTGCTAGGCAGAAATTTTACAAACTTCAAACGTGTTGAATGACGTCTAGGCCATTGATTTTAAAAGCAGTAAACTAACAAACATAATTGGAAATTTTCACTCATACGCTATACCCATCGAGAATGGCATCCGGCCCGCTCGGGCCGGAAAGACCATCAGGGAAGCGCCTGCTCCCGTCTGCGCAGGCGGGACAATTCTGGAAGACACGCATGCATGCCTTACCACCGCAGCGGTATGGCATGCATGGCAAGGAGCATCATCATGATCATGCGGGACCGGCCATCCGGGCTTCACCTTTTTTTCGTGATACGGGGATCGATCCTGTCGAGCATCTGGAAAGTGCTGCTCATCAACGTCATCGTCGCCATCGCGGTGACCGTCGGCCATGGCGCCTTGTTCAATTTCAAAATCACCCTGACTCCCATTCCGTTTACCTTGATTGGCTTGGCGCTGGCAATCTTTCTGGGATTTCGCAATGGCGCAGCCTATGACCGCTATTGGGAAGGGAGAAAACTCTGGGGCCGGCTGGTATCCGACAGCCAGAACCTGGCGCGGCAATGCCAAAGCCTGATCCAGCATCCGCTGCTCGCCGGCCAGGATGTGAGCGATATCCGGGTCAGAATGATTTACCGTGCCATCGCATACGCGCATTTGCTGCGGCAGCGCGTACGCGATATCTGCGAGCCCGGCGAAGTGCGCGGTTTGCTTGCGGAACAAGAATGGCGGCAAATGCAGCAGGCGACGAATGCGCCGAACTTCCTCATGCAGCAGATGGGCGCGGACCTGGGGCAATGCATCAGGGACGGGAAAATCGACCCATGCCTGGCGCCGGCCGTGGATGCGACCTTGTCTTCCATGGTGGCCGCAGGGATTGGCTGCGAACGGATCAAGAACACGCCGCTTCCCTTTTCCTACACGTTGCTGCTGCACCGGACGGCCTATCTGTATTGCTTTCTCCTGCCATTCGGCCTGGTCGATACGATCGGCTTCATGACACCGCTGGTGGTGGCGATCGTCGCCTATACCTTTTTCGGCCTGGATGCGCTGGGGGACGAGATCGAAGAGCCATTCGGCCTGTCCGACAACGACCTGCCGCTTGACGCGCTCTGCCGCACCATCGAAATCAATCTCCGGGAAGCCAGCGGCGACACCGCCCTGCCGCCACCACTGGTTCCCGTCAATTACCGCCTGACGTAAAGGCCAGTCAATCGCCGCGTGCCACATGCTGCCGCCAAAAGCGTTTCCATTATGTAAATCGCGGCTTCGAAAAAGATGATCTGAATCAAGACATTTCCCCTCGGAAATCTCGCCAATAAAATATACTTTTAGTATATGTTTTACCGGCAATAGACCGGCCGATCAAGAACGAACCTCGTTTTTTCTGCCCGCGCAGGCCGCATCCTGCCTGCGCGTCAAATCGGCCATTCCGCGCCACGCGATGACCAGCCGCCGCCATCATTGCCCCCACCGCAGACCATATCGCCGGACGAAGCCGTCTCAGGAATGAGCGACGCCCGTGCCGTGCCAAAGGCACGTCGAAATCTTCAAGAGGAAAAAATGCACTTTCGAAACATGAACATCGGAACGCGCCTGACCATCGGTTTTGGCATCGTGCTCACCCTGTTACTCACATTGATCGTGGTTGGCATGGCACGACTTTCCAGTATCGAGAGCTCCACCGCGGAAATGATCGACATGGAATGGGCGAAAGCGGAGGCAGCAAACACGATCAACGCGACCATCCGGGCGCAGGCGCGACGCACGTTGGAGTTGTTCCAGGCGCCGGACAAGGAATATCGGGAAAAGACTTACGCGTTTATCGAGTCCAACAAGAAAATCATTGTCGAGGCGCTGGGAACCCTTGACCGCCTGGTGTATTCGTCCAAGGGCAAGGAACTGCTGACGGCCGTCAAATCCGAACGCGCACAATATGTGACGTCGTTTACCAAGGTCAGCCAGCTGATCGAAGACGGCAAGCCCGACGAGGCAAAGAAGGTGATGCTCGACGAAACGCTCCCGCTCCTCGACACGCTGCAGGCATCGGTGCACGACCTCGCGGATCTGCAGAAGAAGCTGGCGCAGGCGGCCGCAGGGGAGATAAGAAGCGCATCGGCGTCTGGCACGCGGATGATGCTCGCATTAGGCGCGGGCGCCGTCATCATCGGCATCGCCTTCGCATTCCTGATCACGCGCTCCATCACGCGCCCCATCCATCGCGCCGTCGGCGTGGCGAAGACCGTTGCCGCCGGCGACCTCACCAGCGTCATCGACGTGCCGTCGACAGACGAAACCGGGCAGTTGCTGCAAGCGCTCAAAGACATGAATGCCAGCTTGCTCGCGGTGGTGAGCGAGGTGCGCAGCGGCACCGATACCGTGTCGACCGCCTCGGCACAGATTGCCGCCGGCAATCTCGACCTGTCGTCACGCACCGAGGAGCAGGCCAGCTCCCTCGAACAGACGGCCGCCTCGATGGAAGAGCTGACTTCCACCGTCAGGCAGAATGCGGACAGCGCCGCGCAGGCAAACGCGCTGGCCGCCTCCGCATCCGACGTGGCGCTCAAGGGCGGCGCGATCGTCGCCGACGTGGTGAAAACCATGGACGCGATCAACGAGTCGTCCAGGACGATCTCCGACATTGTCGGCGTCATCGACGGCATCGCCTTCCAGACCAATATCTTGGCGCTTAACGCGGCGGTGGAGGCGGCGCGCGCCGGCGAGCAGGGGCGCGGCTTCGCGGTAGTGGCCGCCGAAGTGCGCGCGCTGGCGCAGCGTTCGGCTGCAGCGGCCAAGGAAATCAAGACCCTGATCGGTAACTCGGAGGAAAAGGTCGACGCCGGCTGCCGGCTGGTCGAGCAGGCTGGCAGCACCATGGATGAAATCGTGGTAAGCGTGCGCCGGGTGACCGACATCCTGACCGAGATTAGCGCCGCAAGCAACGAGCAGACCACGGGAATCGGACACGTCAACCAAGCCATCAGCCAGATGGACCAGGTGACGCAGCAGAACGCCGCGCTCGTCGAAGAGTCGGCCGCGGCGGCGGCGTCGCTCGAGGAAAAGGCGCGCAGCCTGGCCCAGGCCGTTGCCGTGTTCAAGACCAGCGGCGACGGCTTGCACGATGGTCCCGCACGCGAGCAGCTTGCACCGCTGTCGAACGTCAAGCAGATTTCCGCGCCCCGGCCGCTCGTACAACAGCGTGCTGCGGATTCTGTCGCTGTATCGGCGACGCCACCAACGCAGTATCGCCGCGTGGCGAATGCACGTGTGGAATCCGCCGGGGAATGGGAAGAATTCTAGGAAATCGCGCCCGGCTGCGGCAAGGAATGGCGAGGCCTTCATGACTGCCGCCGGCAACAGGGCTGACAAGACAAGGATGGAAGCCGTGGCAAATCAAAAACGCTGGTTTGGCAACACCGGGCTCGCGGCGCGCATTTCCGAATCGGGCCGGGCGCCGCGCCTGGCGCGGGTGTTCCTGGCGGTCGGGCTGATGGCGTCGGCCTTCGTCTATTGGGAAGGCGTCCACCTTGTCAGGCAGGAGCTCCAGTCCCAGCTCGACATCCGCGCGAAAGAAGCCAGGCACAATCTGGAACGCCAGCTCGATGCCTATGCCGAAGCGCTGCGCAGCATGCAGGCCGAATACCGGACCGCGCCGCTTCCGACGCGCGAGCGGTTCCGGCAAAGCGTCGAATGGCTCAAACTGAACGACCGGCTGCCTGCGGTACAGGCGGTCGGCTTCAGCGCACGGGTTGCGCCGCCGGACAGGCCGGCGTTTGAACAGGCGCTGCGCAAGGACCATGCAAGCGACGCGCAGGCCCAGCCGCCGGCCATACATCCGGCGCCCCTGTCGCGCACTGCCGACGCGTTTGTCGTCAACGTCATCGAGCCGCTTGCCAAAAACCGTTTCGGCCTCGGCTACGACCATGCCACGCAGCCGCGCAGAGTCGAGGCGATCGAGCGCGCCCGGGATACCGGCGAATGGGCCGCCACCCGCCGTGTCCGCCTGTTCGTCGAGCCGGGCGATGTGGACGGCGTCGTGTTCTACATGCCGCTCTACCGCGGCGGCATTCCCGATACGCAGGCACTGCGCCGCGACGCATTTTCCGGTTTTTTCTTCCTGGCGATCCGGGTCGACGAAATGCTGCGCAACGTCTTCGGCGCCCGGCTGCTCGAGGATCTGGACATTGAAATCCGCGACAAGGCGGGCACGCGGTCCGGCGAGGACGACCAGACCCTGATTTTCAGCAGCGCCCTCGCCCGGCTGGCAGGCTCCGCCGGCAAGGCAGACGCGAACGCGCCCTTGCGGCGCAGCTTCGACCTGACGTTCGGCGGCAATACGTGGGAGCTCGGCCTGACCATGCGGCCCAACTTCCAGACCCGTTCGCAATACTGGCTGCCGCCGATTGCCGCGCTGTCGGGCGTGCTGCTCAGCTTTCTCGCCTTCCTGTTCATGCGTTCCCTCAACGTCGCGCGCCAGGCCTCCGATGCCGGCATGCGCCAGGCCTACCTGAGGCTGGAATCGAAGGAAGAGCAGCTCAAGGACATCGTGGAATCCATCGACGAAGTGCTGTGGACGTTCGATACGGCTTCCGGCAAGGTGCGGTATGTGAGCGCCGCGGTGGAACGGCTGTACGGGCACGCCGCGCAGTCCTTCCTCGACGACCCGCGGCTGTGGCTGCGCTGCGTGCACCCGGCGGACCGCAAGCGGGCGACCCGCTTCGCGAGAGGCTTGGCCGACAAGCGCCGCGACGCCCTGCTCTGCCGCATCGTCCGTTCCGACGGCGCCGTGCGCTGGATGCACTATGACGCGCATTACGTCGCCAGCACGCCGTCCAAGCCGGGGCGAGTGGACTGCCTAGGACGGGACATCACCGAGCAACGGCGCATGGAAGAGTCGATTCGCCGCAGCAACCGCGCGTTGCGCACCATCCATGCCTGCGATGTCGAGCTGGCCAATGCCCCGCATGAAAACGCGCTGCTGCAGGGAATATGCGAAGTGGTCGTGCGCGAGGGATACCGCATGGCCTGGTCCGGCCTGCTGGCGGAAGACGGCAGCGTTACTCCTGCCGGTATCGCTGGCGCACATGACGGCTACCTGACCTGCATCGAAAGCGCCCTGCACGCCGGCATCCGTGAAGGCGGCACCATCGGCGCAACGCTGCGCACGGGCCGCCCCACGATCAGCAACAATCTCCAGTGCGATCCGCAAATGAGCATGTGGCGGGAACAGGCTTTGCAACGCGGCTTTAATTCGAAACTGACGCTTCCGCTGGCGCATGACGGCAAAAATCTCGGCTTGCTCAACGTGTATGCGGCCGAGCCGGATGCGTTTGACGCGGAAGAAGTGGAACTGCTGGCCGGGCTGGCCAACGCGGTGGCGGTCGCGCTCCAGTTCCTGCGCCATCGCAGCGGGCAGCAGGCCGCCGAGGCCGCCTTTCATCTGCGCCAGCGCGCGATCGAAGCCAGCGCGAATGCCATCGTCATCACCAGCGCGACGCCCCCCCACTACCCGGTCGAATACGTGAACCCCGCATTCGAGCGCATGACTGGCTATTCAGCACAGGAAATCGTCGGCAAAAGCCTGCGCGTGCTGCACCGGAACGACAAGGAACAAGCAGGGCTGGAAGAACTGCGCAGGCTGCTTCGCACGCAGCAGGAAGGCCATGTGACGTTGCGGAATTATCGCCGCGACGGTTCGATGTTCTGGACCGACGTCCACGTCGCCCCGGTGCGCGACAACAGCGGCGCGGTCACCCATTTCGTGGGGGCCAAATACGACG
Organism: Noviherbaspirillum sp. UKPF54; assembly: GCF_007874125.1. Taxonomy (NCBI): domain Bacteria; kingdom Pseudomonadati; phylum Pseudomonadota; class Betaproteobacteria; order Burkholderiales; family Oxalobacteraceae; genus Noviherbaspirillum; species Noviherbaspirillum sp. UKPF54. The sequence goes on along the minus strand of NZ_CP040128.1, from coordinate 4,411,819 downwards.
TCACCACCACCAAGCGTTATGAGGAGCAGCTCGAGGTCCAGGCCAACCGCGACGCGCTCACCATGCTCGCCAATCGCAACCTGCTGCATGACAGGCTCAACCAGGCCATCGTCTGCGCATCGCAGAGGCGCGCGCAAGTCTGGGTGATGTTCGTCGATCTCGACCGCTTCAAGTTCGTCAACGACACGCTCGGCCACCAGGCGGGCGACACCCTGCTGAAACAAGTGTCGGAGCGTCTGCTGAGCGTCGTGCGCCATACGGACACCGTCGCCCGCCTCGGCGGCGACGAATTCGTCCTGGTGCTGTCCGAACATGCGGACGACGCGCTCGATCCGGCGACCGTGCAACGCATCATGGATGTGATCGCTCCGCCCTTTATCATCGACGGCCACGAATTCTTCCTGACGTGCAGCGTGGGGATCGCCGCCTACCCGGCCGACGGCGCGAGCGCGGAAACGCTGATCAAGCACGCCGACATCGCCATGTACCGAGCCAAGGAAATCGGACGCGACAACTTCCAGTTTTACACGTCGTCGCTGAATGAAAAGGCGCTTGAGCGGCTGCGCCTGGAAAGCGATCTGCGCAACGCGCTGGAACGCGGCGAATTCCTGCTGCATTATCAGCCGCAGCTCGATCTCTATACGGGCAACGTCGTCGGCATGGAGGCGCTGATCCGCTGGCAGCATCCGGAACTCGGCATGGTATCGCCGGCCCGCTTCATCGGGCTGGCCGAGGAGCTCGGATTGATCGTGCCGATCGGAGAATGGGTCATCCGCACCGCGTGCCGGCAGAACCGCGCGTGGCAGCTGGCCGGCCTGCCGCCGTTGCGCGTCGCCGTCAACTTGTCCGCGCGGCAGTTCGCGCAAGGCGGGCTGGCGAAATCGATCGCCGCCATCCTCGCGGAAACCGGCCTGCCTGCCGAACTGCTGGATATCGAACTGACGGAGAGCGTGGTGATGACCGATGTCGACTTCGCGATCGGCATTCTGTGCGACCTCAAGAAACTCGGTGTGCACCTGTCCGTGGACGATTTCGGCACCGGCTATTCCAGCCTGTCGTATCTGAAACGCTTCCCGATCGACGTGCTGAAAATCGACCAGTCATTCGTTCGCGATATCACGCTCAATGGTGACGGCGCCGAGCTCGTGCGTTCGATCATTTCGCTGGCGCACGGCTTGCGTCTGCAAGTCATTGCCGAAGGCGTGGAGACCGAGGAACAACTCGCCTATTTGTGGCGGCACGGCTGCGATCAGATGCAAGGGTATTACTTCAGCAAGCCGCTCACCGCCGACGCTTTCGAACATCTTCTCCGGGAGGGCAGGAAATTGCTCGTGCAGCACAAGCCCGCGATGGCCGAATCCTGAACGCGTCCCTTATTCCGCCGCCTTGATGCCGCGCACCAGTTCCATGTCCATGTGCAGGATGTGGTGCGTCAGCCACATGCGTAAAAAGTCCAGCACCTCGCTGGACGAATCGCCGTTGCCGTCCATGAAGTTGCGATGCAGCGCGTTCACCTTCTGCACCAGCAGGTCGTGTTCCCGCTTGTGTTCGTCGTAGCCGGAAAACCCGATCGAGCGCATGATCGCCTCTTCCCGCAGGAAGTGCTCGCCCGTGTACTCGATCAGCTCGACCAGGACTTCCCCCACGCTCGAGTGTTCCGGCGGAGCGATGATTTCCGCTTCCAGACGATGGGCAATGTCAAAGATGTTGCGATGATCGGCGTCGATCCGTTCATGGCCGGTCAGCAGGTCGTCGGTCCAGGAAAGGGATGATGCATTGCTGGTGCATGTTGTCGCTGAATTAAGCATGAGAAACCCCGGTTGCCTTGCCATGTATCCACAGAGAAATTATTTAATCATGGATGTTTTGGCCGGGCAGCCCGGGGCTCGATTTCCCTTGACTGAAATCAAGCCTCCATCGCCCTGTCGTCAGCCGTACGGCGTGCCGGAGCTTCCCCGCTTTCCGTTCCGGTCGCGTTCCAACGCTGCCGCTCGCGCGGCGGGACATGGCTCATCGCGTGCTCGGTCAGCGCGGTGATGGTCAGACTGGGATTGACGCCGAGGTTCGCGCCCAGCATGGAACCGTCGCAGATGTACATGTTGTAGTAACCGAACACGCGGTTCTTGCCGTCGCACACGCCCTCAGCGCGCGTGCGGCCGATCGCTGCGCCGCCCATGCAATGCGCGGTGGTCGGCACATCGAGCAGGATTTCGGTGAGCGATGTGAGCGGCACGCCGCCGGTGGCCTGGGCGGCCTTGACGGCGAAATCGTTGGCGGCGGGGATGAAGGTCGGGATCTTCTTGCCGTGCGTGGTCAATTGCCTGGAAAACGGCCAGAACCAGCGCCGCTTCAGGCGCATCGTCAAATGCCCGTCGAGCGTCTGCATGCACAGGAAGATCATCGTTTCGCGCGCGAAGCCGAACGGCGTCAACAGGCGCAGCGTGGTGAGCGGCCTGGTGAGCAGGAGCCTGGCCAGCGTAGCCAGCCAGGTGAGCGGGCGCGTCCAGCCGGGACGCCCGAGCGTCATGACGGTGCTGAGCAATCCCATCGTGTCGGAACCCGCCGGGTAACGCGTCGCCTCGATATGCGTATGCTCGTCGACATACACGCCCGAGCCGATGGCGATGCCTTTGGACAGGTCGACCTGCGAGCCGGGAAAGCGGATGCCGATGATCGATTCGGCATTGGTGCGCACATGCTGGCCGAGCGCGTCCGAAATGCGCGGCAGCGACTTTTTCTCCCGCAGGCGGAACAGCAAGTCCTGCGTGCCCAGCGAGGATGCGGCGAACACGACGCCGCGACAGGTCAGGCGGCGTCTCTGCCCGCGCGCCGGGCCGGCCAGCGCCAGCGTTTCCACCGCATAGCCGGCCGCACCGTCTTCCCTCGAGTGCAGCGGCCTGACGTCGACCACCCTGGTTTCGGCAAACAGCGCGGCGCCCTTTTTTTCGGCCAGGTACAGGTAATTCTGGTCGAGCGAATTCTTCGCGCCGTGGCGGCAACCCACCATGCAGCCGCCGCAGCCATGGCAGGAGGTGCGCGGCGGCCCTTCCCCGTCGAAGTACGGGTCGGCGTAGGTGGTGCCCGCCGCGTCGCCTTCCTTGCCGAAAAAGACGCCGACTTCGGTCGGGTAGTAACTGGCTGCGACGCCGGCAGCTTGCGCCATTTCCCGCAGGCGCAGGTCGGCTGGCCCCAGGCGGCGGTTGGTGGTCACGCCGAGCATGCGCCGCGCCGTCGCAAAATGGGCCGGCATGATCTTTTCCCAGTCATTCAGGCCGGCCCAGGTTCCTTCGCGCCAGACCCTGTCGGGCGGAACCAGCAGCGTGTTGGCATACGTGATGGAGCCGCCGCCGACGGCATTGCCGTGCAGGACAACGACATGCCTGAAAAAGCGCATGCTGAAAAAGCCGCGCAATCCCAGTGCCGGGCGCCACATCCAGCGCGACAGCGACCAGGTGCTCCTGGGCAGGTTGTCGGGCGTCCAGCGCCGCCCCTGCTCGATGACGGCGACGCGGTAACCCTTTTCCGCCAGGCGCAGCGCCGACACGCTGCCACCGAAGCCGGAACCGATCACGATGAAATCAAAATCTGTATGCATTGCGCCTCCCGGGGATGCGGGGCGCCAGCCCCGGTCATGTCGTGGTCACATCGTCCCGGGAAACATGCCGCATGGCGGAAGCGCGCTGCCGATGATTGTCGTTCTCGCAATCTGTCGCCGGTCGATTGCGCCGACTCTAGTGCAGGCGCCGGCGGCCGTCTTGTTCAATGACGACAGCCGCCATGACATGAACGCACAATCAAGTCGCCGTCAGGCCGGACGCCGGGCCTCGTCGAGTGCGGCGGTCAGCGTGGCGACCTGCGCCTTGAGCGCGCTGTTTTCCGCTTCCAGCGCGGCGATTCTGGTCGTCAGCGCGGCACTATCGGCGGACGGCGCCGCCGCTGGCGCCTGGCCTGCCGCTGGTTCGGTCCGGGGCGGCTTGGCTGGGGATTTCGCCTCGCGCACCTGCCTGGCGACCTGCCGCAGCTCCTGTTTCCCGGCCACGACGGCGGCGACCTGCGCCTCGACCGGCAGCTCGGCCACCGCGGCGGCGGCATTGAGCGAGATGGCGCCAGTCCTGACCGCCTCGACCAGTTCGGGCGCGGCGGTTTTCTGGATTTTCTCGATCCGGCTGATCGCATTGCTGCTGATGCCGGCGGCCCTGGCGACATCCTCGCGCGTGCTCAGCGCCGGCTGCGCGGCGGCAGGGGCCGGCGCGGCTTCGGACTGGTTCGCCGGCTCGTTGGCCGGTTGCGGGTCTGCCGGATTTTCCTGCTGCTCCTTGACCCGCGCGGTAAGAATCGCTTTCTTGCGCAATGCGAACATGCCACGCTGGAAATCTGTCACGCTGCGCCGCGCCAGGTGGTTGTCGATCATCCACAGCTGCACGTCTTCCAGCGATGCGAAGCTGTCGTTCTGGACAGTCTTGAAGTCGATCCCGTGCTTCTTGCAGATCGCATAACGGTTATGTCCGTCGATCAGCACGTCGCCCCACAATACCAGCGCGTCGCGGCAGCCTTCGGCGAGAATGCTGCGCTCCAGCGCCGCATATTCGCCAGCGGTCAGCGGGTCGGTATAGGCCCGCAATTCATCGTGAATCCTGATGTTCATTTTTCCTGAATGCCAATAGTCCGGGCACGGCGCCGATCCGGCGCGCCATGCGGGGAACGGAATTGTACCGGCGCGGAAGTGGCAAAGGAATTATTTCGCCCAGGCAGGCAGCCATTGCAGGTACCAGGGAATCGGCCTGCCTTCGATCCGCCGGCGCGCGACCGCGTCGCGCACCAGCACTGGCAGCGCCTCGCGCGCGCCGGCGAACAGCTGCCAGCGCGCGTAGTGCAGGTTCTCGCACCATTCGGGGTTGATGACGCAGATGGCGGCGCCGGCGCGATGCGCGGTTTCGACCACGGCCGCGCCGGGATACATTTCCGCCGGCGTGCCAACCACCAGCACCATGTCGGCCTCGGCGGCCGCCGCTTCCGCCTCGACCATGTCGAGCTGGTCCGGCATTTCGCTCATCCAGACAATGGCCGGGCGCACCTGACCGCCGCAACGCGGGCAGGGCCGGAACAGCACATCGGGGCTGGACACGGTAGCGTGCCAGGAACACTGGGTGCACTTGAGTTCGTCGTAGCGACCGTGCAGGTGCACGACCGCCGAGCAGCCGGCACGCTCCAGCAAGGTGTCCACGTTTTGTGTCACGTGCGTCACCGTCCAGTGCGGTTCCAGCTCCAGCAGCGCGTAGTGGCCGGCATGCGGCTGCGCGGTGTGCAGCCGCATCGCCTGATGCACGTACCAGTCGACCGCGAAGGCCGGGTCGCGCGCGAAACCGGCCGGCGTGGCCACCTTGCGCAGCACGTCGCCGGTCCACAGGTGCTCGCCGGCGCCGCGATAGGTGGGCAGCCCCGAATCGGCCGACATGCCGGCGCCGCTGTACACCACGACGCGCTTGGCATGCGCGAACTGGTCGAGCAACTGGCGATAGCCGGCCGGTTCCAGGCCGAAGGTGGCGGTGGCCGCCGTACTGGGAGTTCTCATGGGGTCGTGCGCAAGTTTGCCGCCATTATCCTCCCGCGCCGGCGGCGGCGCCATCGATCCATTCGTCGACGAAAGTGGCGCGGAACGCGAGCAGCCAGTCGAGCCGCTCCTGCGCAAGCTTGCGCCCGGCCGCTGTGCGCATGCTGGCAGGCAGGCGCGCCAGCTTGACGCCGATGTGGTCGAGGGCATAGGTCCGGTCATCGGGTGCGCGATTGAGCGCCTGCGGGTCGTCCGGATGGGCCAGGGCCGAGGCCATCCGCCCCGCCGTGTAGAACAGCCGCGCCAGCCCGACCGCGCCAAGCGCATCGAGCCGGTCGGCATCCTGCACGATCATGGCTTCGATCGTCGCCGGCGCGATCGCCGCGGAAAAGCTGTGCGCCTCGATCGCATGCGCCACGCCCGGCAGCTTGTCGCCCGGGAATCCGGCCCGCTCAAGCTGGCTGCAGGCGGCTTGAGCGGCCAGGCGGGAAGCGCGGGCGCGGTCGGGGTGGTTCTTCGGCAGGTTGACGAGGTCGTGCAGGTAGCAGGCGGCCAGCACCACCAGCGCATCGGCGTCGGCGTGCCCGGCCAGCAGTTGCCGCGCGACGCGCCAGACGCGATGCAGGTGCTGGAGGTCGTGCGCGCCGTCGTCCTGCTGGCCGGCACCGGCCATGGCGATCAGGCGCGGCTGCCAGTCGCCCAAAATGTCATGCATGAAAAATCCGAATAGAAAACAGGCCGGGCGTCAGGTTACGCTATTTTCCCCGACAGCGCCGCCTTCTCAGCGCGCCGCATTCCTCACCTTGGGCACCGGATTGGGCCGCAGGCGGAACGCGTCCGGCATGCCCGAACCCAGGAGCGGGCGCAGGTACAGACGGAAGGCGTCGGTGATGTCGGTGCCGCCCGGCGCGATGAATTCATCCTCCATCACGCGCGTCTTGCCGGCCACGTCGTCGAGCGCCAGCAACTCGTAGTCGACCGAATAAAAGCCGGTGCGCTTAATCGCGACCGAGCCGTCGCGCTTGCCCCACATCGCGAACTGCACCGCCTTTTCGCCGACCTCGCGCGCCTCGCGCTGGTCGACGTCGGACACGCAGCCGATGAAGGAGCGCTGCAGGTAGCCGAAGGTGTCGCCGCGCACGCGCTTGATGCCGAGCTTGGACTTGATTTCTTCGCACAGCAGGTCGGCCAGCGCGCCGCTGCCGGAGAGCTGCACGTTGCCGTGCTCGTCGCGCTCGATGTCCTTGGCCAGCAGGCTGGCCATCGGCGCGCCCGAGGCATCGTGGATGCCTTCGGAAACGGCGATCACGCAGCGCCCGAAGCGCTGGTAGGTCTGTTTGACGTCGTGCAGGAACTGCTCGATCGCGAAGGTGCGCTCCGGCACGTAGATCAGGTGCGGCCCATCGTCGGGGAATTTCTTGCCCAGCGCGGAGGCGGCCGTCAAAAAGCCGGCATGGCGCCCCATCACCACGCCGACATAGACGCCGGGCAGCGACGCATTGTCGAGATTGGCGCCGGCAAACGCCTGCGCCACGAAGCGTGCGGCCGACGGAAAGCCGGGCGTGTGGTCGTTGCCGACCAGGTCGTTGTCGATCGTCTTCGGAATGTGGATGCAGCGCAGCGGATAGCCGGCCTTTTGCGCTTCCAGGCTGACGATGCGCGTGGTGTCGGCCGAGTCGTTGCCGCCAATGTAGAAAAAATGCTCGATCTCGTGCGCGCGGAGCACTTCGAAAATTTCGTGGCAATACTTCGCGTCCGGCTTGTCGCGGGTGGAACCGAGCGCCGACGACGGCGTGTTGGCCACCAGCTCCAGGTTGTGGCTGGTTTCCTGGGTCAGGTCGTCGAAATCTTCGTTGATGATGCCGCGCACGCCATGGCGTGCGCCGTAGACCCGTTCGACGCCGCGAAAGCGCCGCGCCTCCAGCGCCACGCCGACCAGCGACTGGTTGATCACTGCCGTGGGGCCGCCGCCTTGGGCGACCAGGATTTTTCCGGAAGGCATTTCATTCCTCCTTATCCATTGTTGAGCGTCAAACCCATTGTTCTCGCCAGTATGGCCGAAACGTGCGCAGGAATGGCTGATATTTAGCCAAGGATGCTCAAACCTTTCAGAACGCGATGGCCGGCATTGGCCCGACATATTGTCGGGAGAGATATAGATTTTTGCAATTTCGGCCCTGAATGAGGTTAACGATATTGATTTTTGGTTGTCAAAGTCCTTCCGGCGCACATCACTTTTTCAAATTTTTCATGGCGGCAGCGGAAATCGGCATCGGCAGGCGCTCCAAGCTGAAATCTAATTTCGGCGACTGGCCCTTCCTCAGAAAAAAGCTTGGCCTGCTGCTGCTCTGGCCACTCAAGTCCGTCGTCCTGTGCCTGATCGGCTGGCACCTGCTGTTGGGACAACTGGAGCAGGAAAAATTGGCGACAGAACGCGCCGCGTTGCGCGAGGCCGAAACCTTGAGCCGCGCCTATGCGCAGCACTTGTACCGCGCACTGGAAGCGGTCGATCAGATCACCTTGTACGTGAAGAATGGCTATGAGCTCACGGAGGGCAACTTTCCGCTGGAATCGATGGGCGGTAGCGGGCTGTTCACGGCGCAGGCGGGCTTTTACGTAAGCATCATCGATGCCGCCGGCAACCTGCGTACCAGTACGATTCCGTCCGCCAGCCGCGTCAATATTGCGCAGGAACCCTATTTCAGGGCCCAACTCGACGCGCATGACTTGTTCTACATTGGCACCGCGCGCCTCGGCAATTTTTCGAAAACCCCGGTGGTTCCCTTTACCCGCCGCCTCGAAGATAAAAACGGCAATTTCCGTGGCATTGTCCTGGTGTCGGTGGCGCCTGAGTATTTTATTTCCGGGTACGACAAAGTGGTGCTGAAGGATACCGGCTTCATCGGCATCCTCAGCGCCGACAAGGTGATGCGCCTGGCCCGGATCGGCGACGAGGTGTTTCTTCCCCATAGCGACAAGGCCGCCGTGCTGCATTCACTGCCATTCTCCGCCTCTGCCGGCAGCACAGTTCTGAACGGAAAAGAGTGGTTTGCCGACCAACGCACGCGTTTTGTTGGCTGGCACGCTACTTCCGGTTACAAAATGATCACCGTCGCAGGTATCGATGAGGAAACCGCCCTTGCGCCATATTGGGCGGACCGGAAAGAGTCGCTCAGGCAAGGCTGGTGGGCAACGGCCTTGCTAGCGCTGGTGACGTTGATTGCAATGCTCGTGACGCTGCACATTATGTGGCGGCGGCATGAGTTGCTGGTGATGCAATCCACTTACCGAATAGCAACGGAAGTCGGCAACGACGGTTTCCTCATTGCGCATCCGGTCTATGGCACCAACGAGAGAATCGACGACTTTGAAATCATCGACTGCAACGAACGCGGCGCGAACCTCTTGCGTTATCGCCGGGAAGAACTTATCGGCCAAAAGATTTCCCTGATGTACCAAGGCGTGGCTGCCGAGCGCGCCATGCGCATGCTGTGCCGGGCGATGAAAACACGCTTCTACGAGGGCGAATCCGAAATGGCTGCCCTCGGGGTGGAGAACGGTCCCAAATGGCTGCATATCCGCATCTCCCGCCCGAACGACGATCTGGCAATCACCCTGCGCGACATTAGTCAGTTAAAAACCCATGTGGCCGAGCTGGAACGCCGCGGCAATGAGGATGCGCTGACCGGGCTGCCCAACCGGCACTGGCTCAATTCCTACCTGCCGCGTGCTGTCGACCAGGCCGCCATCGCACGCCGCATGATCGCGCTGCTGTTCATTGACCTCGACGGATTCAAGGCGGTCAACGACACGATGGGGCACAGCGCCGGCGACGACATCCTGCGCAACGCGGCGCAGCGGCTGCGCGACGCGACCCGGCCGCACGACCACGTGGTGCGCATCGGCGGCGACGAGTTTCTCGTCATTCTCGAACGCATCGGTCACGCATTGGATGCCGCACACGTAGCCGACCGCATCTTGGACGCCTTCCGCACCGAGTTTCGCATCACCCAGGGCACGCGCTCGATCGGCGCGTCAATCGGGATCAGCCTGTATCCGATCAACGGCACGGACGCCAACACGCTGCTCAACAATGCCGACATCGCGATGTATTCAGTCAAGACCACTGGCAAAGGCACCTACCGCTTCTTCGACCAGCAATACTCGGAAGCCATCCTCCAGCGCCATCGCAACGAGGCGGAACTCCGCCATGCGCTGGAATACGACCAGTTCGTGATGTACTTCCAGCCGCGCGTGGACGTTTCCACCGGCATCACGTCCAGCATGGAAGCGCTGGTGCGCTGGGCGCATCCGACGCGCGGCATCGTCGGCCCGAACGAATTCATTCCGCTGGCGGAAGAAACCGGACTCATCATATCGCTTGGCGAACAGGTGATCGAAAAAGTCTTTGCCCAGGTCGCCAGCTGGGCAAAGCAAGGCCAGGAATTGGTGCCGGTGTCGATTAATGTCTCTGCCAAGCAATTCCGCGAATCGAACGTCGTGAAGACCCTTTCCGCCTGCCTGTCCCGCTATCGCATCGATCCTGCGCTAATCGAAATCGAACTGACCGAATCGTCAATGATCGAGGAAGGCCAGAACGTGGTGGAAACCCTGAAGGCGATCCAGCAGATGGGCATGAAGCTGCTGGTCGATGATTTCGGCACCGGTTACTCGTCGCTGTCGCAACTGCAGCGGCTCGACTTCGACGTGATCAAGGTCGACCGCGCATTCACGAAAGACATGGCAAACTCCACCGGCGGCACCGCCCTCATCACCGCCATCATCACCATGGCGCACGCACTGGGCATGCGGGTGGTGGCCGAAGGCGTCGAATCGATCGAGCAAATCATCGCGCTCAAGCGCTTGCGTTGCGACGAGGTGCAAGGCTTCTTCATCTCGCATCCGCTGCCGCCGTCCGACACGCAGCCGATCCTCCCGCGCTGGTTCTTCCCGTCGACGGCATGATGCCGGGCGCGCGCCATCTCGATCTCGCGCCGTGTCATTCGAACGCATATCGTCGGCTGTGCGCCACGGCATGCCGTTTTCCAAGAAGCAGACATGATGATTGCGGTAAATCTAATGCGGAGGGCAAACGCTCTGCGGGCTTTTTTGTCTATTGCAGAAAAACTTCGTGAAACGCACATACGTTTCCGCGTCAAACTTGCCCACTGCAATCCACACCGAAAGGATCCGCGATGAACACCAGCCCCGACTATGAACTGCTCAAGGACGCCTATGCCATTATCGATGGCATTCCCGAAACCGCGATCGCGCTCGGCAGCCTGCAAACGGCCAAGGGTGAATCGTTGGCGCAAGGCACTATCTGCTCGCCCGCCGGCTGGCTTGCCCAACATCCACGCTTTACCGCGCTCGGGTTGTCGCTCTCGAACGACGGCATGCGCCTGCGCTACCAAGACGAATCGGTGCCAAGCGGCGCAGAGGCGCAGATCATGGCGCGCATTTTCAGCCTGCAGCCGACCGAGGCCGACTATCTGTTTGGCAACCGGGAAACCTATTCCCTCGGCGACGACTCCGGCCTGAGCGACAAGCGGCTGTGGCTGCGCGAGGTGCGCGAGTTCCTGCAGCGGCGCGGGCAGCTCGACAAGGAATTCGAGGAGCGGCTGGAAACCCGTATGCCGTTTGCGGAACCGGTCAACCCGGCGGAGATCCGGGCGCTGTGACTGCTTGCCGGCGGGGCCGCCTGCGGGCAGCCGCGCCGGGCCGCTGAGCGTCTACTGAAGCGCCGCTGAATCGTTACCCCGAGACGTTGCCGCCGCATGTCGACGGCAAAGGTTTGCGCGAGCCGCGCGGGTTCTTAGATGGCGGCGAGCTGGTCCGGCCCCTGGGTGGCGAGCGCAGCGGCCTGCTTGGTGCGTCCGCGCGATGGCGGCAGGCGGCGCAGCGTGCGCAATGCCGCACAATCCTTGATTTCGATGGCCCGCTGGTCGACCGTGATCAGGCCCATTTCATTGAAGGCCGACAGCGTGCGGCTGACCGTCTCCAGCGTCAGGCCGAGATAGCTGCCGATTTCGTGGCGCGTCATGCGCAGGTTGAACTGCCGCCCCGAATAGCCCATCTCGGTAAACCGCTCCGACAGACTCACCAGGAAGCGGGCCACGCGCGCCTCGGCCGACAGCGAGCCGAGCATGCTCACCATGGCCTGTTCACGGATCAGTTCGCGACTCATGACGGAATAGATCGCCGTTTCCAGTTCCGGGTGGAGCTTGCCGATCGACGTGAATTTCTTGAACGGCACTAGGATGATGTCGCAGTTGGAGAGCGCGACCGCTTCCGATTCGTAGCGCTTGCCGTGGATGCCGTCCACGCCGAACAGGTCGCCTTTCATCGGGAAGCTCAATACCTGCTCGTTGCCGAACACATCGATGGCCACCGTCTTGAGGAAACCGGAATTGACGATGTACAGCATGTCGAACGGCTGCCCGATGGTATGGATGCGCTGGCCGGCCTTGAACTGCACATGCTGGAAGAGCGTGTCGTGCTGCCCGTAGGCGGCGTCGTCGGGAATGCGCAGCAGGCTGCACACTTCCTTGAGCGTCGACCACAGCCGGGAGGTACGCTGTAATCCGGTGTCGGCAAGAAGCGCCGGATTGACCGATACGGAGGAAAAATCGGCGATGTGATTGTGCAAGGCGGTCTCCTGATGGTGTGGTTGGGTGGAGCGGGAGGGGAATGCGGCTTGTCGGCCACGCGCATCGGTGGCGAAGCACAGCAGCGGCAAGCCGATGCGGCAGTATCGCAATCCCGCGCCCGTTCCACCATCCGCATGTGGCTGAAAATCAGCGTCAGCGAATCAACGAACGACGTAGGACATTTCCGAGTCATACTTTTTGCGCGGTTAATGCAGCTCCAGTGCTCCCGCCGCATCGGCGCCGCCCCAGCGGTTGATGCGTGCCCAGCTCCCCGAGAGCATCAGCTCCTCGATCTTGTCCGCCGGCAGCGGAGGGCTGAAGATGAAGCCTTGCGCGCTGGTACAGTCGCGCGCCTTCAGGTAGGCCAGCTGCTCGGCCGTTTCCACGCCGCCGGCGGCGACCTTGATGCCAAGGTTGTGGGCCAGGCTGATGATGGCCGAGGCGATGGCAGAATCCTCGCGCCGGTGCGGCAGGTGCTGCACGAAAGCCTTGTCGATTTTCAGCGCATCGATCCGGAAATCCTTCAGGTCCACCAGCGCGGTGGCGCCAGTGCCGAAATTATCGATCGTCACGCGCATGCCGAGCGCGCGCAGCTCGCTCAGCTGCGCCTTGATTTCCGGGTGCCGCGCCAGCAGCGCTTCCGGCACTTCCAGCTCCAGGCTGGAATAGGCGACACCGGCTTCGTCGGCGATGGCCGGTATCTTGGTGACGAACTTCGGATCGCGGAACTGGCGCGCCGAACAGTTGATCGACAGGCTCAGCTCGCTCAGGCCGTGCAGTTGCCATTCTCGCAATTGCCGGCAGGAGCGCCGCAGCACCCATTCGCCGATCTCGACGATCAGGCCGCTGTCTTCGGCGATGTCCAAAAAGTCCTGCGGCAGCACCAGCTCCATCTCGGTCGCCTTCCAGCGCAAGAGCGCCTCCACCGTCGATATCTTCCAGCTGTCGAGTTCGACCTGCGGCAGGTAGTGCAGCTCGAACTGCTCGTGCAGCAGCGCGCTGCGCAGGGCCGCCTCGCGGTCCTTCTTCCAGGCCTGCTCGGCAAACAGGTCCGGCGTGTAGAACTGATAGGTGTGGCGGCCCGCGTTTTTCGCGCGGTACAGCGCCAGGTCGGCGCGCTTGATCAAGTCGACCGAGTTGCGCGCGTCATCCGGATACAGGCTGATGCCGATGCTGGTGCCGCTGATGACTTCATGCGACTCGATCAGGTACGGCCGGCCCATTTCGAGGATCAGCTTCCTGGCGAGGGTTTCGGATGCATCCGGCTGCGTGACATCCTTCTGGATGATCACGAATTCGTCGCCGCCCAGGCGCGCGACAAAGTCGGTTTCGCGCACCGACGACAGGATGCGCAAGGCCACTTCCTTCAACAGCAGGTCGCCGGCGTGGTGGCCGAGCGTGTCGTTGACCTGCTTGAAGCGGTCCAGGTCGAGCAGCAGCACCGCCAGCGGCACGTCATTGCGCTCCGACAGCGCGATCGACTTGTGCAGCTGGTTGCTGAAGTACACGCGGTTGGGCAGGCCGGTCAATCCGTCGTGATTGGCCAGGAACTGCGTCTGCTCCTCGTCCAGGTGGCGCCGGGTGTGGTCGCGCATGATCTTCACGAAGCCGCGCAGCGGGCCGCCCTCGTGCCATAGCGGCGCGACCACGCCGGCGGCCCAGAAGCGCGTGCCGTCGCGCCGCAGGTGCCAGCGCTCGTTGTCGGCACGGCCGGCGTTCCGCGCTTCGTCCAGCTCGCGCTCGGACTCGCCGCACTCGCGGTCTTCCGGCGTAAACAGGCGCGCGATATTCTGGCCGATGGCTTCCTGCGCCGAGAAGCCGAACATGATCTGCGCGCCGGAATTCCAGCTCAGGATGCCGCCGTCCGGATCCAGCATCACGATGGCGTAGTCGGTCGACGCCTCCACCAGGGCGCGGAAATCCTGCTGCGACGCGCGCAGCGCGCGCTCGGTCTGGCGCGCTTGCGTGACGTCGGTGTTGATTTCCAGGTAACGCGACGGCCCCGATTCGTTGACTTCCAGCGCCCACTGGCTGAACACGGTGATTTCCTTGCCGGCCTTGCTGACGTGGATCAGTTCACCTTCCCAGTACTGCTGCTCGCGCACGATGGCACGGATGCGCTCGAGCGGCGTGAAAAATTGCGTCCGGAGCAGGACATGGCTGACGGTGCCGGTCGCCTCTTCCCTGCTGTAGCCGTACAGCTTTTCCGCGCTGCGGTTCCAGTACGTGACGACGTCATCCATGGTGCGCACCATGATCGCGTCATGCGCCAGGTCGAGCAGGCTGGCCTGTTCCTGCAGGCGGCGCGCCTGCAACGCAGCCGCTTCCCCATTGCGGCGCAGCTCGGTAACGTCGTGGAACACCACCACGCCGCCGGCGGGCGCGCCATGCTCATCGGCCAGCGGGCGCGCATTGCAGTTGACCCAGATGCCGTCGGACGCGGCGGCGTGGCGCACGAGCGCAAGCAGGCCGTCGACCGCTTCGCCGCGCAGCGCGCGCGCCATCGGCCGCTCGCTCTCCGGGTATTCGCTCTTTCCGTCCGGCTGCAGCAGCTGGAAGGAAAGATAGGAATGTTCCGGTGCGTGGTCGGCCGAACGGAGGTTAAGCAGGCGCTGCGCGGCCGGATTCACCAGAACGAGTTGTCCGGACGGATCGGCGACGGTGACGGCGGCGGCCATGCTGTCGATGATCGAGCGGGTGATGTTGGCTTGACGGCGCACTTCATCCTCCAGCGCGCGCCGCTCCGAAATGTCGCGCAGCGAAGCGAAGAAAATCACCCGCTCGGACGAGCGGATCGGCGTCACCGTCAGCTCGATCGGAATTTCGCGCTGGTCCCGATGGCAGGCGATAATCTCGACGCGGCGGCTCAGGAAGCGCCCGCTGCCGTCGGCCAGATAGCGCCGCATGCCTTCCAGGTGGGCGGCGCGGTAACGCTGCGGGATGATGGTATCGACCAGAGGGCGGCCGAGCACTTCCTGCTTGCTCCAGCCGAAGGTATTTTCCGCCTGCACGCTCCAGTCGAGAATGTTGCTTTGCTGATCGATGGCAATGAATGCGTCGAGCGCATTGTCGATGATCAGGCGATAGAGGTTTTCAGCCTGTTGTGCTTCTTGGAACAGAAGTTTCATGAATGGGTTTTCGTGGCCGCGTACGCACTGATAGCGATCTGACATCGTTGCTTCCGCCAAGTTTCGCGGGGAAATCCCGGCACCCTTCTTGCAACCGCCAATCACCCATTCAGGTTAACCATCTGACATAACGCATACCGCCCTGCATTTGCTGCGACGCGGCGAAACCGCACCACGTTTTTCGGGTCTTATTGACAAACACTCCACTGGACGTGACACGCCATGTTCCTCGACAAATCCGCAGGCGACATCCAGGACCGCTACCGGGAGCTGGTGGACATCCTGGATCGGATACCTATAGGCATCCTGGTCGCAGGCAGCGGCTCGGGAGAATTGCTTCTCCTGAACCGGGCCGGAGCCGAACTGCTGGAGCATCCGCCTTCCCCCGGCCGCGCCGAGGACTACGCGACGCATTTTCGGGCGATTCATGAGGATGGTTCGCCCTATACGGACGAGGAATATCCACTAGTTCGGGCCTTGAAGGGCGAGACGGTATATCCGGAAGAAATGTTGTATGTGCGCGGCGACGGCCGCCGCGGCTGTCTGCAAGTCACCGCCTCGCCCGTCAGGGACGAGCAGGGCCGCACGACCAGGGTGATCGAAACGCTATGCGACGTATCGCGCGAGTGGCAGGCGCGGCAGCAACGCACGCAGGCCCACTTGGCCGACTTGGAAACCAAGCTGCGCCTGGCCGCCGAGATCGCCGGGCTCGGCTTCTGGGAGTGGGACGTCCGCAACAACGAAACGTATTTCTCGCCGCAATGGAAGCGCCATCTTGGCTACCGCGACGACGAACTGCCGAACCGCTACGAGGAATGGGAATCGCGCGTGCATCCAGCCGACCGCGCACGCGTACTCGCCGGCCTGGAAAGCGAGTTGCGGAGCGGCGCCAGCGACTACCAGGTGCAATTCCGGATGCAGCACCGCGACGGTTCCTACCGCTGGATCGAAGCCAGGGCGCAGGTTCAGCGCGACGCGCAGGGGCAGCCGCTGCGCATGGTCGGCACCCACATCGACATTTCCGACCACAAGGAGCGCGAGGAACAGGTGCGGCTGACGGCGCAGCACGACCGCCTGACCGGCCTGCCCAACCGCGCCCTGACGTTCGAACTGGCCGAACAGTCGCTGTCGGCCGCGCACCGCAGCGGGAAAATGTGCGCCGCGCTGTTCCTCGACCTGGACGGCTTCAAGCCGATCAACGATACCTACGGTCACCATATCGGCGACGAAGTGCTGAAGGAGGTCGCGCAGCGACTGAAGGGCGCGTTCCGCGCGCAGGACACGGTGGGACGCATCGGCGGCGACGAATTCCTGGTCGTGCTTACCCAGGTCGATGCGGCGCCGGGCGCGGTGCATGCCGCCACCCACGTGCTGCATCATCTCAGCCTGCCGTATCACATCGGCGACCTGGTGCTGCGCTCGTCGCCCAGCATCGGCATCAGCATGTATCCGCAAGACGGCACCGATATCGAAACGCTGGTGCGGCATGCCGACGCCGCCATGTACGAGGTCAAGCAGCATGGCAAGGCGGGTTACCGCTTCTACGCCGACAGCGGCACCATGCAGCCGGACGCGATGCAGCTGCAGCACCGCCTGCGCGAAAGCATGGCGCACCAGAGCCTGCAGCTGTATTTCCAGCCGATGGTGAACCTGTCCACGCGGCAGGTGATCGCGGCCGAGGCGCTGCTGCGCTGGCCAACGCCGCAAGGCGTGGCGATGTCACCCGACATGTTCGTGGCGATCGCCGAGCAAAGCGGCTTCATCGACGAGCTGAGCAACTGGGTGCTGCAGGCGGCCTGCGCCCAGCATGACGAGTGGAAGCGGCAAGGATTGCCGGCGATCGACATCGGCATCAACCTGTCGCCGTCCCAGCTGCGCGAAGCCGGGCTGCCGGACGCCATCCTGCAGCAGATCGCGCGCTGCCCGATCGAACCGGATCACCTCTGGATCGAAATCAGCGACCGCGCCTTGAACGGCGGCACGCAATACGCGCTGGCCGCGCTCGACCGGCTCAAGGCATTGGGCGTGCGTATCGCGCTGGACGACTTCGGAGCCGGTTACCTGACGCTGGAACAGCTGAGCCGGCTGCCGTTCGACCGGGTCAAGATCGACCGCACCCTGATCACGGCGCTGCCACATGACAAGGCCTGCGCGGCGGTGACCGAAGCCGCCATTTCGTTCGGCAATTCGCTCGGCATCGAAGTGGTCGCCGAAGGACTGGAGTCGCAGCAGGCGCTCCAGTTTCTGCAGGAGCGCGATTGCCATTACGCGCAAGGATTTTATTTGGCCAGGCCGATGCCCGGCCCCCAGTTCGCGGAATGGTACAGCCATGCCGGATTGCATTGACAGGCTGTCCAGCCGCCCCACGGTGCCGCCGCACCGTGTCATCACGACGTTCGGGGAGTTCGCCGCCGGCGGTCCGGCACCCCTGCCTGGAGAAAAGCATGGACAGAGTCCGTCCCGACTTCAACGCCGCTAGCCCGGCCGGCCAGCATGCCGCGTCGCACTTCACGCATTTGCCGTGGAGCGTACCCGACATCGAACCCCCGGCCACCATCGACCGTCTGCTGCATGCCGCGAGCGGGCGCCTGAGCGGCGGCCTGTCGCCGGTCAGCCTGGCGCTCGCCTACGCGGACTGGGCGCTGCACTTGGCGGAGTCACCCGGAAAGTGGCAGCGGCTGGCGGAAAAGGCGGTGCGCAAGGCGGCGCGCTTCAACATCTACGCGGCCCACGTGCTGAACAACGCCCAGACCGAGCCCTGCATCGAGCCCTTGCCGCAGGACCGGCGCTTTCGCAACGATGCTTGGCGGCGCTGGCCATTCAACCTGATCTACCAGGGCTTTTTGTTGCACCAGCAATGGTGGCACAACGTCACCACCGGCCTGGGCGGCGTGTCGCCGCACCATGAGCAGGTCGTGTCGTTCGTGGCGCGCCAGTTGCTGGACATGGTGTCGCCGGTAAACTACATCGCGACCAATCCGGAAGTGCTCGACGCGACCGCGCGCGAAGGCGGACGCAACCTGCTGCGCGGCTTCATGAATTTCATCGAAGACCTGGAACGCAATATGGGCGACAAGCCGCCGCAGGGCACCGAGGATTTCCAGCCGGGCAAGCAGGTCGCAATCACGCCGGGACAGGTGGTGTACAGCAACCGCCTGATCGAGCTGATCCAGTATTCCGCCGCCACGCCCGAAGTGCATGCGGAACCGGTCCTGATCGTGCCTGCCTGGATCATGAAGTACTACATCCTCGACCTGTCGCCGCACAACTCGCTGGTGAAATACCTGGTCGAGCGCGGCCATACCGTGTTCATGATTTCCTGGCACAACCCGACCGAGAACGACCGCGACCTCGACATGGAAGACTACTTGCGCCTGGGCGTGCTGGAAGCGCTCAACGCGGTGCAGGCGATCGTGCCCGGCAAGAAGATCAACACCGTCGGCTATTGCATCGGCGGCACCCTGCTGTCGATGGCCGCCGCTTACATGGCGCAGGTGGGCGATGAGCGCCTGAACACGATCACGCTGCTGGCTGCGCAAACCGACTTCACCGAGGCCGGCGAACTGATGCTGTTCATCGACGACAGCCAGCTGAACTACCTGGAAGACATCATGTGGAAGCAAGGCTATCTGGACAACCGCCAGATGGCCGGCGCCTTCCAGCTGCTGCGCTCGCACGACCTGGTGTGGTCGCTGGTGGTGCAGCAGTACCTGCTCGGCGGGCGCCAGACCCTGACCGACCTGATGGCCTGGAATGCCGACGCCACGCGCATGCCCTACCGCATGCACAGCGAATACCTGCACCGGCTCTTCTTGCGCAACGACCTGGTCGCGGGTCGCTACAAGATCAACGGCCGGACGATTTCGCTGGGCGACATCAGCGCACCGATATTCGCAGTGGCGACCGAAACCGACCATGTCGCGCCGTGGAAATCGGTCTACAAGATCAACCTGATCGCCGACCCGGACGTGACCTTCCTGCTGACCAACGGCGGGCACAACGCCGGCATCGTCAGCCAGCCCGGCCACAAGGGCCGGCACTACCGGCTGGCGCACCGCCCGTCCGGCACCAACTACATCGACCCGGAAACCTGGTTCCTGTCCAACCAGCAGATCGAGGGCTCGTGGTGGCCGGCCTGGGCCGACTGGCTGGAGCGGCATGCCAGCGGCCAGAGTGCGCCGCCAACCATGGGCGCGCCGCACAGGGGATATGCACCGCTGATGGCCGCGCCCGGCAGTTACGTGCTGGAGCGGTAAGACGCCGGCCGGCCCTCGGCCCGGCCGGCGCCGCGCATGGCGTAAACGAGACAGCCTGCAAAAATTCAGCCGATTCGGGATAGAATAGAAAAATAGCCTAAATGAAATAAAAAATAGTACCTGTCCGGCCGTCATTGTGCGGCACAACAAAAACAGGACTGAGACAAAGCCCCTCGCTCATACGGATTCGATAAAGCCCTTCCATGCAGAACCCGTCCAGTACCCTCTTCCGGCCGCGCGCGGCCGGCGTCCTGCTGCCGCGCAGACGGGGAGCGTGACCGCCATGGAAGCGCTGCTCAAGCACCTGATCGACATCACCTGCCAGCGCGACCACGCGCTGCTGGACAGCTCGGTGGCGTCGGCGCTGCATGAACTGGTCGGCGCCAAGCAGGTGCGGGTGCACGAACTGTTCCGCTTTCGTGACGAACTGTTTGTCCGCCCGCGAGTCTGGATCCAGGACGGCGAGGTGGTGTCGTGCGAGGACAGCCTGACGGCCGATCATTCCGGCGAAGCGATCAGCAAGTATCCGGCGCTGGTCGACAGCATCAAGGACCGCGCGACCTGCAGGGAAGAGATCACTGCGGACGGCGACCGGGTCCTGTGGCTGCCGGTCTGGCTGAACGACAAGGTCAGCACCTGCATCGAGGTGATCAACCCGACGCCGTACAGCGGCGACACGCTGCACATGATCGAAGGGATCATGTGCGTGTACCGCAATTACCAGAACATCCTCGATTACAGCGAGCGCGACTCGCTCACCGGCCTGCTCAACCGCAAAACTTTCGACGAAAAGTTTTCCAGGCTGCTGGCCAGCAGCAGCTCCGACGCCACGCCGGAGAACCAGGAAGACCGCCGCCACCACCACACCGACGGCATCGGCCAGTGGCTGGCCGTGGTCGACATCGACCATTTCAAACGCGTCAACGACCAGTTCGGCCACTTGTACGGCGACGAAGTGCTAATTTTGGTCGCCAACCTGCTGCGTTCCTCATTCCGCGCGCAAGACCGGGTGTTCCGTTTCGGCGGCGAGGAATTCGTGGTGCTGTTGCGCTCGACCACCCTGGAGCAGGCACACCATATCTTCGAACGCTTTCGCACCAATGTCGAAAAGCATGAATTCCCGCAAGTGGGCAAGGTGACCGTCAGCCTGGGCTTCGCCAGCATTTCGACCGAGTCGCCGGTGGTCATCCTCGGGCACGCCGACCAGGCGCTGTACTACGCCAAGGAAAACGGCCGCAACCGCGTGTGCCACTACGACGAACTCGTCAGCAGCGGCCTGCTGCATTCGGAAGTGTCGAACGACGAAGTCGAGTTCTTCTGACGCAGGGCGGGCCGAGACCCGCCAATAAAGCACATCTACGTTGTTTGGCGGATCTTGATCCGCCCTACGCCGTCAATGGATGGTGCGCTTGACCGTCGCCATCATCGCCCCCGCAATCATCAGCAGACCGCCCGAGGCGCGGTTGCTCGTCTTGACGAAGCGCGCGTTCGCGGTAAAGCGCTGCGTGGTGCTGCCCAGCCAGGCGTACAGGCTGTAGGACATCAGGTCGAGCGCGATGGTGGTCGCGCCGAACACCAGCATCTGCAGGCCCACGGATTGGCCGGGATCGACGAACTGCGGCAGCAGGGCCACGAAGTACAGCAGCGCCTTCGGATTGGACAGCTCGACCACGACCGCTTGCCAGAACGCGCGCGGGCCGCTGACCGCATGGCCGGGGTTGGCGCTCACTGTCAGCGCGCTGGCCTTGCTGCGCATGGCGGCGATGCCGAGGTAGAACAGGTAGGCGACGCCGGCCCATTTGATGGCGGAAAACAGGGTGCCGCTGGCCACGATCAGGGCCGCCACGCCGGTGGCCGACAACGCGAAGTAGACCGCGTTGGCCAGCGCGATGCCGGCGATCGCCCAGTACGAGCGCCGGTAGCCGTTGGAGATGCCCTGCGTGACGATCAGCAGCGCCGCAGGTCCCGGCGTCAGGCAAACCACGGCGGTGGTGACGAAAAAGATCAGATACGTGTGCCAGTTCATGGCGAGCTCCCTTGTTGATTTACCCATAGTGTATGCACCATAAAGCGCGCATTGAAGGGATAATCAAAGGAAAAATCCCCTGATAACTTTTGTTTTCATCGAAAAATGGAGCACACGCCGTGAAAATAGAATTCGACGCGATGGACGCGAAAATCCTCGACATCCTGCAGGCCGACGCCCGCACCACGCTGGCCGAAATCGGCCGGCGCATCCACATGAGCCAGCCGGCAGTCGCCGAGCGCGTCAAGCGCATGGAAGCGGCCGGCGTGATCGAGGGCTATCACGCGCGGGTCAACCCGGCCGCGCTCGGCTACGGCATGACCGCCTTCATCCGCGTGTCCAAGCGCAGCCACGAAACGCCGGTCGAGGTGGTGGCCGCGCAGGTGCCGCAGATTATCGAGTGCCATTCGATCACCGGCGACGACTGCAGCATCGTCAAGGTGGTCGCTTCCTCGGTGTCGGAACTGGAAAAGGTGATCCTCGAACTGACGCGCTGCGGCGTCACCTCCACCTCGCTGATCCTGTCGTCCTGCATCGAACGCAAGGCGATCAGGCCGGCCAACTGAGCGCTGCCGTTCCGCGCTCATGCCCCTAGGCCATTTCGGCAAAACGCATAAAAGCGTCGAAATTCCCGCAAATATTTTCCAAAAGAAACTTTTTTGCACCAAAATTGCGCAAAAATGTATTCTTTGTCCGGCATATCCCTAGCCCGAGTGGGCCTACTAGATCGGAATCTTGGCTGTTTGACTTAACGCAACAAAAATTCATTTAAATACGACTAATTTCCGCTTTGCAATTCATTACCAATTCACCGAGGCGGAAATTACATGAACCTTCACTTCAGGCCGCGAGCATTGCGGATAAGCGTCGTTGCACTAGCGGTCAGCCAGCTGTTTTCAATCCCGGCCGGCGCGGCGCAACCCGAAGCGGCACGTATCGCGGAACTGGAGAAAAAGCTGGAAAAAAGCCTTGAGCTGATCCAGCAGCTGTCAGCACGCGTCAACCAGCTCGAGGCTGGCAAGGGCGCAGCCCCGGCGGCCCCTGCTGCAACCGCCGATGCGGTAGCAGCGCAGTCCGAGCGCATCGACCAGCTGGAAAAGAATATCGTGCAGGTTTCCGAGACTTCGGCCAAACGCGGCAGCACCGGCCTGCCGCTGCACGGCTTTGCCGACGTCGGCTATGCGCACTCGTCGAACGATCCGAACGGCCGCAAGGGCGGATTTGCGCTCGGGAACCTCGATCTGTACATGACCCCCGACCTGGGCGACCGCGTCAAGGGAATCGCCGAGCTGGTCTTCGAAATGGGTGAAAACGGCGTGCTCAATACCGACCTGGAACGGCTGCAGCTCGGCTACACCTTCAGCGATGCGCTGACTGCCTGGGCCGGCCGCTTCCACACGCCGTACGGCTACTGGAACACCGCCTTCCACCACGGTGCGCAGATCCAGACTTCGCTGCTGCGACCGCGCTTCATCGCATTCGAGGACCAGGGCGGCATCCTGCCGGCGCATACGGTCGGCCTGCTGGCGTCCGGCGGCGTGCGTCTCGGCTCCGGCAAGCTGCAATACGACGCCTATTACGGCAATGGCAGCCGCATCGTCGAACGCGAGCTCGACTTCAACGCCTTCAAGGACGACAACGCCAACAAGGCGGTGGGCGGCAACGTGCGCTACGCGTTCGGCGGCGCGCTGGAAGGCCTGATGCTGGGCCTGCACGGCCTGTCGGAACAGGTCGCCGCGTTCGATGCCAACAACGTCAGGCTCAGCAATACCAAGCTCAATGTGTACGGCGGCTTCGCCTTCCTCGACAAGGACGACTGGGAAGTCATCAGCGAGTACTACCGCTTCCGCAACGACGACCTGTCCGGCAACAGCGGCACGCACGCCAGCTGGGCCGGCTTCGCCCAGGTCGGACGACTGCTCGGCGGGCGCTGGACGCCGTATTACCGCTTCGAAAAAGCCGTGCTTGACCAGGGCGACAACTATTTTGCCTCCCTCGACAGCGGACGTTCCTACAAGCGTAACGCGCTTGGCGTGCGCTACGACGTGAATCCGCAGGCCGCGCTCAAGCTGGAGCTGAACCAGACCACCGAGCAGCAGACGGTCTCGGATCAGAAATCGAATGAAGCACGTGTGCAGTTCGCGGTGCGCTTTTAAGGGATATCCGTCATGAAAATCACTCGAATGATCGCCCTGTCCGCCCTCGCGGGCGGCATGCTGGCCGGCGCGCCCGCGCTGGCCGCCGACGTGTACGTGATCGCCAACAGCGGACTGGAACTGTCCGCGGACGACATCAGAGACGTCTTCATCGGCGAAAAGCAGGTTGCCGGCAGCGCGAAGATTGTCCCTCTGGACAATGCCGGCCTGCAGAAAGCCTTCCTGGAAAAAGCCATCAAGCTGGATGCGACCAAGTATGGCGCAATCTGGACCAAGAAGGGATTCCGCGACGGCCTGAATCCGCCGCCGGTCAAGTCCGGCGATGCGGAAGTGATCGCGGCGGTGAAGTCGACGCCAGGAGCGGTCGGCTACGTCTCGAGCGCACCGGCGGGCGTGAAGGTCGTGCAGAAGTACTAGGAGCAGGGACGGAGCACCGGCGGGCGGCCCTTCCCGGCCGCTCATCATTCCATAAGAAGCACAGCATTGCGGCGGAGGCCCGCAAAAGGAACAATGATGCTAAAAAAAATCTCTCTGAAATTTGGCATGTACATGGGTGTTTTCGTCGCCGTCATGCCGCTGGTGCTGGTGCTCTTCTTTCAGATCTTCTCCAACACCAACCTGCAGCAACGCGTCGACCAGACGCTTGCCATATATGACGTGGGCCTGCAGGCTTCCTCGCAGTACAAGGATTTCCTCAATGGCGTCAACGACGCGGTCGACTCCGGCAAGTTCGGCGTCAAGGCGCTGAAAGCGCTCGACGACGCCCGTGCGAAGGCCGGCGAGCTGGCTAAACTGGCGCCGGGCGCGAACGCCGCGGCCGCCGTCGCCGCGCTCGACAAGGTGCATGCCGCGCTGGCGGCGAACAATTCGATCGAGTCGATCACGCCGCTCAAGGCCGAGATCCACGGCATCGACTCGTCGCTGACTGCGGCGGTCGGGGAAGTCAAGGCCAGGCTATCGACGCTGGTGGGCGATGACGACAAGTCGGCGCGCAGCAAGGGGCGCATCCTGCTGGCGGTCGCCTGCGTGACCCTGCTGCTGCTGGCTGTCGTCATTCACCAGATGGTCAACGCGGTCACCCGGCCGCTGGCGCAGGCGGTGGAAACGGCGCGGCGCGTCGCGCAGGGCGACCTGTCCAACCGTATAGAAGTCACCAGCCACAATGAGATCGGCGCGCTGCAGCAGGCGCTGGCCGAAATGAATAATGCGCTGGTGGCGATCGTTGGTGAAGTGCGCGCCGCATCGCAGGAAATCGCGCATGGCACCGGCGAGATTGCCAACGGCAACAACGACCTGTCGCGCCGCACCGAGCAGCAGGCGGCCAGCCTGGACAAGACCACGTCGAGCGTCGCACAGCTGGCGGCCGCGGTCGGCCATAACGCCGACAATTCGCGCCAGGCCAACGCACTGGCGCAGAACGCCTCGGAAGTAGCGCTCAAGGGCGGCGAAGTGGTCGAACAGGTGGTACGGACCATGGGCTCGATCAACGACAGCTCGCGCAAGGTGGTCGACATCATCGGCGTCATCGAAGGCATCGCGTTCCAGACCAATATCCTGGCGCTCAACGCGGCGGTGGAGGCGGCGCGCGCCGGCGAACAGGGACGTGGCTTTGCCGTGGTGGCATCCGAAGTGCGCAACCTGGCACAGCGTTCGGCGGCGGCAGCCAAGGAAATCAAGGACATGATCGGCAACTCGGTCGACAAGGTCAACGACGGCACCAGGCTGGTGGAACAGGCGGGCAAGACCATGCAGGATATTGTCACGGCGATCGCGCGCGTGAATGGGATGATGACCGACATCCAGTCCGAATCGGCCGAGCAGCGCGACGGCATCGAGCAGGTCAGCCAGGCAATGCAGCAGATGGACCAGATGACGCAGCAAAACGCGGCACTGGTGCAACAGGCCGCGGCCGCCGCCGAAGCGGTGCGCGAACAGACCGAGCGGCTGTCAAATGCCGTCGGCAAATTTAAGCTGGACGGAACGGCGGCACAGCTCAATGGCCGGCACCTCGAGGTCGTCGCGGGCAGCAAGGCGGTCGAGCTGCGTGTCGTGCCCGAGCGCCTGAAACTCGTGTCCTGAGGTAATGCAGCAGCGCCCGGTCTCCCGGGCGCTGCATTTTTCCCTTCCGATTTGCGGATCGCCCCGGTTCCGTTCTAAACTTGCATTTATGGCGATATCGTTATCCGGTGTCGCCGTAACGACCGATACCCCCGGTCCCGCTGCTTGGCTCCACCCCGCCTTACCCGGCGCTTCAAGCCAAGCCGCAATCCGAACAACAATTTTGGAGACATCATGCAAGCCGACACAGCAGCTACCCCTGCTGGGCTGTCTGCCGCCGCACCCGGCGCAACATCCCTCGCCCCCCTCGCCCAGGTTTCTCTCGACGACAAATACACCTCCACCTCGGGCCTGATCTTCATTTCCGGCATCCAGGCGCTGGTACGCCTGCCGCTGATGCAGCGCCAGCGCGACCTGGCCGCCGGACTGAACACCGCCGGCTTCATTTCCGGCTATCGCGGCTCGCCCCTGGGCGGCCTCGACGAAAACCTGTGGAAGGCGCAAAAGCTGCTGGAGCAAAACCACGTCAAGTTCGTGCCCGGCGTAAACGAAGACCTGGCGGCGACCGCGGTCTGGGGCACACAGACGGTCGACCTGATCGGACCGGCCAGGTACGACGGCGTGTTCGCCATGTGGTACGGCAAGGGACCAGGCGTGGACCGCTGCGGCGACGTGTTCAAGCACATGAACCATGCCGGCACCGCCAAGCACGGCGGCGTGCTGCTGGTGGCCGGCGACGACCACGGCGCGTATTCCTCGACGCTGCCGCACCAGTCGGACCATATCTTCGCTGCCTGCATGATTCCCGTGCTGTATCCGTGCAATGTGCAGGAATACCTCGACCTCGGGCTGCACGCCTGGGCGATGTCGCGCTATTCCGGCTGCGCGGTCGGTTTCAAGGCGCTGGCCGACACGGTCGAATCGACCGCCTCGGTCGACGCCGATCCGTTCCGCCTCAAGATCGTCTATCCGACCGACTTCGTGATGCCGGAAGGCGGCCTGAACACGCGGCTATCGACCGACACGCTCGGCATCCAGGCGCGCAAGCAGGAAGCGCTGATGCAGGATTACAAGATCTACGCCGCGCTGGCCTACGCGCGCGCCAACAAGCTCAACCGCACCACCATCGACAGCCCGCAGGCCAAGCTCGGCATCATCGCTTCCGGCAAGTCCTACCTCGACGTGCTGGAGGCGCTGGAGGAGCTCGGCATCGACGAAAAGATGGCGGCCGAGATCGGGATACGCGTCTATAAAGTGGCGATGCCCTGGCCGCTGGAGCCGGACGGCGTGCGCGAGTTCGCGCAGGGTCTCGACGAAATCCTGGTGGTGGAGGAAAAGCGCCAGATCGTCGAATACCAGTTGAAGGAACAGCTGTACAACTGGCGCGACGACGTGCGCCCGCGCGTGATCGGCAAGTTCGACGAAAAGGGCGAATGGGTGCATCCGCGCGGCGACTGGCTGCTGGCGCCAAAGGCCGATTTCTCGATTGCCCAGATCGCGCGCGTGATCGCCGCACGCATCGCGCGCCTCATTTCCCATTGTCCTACCAGCGACCTGATCAAGGCGCGCCTGGCCTTCCTGGAAGCGAAGGACAAGGTGCTGACCAAGGCGGTCAACACGCCGCCGCGCCCGGCCTGGTACTGCTCGGGCTGCCCGCACAACACCTCGACCAAGGTCCCGGAAGGCTCTTTCGCGCTGGCCGGCATCGGTTGCCATGTGATGGCCACAGCGATCTACCCGGAACACAACAAGCTCACCACCCACATGGGCGGCGAAGGCGCGCCGTGGATCGGGCAGGCGGCGTTTTCCCAGGTGCCGCACGTGTTCCAGAACCTGGGCGACGGCACCTATTTCCACTCCGGCTATCTCGCGATCCGCGCCGCGGTCGCGGCCAGCGTCAACATCACCTATAAAATCCTGTACAACGACGCGGTGGCGATGACGGGCGGCCAGCCGGTCGACGGCATCACCTCGGTGCCGATGATCGCGCAGCAGATGGCGGCCGAGGGCGTCAAGCGCATCGCGCTGGTGACCGAAGACCCAGATCGCTACGCCGACCGCTCGGCGTTGCCCAACATCGTCACCCTGCACGACCGCAAGGAGATGGACGCGGTGCAGCGCGAGTTGCGCGAAGTACAAGGCGTATCGGTGCTGATCTACGATCAGACCTGCGCCGCCGAAAAGAGGCGCCGCCGCAAGAAGGGCGAATACCCCGATCCGGCCAAACGCTTATTCATTAATGACGCGGTATGCGAAGGCTGCGGCGACTGCGGCGCGCAGTCGAACTGCACCTCGATCCTGCCGCTGGAAACCGAGTTCGGCCGCAAGCGCGCCATCGACCAGTCGTCCTGCAACAAGGATTACTCGTGCGTGAAGGGGTTCTGCCCGAGTTTTGTCACGGTCGAGGGTGGTACGCTGCGCAAGTCGAAGACGGGCGTCGCACGGCAGGACGATTTCGGTCCCCTGCCCGACCCCTTGCTGCCGGCCTGCGACGCGCCGTACAACATTCTGTTGAACGGCATCGGCGGCACCGGCGTGATCACCATCGGCGCGCTGATCGGCATGGCTGCCCATCTCGAAGGCAAGGGAGTGTCGGTGCTCGACATGACCGGCATGTCGCAGAAGAACGGCTCGGTCACCTCGCACATCCGCATCGCGCGCGTGCCGGGCGCAATCCGGGCGCAACGCATCGCCACCGGCGAGGCGGACCTGGTGCTAGGCGGCGACATGCTGACCGCCGGCGCGCAGGATGCGATCTCCAAGATGCGCGCCGGCCGCACCCGCGCTGTGGTCAACACTCACCGGCAGCCGACCGGGCATTTCACGAAGAACCCCGACTGGCAATTCCCGTTCGAGCAGGTCAAGGAGCTGATCAATGAATCGGTAGCCGAGCGCGCCGACTACATCGACGCCACCCGCCTGGCCACGGCGCTCATGGGCGACGCGATCGCGACCAATCTGTTCATGCTCGGCTTCGCCTACCAGAAGGGCGCGCTGCCGGTATCGGAAGCGGCCCTGCTGCGCGCGATCGAACTGAACGGCGTGGCGATCGAATCGAACAAGAAGAGCTTCCTGTGGGGCCGGCGCGCGGCGGTCGACCTGGCGCGCGTGGAACGCATCGCGGTTCCCGCGCAACCGGTCGTGCTGCAGATGCCGCAAACCTTGAATAGCCTGATCGCGCGCCGCGTCGCCTTCCTCACCGGCTACCAGGATGCGGCCTATGCCGGGCGCTACGAGGCGCTGGTCAATACGGTGCGCCAGGCGGAAAGCGCGCTGGGCGCGGGCGATCGCCTCACGCGCGCGGTGGCGCAGTCCTACTTCAAGCTGATGGCGTACAAGGACGAATACGAAGTGGCCCGGCTCTACACCGATGGCCAGTTCATGGACAAGCTCAAGCAGCAGTTCGACGGCGAGTTCACGCTGGCATTCAATCTCGCGCCGCCCTTGTTCGCCAAGAAGGATGCGAACGGCGTTCCGCTCAAGACGCGGTACGGCTCGTGGATGTGGCATGGCTTCAGGATGCTGGCGAAGCTGAAGACGCTGCGCGGCGGCGCGTTCGACCTGTTCGGCTATACGGCCGAGCGCAGGATGGAGCGGCGCCTGATCGACGAATACCGGGCGACGGTGTTGTCGCTGCTCGATGGTCTGCGCACGGACAACCTGGCGCTGGCGGCGGAGATTGCCGCCCTGCCGGAAAAGATCCGGGGCTTTGGCCATGTGAAGGCAAAGGCGATCTCGCAGTTCCGCATCGAGCAGGAAGCTCTTCTGAAGAAATACGTGCAGCAATCGGGATTGCCGCACGCCGCGTAAGCGCCCACTCTCCTCTCCCGGCGCAGGGAGAGGAGAATCCGCATGCACATAAATTTCCTATAGCCAATGAAATTTCCCCCATTTGACGGCACTCTCTATTGACGTTAACGTAAACGTAATTAACAGCGCCGATTATTCATACCAAAAGGAAGAGACACCCGCGCCATGACTGATCTTTCCGTAGCCAAAAAACTCGCCGAATACAAACCCGCCAACAAGGTCCGCTTCGTCACCGCCGCTTCGCTGTTCGACGGCCACGATGCGTCGATCAACATCATGCGCCGCATCCTGATGTCGCACGGCGCGGAAGTCATCCACCTCGGGCACAACCGCTCGGTCGACGAGATCGTCACCGCCGCATTGCAGGAAGACGCGCAGGGCATCGCCGTGTCGAGCTACCAGGGCGGCCATGTCGAATACTTCAAGTACATGATCGACCTCTTGAAGCAGCGCGGCGGCGCGCACATCAAGGTGTTCGGCGGCGGCGGCGGCGTGATCGTTCCGTCCGAGATCGCCGAGCTGCATGCCTACGGCGTGGCGCGCATCTTCAGCCCGGAAGACGGCCAGCGCATGGGGCTGGCGGGGATGATCGGATCGATGGTCGAAGCCTGCGACGTCGACCTCTCCACCTATGCACCGGCCAGTCTCGATGCGCTCACCGGCGGCGACATCGCCGACCGCCAGCGCCCATTGGCGCAGCTGATCACGGCACTGGAAAACGGCAAGGCCGACCCGGCGCTGAAGAATGCTTTGCACCAGGCGGCCGACACCATCACCACGCCAGTGCTCGGCATCACCGGCACCGGCGGCGCGGGCAAGTCCTCGCTGACCGACGAGCTGATCCGCCGCATCCGGCTCGACCAGGATGACGCGCTCAATATCGCGGTGATCTCGATCGATCCGTCGCGCCGCAAGTCGGGCGGCGCGCTCCTGGGCGACCGCATCCGCATGAATGCGATCAATCCCTGGAATGGCCAGGCGCAATCTCGCGTATTCATGCGCTCGCTCGCCACGCGCGAAGCCGGTTCCGAGATTTCGCAGGCGCTGCCGGACGTGGTCGCCGCGTGCAAGGTAGCCGGCTTCGATCTGGTGATCGTGGAAACCTCGGGCATCGGCCAGGGGGATGCCGCCATCGTGCCGCACGTGGACTTGTCGATGTACGTGATGACACCCGAGTTCGGCGCCGCCTCGCAGCTGGAAAAGATCGACATGCTGGATTTCGCCGATTTCGTCGCGATCAACAAGTTCGACCGCAAGGGCGCGCAGGATGCGCTGCGCGATGTGGCCAAGCAATACCAGCGCAACAGGGAACTGTTCAGTAAAAAGCCGGAAGAGATGCCGGTGTACGGCACGCAAGCCTCGCGCTTCAATGACGATGGCGTCACCGCCCTGTACCAGGGCTTGCTGCCGAAACTGGCCGAACTCGGCCTGAAGGCGCGGCCGGGCAAGCTGGCGCCGGTGCATGTGCGCCACTCCTCGGGCAAGAACGCGATCGTGCCGCCGGCACGGACCCGCTATCTGGCCGAGATCGCCGACACCGTGCGCGGCTATCACAAGCAAACGGCGAAGCAGGTGAAGCTCGCGCGCGAGCGCCAGCAGTTGCAGGAATCGAAGCGGATGCTCGCCGCCTGCGGCAAGAGCGCGGACCTGGATGAGCTGATCGCCGAGCGCGACAACCTGCTCGATGCGCGTGCGAAGACGCTGCTGGCCTGCTGGCCGGAAATGAAAGCGGCCTATGCCGGCGACGACTTCGTCACGAAAATCCGTGACAAGGAGCTGCGCACCCGCCTGACCTACAAGACACTGTCCGGCAATATCATCCGCAAAGTATCTCTGCCGAAGTTCGAGGACCACGGCGAGATCCTGCGCTGGCTGATGGCGGAAAACCTGCCCGGCTCCTTCCCATACACCGCCGGCGTGTTCCCGTTCAAGCGCGAAAACGAAGACCCGACCCGCATGTTCGCCGGTGAAGGCGACCCGTTCCGCACCAACCGCCGCTTCAAGCTGGTTTCTGCCGGCATGGACGCCAAGCGCCTGTCGACCGCGTTCGACTCGGTCACGCTGTATGGCGCCGACCCGGCGCTGCGCCCCGACATCTACGGCAAGATCGGCAATTCCGGCGTATCGGTGGCGACGCTGGACGACATGAAGGTGCTGTACGACGGCTTTGATTTGTGCGATCCGGCCACCTCGGTGTCGATGACGATCAACGGCCCGGCGCCGACGATCTTGGCGATGTTCATGAATACCGCGATCGACCAGCGCATGGACAAATTCCGCGCCGAGCACGGGCGCGAGCCGAGCGCCGAGGAAGCGGCGCAATTGCGCGCCTGGGTGCTGCAAAACGTGCGCGGCACGGTGCAGGCCGACATCCTGAAGGAAGACCAGGGCCAGAACACCTGCATCTTCTCCACCGAGTTCAGCCTGAAGGTGATGGGCGACATCCAGGAATACTTCGTGCAGCACCAGGTGCGCAATTTTTACTCGGTGTCGATCTCGGGCTACCACATCGCCGAAGCGGGCGCGAACCCGATCTCGCAGCTCGCGTTCACCTTGTCCAACGGTTTCACCTTCGTCGAAGCTTACCTGGCGCGCGGCATGCGCATCGACGACTTCGCACCCAACCTGTCGTTCTTCTTCAGTAACGGCATGGACCCGGAGTACACGGTGCTGGGGCGCGTGGCGCGCCGCATCTGGGCGGTGGCCATGCGCGACAAGTACGGCGCCAACGAGCGCAGCCAAAAGCTGAAATACCATATCCAGACTTCCGGCCGCTCGCTGCATGCGCAGGAAATCGACTTCAACGATATCCGCACCACGCTGCAGGCGCTCATCGCGATCTACGACAACTGCAACTCGCTGCATACCAACGCCTACGACGAGGCGATCACCACGCCGACCGACGAATCGGTGCGCCGGGCGCTGGCGATCCAGCTGATCATCAACCGCGAATGGGGCCTGGCGAAGAACGAGAATCCGAACCAGGGCTCGTTCATCATCGAGGAGCTGACCGACCTGGTGGAAGAAGCGGTGCTGCGGGAGTTCGAGCGCATCGCCGAACGCGGCGGCGTGCTGGGTGCGATGGAGACTGGCTACCAGCGCGGCAAGATCCAGGAAGAGTCGATGCATTACGAGCACCTGAAGCACGACGGCACACTGCCCATCATCGGCGTCAACACCTTCCGCAACCCGAAGGGCGACGCCACGCCGCAGCAGCTGGAACTGGCGCGCTCGACGGAAGAGGAAAAGCAGTCGCAGCTGCGGCGCCTGACCGACTTCCAGCAGCGCCACGCACAGCAGGCGCCGGCCCTGCTGCAGCGGCTGCAGCAGGCGGTGATCGACAACGACAACGTGTTCGCGGCACTGATGGACGCGGTGCGCGCCTGCTCGCTCGGCCAGATCAGCAACGCCTTGTTCGAAGTCGGCGGCCAGTACCGCCGCAACATGTAGCAGGCCCAAGCCCCTTTCCCGGCACCCAACGGGAAAGGGACGCCGCCTTTCGCTCCCCGCATCCACTGCGCAGCCGGCTGCTTGTGCCGGCCTGATCTTCCATCCTTGATTCTTGTCGTCACCCCCGACGCAACCTCCTCGCAATTCTGTTGTCTACTGTGCAATCGAATAGCGCGGCCCGCATTTCCGGTGGAGTGCCCGGCACCGGCAGGCCGCAACATGTATGGAAACGTCCTCGCCACAAAAACTGCTTGCCTGCCGGCATTGCGACCTGCTTCAGCATGAGGTCGTGCTGCACCGGCACCACGACGCGCATTGCGTGCGCTGCGGCGCGCTGCTGTACCGGGGCACGCGCGCGCGGCTGGACTGGATGATTGCGCTGGTGCTGGCGTCGGCCATCCTGCTTCTCGTATCGAACCTGTTCCCGATCGCCGCGCTCGAAAAGTACGGCACCTACCATGCCACGACGCTGGCCGGCACCGTGCTGACCCTGTACTACCAGGACCGGCCGCTGGTGGCCGCGCTGGTGCTGGGCACGGCGATCCTGGTGCCGGCGCTGGAGTTGTGCGCGCTGCTGTACATGCTGCTGCCGCTGCGTGCCTGCCGCATCGCGCCGGGGCTGGCGTATGTCTTTCGCTTCGTGCTGGCGATCCACCGCTGGAGCATGATGGAAGTGTTCCTGCTCGCCCTGTTGGTCACGCTGGCCAAGCTGTCGGATCTTGCCACCATCGTGCCGGGCATTGCGCTGTGGGCCTTCGCCGGCCTGATCGCCTCCTTTTCGGCGGTTGCCGCCTCGTTCAGCGCGCGCGATTTCTGGGGCTGGGTGGATGCAATCGGCGCGGAGGGCCGGCCATGAGCGCGACGTCAGCAGATGGCGGCTGCGCCACCCTGCGCGGTCTGGTCACCTGCCAGGCGTGCGGCCTGCTATGCCGCTGCCGCGGCACACCGGACACGCTGTGTTGCCCGCGCTGCCGCGCCCGCCTGCATGCGCGCAAGCCTAACAGCGTGTCGCGTACCTGGGCCTTCGTGATCGCCGCCTACATCCTCTACATCCCGGCCAATACCCTGCCGATCCTGGAAACGCGCTCGCTGTTCGACGTGCACAGCAATACGATCATGAGCGGCGTGATCCTGTTCTGGAACAGCGGCTCGTGGTTCGTGGCGGCGCTGATCTTCTTCGCCAGCATCGTGGTGCCGCTCACCAAGCTCATTGCGCTGACCCTGCTGCTGGTGTCGGTGCAGCGCCGCATGGACTGGCAGCCGCGCCAGCGCACCCGGCTGTACCGCCTGGTCGACGCCATCGGGCGCTGGTCGATGCTCGACATTTACGTGGCGGCCCTGTCGGTGGCGCTGGTGCAGGTCGAATCGTTCGCCTCGATGCGCGCCGGGCTGGGTGCGGCCGCATTCGGCGCGGTCGTGGTGTTGACGATGCTGGCCGCGCACAGCTTCGACCCGCGGCTGATCTGGGACGAGAGAGGGTCATGAGCCGGATCGGGGAGCGCGATGCCTGACACGCCGCCGCCGGACCAATCCTCCATCCCCGACGCGGTGGCTGTGCCCAAGCGGCACTGGACGGTGCCGCTGGTCTGGATCATTCCGATCGTCGCCGCCCTGCTCGGGATCTGGCTGGCCGCGCACTACCTGTTTTCGCAGGGACCGGTCATCACCATCGCCTTCAAGAATGCGGAAGGGCTGGAAGCCGGCAAGACCAAGGTGCGCTACAAGGAAGTCGACATCGGCACGGTGTCGGCGGTCGCGATCGCCGAGGACCGCTCGCACGTGATCGTCACCGCCGAGATCGCCAAGCAGGCCGAGCAATTGCTGGTGAGCGATACGCGCTTCTGGGTGGAGCGTCCGCGCATCACGCTGGGCAGCATCACCGGGCTGGGCACATTGTTTTCCGGCGCCTACATCGGCACCGACGCCGGCACCTCGGCCCAGGAACGGCGGCAGTTCGTCGGCCTCGACACGCCCCCGCCGGTGCTGTCCGACGCCCAGGGCCGCCAGTTCATGCTGCATGCCGACAGCATGGACTCGCTATATCTCGGCGCGCCAGTCTATTTCCGGCGCGTGGCCGTCGGCCGAGTCACCGGCTACCGGATCGACGACGACGGGCGCGGCGTGACGCTCGACATTTTCATCGACGCCCCCAACGACCGCTTCGTCACCGCCGACGCGCGCTTCTGGCAAGCCAGCGGCCTGGACCTGGCAGTCGGCAGCGGCGGCATCAAGCTCAATACCGAATCGCTGACCTCGGTCGTGGTCGGCGGCATTTCCTTCCAGGCGGCGCCCGGCGCCGAGGGCGGCGCGCCGGCGCCGGCCGATACCCGCTTTGCCCTGTACCGCGACCGCGACAGCGCCTTGAAGCCGCAAAGCCGGCTGGCGCAGCCCTACGTGCTCTATTTCGGCGAATCCCTGCGCGGCCTGGCGCCGGGCGCCGCCATCGACCTGCGCGGCATCGAGATCGGCGAGGTCAAGTCGATCGGCGTGGAATACCCGGACGATTCCGGCGCGATCCGCTTCCCGGTTGAAATCAGCCTGTTCCCCGAACGCCTGCGCGTACGCGGCGGCGTGCCGTCCCCTTCGCCGCTGGAGCGCAACCCGCAGGCCTTCCTCGACAAGCTGGTGGCACGCGGCCTGCGCGCCCAGCTCAAGAGCGGCAATCTGTTGACCGGACAGCAGTTCGTGGCGCTCGACTTCTTCCCGCACGCGCCCGGCGCCAGGATCGACTGGCGCCATGCGCCCCCCGAGCTGCCGACCGTCGCCGGCGGCTTCGCCGATCTCCAGGACACCCTGGCCGGCATCGCGCGCAAGCTCGACCGCGTGCCGTTCGACACAATCGGGCGCGACCTGGACCGCTCGCTCAAGAGCCTCGACGCCACGCTGCGCAGCGCCGACACCGTGCTGCGCCAGCTGGACGCCTCCGTGCTGCCGGAACTGAAGGGAACGCTGGAGCAGGCGCACAAGGCGCTGGGCAATGCCGAGCGCGCCCTGTCGTCGGACGCGCCGGTGCAGGAAGACCTGCGCTCGACCCTGCAGGAGGTGAACCGGGCCGCGCGCGCGCTGCGGGTGCTGGCCGACTACCTGAGCCGCCACCCCGAGGCGCTCATCCGCGGAAAGGAGTAGCGCATGCCGCCCCGTGCCCGTCTCATCCTTCCGGCGGCGATCCTCGCCCTGGCCGCATGCCGCACGCCGCCGCAGGAAACCTTCTATACCCTCAACCCGGTGCCCGAGCCGACCGAAAGCGGCGGCCGCGCCCGCTTCAGCGTGACGGTGGGGCCGGTCGCCGTGCCGGAAATGGTCGACCGCCCGCAACTGGTGGTGCGGCGCAGCCCCAACCGGGTCGACGTGCTGGAACACCATCGCTGGGCGCAGCCGCTGGGTGCCGAAATCGCGCGCGTGCTGGCGGCCGACCTGTCAAGCCGGCTGGGCGGCGCACGTGCCGTTTCCGCCGCCGGCCGGGGCGAAGGCGCCGACTACCGGGTTGCGGTCGATATCGAGCAGTTCGACGCCGTGCCGGGGCAAGACGTGACGGTGCGGGGGGCGTGGAGCGTGCGGCATGCCGGCGCAACGCTGTGCAAAGGCCGTTCGGCGCTGCGAGAAGCAGTGCAGGCGGACGGCTACGAGGCGCTGGCCGCGGCCTACGCCCGTGCCCTGGCCCGCATGAGCGCCGAAATCGCCGATGCAATGCGCTAGAATTCCGCACTTCCCACACATTTTCTGAAAAGCAATTAATTGTCCTGGATCAAGGAAATACCCGGGACTGACGCCTATGCTTGGGTACGCTGTGCCCGGCTCCAGCGGCCGCCTTGCCGCCCATCCGCCCGCCTCCCCTGCTTTTTCGGACAGTTTTCTGGCGCGGCTCCCCTACGCCGCGCCCGCCGCACATAGATTCACACTGATATAGAGGACTCGCACCATGCGAGGTATATATAAAACGATTTCCAGGGTGCTCGGCAGCCTGCGGGGATTTGTGTTCCTGTCCACCGTCAGCGTCGCGCTGCTGGTATTCCTGGGCGCGACCTTCGCGTCGTCGATTCTTTACGAAAAGCTGCTGGAGGAACGCTCGCGCGCCACCTCGGAAGAAGTCGCGGCGCAAAACCGCAACGCGATCTACCAGGTGCTGCGCAGCGGCGGCCTGCGCAGCCAGATCGACGAAGCAGCCGCGGCCAGCCGTTACGCCTTTCCCAGCTTCGTCGAACGCATCGACGTCTACCGCAGCGATGACGTGGCCGCCCTCTACGGCCGAGCCGGCACGCCGCTGCCGCCGGACCTGGCGCAGCAGGTGCTGCACGACGGCAGGAACGCCGTCGCGACGACCGGCGACCAGATCCGCTACCTGTATCCGGTGCGTGCCGAGGGCGAGTGCCTGGGTTGCCACGCCAATGCCAAGGCCGAAGACGTGCTCGGCGTGATCGATATCCGCCACAAGCTCGAGCCGGTGGCGGGCACCGTGCGCGGCTATTACGTCGCGCTGTTTCTGGCCCTGGGCACGCTGGTGCTGGTGGCGGCCGGCGCCTTGACCTCGTGGGTCGCGCACCGGCTGGAGCGCTCGGCCTACCTGTTCAAGCGCGAGGTCGAGTCGTTCAACACGATCAAGGATTTCGAGCACTTCGATATCGGCAAGGTCGAGTTCGGCTTCAGCGAATTCAACCAGGCCTTCGAGCACGTGGCGCTACTGGTGGACAAGATCAAGAGCGTCGCGGTCGACAAGGGCGTGCTCGAATTCGAGATCCGGCTGCTGGAAAAATTCATCATCACCTCCAACGTGGTACGCGACTGGCGCGAATTCATCCAGAACCTGCTACTGGAAATCAATCCGATCATCGAGGCCTACGCGCTGGTGACGATTTTCCGGGTGGAGGAAGAAGCCTACGAATGCGAAGTGTTCTGGCGCAACCGGCCCAGCGACAACACGGTGCGGCTGCTGGAACGCATCCTGCGCCAGCAGATTCGCGAGTACTCGCTGCTGCACGGCGCCAGCCTGCTCAACATCGTGCACAACATCGCCGACGACAAGCACACCCTGCCCGAACTGAGCCTGCGCGACATCGAGCTGCAGACCAAGACGCTGCTGCTGGACACGCCCAAGATCGGCGGCATCGTCGGCATCGGCGTGCAGTCGACCATGGCGCAGGACAACGTGCGGCACATGGTCATCGGCAGCATCCTGACCACGCTCCTGAACCTGGTCGGCTCGGTCAAGGCGATCTACAAGTACACCAAGGACCTGGAGCATTACGCCACGCGCGACCCGCTCACCGACCTGTACAACCAGCGCATGTTCTGGGAACTGCTGGGCTACGAGGTCGGGCGCGCCCGGCGACACGAGCAGAAGTTCGCCGTGATGATGCTCGACATGGACAACTTCAAGACCATCAACGACCGCTTCGGCCATCATTTCGGCGACGCCTTCCTGCAATCCTTCGCCAAGCTGCTGCAAAAGGCAGTACGCAACGGCGACCTGCTGGCGCGCTACGGCGGCGACGAATTCTGCATCATCCTGCCGGAAGCGTCCGAGACCCAGGCGTACGTGGTGGCGCAGCGCATCGGCGAGATGCTCGAGGAATTTTCGATGGACACGCCCGACGGCATCAAGCTCAAGGCCACCACCTCGATCGGCATCGCCATCAGCCCCGACCACGGCGAGAATCCCAAGGACTTGTTCCTGGTCGCGGACAACATGATGTACAAGGCGAAGAGCGCCGGCAAGAACGCCATCGCCATCCCGAACGAGGACGAGATGGCCGAAGTGTTCCGGAAAGCCGGCGAAAAGTCGCTGATGATCCAGAACGCGCTCGACGAACACCGCATCGTGCCGTTCTTCCAGCCGATCTGCGACACCGCGACCGGCGAGATCGTGATCCACGAGCTGCTCATGCGCATCCAGCTCGACGACGAGATCGTGACCGCCAACGATTTCATCGAACAGGCCGAGAGCATGGGCATCGCCCACAAGATGGATTACCAGCTGATCGAAAAGGCGTTCACCCAGGTCAAGGAGCAGGGCTACCAGGGCATGCTGTTCGTGAACCTGTCGCCCAAGGCCTTGATCGTCGGCGAATTCGCCGCGCGCGTAAGCCGGCTGGCCGAGCAGTTCGAGATCGAACCGAGCCGCATCGTGTTCGAGATCACCGAGCGGGAAACGGTGCGCAACCTGACCCTGCTCGAAAAGTTCGTGCTCGACGTGAAGATGCAGGGCTTTTCCTTCGCGATCGACGACTTCGGTTCCGGCTTCTCCTCGTTCCAGTACATCAAGCGCTTCCCGGTCGACTACATCAAGATCGAGGGCGAGTTCATCCGCAACATGCTGCATGACGAGGTCTACCTCGCCTTCATCAAGAGTATCGTGACCCTGGCCAAGGAACTGAAGATCAAGACCGTCGCCGAATTCGTGGAAGATGCCGACGTGCTGGCCGCGGTCGGCCGCCTGGGAATCGATTATGCCCAGGGCTACCATATCAGCCGGCCCTCGCCGCAGATGCACGTTCGCGGCACGCCAGGCAGCGCCCAACCGATATTGCAAGTCGGAAATAAATTATCCTGAATCAAGGAATTGAAGGCGAGCACGGCCTATGCTGGCCTCATCAGCCGCCAGATTCGGTGACTGGATACACATAAAATAAGCGCGCCCCATTGCGGCATGCATGGCGGCTCCATGAGTTGCGGAGACAAGAGGCGCCGGCGGCGTCCGGCGAAGACCTAACGCAACCATGGGGGCGCCATGAAATCGCGCATCTCCAACAGGAATATCTGGGTGCAGCTGCTGCTGACCATCGGTGTCGCGCTGCTGGTGGTCTGGTCCGGGGTGATCGTCTGGCAGGACCATGTCTATCGCAAGGCCGCGATCGAACAAGCGAACGACTTTTCCCTCAGCATGCACGACGCCACCATGGCCGGGCTGACCGGCATGATGGTGACCGGCACCGTGCAGCAGCGCGACGTGTTCCTCGACCAGGTCAAGCAGCTGGGCACCATCCGCGACCTGCGCGTGATCCGCGGCGACGCGGTCAGCAAGGTGTTTGGCGCGGGCAATGCCAAGGATCAGTTCACACCGGACGAGGCCGAACTCAAGGTATTGCAAAGCGGCAGGGAAGTCGTGCAAATCGAGTCCGACAGCCGCGGCGAATACCTGCGCGCGGTGCGCCCCGCGCTGGCGAAGAAGAACTCGCTCGGCAAGGACTGCACCGCCTGCCACCAGGTGCCGGAAAACACGGTATTGGGCGCGGTCAGCATGAAGCTCTCGCTCGACCACGTCAACGCCGGCCTCGCGCAGCAGCGCCTGAAATCGATCCTGGCCGCCGTCATCACCTGCATTCCGGTGCTGCTGCTGATCTATCCCTTCATTCACCGCGTCGTCACCAAGCCGCTGGAAAAAGGCGTGCAGGTGGCGCGCGGCATCGCCACCGGCGACCTGACCCAGGACATCACGATCGATTCGCACGATGAAATCGGCACCCTGCTGCAGGCGCTAAAGGACATGAACGACAGCCTGGTGGGCATCGTGCGCCAGGTACGCGAAGGCAGCGACGCGATTTACGGCGCATCGCGCGACATTGCCAGCGGCAACGCGGACTTGGCATCGCGCACCGAGCTGCAGGCCGGCTCGCTCGACAAGACCGCCGCCTCGATGGAACGCCTGACCGGCGCGGTCAGGCAAAATGCCGAGCACGCGCGGCAAGCCAACCAGCTGGCCGAGTCCGCGTCGGAAGTGGCGGCCAAGGGGGGCGCTGCGGTAGCGCGCGTGGTGGAAACCATGGACCGGATCAGCGAGTCCTCGCGCAAGATCTTCGACATCATCGGCGTGATCGACGGCATCGCCTTCCAGACCAATATCCTGGCGTTGAACGCGGCGGTGGAAGCGGCCCGCGCCGGCGAGCAGGGGCGCGGCTTCGCGGTGGTGGCGTCCGAAGTGCGCAACCTGGCGCAACGCTCGGCGGCCGCTGCCAAGGAAATCAAGGCGCTGATCGGCGGCTCGGTCGAGCAGGTCCGGGATGGCACCACACTGGTGCACCGGGCAGGCGCCACCATGCAGGAAGTCGTCGTCAGCATCAAGCACGTGACCGACATCATGGGCGAAATCGCCGCAGCCGGCACCGAGCAGACCGCCGGCATCGAGCAGGTCAACCAAGCGCTCATCGAGATGGACGCCGTGACCCAGCAGAACGCGGCGCTGGTGGAGCAGGCGGCGGCCGCCTCCGAATCGCTGCAGGACCAGGCAGGGCAGCTGGAGCGGCTGGTCGGCGTGTTCAAGCTGGCCGCAGCGCCCGCATCCACCGCAACAAGCGCGCCGGCGTCCGGCCCCGCCCGGCGGCAGGAACTGAAGCTCGTCGCGACCAGGCGTGCCTGAGCGACGGGCACGCGCCGCTACTGCAGCTTGCTGTCTTCCTGTTTGGCATCCCGCATCGCCTCCGGCTCCAGTTCTTCGGCGAAGCGGTTCAGCCGCACGAATACGCCCCAGCCAGCCAGAAGCACGCCGACCGCGCCCAGGATGCTGGCCGCATGCGGCAGC
Source organism: Noviherbaspirillum sp. UKPF54 (assembly GCF_007874125.1). Lineage (NCBI taxonomy): Bacteria > Pseudomonadati > Pseudomonadota > Betaproteobacteria > Burkholderiales > Oxalobacteraceae > Noviherbaspirillum > Noviherbaspirillum sp. UKPF54. The sequence continues at coordinate 4,370,222 of NZ_CP040128.1, read as the reverse complement.
AAGGCAATGCTTTCATGCACCGCCTTGAAAGCCGCCACCATCCCCTCGACGGCCAGCGCAACCACGATGACCACCATGAAGCGCGATAGATAGCGCCGCACCCGCGTCGGCGCGCTGACGTGCGCGGAGCGGATGACTTCCTCCTCGCCGATGGTCTGCGCGATCTGGACCGCCACCACGGCCACCGCCAGCAGGCCGACCGCCTCGATCACCCCCATCGCGCCTTGCGGGCTCAGGCCGTCCTGCTGCAAGGCATGCCACCCGGTGTTGGCGCTGATGACGATTAGCACCAGGGCGGCGCCGACGAAGAAGACGGTGATGACGGTGTAGATGACCACAGACAGGCGTATGAGCGCTTTCATGGAGTCTTTGTCGGAGAGATGGGCTTGCTTGTTCAGGTTGTCCATCGCACGAAAAAGTTTCCGGGAAATTGGATTGATTTATCCCAACGCGGAGTCATGCAGCGGGAATAGTCCGCGAACACCGAAGCCTGTTCATCGTCTGAACTGATGCTCGGGGATGCGAACTCGTTTTCCTGCCGGGCTGCAGTTACCTGCAATGCGCTGCCATTACCAGCAAGCTTCCAGCCAGCGAGGTCCCCATGCCGCTTCACGCCAGAAAAGCGATATCCATCTCCCTTGCCCTCCTACTGGCCGCGTGCGGCGGCGGTGGCGATTCAACACCGGCCGGACCATTCGGCGGCGGCACCAGCAGCAGCGGCAACACGCCTGCCGCGCCGGGTTCGACACCCAGCGGAAGTGGGGGCGACACCACCGGCACCCAGCCGTCGAGCCCGCAAGCCGGATCGACGCCCGCCGGCAACAGCGGTTCCGCCACCGAGAATACCGCGTTTCAGCTGGATGCCACGGCGCGGTTCAACTTGCCGAGCGATATCGTGGCCGACAATGCAGGCAACCTGTTCGTGATGGACCGCGGCAACCAGGCTGTGCGCAAGATCGCCGCCAATGGCGATGTCAGCACGCTTCCCGGCAGCTATGCCGCCAGGACCACGCTGGCCATCAGCCCCTCCGGGCAATTATTCATTCTGACCGGCACCGATATTTACAAGGTCGGGGCCGATGGCGGCAAGACGCTGGTAAAAAGCTACCCACAATCGCCGGGAAGCTATGCTCCGCTCGACATTGCCATCGATGGCCAGGAACGCGTTTATGTGCTGCTGGAGTACAGGAATATCTTCCGGATCAGCCGCCTCAACGCAGACAATTCGGAAACCGGCGTGTACTACGTCAACTCTTTCGGCAGCGTCACCCATATCGCCAGCGACGCCGCGGGGAACCTGGCCGTCGGCGTTTCTGCCGCGGGCGGCCCGGCGGTTTCCGCCGACGGCAGCGGCATCAACGTGAGCCATGTCGACCTCGTACCGCTGTCGGCACAATCGGAGGCGAACGCACCGTCGCCAGGCGTCGTGCACCGGCCGGTCGACGACATTTACGTATCCGGGAAAATGGCCTTCGATGCGACAGGAAACCTCTTTCTGACAGGCGCCCGCTATGGCACGGCAACCACGGCTGGCAGCCTGCTCGCGACCGCGATGAAGGTCGGCAAGCTGGCAGCGGATGGAACGGTGACCACCGTCTTGAACGGCTTTCCCAACGGGGATGACACGCCGCGCCAGATTGCGGCCGATTTTGCCGTCAATCCCGGCATTGCGGCGGACAAGAATAGCAACCTGTACCTCGCCGATCCATTCGACCAGGCGATCTATCGGCTGACTGCCTCCGGTGCGCCGATCCTGATCGCCGGCAAGCCCGGCGAGGCGGGCAACGCCGATTAAGGCTTGGCACGCGTTTATCACAAGCGCCGGCAAGCGCGCATTCAATCCCTGGCTTGCCTGTTCGATGCAGCCAGTCAGGGGTGTGCTCACTTCCTCCCTCTTGGACCGCGCCCTTGAAAGCGCATGCCCTTGGCTCCCGCATCAAGCGTCTTGACATGAGTCAAGCATTTCCGGATATCCCATAAACAGGGGGTTTTTCCCTCTTCCAAGGTCGCGTACTGTCACTTCCGCTTGATTTTAGTCAAGAAAAGCCCGGATTCTTGATCCGATGCCGGGTGTGAAATCGCTCAACATGGAGAAAGATATGGCGTACTTTGCATGGACTGATGAATTACAGGTCGGAAATTCATTTATCGATAGCGACCATCAAAAGCTCATCAGCCTGTTAAATCAGCTTCACGAAGCCATGGCGCAAGGCCAGGGCAAGAATATCCTGGGAAAAATCCTCGACGAACTGATCCGCTATACGCGCGAACACTTCAAGCGTGAAGAAGACCACATGCAAAAAATCCGCTATGCCGACTTCGCCGCGCACAAGCAGGAACACGACAAGCTGATCAAGGAGGTGGTCGATTTACAGGCGAAATTCAATGCCGGCAACGGCATGCTGTCCGTTCAGGTATCCGGCTTCCTGCGCAACTGGCTGATCAACCACATCATGAAGACGGACAAGCTGCTTGCCTCCGCCCTCAAACAGGCTGCGGCGTAAGCCCAGGCCGGCGCAACCCCCGGCCGCCGTCACCCGGCGAACTTCGCCAGCTGCTGAAGAATTTCCTTGTCGATCGCGTTCAGGGGCACGGTCTTTTCCACCGCGCCGCGCTTGACCGCTTCCTTCGGCATGCCATACACCACGCAACTCTGCTCATCCTGCGCCACGGTGCGCGCGCCGGCCTTTTTCATCTCCAGGAGGCCGGCCGCGCCGTCGTCGCCCATGCCGGTCATGATGACGCCCAGCGCGTTGGCGCCGGCCGCTTTCGCCACCGAGCGGAACAGCACATCGACCGAGGGCCGGTGCCGGTTGACCAGCGGGCCGTCGACCACTTCGACGTAGTACTGCGCGCCGTTGCGGCGCATCAGCATGTGCTTGCCGCCGGGGGCGATCAGCGCGCGGCCCGGCAGCACTCGGTCGTTGTTCTGCGCTTCCCTGACCTCGATCTGGCAGATGCTGTTGAGGCGGTCAGCAAAGGCGGCGGTGAATTTTTCCGGCATGTGCTGCACGATCACGATCCCCGGCGACACGCGCGGCAGCGCAGTCAGCACTTCTTCCAGCGCCTGGGTGCCGCCGGTGGAAGTGCCTATCGCCACCACCCGCTCGGTGGTCTGCGTCATCGCGTTGCCGTCGGCGGGCGCCAGGATCACGTCGGCGCTGTGCTTGGCCACCACCGGCAATGGCGCATGCTGGCGCGAGACCAACCGTTTCACATTGGCGCGGGCGGCGGCGCGCACGGCGCCGATCAACTCATCGGTGCTGTCGTTCAGGAACTGCTTGAGCCCGAGCCTGGGCTTGGTGATGATCGCCACCGCCCCGGCGGCCAGCGCCTCCATCGTCGTTTGCGCCCCCTTTTCGGTGAGCGTCGAGCAGATCACCACCGGCGTGGGGCGCTCGCTCATGATCTTCTTCAGGAAGGTGATGCCGTCCATGCGCGGCATTTCCACGTCCAGCACGATCACGTCCGGCCACTGCATCTTCATGCGTTCCATCGCCAAAAGCGGGTCGGCCACCGCGTGGATAACCTTGATGCCGGGCGCGGCATCGAGCAAGGCGGTCATTACCTGGCGCACCACGGCGGAATCGTCCACGACCAATACTTTGATGCTGTCCATGCGCAGTATCTCTTCTACAGGTTGCTTCAGGCAGGCTTGATCTGGCGCGACCAGACGTTGCCGCTGCTTACATCGAAAATGATTTGGCGGTGACCGACGCCGAACAGGCTTTCGGACACGATGGAAATGCCGTGCGAATACAACAGGTCGCGCGCCATTACGCCGTTTTTCTTACCCACGTTGATCCCGGCGGTCCGCATATTCCCCGGGAACATGTCGCCGCCGCCGAAGACCTTGCCCTGGCATTCCGACGGCGCCACGCCGGCACGGTCCAGTTCGCGCAGCATCAACCACATCGCTTCCTCGCCGTAACGCGCGTCGAGCTCGACTGCCGGCCGTGCCGGGCGCCGCGCCAGCAAAAAGTGGGACATCGCGCCCACCTTGGCGACCGGATGCCAGAGCGTGATCGAAACGCAGGAGCCGAGCAGCGTGCGGATGCGGTAATCGGCATCGCCGACGAAATACTCGCCCGGCTGCAGGAAGACGTCGATCACCGCTTTCTTCGTCATGTGTTCAGGACTTGCGGTAGACGGACGGCATCACCGGCTGCACCAGGTCGGTGACGCCATGCAGGCTTTCCGAATGGCCGATGAAGAAGAGCCCGCCCGGCCTGAGCAGCGACAGCACGCGCGCCACGACCTGCTGTTTCGTGGCGCCGTTAAAGTAGATCATCACATTACGCAGGAAGATCACGTCGAAGGTGCCGAGCTGCGGCAGCGGCGCGTTCAGGTTCACCTGCAGGAACTGCACGCGGCTGCGCAGGCCACGCTCGACCAGCAGCGTTCCCTGCTCGCTGCCGGTTCCCTTCAGGCAGAAGCGCCGCAGGTAGCTCATCGGGACATGCGTGGTGCGCTCCAATGGATAGTGGCCGGTACGCGCCCGTGTCAGCACGCGCGTGCTGATGTCCGAGCCGATCACGTCCCACTGCCCTTCTTCCATCACATCCGCCAGCACCATCGCGATGCTGTACACCTCCTCGCCGCTGGAGCAGGCCGCGCTCCACACGCGCAGCGGCTGGCCGCGCATGCGCATGGCACGCGCCTGCTCGCGCAGCAGGTCGAAATGCTTCGGCTCGCGGAAAAAATAAGTCTCGTTGGTGGTCAGCAGGTCGACTGCCATCTGCACCTCGGCATCGGCCTTGCCACTCGCGAGCAGGCGGAAGTAATCGCCGTAACTGTTCAGATGACAGTGCTGCACGCGCTTGGCCAGCCTTCCGCTGACCAGCGCCTTCTTGGCCGGCGACAGGCTGATGCCGGCTGCATCGTAGATGAAACGCTGGAACTGGGTGAATTCCTGATCGGTGATTGCGACGATGTTTGACACTGCTACCTCTGTTTCTTCGCCCTGCTCCCGTCTGCGGGAGCGGGGCCTTCCTTATGCGACGCTTGGCGCGTCCGCGGCAAGCTCAACCAGCGCACCTACCTCCTCCGCCGACAGCACGTTGTCGACGTTGAGCAGGATGACGAACTTGCCGCCCACCTTGCCCATGCCGGCGATGAAGTCAGTGCGGATCTTCGCGCCAAAGCTCGGCGCCGGTTCGATCTGCGACGCCGGAATCTCCAGCACCGCGTTGACCGCATCGACCATCACCCCCACCACCTGCTGCTCGCCGCCCGCCTCGATCTCCACGATCACGATGCAGGTGCGCTTGCCGACTTCCGTGGCCCGCCGCCCGAAGCGCGACGACAAGTCCATCACCGGCACCACCGCGCCGCGCAGGTTGATCACCCCGCGTATACAGTCAGGCATCATCGGCACCGCCGTCACGCCGCCGTACTCGATGATTTCCTTCACCGCCAGGATGCCGATCGCGAACACTTCCCCGCCCAGCATGAAGGTCAGGTATTGCGCGTGGTCGTCCGCCGCCGCGCTCGCCACGCCCGCCTGCCTGCTGCCAGTCTGAATCAACTCGGCCATGGTTTCACCTCTTAAAAACGGGTGAAGTGGGTTTCATCCGGCATGCCGACGGCGGAAACCGTCTGGCCGATGATTTTTTTCGCAGTGCCCGGCTTCATCGCTGCGGCCTTGAATGCTTTCCCCTCGGCGGTCGCCCGCATGCTTTGTCCACCCTGCAGCTTGAAAAACGCCATTGTCTGCTGCAGCTGCTCGGCTTGCCCGCTCATCTCTTCGGCGGTCGCCGCCAGCTCTTCCGAGCTCGATGCATTCTGCTGCGTGGTCTGACTGAGCTGATTCACCGCCGCGTTGATCTGCCCCACTCCGGAAGACTGCTCTTCGGATGCCGCCGTGATTTCCTGCACCAGGTCCGACGTCTTCTTGATACTCGGCACCATCTCGTCAAGCAGCTTGCCCGCCTTTTCCGCCAGGGCCACGCTGTTGGTCGCCACTTCGCCGATTTCCTGCGCCGCCACCTGGCTGCGCTCGGCCAGCTTCCTCACTTCCGCCGCCACCACCGCGAACCCCTTGCCATGCTCGCCGGCGCGCGCCGCCTCGATCGCCGCATTCAAGGCCAGCAGGTTGGTCTGATAGGCGATGTCGTCGATGATGCCGATCTTCTTGGCAATCTGATTCATCGCCGATACCGTTTCCTTGACTGCCTCGCCGCCTTCTGCCGCTTCCTGGGCCGCCTTCGCCGCCATGCCATCGGTGACTTTCGCGTTCTCGGTGTTTTGCGCAATCGATGACGTCATCTGCTCGATCGAGGCGCTGGTTTCCTCCACCCCGGCCGCCTGTTCGCTTGCCGACTGCGACAGCGACTGCGCCGTTGCGCTAACTTCTTCCGAAGCGCTGGCCAGCGCGTCAGCCGCACCGTTGACATCTGCCACCACCTGCGACAGCTTGTCGACCGTGTTGTTGGCGTATTCCTTCAACTTGCCGAACTCGCCTTCGTATGACTTGTCGATGCGCTTGGTCAGGTCCCCCTCGGACATGGCGCCCATCACCCGCACCACATCCTCGATGCTCGCACCGGTGGTCGTCACCAGCTGGTTCAGGCCCTCACCCATCTCTTTCTGGAACCCCTGCAATCCATTCAGCTCGATGCGCGCATCGAAGTTGCCGCGGTTGGCAGCTTCCACTACGCGCTTTTGTCCATCGATCACTTGTGTGAGCTTTCCCACCATATTCCGCATGGCACGCAAGAGCTGGCCGGTTTCATCGCCGGACGTCGACGCAATCGTGATAGACAGGTCGCCGGCTTCAAGCTTGTTGGCGGCCTGCACCGCCTGGCCCAAGGGCTGGGTAATGCCGCGTGTAATCCACCAGGCCGTGACAAGCGCCAGCAGAAGGGAAATGGCCGAGAGCGCAAACATTAATGTGCGCGTGGAGCTATATTGCTCTGCGGCCGTCTTGCCAGCCGCATCGACCAGGCCGCTCTGGAACTTGATCATCTCATTAATGCTTGCCTGGTATGCCGCCAGAATCGGGCGCAGTTCATTGACGAGGAAAAGCTTGGCCTCATCGAACTTTCCCTCCTCGGCCAGCTTGACGATCTTTTCCTGTCCAGCAACATAGCGCTCGCGCTCTGTCTTGACTATTTTCAGGAGCTCCTCGCCACGCGGCAGGGCGATGAGCCTGGCCAGCTCCCCGAACTTTTCCGCGCCGGTTTTACGGAGTTCCAGGATGTGCTCGACCTGCTTTTTCTGGTCATCCTTGTTTGGCGTGAGCAGCATGTTGCGTATTGCGATGGCGATGCCGTCGGCGCTTTTGCTCAGCTCGTTGGCCGTTACCGTCTTGGGCCATTTGTCGCTGACGATGTCATGCAGCGAGTCATTCATGCTGCTCAGCTTGAGCATGCCGATAGTCGTCATCATCATCATCAAGACAACCAGCGCGCCAAATCCGGCACCCAGACGGGTGCCGATTTTCATACTTTTAAACATATTGTCTCCAATCCCAACTTCCAATCCGCCACCATGACCGCGCGTCATTTCCACGACACTGCGGGTTCACATCCATTATTGTCTTGTTGCCTTGTTTTCTCGCCCTTATTCCCTCCTCTTCGGCCGACGCGAAATCGGGCTTCCTTAATCCACCGCCAATTCCGCCAGCGCCCCCACTTCTTGCGCCGACAGCACGTTGTCGACGTTGAGCAGGATGACGAACTTGCCGCCCACCTTGCCCATGCCGGCGATGAAGTCGGTGCGGATCTGCGCGCCAAAGCTTGGCGCCGGTTCGATCTGCGACGCCGGAATCTCCAGCACCGCGTTGACCGCATCGACCATCACCCCCACCACCTGCTGCTCGCCGCCCGCCTCGATCTCCACGATCACGATGCAGGTGCGCTTGCCGACTTCCGTGGCCCGCCGCCCGAAGCGCGACGACAAGTCCATCACCGGCACCACCGCACCGCGCAGGTTGATCACCCCGCGTATACAGTCAGGCATCATCGGCACCGTCGTCACGCCGCCGTACTCGATGATTTCCTTCACCGCCAGGATGCCGATCGCGAACACTTCCCCGCCCAGCATGAAGGTCAGGTATTGCGCGTGGTCGTCCGCCGCCGCGCTCGCCACGCCCGCCTGCCTGCTGCCAGTCTGAATCAACTCGCCCATGTCTTTCCTCTTTAGAATCTGGAAAAATTCGTCTCGTCCGGTCCGGCCTGCAGCGGCAACCCGGGATTGCGCGCCGTCCGGGCGCCGCTCCTGGCCGCTGCCGGATTGGTTCTGCCAGCCGGCATTTGCGCAACCGGCTCCGCAGCCTTGCCGCCCTCGGTCTTGAAGAAGGCCATCAGTTGGCGCAACTGTTCTGCCTGACTGCTCATTTCCTCGGCAGTTGCCGCCAGCTCTTCCGAGCTCGACGCATTCTGTTGCGCGGTCTGGCTCAACTGGCCGACCGCGCCGTTGATCTGGCCCACGCCGGACGCCTGCTCTTCGGAAGCCGCCGCGATTTCCTGCACCAGGTCGGAAGTCTTCTTAATGCTCGGAACCATCTCGTCGAGCAGCTTGCCAGCCTTTTCCGCCAGTTCCACGCTATTGGTCGCCACCTCGCCGATTTCCTGCGCCGCCACCTGGCTGCGCTCGGCCAGCTTGCGCACTTCCGCCGCCACCACTGCGAAGCCCTTGCCGTGTTCGCCGGCACGCGCCGCCTCGATCGCCGCATTCAGCGCCAGCAGGTTGGTCTGGTACGCGATGTCGTCGATGATGGAAATCTTCTTCGCAATCTGGTTCATCGCCGCGGCGGTCGCCTTCACCGCCTCGCCGCCCTCCATCGCTTCCCGCGCCGCCTTGGTTGCCATGCCGTCGGTGACTTTCGCGTTTTCGGTATTCTGCGAGATCGACGCCGTCATCTGTTCGATCGACGCGCTGGTTTCTTCCACGCCGGCGGCCTGTTCGCTCGATGCCTGCGACAGCGACTGCGCGGTCGCGCTCACCTCGTCGGACGCACTGGCCAGAGAATCGACGACGGCGCGCACCTCGCGTGCAATCTGCGAAATCTGCACTAGGCTGCGCGACATCCAGAACGCCATGAGCAGACCGATCACCACGATGGCCGCGCCGAATGACAGGACCCAGCGCTTGGCCGTTTCGGCGGCTGCCGTCATGCGCTCAGACTGCGCCTTCGTTTCGCTGGCGTTAAGCGCCAGCAAACGCTGCAAGGCGGCGTAGATCGGCTTGTCGGCGCCCTTGATGGCCGCATCCATCTCGGCAACGGTGGAGCCCTTCTCGCGCATCGCGACCAGCTGCCCCATGCTGTCGATGTAGAGCTTGGTGGAATTGTGGATTTCGCTCAGCAGCGCCAGCTCTTCTTGCTGCAGGTTGCCGATTGCACGATAGTCGTCGGCAGCCTTGTCGATCGCCTCCAGCTCGGCGGCGAACTTCTTGTTGTACTCGCCGCCGCGGATCAGATAGTTCTTGAAATTATGGATGGTATTGCCAAGCGCTGTTTCGCCGGCCAGCACCGCATCCTTTTTCGCCATCGTGACCGACTCGACCGCCTTCCATTGCACATTCATCGCGGATAGGTTGATGAAGGCAACCACACCAAGCATGATCGCCAACATCACCAGAATGCCGAACCCGAGTTGCAGGCGTGTTTCCAGTTTCATTTGCTTCAACATGTTGCCTCCCTGTGTTGATGAATGGTCAGAACCTGGTGAAATTCGCCTCATCTATTGCGGGTGCAAGCGCGGCGTTACCTGGCGTTCCCTTGCCGACGGCCTTGCGAAATGACGAGGCTTCGTTCGGCTTGTGCTTCGACTGTACCGCGACGACGCGCTCCGAATTGTCGAGCTTGAAGAAGGACATCAGCTGCTGCAGCTGTTCAGCCTGGCTGCTCATTTCCTCGGCAGTCGCCGCCAGCTCTTCCGAGCTCGATGCATTCTGTTGCGTGGCCTGGCTCAATTGTCCCACCGCCGCATTGATCTGGCCCACCCCGGACGATTGCTCTTCCGACGCAGCCGTGATCTCCTGCACCAGGTCCGAAGTCTTCTTGATGTTCGGGACCATCTCGTCGAGCAGCTTGCCAGCCTTTTCCGCCAGCCCGACGCTGTTGCAAGCCACTTCACCGATTTCCTGCGCCGCCACCTGGCTGCGCTCGGCCAGCTTGCGCACTTCCGCCGCCACCACCGCGAACCCCTTGCCGTGTTCGCCGGCACGCGCCGCTTCGATCGCCGCATTCAGCGCCAGCAGGTTGGTCTGGTATGCGATGTCGTCGATGATGCCGATCTTCTTGGCGATCTGGTTCATCGCTTCCACCGTGGCCATCACCGCCTCGCCGCCTTCCATCGCTTCCTTGGCTGCCTTGGCCGCCATGCCGTCGGTGACTCTGGCGTTCTCGGTGTTCTGGGAGATCGATGCCGTCATCTGCTCGATCGAGGCGCTGGTTTCTTCCACGCCCGCGGCCTGCTCGCTCGATGCCTGCGACAGCGATTGCGCGGTGGCGCTCACCTCTTCCGAGGCGCTCGCCAGCGCCTGCGCGCCGCCATTGACTTCGGTAACCACGTGCGACAGCTTGGTCACCATGCTCTTCATGGCATGCAACAGGCTGGATTCATCCTTCGCCTTGATGCGAATATCCAGCGCGAGGTTGCCGGCGGCGACCTCGCGCGCGATTTCGGTGGCGTACGCCGGCTCGCCGCCCAGCTGGCGCAGCAGATTAATCACGATCCAGGTCGACAGCACGACTGCCATCAAGGCGGCGGCGCCCGACATCATGAGGATCGAGTTGCGTGCATCGTGATAGAGCTCATCAGAATCCTTACCGGATTCCTGCATCAATTCGCCCTGATAGCGAATTAACGTGCCCACTGCCTCCATGTAAGCGAGCTGGGCCGGCCGCAACTCGGTCAGCAGCAGGTTTTTCGCTTCGTCCTTTTTGCCGCTTACAGCCAGGGAAATGAATTCCTCCTGATGTACCCGGTATTTGCTGCGCGCATCGAGCATCGCCTTGAGCAGTTCTTTGCCCTTGGCAGAGGTGATGGATTTTTCCAGCTTGTCGATGCTCTCTTTGATATCCGACTTCGCGGTGTCGATCTTCGCGAGCTCTTTCTTGACTGCTTCCGGGTCCGAGAAGATGACAACATTGCGCATCGAACGCGCGATTTGGTTGATATCGCCGATCAGCTCGTAGCTCAACACCACCTTCGGATAGCGGTCGTCGACAATCTTTTTGACACCCTCATCCAGTTTTTCCAGACGCGAGATCCCGAGCCCGGCAATGCCGAGCAATAGCAGAATGACGACGCTGAAACACAAGCCCAAGCGCACACCGATTTTCATATTTTTTAACATACCGCTCCCTTTTTATTGACCTGTCTTTGTTGACATATTCTTGTTGAACGATCTCTGCCGTTACATGCTCAAGCCGCCAGCTGCCTTCGCTCCCTGCCGTCGATTTCCGCAAACAGCGCCGCCACGTCGAGGATGAGCGCCACTTCGCCGCTGCCGAGGATGCTCGACCCGCTGATGCACTTGACCTGGTTGAACATCTTCCCGAGCGGCTTGATGACGGTCTGGAATTCACCGAGCAGGTTGTCGACCACCAGGCCGGCCTTTTGGCCCGCATACTTGACCACCACGATGCTCTCGCGCCGTCCGGCCGGGCCTTCGACGTCGAACAGCTCGCGCAGGCGGATGAACGGCAGCACCTCGCCGCGCAGGTTGGTGTAGTCGTGGCCGGGTTCGCAAGAGAATTCGACGCACTCCTCGATCATGTCCAGCGGCACCACGAAGGTGCTCTTGCCGAGACCGACCATGAAGCCGTCGATGATTGCCAGCGTCAGCGGCAGTCGCACCATCACCGTGGTGCCGATGCCTTCCTCGCTCCTGATCTGCACGCTGCCGCGTAGCGCGACGATGTTGCGCTTGACCACGTCCATGCCGACGCCGCGCCCGGACAGGTTGGTGACTTGCTCGGCGGTGGAAAAGCCGGGCTCGAAGATCAGTGCATAGATTTCGCTGTCGGTCAGCACGCGGCCCAGCTCGATCAGCCCGCGCTCGACCGCCTTGGCCATGATCTTGTCGCGTTTCAGCCCGCCGCCGTCGTCGCTGACCTCGATCACGATGCTGCCGGAGTCATGGTAAGCGTTGAGCTTGACCGTACCTTTGGCCGGCTTGCCGCGCGCGGTGCGCACGTCGGCCGGCTCGATGCCGTGGTCGATCGCGTTGCGCACCAGGTGCGTGAGCGGATCGGCGATCTTTTCCACCACCGTCTTGTCGAGCTCGGTATCTTCGCCGGACACGACCAGGCCGATGTCCTTGCCGATCTCGCGCGACACGTCGTGCACCACGCGCTGGAAGCGATTGAAGGTGGCGCCGATCTTGACCATGCGCAGCTGCAGCGCGGAGTCGCGCACTTCCTCCACCAGGCTCGACAGGGTCGACGTCGCTTCCTGCAGCTCGGCGATCTGGGCGCGGCGCGCGATCAGGTTGGTCGAGGCGCCGGCGATGATCAGCTCGCCGATCAGGTTGATCAGGTGGTCGAGCTTGTCGGCATCGACCCGAATCGAGCGGTTTTCCTGCGCCTTCGAGTCGCTCACCTGTTTCTGCTTGACGAGTGCCGCTTCCACCACGCCCGGCTGCACCGCACGCTGCTCGACCAGGATCGTTCCGATCGGCGGTGCCTTGTCCGGAGAACCCAAGGCTGCCTCGGATTGCGCATTCAGGGCGGCGTCCAGCTCGTGCGCGGTCACGCTGCCGCATTGCACCAGGATTTCGCCGAGGCGCGCCTTTTCCTCGGGCAGCGCCTGGATCAGCTGCACGTATTCGGAGATGCGGCTGTTGGGCGCCAGAATGCTGATGCGGCAGTCGTCACGCACGAACTCGAACACGCTGTCGATGGCGGCCTTGTCGGCGTCGCTCTCGAACGCGATCTCGAAGCCGAGATAGCAGGATTCCGGGTCGATCGCGTCCAGCACCGGCACCGCGTCGGGCAGCGTGACGATGCCGACGATCCTGCCGAGCTTGTTGAGGTAGCGCAGGAAGGACAGCGGGTCCATGCCGTTCTTCAGCACGTCGGTGCCGAAGCGCAGCGAGATGTGCCAGTGGTCGTTGCTGCCGCCCAGGCTCTCGATGCGCTCGACGGTGGCGGCGTCCGGTTCCGGCACGGTGGCCGGCAATACGTTCTTCGGCTTGGCGCCGGCCAGGTACCCGCGCAGCTGCTCGGCCAGCGGCGCGCCGCGCTGCGCCATCGCCTCGTTCGCGTCCAGCCGCCCCGCTTCCACCTCGCCGATCAAGCCGCCGATGTGGTCACAGCAAGCAAGCAGCAGCGCGACCAGCTTGTCGTCGATGCCGAGCTTGCCGTCGCGCAGGCGGTCCAGCACGCTTTCCAGCACGTGCGTGAATTCGACGATATGGTCCAGGCTGAACAGGCCGGACGAACCCTTGATGGTATGCGCGGCACGGAAGATGGCGTGGATCATTTCGCCCTTCTCCGCCGCCGCCTCCACGGCGAGCAGCGCGCTTTCCATGTCTTCCAGCAGTTCGCGGCTTTCGGCGATGAAGGTCTGCAGTGCGTCGTCAAGATTCATTTTCCGCTCCCTTCAATTGGAACTGGATGCCGCAGCCTGCGGCGCCATCACCAGCGGATCGCCGAAGTAGCCGCCCAGATCGAGCAGCTCGAAGGCCTCGACCACGGCGTCGCTGTGCGCCACCAGGTGCAATTCCTTGCCGGCGGCATGCGCCGACTTCTTGGCGGCGATCAGCAGCTGCACGCCGGCGGTATCGATCTCGCCGACCGCGGACAGGTCGATCTCCAGCGCCTCGCTCTGCTGCAGCGCCGCCGCCAGCATCGGCTTGAGTTCGGCAGCCTGGTAAATCGTCATCTCGCCTTCGATACGTAACGGATGCGAAGGACGTGCGCCGTCCTTACGCTCTGTTCCAGCGTTCATGGTGTACTCCGCGAAAAAGGGGGAATGAGAGGAGCGTTAGGGCAGTACCAGCTTCTGCACCGCGTTCAGCAGCAGCTCCGGCTTGAATGGCTTGACCACCCAGGCTTTGGCGCCGGCTGCCTGGCCCTGGCGTTTTTTTGATTCCTCGGATTCGGTCGTGAGCATGATGACCGGCGTGAACTTGTAGGCCGGCATCTTCTTGACCTCGCTGACGAAGGTGATGCCGTCCATCCTCGGCATGTTGACATCGCTGATGATCAGGTGGACTTTCTGTCCGGTGAGCTTGGCGAGCGCGTCGGCGCCGTCGCAGCCTTCCAGCACGTCGTAGCCCGCGCCTTTCAGCGCGATGCCGACCACTTGCCGTAGCGACGCGGAATCGTCGACGATCATGATTGTCTTTGCCATGATTCCCTCTAAAAGAACGTGATTTCGCTGTCTTGTGTTTTCACTGTCTGATGGCCGCCATGGACGGCGCGCTCCTCGGCCATCGCATAGGTGCTGGCCAATTCCTCCAGCAGCTCTTTCGAATCGAGAGGCTGCAGCACGGACTCCTGTTCGAACTTGCGGCTGTTTTGCCGCAGGAATTCGGGCAGGCGCTCGATGTTGTGCTTGACGTGGCTCATGATCTGGCAGACACGGTCCTGGAATTGCAGCTGGACCAGCGCCTCGCCCACTTCCGACTTGATGCCGATGCTTTCTTCCTTGAGCAGGTTGGAGGAATGCACCAGTGCGTCGGTCACTTTGCGGAACTCGGCCAGCACCGCGTCGATGGTGGCCTCGGAGGCAGCCATCGACGTTTCTTCCTGCCGCATCGATTGCTCGGCCGCTTCGCAGGTGGCGATGATGGCGTCGCTGACCAGGCCGACCTTTTCGGTGATGCGCCGTCCGGTTTCGCCGGACTGGTTGGACAGCATGCGCACTTCCTTGGCGACCACCGCAAAGCCGCGTCCCATCTCGCCGGCGCGTGACGCTTCGATGGCGGCATTCAGCGCGAGCAGGTTGGTTTGCGCAGCGATCTGCGCGACTTCCGCCGCCATGCCCTTGAGTTCGGAAATGAATTGTTCGAGGCCGTGGATTTTTTCCAGCATCGCGGCCTTGCTGGTGGTGACCGCCTTGAGCGACGCGATCACCTCGCCCAGTTCCTTCTCGCCCGACGCGAATACCGCGACCAGGCCGGAATGGCGGTCTTCCACCGATTCAGTGGCGCTGCTGGAGGCGCGCACCGCCTGGTCGAGCTTGTCGACGATGCCGGAAAAACGCTGGGCCAGCGACGCGATGGCGCTTTCCATCTGCGACATGGACGACTCGATGTGGCCGCTCCACACCGGCGCCAGCGCTTCGCCGAACTGCTGGCGGCCGGCGATGTAGTTTTCGATGGTATTGCGCACATGCGCACGGGCGGCGACCGCGCGCAGTCCGAGGACGATGCCGCTGCCGGCCAGCGCTGCTGCGCACAGCGCGCTGCCCCAAGACAGCCCGCCGAACCCAAGTACCGCGACGCTGCCCGCAATTCCGAGGGCGACCGGAGCGATCGCATGACCGTGTATATGATCAGGGCGACTCATTGCCCTGCCCTCCTGTTATCAAACGCTCTCGCCGCCGCCGCAATCCTGCAACGACGCAAACAAGCACTTCCTTAATGCTTCATGTCACCTAAAACTCTGCAACCGTTGTTCGGTTTTTTGTTGCAGGCAACTTTAGCGTTCTTGTAACCGGATGTAATTTTTCTTCGTTTCCGAGTGGAAACAATATTAGCAGCGTTGCGCGCTTCCCAATAGCGATTTTTCCCGGAGTGTGTCAATTTTTGATCACAAATAATATTTTTAAAAATCGAACAATTCGTTATAACTCGTGATGCTCAAAATTCTCCCATGTTCATGGGAACCAACAGTGAAATGAAGGTTGCTTTACTTGTTACACCTGTTCATCATGCCCGCTTCACACCGATAACGCCCGCGTGCCGCGGCGTAAATTGCAAGTTACGAAAAGGATATTTATTCCCATGAATCACACGACGATGCCCGATGCACTGGTTTCCTGGAGCGGCGGCAAGGACTCCTGCCTGGCGATGTGGCGCGCGCGCCAGTCGGGCATGACGATCCGCCGCCTGATCACGGCGATGGACGAGGCCGGCGGCGACTCGCGCTCGCACGGCGTTCCGCCGCAACTGCTGCAGGCGCAAGCCGATGCGATCGGCGCCGAGATGCGTTTCTACGCAACCTCATGGAGCAATTACGAAGAAAAATTCATCGCCACGCTGGGCGATGCGCGGCACGACGGCATCACGCAAGCCGTATTCGGCGACATCGACCTGGTGCCGCACCGCGAATGGGAAGAAAAGGTATGTGCCCGGGCCGGCATCACGCCCATCCTGCCGCTGTGGGACGAGCCGCGCCGCGCGCTGGTCGACGAATTCCTGTCGCTCGGTTTTAAGGCCGTGGTCGTCTGCGTCAACGGCAACTATCTCGGCGAGGAATTCGTCGGCCGCGAATTCGACGAAGACTTCCTCGCCGACCTGCCGGCGCACGTCGACGCCTGCGGCGAGAACGGCGAGTTCCACACCTTCGTGTACGACGGCCCGGCGTTTGCGCATCCGGTTTCCTTTCGCCGCCTCGAAAAATGGAGCTGCCGCGCCGAAGCGCCGCTGACGCCGGCCACCTATTTTTTCCAGAAGCTGGGCGCCGCGTAAGCATGCCGCCCGGGCCGCCGACCCGATCGATCGATTGCTGAGATAATTAACGTGCAGCAATACCTATGCTGCGCCGCGCTGCCGGCATATTTCGCCCTTCTCCTGATCGATCCGACATGAATATTGGAATGCTGTACGCCGCTGCCGCCTACGCAGCGTGGGGCTTGTTTCCCGTTTATTTCAAGGCGCTGCAATCGATCGCACCGACCGAAATCCTGATGCACCGCATGCTGTGGTCGCTGCTGTTCCTCGCCATGGTGATCGCATGGCGCCGGCAATGGGCCTGGCTGGGCGATGTCGTGCGCCGCCCGAAAGTGCTGGCCGGCTTTGCCGCGAGCGCGGTCCTATTGTCGAGCAACTGGTTCATCTACATCTGGGCGGTCAACAATGACCGCGTAGTCGATGCCAGCCTCGGCTACTTCATCAATCCGCTGTTCAACGTGCTGCTCGGTTTTCTGATCCTGCGCGAACGGCTGCGCCCGGTGCAATGGACGGCAGTGGCACTGGCGGCGGCCGGCGTGGCATGGCTGACCTGGCAAGGCGGGCAGCTGCCGTGGGTGGCGCTGACGCTGGCCGTCACCTTCGGGCTGTACGGCTTGCTGCGCAAGACGGCTGCGCTGGGCGCGCTGGAAGGATTGGCGCTGGAAACGCTGCTGCTGTTTCCGCTGGCGCTGGCTTACCTGGCCGTGCTGACCCTGCAGGGCAAAAACGGCTTTGCGAGTGCGCCGCTGTCGCTGCAGCTCTTGCTGGCGGCGGCCGGGCCGATCACGGCCATCCCGCTGCTGCTGTTCGCCGCCGGCGCGCGCCGCATCCCGCTGTCGGTGCTCGGCCTGCTGCAATACATCGGCCCGACACTGCAATTGCTGCTGGGCGTATGGCTGTATCACGAACCGTTCGGCGGTGGCCGGATGTTCGGCTTCGCGCTGATCTGGGGCGCGCTGGCCGTATATTCCCTCGAGGGCGTGTGGCGCGTGTGGAGAGGAAAACAGCGCGCGGCATGATGCCGCTTGCAGAAAAAAAGCCGGTCGAACGACCGGCTTTTTCGTTGGGGCGTAGCCTGCCGATCAGAAGCGGTAGCCGACACCCACGCCGACCAGCAGCGGGTCGACTTGCACGTTGCTGATCTTTCCAGCGCCAGATACCGTCACGTCGCTGCGGATCTGCACTTTCTTGACGTCGAGGTTGATCGACCAATTTTTGTCGATCTTGAAATCCACGCCAGCTTGCAGCGCGAGGCCGAAGCTGTTGCGGTCGAGGTCTCCATTACCATTCAACAGGTTCACGTTCGAGATGCGGGTGTAGTTGACACCGGCGCCGACGTACGGGCTGAACTTCGCTTCCGGCGTGAAGTGGTACTGCACGGTCAGGGTCGGCGGCAGGTGCTTGAAGGTGCCGATATCATTGCCATCCAAATAAACAGTGTGTTTTTGCGGATAAGTCAGGATCAACTCAGCCGCGATGTTCGGCGTGAAGAAGTAAGAGATATCCACTTCCGGAATGACCTTGCTGCTGACCGTAATGCGGTCGGCAGCGCCCGTGCCGCCTACTGCGTCGGACTTGTTGGCCGGATCGATATTGACCGCGCGTACGCGTACCAGCCACGGGCTTTGTTGTTGGGCCATCGCTTCCCCGGCGATCATTCCCAGTGCGGCAACGACGAGAGCTACAGCAGTTTTCTTCATGATGCTTTCCTTATTAAAAGTCACTCTGCGATAAAACTGCCGCCCACTGTAGTGATGCGCCGCATCAAAATCGTTGATCCATATCAATAAATAACCATACTCATAACATGGTTTTATTTTGCATCAATAGAGATTTTGCAAAGTTATGGTAAGCGCCGCCCTATGCCGTGCCGATGGCACCGCTGGCCAGTCCGATGGGGTATCCTTGCACTCTTCCGTTCCCCCCTATTCATCATTCGGTATTTCTAATGGCTCAATACGTCTACACCATGAACCGCGTGGGCAAAATCGTTCCGCCCAAGCGCCAGATTCTCAAGGACATTTCGCTGTCGTTCTTCCCGGGCGCAAAGATCGGCGTGCTCGGCCTGAACGGCTCGGGCAAGTCGACGCTGCTCAAGATCATGGCTGGCATCGACAAGGAGATCGAGGGCGAAGCGGTGCCGATGCCGGGCCTGAACATCGGCTACCTGCCGCAGGAGCCGCAGCTCGATCCCGAGATGACGGTGCGCCAGGCGGTGGAGTCCGGCCTGGGTGAAGTGGCCGAAGCGCAAAGCAAGCTGGACGCCGTGTACGCCGCCTACGCCGACCCGGATGCCGACTTCGACGCGCTGGCCGCCGAGCAGGCGCGCCTGGAAGCGATCATCGCCACTTCCGGCGGCGGCAACCTCGACCAGCAGCTCGAAATCGCGGCCGACGCGCTGCGCCTGCCGCCGTGGGATGCCAAGATCGGCGTGCTGTCGGGCGGCGAGAAGCGCCGCGTCGCGCTGTGCAAGCTGCTGCTGTCCAAGCCCGACATGCTGCTGCTGGACGAGCCGACCAACCACCTGGATGCGGAATCGGTCGAATGGCTGGAGCAGTTCCTGCAGCGCTTCCCCGGCACCGTGGTCGGCATCACGCACGACCGCTACTTCCTCGACAATGCCGCAGAATGGATCCTGGAACTGGACCGCGGCCACGGCATCCCGTGGAAGGGCAACTACAGCTCCTGGCTGGAACAGAAGGAAGCGCGCTTAAAGCAGGAAGAAGCGCAGGAATCGGCGCGCCAGAAGACGATCCAGAAAGAGCTGGAATGGGTGCGCCAGAACCCGAAGGGGCGGCAAGCCAAGAGCAAGGCGCGCCTGGCCCGCTTCAACGAACTGTCCGAGCACGAATACCAGAAGCGCAACGAGACGCAGGAAATCTTCATCCCGGTCGCCGAGCGCCTGGGCAATGAAGTGATCGAATTCAAGAACGTGAGTAAAGCGTTCGGCGACCGCCTCTTGATCGACAACCTCAGCTTCAAGATCCCGGCCGGCGCCATCGTCGGCATCATCGGCCCGAACGGCGCCGGCAAGTCGACGCTGTTCAAGATGATCGCCGGCAAAGAGCAGCCGGATTCCGGCGAAGTGGTGGTCGGCCCGACCGTCAAGCTGTCGCTGGTCGATCAATCCCGTGAAGACCTGGGCAACAAGAAGACGGTGTGGGAAGACGTATCCAACGGCGCCGACATCCTGACCGTGGGCCGCTTCGAGATGCCGTCGCGCGCCTACCTCGGCCGCTTCAACTTCAAGGGCGGCGACCAGCAGAAAATCGTCGGCAACCTGTCCGGCGGCGAGCGTGGCCGCCTGCATCTGGCCAAGACCCTGCTCATGGGCGGCAACGTGCTGCTGCTGGACGAACCGTCGAACGACCTCGACGTGGAAACCCTGCGCGCGCTGGAAGATGCGTTGCTGGAGTTCGCAGGCAGCGTGATGGTGATCTCGCACGACCGCTGGTTCCTCGACCGCATCGCCACTCACATCCTCGCCTTCGAAGGCGATTCGCAAGTCGTGTTCTTCGACGGGAATTACCAGGAATACGAAGCGGACAAGAAGAAGCGCCTGGGCGAGGAAGCCGCCAAGCCGAAGCGCATCCGCTACAAGCCGATCACGCGATAAGTCAAGAAGCGCCGCGGCGCTTTTTTGCCGATCGACGGCCCGCAGAAGCGAGAAGCTTTTGCGGGCTTTTTTGTGCGTGCCGGCAACAGACTCGATTCCCTGCCGCGCCCGATTGCAGTTCTGATATCGCAGGCGCAATCGTGCAACATCGCCGTCAGATTTAATTGACGTACGGCAATTTGGTCGCATAGGATCGTTTTGGCTGTGGCACACCACACGCCTGTTCCATCGTCCTTTTCCAAATTGCCATCAATGAAAAACATCGCCCTCGCGCTCGGCCTTGCAGGCCTTGCCAGCCTTTTTGCAGCAAGCACAGCATCCGCCGAAGTCGGTGTAACCGCCGACCTCGGCAGCACCGGCATCGGCGCGCACATCAGCGTGCCCGTGCAACCGAAACTCAATGCCCGCTTCGGCATCAACGCGCTGAACTATAACTACAGCACCAACGCCAACAACGTCGATTACGATTTCAAGCTCAAGCTGCAGACTTTCGACGCGCTGTTGGATTGGTTCCCTGGCGACACCCAGTTCCGCATCTCCGGTGGCGTGGTCTACAACGGCAACAAGATCGATGCGGTCGGCATGCCGAACGCAATCGGTAGCTATACCATCAACGGCAATACCTATACGGCTGCCAATGCCGGCGTCATCAATGGCAAGATCGACTTCCGCAAGGTCGCGCCCTATCTCGGCATCGGCTGGGGCAATGCCCTGGCAAAAGACAAGGGCTGGGGTTTCTCCGCCGACCTGGGCGTGCTGTTCCAGGGCTCGCCCAATACGACGCTGACCAATACCGGCTGTACCGCTCCCGCTGCGCAGTGCGATCAGCTCGCAACCGACGTCGCCGCGGAACAGAGCAAGCTGGCCGACAAGGCGAGTTCGTTCAATGCCTATCCTGTGGTGCGCGTGGGCGTCAGCTATAAGTTCTGAGCGTCTTGTAATGCACGTCGAACGCCGCACTCCACACCGGATGCGGCGTTTTTTTATTGCGCCTCTATGTGAAATTTGAGGCAGACAAACGTCCGCCCCCCGGGACATTCATCAAAGCGAGCCGTCTCGCGCCCGCCTGCAAGACCGCGTCACTCCATGTCGCCGAGCAGGTGGTGCGCCAGGTTCTTCCCTTCTTCCAGCGCGCCATCCACCGTGTCCGAAACATTGAAGGCTCTGTGCAGGATCTGTTGCCGTTCGACGGAAGAACTTCCTTCGTGGAATAGCTGGACAATGCCTTGGAATTTTCCGCTCGCCAGTTCCTCGAAATCCACCTCCGCCTTCCAATTGCCCTTGTGGTAAGTCGCGGCAGCCATGCTCGCCTCCTGCAACAACAATACGGGAATCCACCATCCGGATCAGTATGGTCCAGGCGGTGGACAGCATCAAGGCGAACTTCAGAATGCGCGGCTGTACTGCACACTGAGGATGTTGACGTCATTGTTGTAATCGCCGACCAGCGTGCCGCCGACGGGCGGTTCGGACTTGTTGATCGACGAGTCGCTCACGAACAGGTGGGCATAGCCAAAGTCCCAGGTATCTTGGCGCGACGGCTTGTACTGCGCGCCCAACGCCAGCCAGCGGCGGTTGTTGTCGGGGATGCGCGGCGTGCGGAATTGCCCCTCGACCGGCGACTGATCGTAGGCCAGGCCCGCGCGCAGCTTCCACATGTCGTTATAGCGGTAATTCACCGCCGCCGCGACCCGGTAGGTATTGCGCCATTCTTCCGGCGTCACGCTGTCGGGCGCGCCACTGTCGAAGCGGATGCGCAATTCCTTGAAGCGGCTCCAGTGCATCCAGGTCACATCGGCCATCACCGACCATTTCGCGTCGAGGTCGGCGTAGCCGCTCACGGAGAGCGAATCGGGCAAGTCGAGGTCGGCCCGGGCGCCGGTATTGGCAAACGTGGGGGATGCCGCAATCGGCGCCGGCAAGCCGGCAGGTTTGGTGAAATTGGCGCTGCCGGACAATTCGTGGGTGACCTTGGAGCGATAGGCGATGCCGAATCGCATGCGCGCATCGGGCGAGAACAGCGCACCGAGATTGAAGCCATAGCCCCAGTCGTTGCCCTTGACCGTCGCGCTGCCGTCCTTGGCCTGGGGCAGGAAACCGATGGCGCTGCAGGTGGGCAGGCCGGCGCTGCCGACGCAGATGCTGCCAAAGTCGATCGCGCGCGACAGTTCGACGTTGATGTACTGCGCGCTCACGCCGCCGCCGATGGAAACGGTGTCGCTGAGCCGGTAGGCGAGCGCGGGATTGATGTCGACCGTAATGAGATCAGACTTCAATGCCTGGTAACGCCCGACCCAGCCCGCGTCATATTCGGTAGTCAGGCCGAACGGAACTTGCACGCCGAGCCCGAAACGCAGATCAGGCGAGATATCCATCGCGTAATACAAGGCCGGCACCACGGCCCAGCTTCCGGCATCACCGCCATTGCCGCCGGAAAGCGGACCGGCCGCGGAAAACGAACCACGATTCTCGAAGGTGGCCGATGGCCGGATTCCGGAGCCGGAAACCATGAACTGGCGCCCGGAGAGCCGCGTCAGGCCGGCCGGGTTGAAATAGATTGTGCTTAAGTCTTCAGCGGCGGCGGCACCACCGGCGTGCGCATTGCCGACGCTGGCGGCCCCCATTTCACTCAGGGCGAAGCCGCCGGCGCTGGCCGGGGCGGGAAGCATCAGTGCGACGGTGGAGGCGGCCAAAGCGAAGCGAACGAATTTCATGCGGTTCTCCTTTTTTCCCGGCACTCCCGCAAGGTACACATCGCGCGAGCGGAAGCGGCAGGATTGTTATCCTGAATGCATTCATGGCGTTGCGCAGTCAACCGCTCACCAGTGTTCGGTATTTCACCCGCACGAGGTCTGACGCAAATCAAGCATGCATATACATGCCGGGTGTCACTCCTGCCCGCTTGCCGCGTGGCGGCATCGCTGTCCCGTCGTTCGCGCTATTGCACCGCCCCCTGGTCGCGCAGCCATTCGACCAGTTTTTGCAGGTTCGATTGATTAATCGAGATCGAGGTCGACACCAGTCCTCCCGACACATCTTCCTTGATCTGGATATGTGCCGTCGAGTCGCTGCCGGGATGCAAGGTCACCAGCAGTTGCTCGGTCCCGGTGGCGGTGGTGTTCTGGAAAACGGCTTGTCCCGATTCGGATCCGCGGAATGTCGATTGCATGCCCATCCTCCTGATATCCATGACGGCCGCCCGACGCGGACGGCTCCTATCACTTTAGACCTTGTGGAATAATACGGGCACCTTTCTCGCCTCCATGGGGACGCGCAGTGCAGCAGATGAGCAATCGGATGGCGGCCGCCCCGCTTCCGGAGTGGCTACAGACAGGCATCTCTCGTGCGGGAAGCCAGGTCATGGTCGTGGCACGCCAGGCGTACCGGTTAAGCGCGGTACGCGTCGACCTGCCCCTGCTGCTCCTGCCGCTGGCGGGCACCAAGCGGCTGGAACTCGGCGCCCAGAAGGACGAGGTGGTGCCCGGGCAATTCGTGATGATTCACCATGCGACTTCCTTGCAGGTGGAAAACCTGCCTCCGAGCATCGACGGAGAAAGTTATCGGGCGTGGGCGATCGCCTTGCCATGGCGCGTGGTGGAGCTGGCGCGCAGCCTGCTCCATGCCCATGCCGCCCCCGCGGAACGGCGCGCCGCCGTTTCCTTTTCGACCGGTCCCGTGACGCCCCTGCTGCCCTTGCTGCAACACTTGCTGGCCGTGCTGAGTGCGCCGGCGACGCCGGACGCGGTGCTGCTGGAGCACGCCTTGCTCGGCGTCGCGCTGGCGCTGGCGCGCAATGGCCACGGCCATTTCCTGCATGCCGACGATCCATCATTGAGTGCGCGCATCCGCCTGCTGATTGGCGCCGCTCCCGAACGCGACTGGAGTTCGGCCGACTTCGAAGCGCGCCTGCATGTGAGCGGCGCGACGCTGCGCCGGCGCCTGGCCGAAGAAAACACTTCGCTGCGCCTGTTGCTGCGCGAAGCAAGGCTGCACCACGGCCTGGCCTTGCTGCAGACCACGCGCAAGCCGGTCAAGTCGGTGGCGCAAGCCTGCGGTTACCGGTCGGTGCCCAGTTTCACGCGCAACTTCGTTGCGCATTTCGGCATCGAACCGGCCGCCGTCGCCAACCCCTGAGCACGCTGAGCGATTGGCGCACCGAGTTGAGCGCCCGGCAGCGACATGCTGCGCGATGATGGGCCTTACTGTTCATCACATCGAAAGGAGCGATGCCATGCGAAACCTGCGTTCTGTTCTCATCCTCAGCCTGTGCCTAGGGGCCGGCACGGCTTCTGCCGAACAGGCATTCCAGCTCAAGAGCGCGGATATCCAGAACAACCGGCAGCTGCATGCCAGCCAGGTCTATCAAGGCTTCGGCTGCAGCGGTGACAACCAGTCGCCGCAGCTGGAGTGGTCGGGGGCGCCGGCCGCCACCAAGAGCTTTGCCGTCACCATGTACGACCCGGACGCGCCCACCGGCAGCGGCTGGTGGCACTGGGTGGCGTACGACATTCCGGCGTCGGTCCACATGCTCGCCGGCGGCGCCGGCCATCCCGGCAAGCTGCCCGATGGCGCCAGGCACGGCCGCAACGATTTCGGCAGCATGGATTTCGGCGGTGCCTGCCCGCCCGCCGGCGACAAGCCGCACCGCTATGTCGTGACGGTGTATGCGCTCAAGACCGACAAGCTCGGCGTCCCGGCCGATGCCTCGCCGGCCATGATCGGCTTCATGCTGAACTCGAACCGGCTGGCGACAGCGTCGCTTACCGGAATGTATGGGCGATAGGGGCCGCTCAGGACTTGGTACCGACGAACACCACGCGGTCGTCGGTACCGGTCATTTTCCCGACGATGTAAAGACGCTTGGCCGCGCTATCCAGGTACACGTTGCCGCCAAACGATTTCCCTGACAGCGGATGGGTGCCGCTCTTGAAGTCCAGCGTCGCGCCATAGGCGGTGCCGCCCTGCACCTGCAGTTGCGCGGTGATGGCGCATCCACAAGTCAAGTGCCCGGTCACCTGGCCGTCTGCGCCAATGTCCAGCACGATGTTATCTTCGCGCAGGCTCTTGTTGGCGATGCTGCCCGTGTAGACGCCGGCCAATTGGCTCAACGGCGGCAGCGTTTCATACGCGTTGTTGTAGCTGCTGGTAAAACTTGCCGCCCTGTTGTCTGCGGTATAGGTCACATTGCCGTTGAAAACACTTTTCTCGGTATAGCTTGCCGACAGGTTGACGGCATTCGTTATCTGTCCGCCGATGCCGATCAGGGTCAGGTCAAGGCCGTTCGTCGAGGCGAAGCTGCCATTGTTCAGCGTGCCGGTGCCGAGTATGACGCCAATCGGCTTGCCGGTGGACGGGTCCGAATAAACGATGAAGTAGGATCCGTCATCCTGCAGCAGGATGGTGAGCGGCCGATCGGCACTGTTGGTGCCGCCGAATACGCTGGCGATGACCGTGGTTGGAAACGCGACTACCGGGTTGGCCTGCGTGCCGCTATTGCTAGTGTTACCCGTGTTGCCGGTACTGCCGGAATTGGATTGCGAGGGCGCGATTGTGCTGCCGCCGGTATCGGTCAGCGTGGTGTCTGTCGTATTGGTCGAGACGCTGCCTCCACCGCCGCATCCTGCCAGCAGCAGGCTTGCGGCAAACATGACCGATAAGATATTCCGTACCGAACGAAGCATGTCTTCCCCCTGTGCGCCCACGCCATTTTCTTCAAAGAAGAAATTGCGTTCAGCAATGTTTATAAGATTCATTACTGCCTCATTGAATCATTCATCGCCGCATTGCTTTTTGACTTTGCTTAAGCGCTTATTTCGACTGGAAATGTCTTGCTTTTCGGAAGGGAAATTGCGTAGCCCAGTGCTGCGCGGTCCGCCTGTGCCATCCTGAATCGTTTTACAATCGGATGAAGATGCAGCGGCCTTTCCGACTGGCTGCATGCGACAAGACAAGCGGAGGCATGATGCGGCTGACCCTGCTTTACCCGCCTGGCCGCCTGTACGGCCACTATCGCGGCGCCGAGGAGGCACTGGATTTCGCCAAGAAGATGCACGAGCAGCAGATGGCGCTGAAGTCCTTCCATCCGCAGTATTACGATCCCGACGTGCATGCCACGGTGCTGGCCTTTAACCTGCGGATCGTCGCCCGAAAAATCGATGCCCTGGCGGCAGCGTTTCGCGCCTGTATGCGCCCCGGTCAGGCTGGCGGGCTGACGGAGCGAACGATCGAATTGCAGCGCGCGCTGCAGCAGTACAATGCGGCGGTCGCCTGCCGGGATGCGTGGGACAACCCGGTGGAGGCGTCGATCAACGTGCTCGACATGGCGTTCGATTGCTTCGCGTCGATGGAAAGCGATATCCGCCTGTTCGAGCGCAGAAATTGATG
Organism: Noviherbaspirillum sp. UKPF54; assembly: GCF_007874125.1. NCBI lineage: Bacteria > Pseudomonadati > Pseudomonadota > Betaproteobacteria > Burkholderiales > Oxalobacteraceae > Noviherbaspirillum > Noviherbaspirillum sp. UKPF54. The sequence continues at coordinate 4,343,647 of NZ_CP040128.1, read as the reverse complement.
CCGCACACTACTCGTCCATGCCGTTGAGCGCCTCGATGTCGGCGATCGCCATGCGCAGCATCAGGTCGGCGGTGGCTTCGTTGGGCGACATGCCGGTGGCCATGGCATCCGGAAAAGCCTTTTTCATCTGGCCGTCGCGCTGAATAAAGTATTCCCCTTGATCGTACTCAATCGTGTAAGTCAGGCGCTTTCCGGTGCGACGCGTATATTCATAAATAGGCATGTTTTCCCCATCTTCGCTGGTAGTACCGCGCCGGTGAAACTGCATCCCATGCGTAGTCTCACTAGCTTGCCGGCACATTTACATTACTATGGCGCGCCCGACATCAATGCGCGTTTCGTCAAACCGGCGATGCGCAAGCGCGACCAAGGAGGCGGCAATGGGAATGGAAACCATCGGCGAATATGAAATTGAGTACGCCGGCGTTCATCTCGTCGAGCAAGAAGGCTGGGCCGCCTACGTGACGGTCTACGGACCATCGACCAACCCGATGCACAGGAACAGTATTTTTCCGACACAACGTGTATCGCTGGAGAGCGTCTTTGCCAGCGAAGCCGAAGCGGAGGCGGAAGCGCGCCGGGTGGCGCATGCGATGGTCGAGCAGGCGAACCGCTAGCCGGGAAACGGCTTGTTTCAGCTCAAGCAAAAGCCATCGCCCACGCCTGCAAGCGCGGTCCGCCGGCGCAATTGAAATACAATGGCTCGACACTGTTGTGCACTTGTGCTCCGTCGGCCGGCGGCTGGCAAGGTATGCGGCGCCGGCGTAATCGGGGTCTGACCACGCGGGAGGAGATCAACCGATGCTTTACAGTACAGAAGCCATCCGCACCATTGCGCTGCTGGGGCACACCGCCAGCGGCAAGACCAGCCTGACCGAGGCGCTGCTGCACGGCAGCGGCATGATCTCCGCGCCGGGCAGCCTGGAGCGCGGCGGTACCGTCGCCGATTCCGATCCGCTCGAACGCAAATACCGGCATTCGCTGTATTCCGCGCTGATCCATCTCGACTATCACGACACCCGCATCCATCTGATCGACACGCCCGGCTATCCCGATTTCATCGGTCAGGCCGTCAGCGCGTTGTCGGCGGTGGAGACGGCCGCCATCGTGATCAATGCGCAAAACGGCATCGAGATGATCGCCGGCCGCATGATGGCATTGGCGCAGCAGCGCAAGCTGTGTCGCATGATCATCATCAACCAGATCGACGCGGACAATATCGACCTGCCGGGACTCTTGGCCAGTATCCAGGAAACCTTCGGCAAGGAATGCCTGCCGATCAACCTGCCGGCGGCGGGCGGCACCAGGGTGGTCGACTGCTTTTTCAATCCGTCCGGAGACCGGGACGCCGGGCGAACCGATTTTTCATCCGTGGAGCAGGCCCACCGCACACTGGTCGACCAGGTGGTGGAAGTCGATGCCGACCTGATGGCGCTCTACCTGGAACAGGGAGAGATCGAGCCGGAGCAGTTGCACGCGCCGTTCGAGCAGGCGCTGCGCGAAGGCCACCTGGTGCCGATCTGCTTCGTGTCGGCGCAGAACGGCGCCGGCATCCAGGAACTGCTCGACGTATTCGTGAAGCTGTTGCCCAACCCGACCGAGGGCAATCCGCCGCTGTTCTACCGCGAAGACCTGAGCGCATCGAGCACGGAAGACCGGCAGCGCGAAATCCGGTCGGTGCCGGACCCGTCGCAGCATGTGCTGGCGCATGTATTCAAGCTGATGGTCGATCCCTACGTGGGCAAGCTCGGCATCTTCCGCATTCACCAGGGCACGGTCCGGCGCGACAGCATGCTCTACATCGGCGACGCCAGGAAGCCGTTCAAGGTCGCGCATCTCTATCTGTTGCAGGGCAAGGAACAGATCGAGGTGCCGCAGGGCGTGCCGGGCGATATCTGCGCCGTCGCCAAGGTGGAAGACATCGCCTTCGACGCTGTGCTGCACGATGCCGCCGAAGACGAGCACATCCACCTGAAGCCATTGCCGTTCCCGACACCGATCTATGCGCTGGCGATCGAGCCGAAAAAGCGCGGCGATGAACAGCGCCTGTGGGAAATCCTGCAAAAGATGACCGCCGAAGACCCGTGCCTGAAGGTCGAGCACCAGATCCATACCAACGAAACCGTGATGCTGGGACTGGGCGAGTTGCATCTGCGTTGCGCGCTGGAGCGCATGATGGAGTTCTACAAGATCGACATCGCGACTCGGCCGCCGAAGATCGCGTATCGCGAGACGATCGCCGGGCACGCCGAGGGGCATCACCGGCACAAGAAGCAAAGCGGCGGCGCCGGCCAGTTCGGCGAAGTGTTCCTGCGGGTGGAATCCCTGCCGCGCGGCGCCGGCTTCGAGTTCGTCGACGAGGTCAAGGGCGGCGCCATTCCCGGCCAGTTCATTCCGGCCGTGGAAAAAGGGATAAGGCAAGCGCTGGAAGCCGGCCCGCTGGCGGGTTTCCCGATGCAGGATGTGCGCGTGGTCGTGTACGACGGCAAGAGCCATCCGGTCGATTCGAAGGAGGTCGCGTTCGCCACCGCAGGGCGCAAGGCCTTCATCGACGCGGTGCTGAAGGCGCGGCCCGCCATCCTGGAGCCGATCGTCAATATCGAAATCGTCGTGCCGGAACAGACCATGGGCGATATCACCGGCGACCTGTCGTCCAAGCGCGGGCAGGTGCTCGGCATGCAGACGGTGCAAGGCAATACCGTCGTGATCTCCGGACAGGCGCCGCTGGCCGAACTGAACGACTACCAGTCGCGCCTGAACTCGGTCACCGGCGGGCGCGGCAGCTACACCATCGAGTTCAGCCACTACGATCCGGTACCGCCGCCGACGCAGCAGCGCATGGTGAGCCAGCACAAGGTGGAACCGGAAGAGTAGTACCGGTTTTGGCGCGCCGTGCGGTGCATTCGGCATGGCGCAGGGAGATGCAACTTCTCAATCTTTCCATACTCCAATGTTTTCGACTAGAAACGAAACATTGTCACGGAGTCATGGAACAACTATTGAGCGTAATGTACGGCGCATCGGGCATCGTCGCCTCTGCCTTGTACTTGCCGCAAATTCTCAAATATCACCGTGACCTCGACGCGCGCCGCTCGATCTCGCTGACCTCGTGGAGCGGCTGGATTGCCATTGCCATGATCGCCATTCTTTACGCGATCGTCGTCGTCAAGAATTACCTGATTGCGGCGGTAGCCGGGCTGAACGTGGCCGCCCAGACGGTGGTGCTGTTTTATGGGGTGAATGCACGGCTGGCCGCCCCCCGGCAGCCTCTTCGGCGCTAACCGGCAAACCAGCTTACTCGATTTCATTTTCACAACATGTCATCCGGAAAACCACTCGGGCTTGCGTCCGCTTAAATCAGTGTTCGGCAAACTGCGGTATTGATCGCTATTTCGGCTGCGGCGGCGCAGCCATTCTCGCGAGGTCGGTATCGTCATGAAGTGGGCTGTCGTGTCTCTGTATCTGCTGTCGATCTTTCATGTGCATTTCCGCGGCAAGGTGCGGCTGCCGCCATTGCGCCAATTGTTCGATCACTCCTCCTTTGTCGCGCCGATCAACATGTTCATGCACCTGTTCTCGAAGGTGCCGTCCACGCCCTTTCTGCCCGTCGCCGATTTCCGCGAGCTGCGCACGCTGCAAGAGAACTGGGAAACGATCCGCGACGAGGCGCTGAACCTGCTGGCGCTGCAAAAGATCAAGGCCGCCGACAAGAATGACGACGCCGGCTTCAATTCCTTTTTCAAGAATGGCTGGAAGCGCTTTTACCTGAAATGGTACGACGCCAGCCATCCCTCGGCCGAGCGCCTGTGCCCGAAGACGGTGGCGCTGCTGCGCGGCATTCCGAGCGTGAAGGCGGCGATGTTTGCCGAGCTGCCGCCCGGCGGCAAGCTGAACATGCACCGCGACCCGTATGCCGGCTCGCTGCGCTACCACCTGGGCCTGGTCACACCCAACAGCGAGCGCTGCTTCATCGAAGTCGATGGCCTGCGCTACAGCTGGCGCGACGGCGAAGGCGTGATGTTCGACGAGACCTATATCCACTGGGCGCAGAACGCCAGCCAGCGCAACCGCATCATCCTGTTCTGCGATGTCGAACGACCGATGCGCTACCGCTGGGCGCAGGCCGTCAACCGCTGGCTCGGCCGCACCCTGGTGACGGCAGCCAGCTCGCCGAACGAAGCCGGCGACCAGACCGGCGGCATCAACCGGATTTTCCGCTTCGTGTGGGTCATGGGCCAGTACCGGCGACGCTTCAAGGCGTGGAACAGGAAGGCCTATTACGCGACCAAGACGCTGCTGATCGTGGGCGCGGCGCTGCTGATTGTCTTTGGCTGACGGCCTGGATTATCGGGTCGCATTGATTCCATATCCGCTACGGGATCGTCGCTCCCTCCTGCACGGGAGAGACGGATGATGCCTGCCCCGGTCACGGCTTCAACACCACCTTGACACAGTCATTCTGCTTGTTGCAGAAGATGTCATAGCCGTAGGCCGCATCCTGCAGCGGCAGGCGGTGCGTGATGACGAACGACGGATCGATCGCGCCTTCCTCGATGCGCTCCAGGAGCGGCTTCATGTAGCGCTGCACATGCGTCTGCCCGGTCTTGATGGTCAGCGACCGGTTCATCACCGAGCCGAACGGGATCTTGTCGAGGAAACCGCCATACACGCCGGGCACCGACACCACGCCGCCGTTGCGGCAAGCCATCAGCACTTCGCGCAAGGCCAGCGGGCGGTCGGTTTCCATCTTCATCACCTGCTTGACGCGATCGTACACGCCGATCATGCCCATGCCGTGCGCTTCCATGCCGACGGCGTCGATGCACGCATCCGGGCCGCGCCCGCCGGTCATCTGCTTCAATGCGTCGAGCACGTTGGCCTCTTCGTAGTCGATGGTTTCCGCCTTCGACACTTCGCGCGCCATGCGCAGCCGCTCCGGCAGGCGGTCGATGGCGATGACGCGTTCGGCGCCGAGCAGGTAAGCGCTCTGGATCGCGAATTGCCCGACCGGACCGCAACCCCATACCGCCACTACCGAGCCCGGCTTGATCTCGCAGGCTTCAGCGGCCTGAAAACCGGTCGGCAAAATATCGGACAAAAACAGCACCTGCTCGTCGGACAAGCCGGCGGGGATCTTGAGCGGGCCGACGTCCGCGTACGGCACGCGCACGTACTCGGCCTGGCCGCCGGCATAGCCGCCGGTCAGGTGCGAATAGCCGAAGATGCCGGCCGGCGAATGGCCCCACATCTTTTCCGCCATCCAGGCATTCGGGTTCGAGTTTTCGCACACCGAATACAGCTGCTCCTCGCAGAAGAAGCAGTGGCCGCATGCGATCGGGAACGGCACCACAACGCGATCGCCGATCGAGAGGTTCTTCACCTCGGCGCCGAGCTCGACGATCTCGCCCATGAATTCATGGCCGAGGATGTCGCCCTTTTCCATGGTCGGCACGAAGCCGTTGTACAGGTGCAGGTCGGAGCCGCAGATCGCCGTGGAGGTCACCTTCACGATCGCGTCGCGCGGATTGATGATGTGGGGGTCGGGCACGTCCTGCACACGTATGTCGTGCTTGCCCATCCAGCAGGTCGCTTTCATCCCGGCTCTCCTTTCCTGAACAACAGGCGGTTGACGACGCCACGCGAACCGGACGGCTGGCCCACCGTGGTCGGCACCTCGCCGGTTTCGATCAGCCACTTGAAGCGGCGCAGGTCTTCGTCGATATGCTGCTCGGGCGCTTCGCCGAACAGCCGCGCGACCCAGGCGCCGGCCGCGCCGCCCGGCGGGCGGTACTGCAGCAAGACGCGCACGATCGTGCCGCGCCCCCCCGGCGCCCGCTCGAAGCGCACGCTGCCGGTATGGTCGACGTCAGCGCCTTGCAGTGAATGCCAGGCGATGTACTGGCCCGGCTCGTCGGCGATCAGCTCGGCGTCCCATTCGACGTGGGTGCCGGCCGGCCCCTTGGCTTTCCAGTGGATGCGGTTTTCGCCGGTGATCTGCACCGTATCGAGATGCTTCATGAAGCTGGGGAAATTCTCGAAGTCGTGCCAGAAGCGGTAGCACTCTTCGGCCGAGCGGTTGATGGTGATGCTCTTTTCGACGTGCAGCATGCTGGACTGCGCCCCGTGTTCGGCCGCCTGCTGCTGCCGGTATTTCATGCCGGCGAGGACATCGAGCGCCGCCACGCCGGCCACGGCCGCAGCCGTCAGCGCCAGGCGCCGGCGCTGCGACGTCGCCGAGCGCGCCGCCGTGCCGAGCAGTGCCAAGTCCATCGCGTCGCCGGCCACGCGTGCCCACAGCCACGTCTGTCTGCGGCGCTGGCTGAGGATGCCGATGCCGCTGGCCAGTTCGCGCACGCCGAAGGCGCGCAGCATGCCGCTGCTTTGCGGCGCGCCGATGGCGCGCGCCACCGTGCGCGGCGCCAGCAGTTGCGCCACCCCGACCCCGATGCTAAGCCAGCCTAGCGCCTGCGCCACCTGGCGTGCGCGCAAGGCGCCATCGGCATGTTGCTGCTCGTAATAAGCATGGGAGCTGAACTGCCGGTTTTCGTATGGGGGGTATTCGTCGGCCTGTGTCGCCGGGAGAAGCGCGCCGGCCGGCGCGCCCGTGTCTGCTGCTTGACCCTGCATCATTCTTGCCTCCGTTGACTGAGTACGACTCACGGATGAGAAAGCGAATGGAAACGGCGCGGCCGCCGCGCCTGTTCTGCTTTCGGCAGGTCATGTCAGGCACACCTCAAGGCACGCGCAAGCGGTCAAGTTAGTCAGAATTCGGATTGCGGTAGTTCCCGCCCTACTCTTTGGCGCTGCGTGCCGCGAGATAATTTTTTTGGAACATGCACATGCGGATGGCGTCGCGATACACGCCGTTGACGAAGAATTCGCCGGTCAGCATCCCCTCCGGCTGGAAGCCGCATTTTTCATAGATGTGGATCGCCTTGATGTTTTCCCGGTCCACCAGCAGGTAGAGCTTGTACAGGTTGAGCACGCAGAACGCGTATTCGATCGCCATCTGGGTAGCGCGCTCCGCATAGCGCTTGCCCTGCCATGATGGCGCAATAATGATCTGGAACTCCGCGCGGCGGTGGATGTAGTTGATCTCGACCAGCTCGACCAGGCCGACCAGGTCGCCCGCATCGTTTTCGATGATGAAGCGCCGTTCGCTCTGGTCGTGGATATGGCGGTCGTACAGTTGCACCAGCTCGACGTAGGCCTCGTAAGGCTCCTCGAACCAGTAGCGCATGATATTGCTGTTGTTGTTGATCTGGTGCACGAAGTGCAGGTCGTTGCGCTCCAGCGGGCGCAGCTTGATATGGGGTTGGGAAAGCGTTGTCATAGGTCAGGAGAGCAAAACAAGCGGCGGCAATACCGTTCGTTCCTGCCGCAGTGTTGATCGTCGGCCTAGATTACGCCGGCTTTCCAGCATTGACAATGAGCAATGGAATGGCTGCGGCACTGCGGCGCCGGATCGGCCGCAGTGCGAAAAATGCTTGCTAAAGATCGCTTTTCTTCGGCACGCCGGTAGTCACCTGTTCGAACTGCTCCCATGGCAATTCTTCCACTTCCGGCTTCGGAATATGGCGGTAATGCTCCAGGCCCTCATTGATGTATTCGTCGGAAAATTCGTCCGCCTTCTTTTCGCCGGCCGGCGTTGCCTGCGCGGGAGCGGCTTGCGTGCCGGCCTGGGCGGCCGTCACCGCGTCGGCCACCTGCTTGACCGGGAAGCGCCAGTAAATCTTGTCCAGTTCCAACCCGCAGCTTTTGCGCACATGCTCGCGCAGGGTCATTTCGATGATATGCGACAGGCGGAAGCGCTTCATCGGCTCCGATTCCACCACGGCAGTAAATCCGGCGTCGCCCGGCAGCCGGACGCAGGCAACCGCCACTCCCACGCCGCTGCGCCGGAAATAGTCGAGGATCGATTCCCGGATGGCGGTAAGGTTTTCCTGGTCGCGGCGTCCGCGCAGCCTAGCCGACAATGCATAGGCGACAATGCCGATCACGGTGAGCGCAAGCAGTATCAACAGCGTCAGGGTGGCTGAGTCAGCTCTGATAGACATTCCTATTTGACCTCGGGAAGTAACTTTTATTCGCTAGATGCGATGCATTTCAGACTCATATTGCATCGCCCCAAGATCATATCATTCCGTTTGGAGGAATAAATCGAATTCATGCCAACATGGCAACAAGGTGCATGACATCCGAAACGTTTTTACCTCCTCCCGGGCATTGGCGTCCTTGCAAGACGGGGCGACCGGGTATGTGCGTCGCTCTGTGTCGCTTAGTCCGACTTGGCAAGCAGGGTGAAATGTTCGACGGTTGGCGGGGCGGCAAAATAGGGGCCGACGATGGCGCGCCACTCTTGGAAGGCTGGAGACTGGCGGAAATCGACCGTGTGGTTTTCCAGGGTTTCCCAGAAAATCGTCAGGACATAGCGCTCGGGCGATTCGATCCCTTTATTGATCTTGTAGCCGCAAAAACCCTTTGCCTTGGAAATGACTTGCTGCACGCCTTGCTGGATGGCGGCATCGAATTCGGCTTGTTTGCCGGGTTGGATACGAATATCGGCGAGCTCGAGAATCATGGGGAACTCCATTTGGCTGGGACGGAAAATATTGCATTATTGCATCTTCCTCGCCTCTTGCCTTGACCAAATGCAGGATTGGCGCTGCAGCCGCGCCCTGATGAAGGCGCAACCGCAACGGCAACGATCCCGACTACTGCTTGCGGACGATAAAGCCGCCGAGGACGGCTTCGCCAGCCGCGTTCTTCAATGCGAAAGCGCCGCCGGCTTCGGCCGGGCCCTGAGCAGTGGAGCCCGTTGAGACGACTGGTCCGAAGTAGCGGCCGGTAACGGTACCCGTCAATTTGCCATTGTCCACGCTCCCCGACATGGCATTGCGCGCGTTGCCGCTCCCGGTACCGAATGTCGTGGTGGCCGTAAATCCGGCAGGAATGGTGCCACTGTCGGGCTGGATCGTGATGCTAGCCTGGTGTTTGGCGAAATCGACAGTCACCGTTGCCGTGCCTTCGAATCCCGTGGGCTCGGCATCCTTGCTGGAAGCGTAGCGGCCGTACACCCTGCCGCTATAGGTGGCGCTGCCGATGGCCGGGATCACGGCCGGATTGGTCAGCGCGCCGAAGGCGACGACGCCGCGCCGGTTGGTGCTGTGTTCGAGGGTTCCCGCCTGCCCCGTCCATTCCGCGATCTGCACCGTATCCTGAGTAAACCAGGCCCCCAGATTCGCATACTGATAGCTCAAGCCGGTGTAAGTACGAAATCCCTTACTTCCCGGGAATGGCACGCCGAAGCCGCTACCCCCGTCCAGCCAGCTGCCATTGGTGGCGTCGCCGGCATGGATATCACCGTCCTCATGAAAGCGTAGCGCATTGATGGCGTCGGGCCGGCTGCCTCCACCGCGCCAATCGCCTGGCGCGACTTGCGGGCCGTCGGTTTCCTTCGATCCGCACCATGCCGATGACCCGGTCGGGCAGCGATCCGGCGTGCTGCGCGGAAAATAGCGGTTGTACGCATAGTTCGCCTGGGTGCCGTTGCGCCCGGCCGTGGCGAAATCGTAGTAGCTCAGGTTCGAACTCGGCGGCAATGGATTATCGAATTTGAGCTTGCCGGACGTCGAGGTCACCACCCCTTGCGTGGGATCGAAACCTTCGATGATCCGCGGACGATCCTTCACGCCGTCCCAACTGATGCCGATGCGGTCGAGCAGCACCGCCACGCGCGAGACCGATCCGTCGCTGGAACGGCCGAGCCTCACCTCGGTCGTGCCACCCGAAGCCAGTTCGAACCCGGTGGCCGTGGTCGGATCCCGGTCGGCCTTCTGATCGCTGGTCGAACGTCCGTATGCCTGCACGCCGAAATCGGTCAATGCGACTTCACCGGCGGCGACGACCTGCGCACCGCTGCATTGATATGTCGCCCCGTCGTCGCATGTCATGACGGTCGCCTGGGTGGACGACGCACCGCCTGTATTGGTGCCCCCGGACGGCGTGCCGGAGGAAGGATCAGCATTCGATCCCGAAGAAGTGCCGTTCGTGTTTCCGCTCTGCTGGCTACCGCCCGCAGTGTCCGTGGATGTGCCGGAGGTCGTCGACTTGCCATCGCTGCCGCCGCCGCACGCCGAGAGCATGCCCGCCATGAGCAGCGCGGCGGCGAGCGGTTTGATGTTGAGATGTGACGGCCTCATGCGTTCACCTCCGGCGCATCGCATGCGCGTGCGCCAGTGATGCGCGGCAGGCAAGTTGTTCTCGTTTGCTGATTCATCACGATCCATTCTCTCCATGGCAATAGCATCGCTGCACGCAGGCGGCGCGACACGAGGGATGATGTGGATTCCACCAGTCATTAGTTGCGATGGCTGGGGCGGCAAGTACGCATCACGGAGCGCCGCGACAACACCGCGTCACTCCAATTGATTCTTCATGTTCCAACCGATTCGCACAGGCAGGCTTGATCGTTGTTAAGCGCGGGATGCGTTGCCCCGCAACGTGTTGTATTGATGCGCCATCGGCCTGTAGGAAATGATTTGCGGATACGTGCGTTCCGCGCCCGGTGGAAACAATGAACGTCAGTGATGCTGCGGTATGGCACTTCTGCGCGGGTTAGCCTGTTGCTGCAGTCTCTCTTGCAGCAAGGCCAGAACCGCCGCTTCTTCCGCGCGCAATGCATGCAACTCGTTTTGTAGTTTTTCCTGCGCTCGCTGCCGCAATGCCTGCAGCATGGTGCCGTCGAGATAGGATTCGATCACGGCGGGATGCACATAGCACTTGCGGCAAATGCTGGGCGTGTTGCCAAGCTTTTCGGCGACGGCTTCGATTGCGCGGACGATATTTTTCTTGGCCTGCGCCTGTGAATCGAATTTTTCATATTCCTGCAGCGCGAGCGCGGCCAGCACCGTGCCCGACCAGGTGCGGAAATCCTTGGCCGTATAGTCTTCGCCGGTGAGCGTGCGCAGGTAATCGTTGACATCGGCCGAATCGACTGTACGCTGCATGCCCTCGTCGTCGATGTACTGGAACAATTCCTGCCCCGGCAAATCGCGCATGCGGCGCACGATGCGCGCCAGGCGCGGGTCATCGACCGCAATCGTGTGACGCACACCACTCTTGCCGCGGAATTGGAAGGCAACTTCGCCACCGTCGATACGCACATGGCGGTCACGCAGAGTGGTCAGGCCAAACGACTTGTTCTGCCGCGCATATTCTTCGTTCCCAATGCGCATCATGGTCGCTTCCAGCAGATAGACGATGGTGGCCAATACTTTTTCGCGCGGCAACCCCGGCAAACGCAAGTCCTGGTCAACGTGCGCGCGGACGGTGGGCAGGATCCGGCCGAAGTTGAGCATGCGCTCGTATTTCGCTTCATCGCGCACGCTGCGCCAACGCGGGTGATAACGATACTGCTTGCGGCGCCGCGCATCGCGCCCGGTTGCCTGGATATGGCCATTGTCCCAAGGAGAAATCCAGACCTCGGTCCAGGCCGGGGGAATGGCAAGCGACCTGATGCGTGTCAGCGTTTCCTCATCGCGAATCAAGCGGCCCTCGGTATCGCGATAGCGAAACCCGTTTCCGGCAGGTTCGCGCGTAATACCGGGCCGCGCGTCGTTCACATAGCGCAATCCAGCCTGGCGGGCAGCCGCCGGTGCGGCGCGCGCGGCATGTGCGGGAGTTTCGGTGATGGCGTGTTGTTTCATCGCAGCCTGTGCGACGGTGAGCCGCACCTGAGTTCACGGGGAAGTCCCGGTCGGCCACGATATATGCATAAGCCGCGCCAGGCAGGCATGTTGCCTTCCGGTCAAACGGCAGCAAGGAAAAATGTAAGACGCGCTGCCTGCTACGCGTTGACGACCGCCGGCTGCAGCATTTCCAACGGCACCTTCAGGTGCAGCACCGTGCCCTGCCCCGGTGTGCTTTCGATGGTCAGCTCGCCGCCCAGCATGCTGGCACGCTCCTGGATGCCGATCAGCCCGAAGCGGCGCGCCTTGCGCCGGTCGCCGGGGTACATGCCGACGCCGTTGTCCTCGATGTCCATCCTGAGCAGGCCATCTTCGATGCGCACGCCGATGCGCACGATGGAGGCGCGCGAATGACGGCCGATATTGGTGAGCGACTCCTGCAGGATGCGGAAGACGGCAGTGGCGTGCTCATCGTCCAGCTGCAGGCCCTCGTCGTCGACGGACAATTCGCAAGGTATGCCGTTGCGCTGCTCGAACTGTTTGACCTGCCACTCGATCGCTGCCTGCACGCCAAGGTCGAGCACCGACGGCCGCAGATTGTTCATGATGGTACGGATCGACTTCATCGTGGCGTCGATGTATTCCAACGCCAATTCGGCGCGTTTCTTGAGCCGCGGATGCCGTTCGCCGGCGCGCGCGTGCAGCATTGATACTTCCAAGCGCAAGGCGAGCAGGGTCTGCCCGAGTTCGTCGTGGATTTCGCGCGCAATGCGCTTGCGCTCGTCTTCGCGGATTCTTTCCTGGTATGCGGCCAGTTCGCGCAGCGTTTCCTGCGACTGGCACAGCGCTTCTTCCACGTGGCTGCGTTCGGCAATTTCATGCTCCAACTGGGTGACGAGATTGCGCAATTGCGCCGACGTCGGCAGTCGCAGGATTCTCGGGATCAGCCACCACAGCAGCACGGCAGTGGCGGCGGACGAGACCACGGTAGCGACCCGGGCGACGGCGCCCAGCCACAGGCCCGAATACCAGGGGCTCAACGCCGAGGTCAGGTAGGAACTGCCGCAGGCGAAAAGGAAGCTGGAAAACAGCACGAACATCCACTTGTAGCGCAGCCGTTCCCGCTTGCAAGCGATGTAGATCAGAGCGGCGGCAATGCCGTAATAGGCAACCGCAATGGCCGCGTCGGAGACAAGATAAATCCACGGCAGCGAGGACAACCACAAGCTGCCGTCACCCTGGGCGGCAAGGCCGCCGCCTGCAAACCAGTTGGACAACATGCCCGACATTCACTCTCCTTGACTGATGTCCGCCGCCCGGCGCGAACCGGCCGCGGCAGGCAACGCCGGGGTGTGGAAGTGTGACCGGCGCCTGCTGCTGAGGTTTTCCAAAAATGCATCCGAGCGGCATCAAATAAGGCTGGCGAGCCAGATGCGAGTATCCGGATAGTGTAGCAGGAGCGACAATGCTTTCACGTCATTCATATCAATTATGCAAGTGCCCCAACAATCGTGCTGCAAAAAAAAGCGGCGCAATTGCTTGCGCCGCTCCTTGGTATTCCGGAGCGCATATGCGTTCCGGAATGAATGCTATTGGTTATTAATAGCTGGTCAATGCTGCCGGCTGGCCGTTCTTGAAATTGAAGATCGTGACCGGAGACTGCTTCATGTTGCCCTTCGCATCGAATGCGTAGGTGCCGGCGACGCCCTTGTACGAGGTCTTCGCGATTTCGGCGCTGACCTTGGCGGCCTCGGTCGAGTTCGAGCTCTTCATGGCGTTCGCGTACAGCATCATGCCGTCATAGAAGGATGCGGCATACACGTCCGGATCCTGGTTGAAGCGCTTCTTGTACTTGGCCTTGAACTCGGGACCGGCTGCGGCCTTGTCGAGGATGGCGCCACCCTGCGCGCACAGCACGTTGTCGCCCACCGCATCACCGCCGAGCTTGGCAGTTTCCGCCACGCAGACGGTGTCGCCGCCGAGCAGCTTGGCATTCACGCCGAGCTGCTTCATCTGGCGTGCCATCGGGCCGGCTTGCGGCGCGTAGCCGCCGAAGAAGATCGCTTCGACTTTCTTCGCCTTCAGGCTGGTCAGGATCGTGCTGAAGTCGGATGCCTTGTCGGTGGTGAATTCATGCGCGACCACGTTCAGGCCGGATGCCTTGGCTTGCTTCTTGAACTCTTCGGCCACGCCCTGGCCATAGGCGGTGCGGTCGTCGATCACGGCCACGTTCTTGAGCTTGAGTTCCTTGGCGGCGTACAGCGCCATCTTGCCGCCCAGCTGAGAGTCGCTGGCGTTGATGCGGTACAGGTTCTTGTAGCCCTGCTCGGTGACCTTCGGGTTCGAAGCCACGGTGGCGACGACGGCGCCGCCTTCGTTGTACACGCGCGAAGCGGGGATGGTCACGCCCGAGTTGTACGGACCGACGACGAATTTCACACCGCTGTCGATCAGCTTCTGTGCGGCGTTCACGCCGGACTTCGGATCGCCCTGGTCGTCTTCCGACACCAGCTCGAACTTGACCTTCTTGCCGCCGACGGTGATCGGCTTGGCGTTCAGTTCTTCGATGGCCAGACGCACGCCGTTTTCATTGTCCTTGCCGGAGAAGGACTGGGAGCCGGACAGCGGACCGCTGTGGCCGATCTTGACGACGACTTCCTGTGCCGATACGGTGCCGGCCAGACCCAACAGGGCGATGCCGCTGATAATCTTGTTTAACATTGTTTTCCTCACTTGAATGGATCCCGGGTGACCGATTTTGTCGATTGCCTCGGGGTACTTGCGTGAATCTGACGTTTCACGGACTTGGATTATGGAGAAGTTCCGGGCAAATTTTCTTGCGTTCTTCCATTCGAATTGACAAGCAGGCAGCAATTTATTTCTCCATTACCCGCAAATTCGAATTAAATTCGGTTTACCGACAGGAATCGACATGGAATACGGAAATTTATATCGCGACATTCCGGCGCAACTGCCTGCCGAGATCACAAACAGGCTGGCCGGCGCCGGTGACGTCAGGATCGAGCGCATCGTCTCGCGCGGCCACCGCTCGCCCCCAGGCTTCTGGTATGACCAGCCCGAACGGGAATGGGTGATGGTGCTCAAGGGCGAAGCGGCGCTGCGCTTCGAACAGGGCGACCGCCTGTTACGACTGGCCGAAGGCGACCATGTGACGATCCCGGCGCATGAAAGGCACCGCGTGGAATGGACCGCGCAGCACGAAGACACCATCTGGCTGGCCGTGTTTTATTGATGCGCGCCGCTACCGCCACGCGAGCGTTCCCCAGGCAACGACACAGGATCTATCCGCAACCATGAAGAAGCAGACAACCCCTTCCCGGATCGCGCAAGCCAATTTCGGCAAGCCTGACGCTGGCTGGCAGCTACGCCTGTACTCCATCATCTTCGAAGCCGACACGCCGGCCGGGCGGCGCTTCGACCTGCTGCTGATTTCGGCCATCCTGTTCAGCATCGTGGTGGTGATGGCCGACAGCGTGCAGGCGATCAGCCAGCGCCATGGCGCGGCGCTCGACGTGCTCGAATGGATCATCACGTTGCTGTTTACCGCCGAATACCTGTTGCGCATGGCATGCGTGAAAAACCCCTGGCGCTACGCGAAGAGCTTTTTCGGCATCATCGATCTGCTGTCGGTGCTGCCCACCTACCTGGCGTTCTTCGTGCCTGAAGTGCACTTGCTGCTCGATATCCGCATCCTGCGCCTGATCCGCATCTTCCGGATCCTCAAGCTGAGCCTGTACGTGCAGGAATACCAGATGCTGACCGACGCTGTGCGCGCCAGCAGCCGCAAGATCATGGTGTTCCTGTCGCTGGTGCTGATGGTGGTGCTGGTGATGGGAACGGTGATGTACGTGGTCGAAGGTCCGGAAAACGGCTTCACCAGCATTCCGAAGTCGATGTACTGGGCGATCGTGACCATGACCACGGTCGGCTACGGCGACATGACGCCGCATTCCGACATCGGCAAGGCGATCGCCTCGCTGATGATGCTGCTCGGCTGGGGCGTGCTGGCAGTCCCGACCGGCATCGTCACCGCGGAGATGACGACCCAGCGCCTGACGCGCGTGGTCACCACCCGCACCTGCCCGAACTGCCTGAGCGAAGGGCACGAAGCATCCGCGCAATACTGCAAGGATTGCGGCGCGCATCTGCCGCCCTACCGTCACAGCTGAAAGGAACAAGACGATGGATCTGCTCGTCCGCAACGCGACCCTGCCCGACGGCCGGCGCGGCATCGACATCGCCATTGCGCAGGGCCGCATCGCCGCGCTCGGCCCCGCCCTCGCCGCACGCGGCGCACGGGAAATCGACGCGGCCGGCGACCTCGTCACGCCGCCCTTCGTCGACGCCCACTTTCACCTGGATGCCACGCTCAGCCACGGTCTGCCGCGCGTGAACCGCTCCGGCACGCTGCTCGAAGGCATCGCGCTGTGGGGCGAGCTGAAACCGCAGCTGACGCAGGAAGCGCTCGTCGAGCGCGCGTTGCAGTATTGCGACTGGGCGGTGGCGCGCGGGCTGCTGGCGATCCGCACCCACGTCGACGTATGCGACGACCGCCTGCTGGCGGTGGAAGCGCTGCTGCACGTTAAGCGCCAAGTCGCCGCCTACCTCGACCTGCAGCTGGTGGCATTCCCGCAGGACGGGCTCTTGCGCAGCCCGACCGCCTTCGCCAACCTCAAGCGCGCCATCGCGCTGGGTGTCGAGGTGGTCGGCGGCATCCCGCATTTCGAGCGCACCATGGCCGACGGCGCGGAATCGGTGCGCCTGCTGTGCGAATTCGCAGCCGAACGGGGCCTGCGGGTGGACATGCACTGCGACGAAACGGACGACCCGGCCTCGCGCCACATCGAGACGCTCGCCTATCACGCGCAGCGGCTCGGCCTGCAGGGACGCGTGGCGGGCTCGCACCTGACTTCGATGCACTCGATGGACAACTATTACGTGAGCAAGCTCTTGCCGCTCATGCGCGAGGCTGGCGTAGCCGCCATCGCCAACCCGCTCATCAACATCACGCTGCAGGGCCGGCACGACAGCTACCCGAAGCGGCGCGGCATGACGCGCGTGCCGGAGCTGATGGCGGCCGGCATCGATGTCGCCTTCGGCCACGACTGCGTGATGGACCCGTGGTACAGCCTCGGTTCGGGCGACATGCTGGAAGTCGCGCACATGGGATTGCACGTGGCGCAGATGACGTCGCAGGAAGCGATGCAGGCTTGCTTCCTGGCGGTGACGCAAGCGCCGGCGCGCATTCTGGGGCTGGAGGGCTACGGCCTGGCGCCGGGCTGCCATGCCGACCTCGTGATCCTGGACGCGGGCGATGCGGTCGAGGCGATCCGCCTGCGCGCCGCACGCCGCTACGTGATCCGGCGCGGGCGCGTGATCAGCCAGTCGCCGCCGGCGCGCGCGACGCTGGACCTGCCGGGACGGCCGGACGGGGTCGACTTCCGGCTGCGGCGGTAAAAGCATAGAGGGAAGCAATGAAAAGAAACATGCAACGCACGCTGCTCGTCTCGGGCGCGGTGCTGATTGTGCTCGGCGCTGCCGCGGCCGGCGGCCTGCACATGGCGACCAAGGCGCTCAAGACCCAGGTCGAGCAGGCGCTTGGCGCCGACAGCGAAGTGGGGCAGATCGTGGTCGGCTGGTCGACCATCGAGGCGCATGGCGTGCGCATCCGCGCGCCCAAAGGCTGGCCGGCACCGGATACGCTGCGCGCCGAGCGCGTGGTGGTCACGCCCGACCTGGCCGGCCTGTTCTCGGCCAAGGTGCGCGTATCGCGCATCGCCGTCGACCATGCGTACCTGTCGGTCTGGCGCACCCGCGACGGCCGCGTGCGCCTGTTGCCCAGCCTGCTGGAAAAGCCGAGGGCGGACGGCACGCAGCCTGCTGCTGCGTCATCGCCGGCGCCGGAAGTCGCCATCGGCAGCATCGAACTGCGCGACGGCGTGCTGGAATTTTTCGATGCCAGCGTGCGCCAGCCTGCGCATAAGACGCGGCTGGATCAGTTGCAGGTGCGCGTCGACGACTTGCGCGTGCCGAGCCTGGCCTGGCGCTGGACGGCACCGTCAAGGGCGTGCAGCGCGACGGCCGGGTGTCGATCGGCGGCTGGGCCGAGCTGGCGGACAAGAATTCCGAAATCGCGACCAAGCTCTCCGGCGTCGACCTGGTGGCGCTGCAGCCGTACCTGATCAAGGCGTCGGAAACCGGCGTCAGGCGCGGCACGCTCGATCTTGCGCTGCAATCGACGGTGCGCCAAAACCGGCTGCATGCGCCGGGAACGGTGACGCTCTCCGGGCTGGAACTGGCGCCGGGCAATGGCGCCTTCGGCACCTTCATGGGCGTGCCGCGCCAGGCGGTGGTGGCGGCGCTGAAGAATCGCGACGGCCGGATCGCGCTGCACTTCACCCTCGACGGCAACCTGAACGACCCACAGTTTTCGCTCAACGACAGTTTTGCCCGGCGCATCGGCGCGTCGGTGGCGGAAACGCTGGGCATCAGCATCGAAGGGCTCACGCGCGGCGTGGGCAGCGCCGCACAGGGCCTGGGCGGAATGGTCAAAAAACTGTTCGGCAAGTAGATGCCATCTGCCCTGCCGCAATCAACGCGGCGGTGACGGCGTTACAATCGGCATGCACTCTTGCTTCTAGACAGGAAACCCATGATCCCGCTCGCAACCGCACTCGCTTTCTTCGCCACATCGGTCCTGCTGGCAATGACGCCCGGCCCCGACAATATTTTCGTGCTCACCCAGTCGGCGCTGCGCGGGCGGCTGGCCGGCATCCTCGTCACGCTGGGCCTGTGCACCGGGCTGATCGTCCATACGCTGGCGGTGTCGCTCGGCGTGGCCGCCATCTTCCAGGCGTCGGCGCTGGCCTTCACCGTGTTGAAGCTGGCCGGCGCGGCCTACCTGCTCTACCTCGCGTGGCAGGCGTTCCGCGCCTCGTCTTCCGGTATTGCAATGGGGAAAGGCAGCAGTGCCAGCCCCGGGCAGCTCTATCGCCGCGGCATCATCATGAACATCACCAATCCGAAGGTGTCGATCTTCTTCCTGGCCTTCCTGCCGCAATTCGCCGATCCGGCGCGCGGTTCGCTGAGCGGCCAGATGGTGCAACTGGGCGGCTTGTTCATCGTGTCGACCCTCTTGGTGTTCGGCGCCATCGCCCTGCTGGCCGGCCTGATCGGACAGCGCCTGAGCCGCTCGCAGCAAGCCGAGCGCGTCATGAACCGGATGGCCGGCACGGTGTTCGCGGCACTGGCACTGAAACTGGCGACCACGCAACGATGATGCCGCAGTGACGGCGCAGGCTGTCTTGGGCCATTTTCACGCGCGAGTGAACCGGCGCGGCGGCATCCCCTCTAACGAAATTCCATTCAGAAAGACGACGATGCAACTATTCCGCCTGTTCCTCGCGCTCGCCGGCTGGTCGCTGGCCGCCCTGTCCTTCGCCGCCGCCGAGCCGGCGCAGGAAGCACCGGACGAGATGGTCAAGCGCGTCACCGCCGAAGTGATGTCCATCGTGCGGCACGACAGAGAAATCAAGTCCGGCAACCAGGAGCGCATCCAGGAAGTCGTCGAATCCAAGATCCTGCCGTACCTGGACATGCGACGCGCCACCGCGCTGGCGGTCGGCCGGCACTGGCGCGCCGCCACGCCGCAACAGCAGCAGCAGCTGATCGACGCGTTCCGCTCGCTGCTGATGCACACCTATGCCGGCGCGCTGTCGCAGGTCGGCGACCAGAAGCTGGACTACGAGCCGCTGCGCGCCGCGCCCGACGCCACCGACGTGGTGGTGCGCTTCCGGGTGCAGCCCAAGCGCGGCGCCGAACCGGTGCAGGTCGGCTATCACCTCTACAAGTCGCCCGACGGCTGGAAGGTATACGACGTCAACGTGCTCGGCGTCTGGATGATCCAGACCTACAAGGACAGCTTCACCGCCGAAATCGGCCGTGGCGGCATCGACGGCCTGATCCGCACGCTGGAGGAAAAGAACAGGACGCTGGCGGCGCGCTAGCTCGCGCATGGCCGGCGCCACCCGGCGTGGCGCAGCGGCGCGTCACGTCTTCATCGCCTATTCATCGTGGCGCCCGCGCGGCGCGAACGGCAGATAAAACATCCGCATCGCCTGGTTCATCTGCTCGATGAAAACCTGCTGGGCCTGATCGACCATGCGGTCGTAGGCTTCTCGGTGAACGGTGCATTCGCACTCTTCGGTGACGAACCTGCCTTCCTCGAAGCGCGTTTCGCGCCGCTTCACATGCGCCTCGCCACCCTGGGCCGAGATTTCGGTGCAGGAATAACGGAAGGTGAACATCGCATTCCATGGACCGGGTGGACTGAACGGCGCCGGCGGCCTGCGCGGCTCTTCCTCGGCCAGTTGCCACAAGGCTTGCCTGAAGATGTCGAGTGCTCTGTTCATGCCAGTCTCCGTTCAGTGGTGGATGGGTAAGCCGACCGCCTCGCGCAACGCGTCGTCGACCGTTTCCAGCCAGACGAATTGCAGCGCGCGGCGTGCCTCTTGCGGAATGTCGTCCAGTTCCTTCCTGTTACGCGCCGGCAGCAGCACGCGCTTGATGCCGGCCTGCAGCGCCGCCAGCACCTTTTCCTTGATGCCGCCGACCGGCAGCACCAGCCCGCGCAGGCTGATCTCGCCGGTCATCGCGCAATCGTTGCCCACCGGACGGCGCGTCAGCAGCGAGCACAGCGCGACATAGATCGCCACGCCGGCGCTGGGGCCGTCCTTGGGCATGGCGCCGGCCGGCACGTGCACATGGATGTCGCTGCTGTCGAAGACAGCGGCATCCACGCCGAGTTCTGCACAATGCGCCTTGACCAGCGTGTGCGCGGCCTGCGCGCTTTCCTTCATGATGTCGCCCAGCTTGCCGGTCAGGATCAGCTTGCCCTTGCCCGGCGTCATGGTCGCCTCGATGAACAGGATGTCGCCGCCGGCCGGCGTCCACGCCAGGCCGGTGGCTACGCCAGGCAGGCTGGCATGCAGCGCCAGCTCGCTCTCGAACGTCTTCGGTCCGAGAATTTCCGCCAGATCGTCCGCGCCGAGATGCATCTGCTGCACGGACCCCTCGGCGATGCGCATGGCGACATGCCGGAAGGCGTTGCCGATCTCGCGTTCGAGGTTGCGCACGCCGGCTTCGCGCGTGTAATCGCGGATGATGGTGTCGATGGCCGCATCGTCGATGCGGCATTGCTGCTCGGTCATCCCATCCGCTTCGCGTAGCCGCGGCACCAGGTAGCGGCGCGCGATCTGCGCCTTTTCCTGCGCAGTGTAGCCGGGCAGGCGAATGACTTCCATGCGATCGAGCAAAGGCGCGGGGATAGTGTCGAGCATGTTGGCCGTGCCGATGAACATGACCTTGGACAAGTCGAATGGCTGGCCGAGATAGTTGTCGCGGAAATGCGCATTCTGCTCGGGATCGAGCACCTCCAACAGCGCCGCCGCCGGGTCGCCGTGCACGCCGGCGCCGAGCTTGTCCAGTTCGTCGAGCATCATGACGCAATTGCGGGTGCCGGCCTTGCGCAGTGCCTGGATGATATTGCCGGGCAAGGCACCGACATAGGTGCGGCGGTGACCGCGGATTTCCGCTTCGTCATGCACGCCGCCCAGAGAAACGCGCGCGAACTTGCGGCCGGTGGCGCGCGCCACGCTCTGGCCGAGCGAAGTCTTGCCCACGCCGGGCGGGCCGGCGAAGCACAGGATCGGGCTATTGCCGGCCGGATTGAGCTTGCGCACCGCCAAGTGTTCGAGGATGCGGCGCTTGACCTTGTCCAGGCCGAAATGGTCTTCGTCGAGGATGCGCCGCGCCTGCCCGATGTCGATGTGTTCCTCGCTCATGGCCGACCACGGCAGCTCGCTCATCCATTCGAGATAGGTGCACAGCATCGAATATTCGGCGGCCGCTTCCTGCATGCGTTCCAGCCGCTGCAGTTCCTTGCGCGCGTGCGCCTCGACCTCGGGCGGCATGCCTGCCTTGAGTAGCGCGGCCTTGAGCGTTTCGACGTCGGCCGTGGCGTCGGAGGCTTCGCCGAGCTCCTTCTGGATCGTCTTCAACTGTTCGCGCAGCAGGAATTCGCGCTGGCGGTCATCCATGCGCTCCTTGGTCTGCTCGTTGATTTCATGCGACAGCTTCAATACCTCGATGCGGTCGGACAAAAATTGCAGCACCTTGTCGAGCCGCTGCTGCAGGTTGCGGGTTTCCAGCACCTCCTGCTTTTGCTGCAGCGGCAAATCCATCAGGCCGGTGACGAAGTCGGCCAGCGCCGCCGCCGAGCTGATGTTCTGGGTTGCCGTCACCAGTTCGGCCGGGGCCTGCGGCAAGAGGTCGATGATCTCGGCGGCGCACTGCCTGAGCTGCAGCAGGCGGGCCTGGATATCGTGGCCCTGCTCGTTCTCGTCTTCCAGGAACTCGACGCGCGCCACGTGAAACGGATAGCCCTCCAGGAATTCCAGCGCGCGGATGCGCCGCTCGCCCTGGCACACGATATAGTGGCCGCTATCCTGCGACGTCAGGTAGCGCAGGATGTTGGCGCAGGTGCCGACCGGGTGGATCTGTTCGGGCGTGGGCGCCTCGATCTCGGAATCGTGCTGCAGCAGCAGCCCGACCGGCCGTTCGGCGCGCACCGCCTCCTGCGCTGCCGCGATCGAGCTTTCGCGGCCGACATTGATGGGCACGATCATGCCTGGAAACAGCACCGTGTAGCGTAAGGGAATGATGATCATCGCATCCGCCGGCAACGCCGGAAACTTGCTGGGAGTGGCCTTGATTTCTTCCATTGCCATGGCACTGTCGCTTTCAAGCGCGACTTCGAGGAATTGCTGCTGTTCCGTCTTGATCATTCTCGTTCTCGTCCAGGTTCTGAGGCCGGGCATGACGTCAACGGCGGCAAATCCTCTTGAATTCATCCCGCGAACTCATCCCGATATCGTCCTGTTTGACACGAACGGCCGGTGGGCTGTTCCGATAGCAAAGACCTTTAATGAATCAAAAGTGATACAAAAGATTGATGCCGGAAAAGAAAAAGGGCGGCCCATCGCCGCCCTTGCCGCTTGCCGAAGCAGGCAGGATCAGAGCAGGCCATCGAACGGCACCACCTCGACCAGATCGCCCGCATTGACCGTGCCCTGCTCGTGATGCAGCACCACCATGCAGTTGGCTTCCGACATCGAGCGCAGGATGCCCGAGCCTTGCGAGCCGGTAATGCGTACCGTCGCGCGGCCGTCCGCCCCGGCCGACAACATGCCGCGCTGGTATTCGGTGCGGCCCGGCTTCTTGCGGATCGGCGCCTGCGATACGGCCTGCAGGCGCGGCAGCGGCTCGGCGTACGCGCCCATCATGCGCAGCAGCGCGTCGCGC
This sequence comes from Noviherbaspirillum sp. UKPF54, assembly GCF_007874125.1. Lineage (NCBI taxonomy): Bacteria > Pseudomonadati > Pseudomonadota > Betaproteobacteria > Burkholderiales > Oxalobacteraceae > Noviherbaspirillum > Noviherbaspirillum sp. UKPF54. The sequence continues at coordinate 4,320,575 of NZ_CP040128.1, read as the reverse complement.
GCAAAGAAATAGAACGCCACCATCACCGCCACCGGATTGCCGGGCAAGCCGAACAGGTAGGCGCTCCGGCCGTTGGACGCGATGCGCCCGAAGGCCATCGGGCGTCCCGGGCGGATGGCGATTTTCCAGAATGCCACTTCGCCCAGTGTCGCCATCATCTGCTTGGTGTAGTCGGCATCGCCGACCGACACGCCGCCGGAAGTGATGACGGCATCGGCGTTTTCGCAGGCGCTGCGAAACGCCGCTTCCAGCGCCGCCGGCTCATCCTTGACCACGCCCATGTCGATCACCTCGCAGCCGAGCCGCGCCAGCATGCCGTACAGGGTGTAGCGGTTGCTGTCGTAGATGCAGCCGGGATCGAGCGGCTCGCCGATGGAACGCAATTCGTCGCCGGTGGAAAAGAAGGCCACGCGCAGCCGCCGGTAGACCGGCACTTCGGCGATGCCGAGCGAGGCGATCAGGCCGAGATCGGCCGGGCGCAGGATTTTTCCCGCCCGCAGCGCGGGCTTGCCGGCTTGCAGATCTTCGCCTTGCCGGCGGCGGTTGTCGCCGGGCTTGACCGCGCCGGGCGGAATCGTCACGGCCGTCTCCGATGCATCCTGCGTCAATTCCTGCGGCACCACCGTGTCGCAGCCGGCAGGCATGGGCGCGCCGGTCATGATGCGCACGCATTCGCCGGCGCCGAGCGTGCCCTGAAAGCCGCCGCCGGCCAGCACGGTGGCGGCGACCGTCAGTGTCACCGGCTGCGTCGCGTGCAGGTCGGCGCCGCGCAAGGCGTAGCCGTCCATCGCCGAATTGTCGTGCGGCGGCACGTCGATCGGTGAGACCAGGTCGTCGGCCAGCACGCGGTCGAGCGCGCTGCGCAGGGCCAGTTTTTCGACCGCCGTCACGGGCGTGACGAACTGGCCGATGAGGTGTTGCGCTTGCGCGACCGGCAAGGCGTCCGGATCGTAGCCGGATACGAGGCTGGCGAGGTGGGATAGGCTGTTCATGGATATTCAAAGCGGCGCAACTCTTCCACGGTATTGATGTTGCGGAAGGCGGCCTCATCGGGGAAAGGGACTTCGGCAAGCCGGTGCGAGCGGCACCAGGTCTCGAACTTGCGCCCGCCGTCTTGCAGGTAGGCTGTCAGGCTGGGCAAGACCGACACGCACATCAGGCAAAACACCGGGTGCAGCCGGCGCGCGCCGTTTTCGCCGGTAGCGGCCACGGCCAGTTCGGCATCCTGCGCGGCCAGTGCATCCCCCAGGCGCGCCACCAGGTCGGCCGGCAGGAACGGCGAATCGCAGGGCGCCGTCACCATGTATCCGGTGGCGCAATGCATCAGCCCGGCCTGCAGCCCGGCGAGCGGGCCGGCGAATCCGGACAAGTGGTCCGCCTGCAGCGGCAGGCCGAACGACTGATAGTGTGCCAAATTCTGGTTGGCGTTGATCATCACTGTCCCTACCTGGGGTGACAGGCGGTCGATGACGTGCTTGACCATCGGCTTGCCGTTCAAGGGTTGCAAGCCCTTGTCCACGCCGCCCATACGCGAGCCACGCCCGCCGGCGAGGACGAGTCCGGTGATCTGGCTGGTACTGGGTGTCATGAATGGGAAGTCGTGGGCAAGCGCCGGCCGGCGCGATGCGGCCATTGTAATTCCGGCATGCCTGTCTGTCGAATCGGCAAGCCCGGCCAGCCCTGCGTCGGCCAGGCCCGCAGAACTTAATGCCATTCAGCCAAGTCCAAGCAAACCCCGATGGCGGTCCTCTTTTTTGGAAAGACAAGCATGGATACCACACTCAATGGCATGAATATCGCGATTCTCGTCACCGACGGTTTCGAACAGGTGGAATTCACCGGCCCGCGCGATGCGCTGCTGCAGCAAGGCGCATCGACCAAGGTGATTTCCGAAAAACACGGCAAGATCCAGGGCTTTCATCACGACACCAAGGGCGACCAGTTCGACGTCGACCTGACGTTCAGTGAAGCCGACCCGAAGGATTTCGACGGCGTGGTGCTGCCGGGCGGCGTGATGAATGGCGATCACATCCGCATCATTCCCGAAGCACAACGCTTCGTGCAGCAAATGGATGACGACGGCAAGCCGATCGCCGCCATCTGCCATGGCGGCTGGCTGCTGGTCTCGGCGCGCCTCGTCGAAGGCCGCACCATGACGAGCTGGCCGACGCTGCAGGACGATATCCGCAATGCCGGCGGCAACTGGATCGATCAGGAAGTGGTGGTCGACGGCAACCTGGTCACCAGTCGCAAGCCGGACGATATCCCGGCCTTCAACAACAAGGTCGTCGACCTGCTGTTCCAGCGCTTTGCCGGCAGCGTGCGCGGCACGCGCGACGAGCAGACCGGCATCGGCCTGGCAGGGTGACGGTTATTCCCCTCTCCCGCTCGCGAGGCGAAGGCAGGATTTCGCGAAGCGGGAGGCCGGAGCAGGGAGTCTATCTTCGAATACGGGCCTAGCAATCCGCGCTAATTGCGCGCGTGCGACAAGTTAAACCCTTCCACCCCATCCACTTCACTGAGCTCGCGCGCCAGTTCGGAAATCGGCGCGCCGCTGTTCTTGTTCAATGCCACGGCCACGAAATGCCATTCGAGCTTGCCATGGTGCGCCGAAATCGAGATCGAGCCGCCGGCGATTTCATAGCCGCGCTTGAGGGCTGCTTCGCGCAGCCGTTCCTCGGTCGGCGAGGCGCCCTCCTTGAAGCGCAGCACGATGGCGATCGCCTGGCGCGACGGCAGCCGGCTCGACAGCTTCGGCACGCCGATCATGCACGCGGCCGCCAGCAGGGCCAGCAGCATCGCCGACAGGTAGAAGCCGACGCCGACAAGCACGCCGATCACCGACGCGGCCCAGATCGAGGCGGCGGTGGTCAGGCCGCTGATGTTGAAGCCTTCCTTCATGATCACGCCGGCGCCGAGAAAGCCGATGCCGGTGACGATGCCCTGGATGACGCGGGTCGGGTCGGCGCCCGCGCTGATCATGACTTGCCCGCCGTACCAGTCGGCCGAGTAGCCTGACATCACGGTCAGCGCGGCCGACGCCATGCACACCAGGCCGTAGGTGCGCATGCCGGCGGCGCGGCCGTGATAGGCGCGCTCGTAGCCGACGATGAGCCCCAGCAGCAGCGCGCCGAACAGGCTGAAGAACACCAAGAGATTGGTCGCCACCACTTCGCCGGACCAGAATGCGGTCAGGGATGTACGGGACGGCAGGTCGGACAACAGATTTTGCAGAAGCACTATCGATTCACCACGCAAGGTTATTCATCGGCCGCGGCCGCATCAATTGCTGAAACGGCGCAGGCCGTCCAGGTCGAGGATCTGGATGCCGCCGTAATCCACCTTCAGCAGGCCGGCGCGCTCCAGCACCTGCAGCGCCTGGTTGGCGCGCTGGCGCGACGCGCCGGACAAGAAGCCGATCTCTTCCTGGGAAATCTGCAGCAGCGTGTCGGTGCCCGGATAGAGATGGGTATTGAACAGCGCCGCCAGGCAGCGCGCCACGCGCGCGTCGACATCGAGCAGGCGGTCGAACTCGACCATGCCGATGAACTGGCCGAGGCGCTCATTGAGCTGCATCAAGAGGAATTTGTTGAACGGCAGGCTGGTATCGAGCAGCCACATGAAGGTCTTGGCCGGCATGCGCGCGATGCGCGAGTCGCGCAGCGCCACCACGTCGTACTTGCGCGTCTCCTGCTTCAGGAGGGTGCCTTCACCGAACCAGCCGCCGGCCGGTACGCCGGTGAAGGTGACCGACTTCCCTTCCGGAGAAAGGTTGTTCATCTTGACCAAGCCGTCGATCACGCCGATCCATGCATCGACCTGCTCGCCCTTGCGGCAGATGTAGCCCCCCTTCGGCACGCACTGCTCGACCGTGTCCGCCTCCACGCGCGCCATCTGCTCCGCCGTGAGCTGCCTGGCCCAGATTGTCTTGCGCAGCAGCTCGCTCAGGGAGGTTTTTGGTCGGGTCATTGTGCAACGCGTCAATGAAAATCACGGATTCAGGGAGATTGTCAGCCAGATGACAGCAAGGCAGAGTAAAACTGCCTAGCATGCTGACAAACAAAAAAGAACTACGGAGACATTGTAAGCCGATCCGTGTGCCGCGCATACACCTGCGGCACCGTCCCTGGCTTAGTCTGCTCCGCCCCTTGACGACGGTTGTACCTTGTTAAGAGAGAGTGGAACGATGGCAGAACATATCGATAGCGCGGGCCAATCGACGTTTCCGCGCATGCTGCTGCAGCATGCGCGTACGCGCCCCGGCCACCCGGCCTTCCGCGAGAAAGACCTCGGCATCTGGCAAACCTGGAACTGGGGGCAAGTCGCCGATGAAGTGCGTGCCCTGGCCTGCGGATTGGCGGCGATGGGCTTCAAGCGCGGCATGAACCTGGCGATCATCGGCGACAACCGCCCCCGCTTGTATTGGGCGATGGCCGCCGCGCAGGCGCTGGGCGGCGTGGCCGTGCCGCTATATCAGGATGCGCCGGCGGCCGACATGGCCTATGTACTGGACGATGCCGAAATCGACTTCGCGGTGGTGGAAGACCAGGAGCAGGTCGACAAGCTGTTCGAAATCAAGCAGAACTTGCAGCGCGTCTCGCACATCATCTACGACGATCCACGCGGCATGCGCCATTACAAGCAGCCGGAACTGGCGTCGTACGATCAGGTGCAGCAGCTTGGACGCGCCTTCGACGCCGAGCGGCCGGGCTTCTTCATGAACGAAGTCGATGCCGGCCGCACGGACGACGTGGCGGTGATGCTGTACACCTCCGGCACTACCGGCAAGCCCAAGGGCGTGTGCCAGACCCATGGCTCGTTCATGGCAGCGGCCACCGGCGGCGTCTCGTTCGACAAGCTGACCGATCAGGAGAACATCCTTTCCTATCTGCCGATGGCATGGGTCGGCGATCATCTGTTCTCGTACGCACAGGCGCTGGTCGCGGGTTGCACCATCAACTGTCCGGAATCCGGCGACACGGTGCTGACCGACCTGCGCGAGATCGGACCGACCTATTACTTCGCGCCGCCGCGCGTGTTCGAGAACATGCTGACGACGGTCATGATCCGCATGGAAGACGCCGGCGCCATCAAGCGCAAGATGTTCCACCACTTCATGGAAGTCGCCCGCCGCGTCGGCGCCGACATCCTCGACGGCAAGCCGGTGGGGACGGCGGACCGCATCCGTTACGCGATCGGCAACCTGCTGGTGTACGGCCCGCTGAAGAACGTGCTCGGCCTGTCGCGCGTGCGCGTGGCCTATACGGCGGGCGCGGCGATCGGACCGGACCTGTTCCGTTTCTACCGCTCGATCGGCCTCAATCTCAAGCAGTTCTACGGCTCGACCGAAACCTGCGCCTATGTGTGCATGCAGCCGGACGGTCACATCAAGTTCGACAGCGTCGGTCTGCCGGCGCCGGGCGTGGAGGTGAAACTCGCGCCCAACGGCGAGGTGCTGGTGAAATCTCCGGCGATGCTGAAGGAATACTACAAGCGTCCGGATGCGACCGCGGAGGTGATCGACGAACACGGCTACTTCCATACCGGCGACGCCGGCATCTTCGACGAGGAAGGCCACCTGAAGATCATCGACCGCGCGGCGGATGTCGGCAAGATGACCAGCGGCGAAATGTTCGCGCCGAACTATATCGAGAACAAGCTGAAGTTCTTCCCCTTCATCAAGGAAGCTGTCGCCTTCGGCCACGAGCGCGACCGCGTGTGCGCGTTCATCAATATCGACATGGAAGCGGTCGGCAACTGGGCCGAGCGGCGCGGCATCGCCTACTCCGGCTATACGGACCTGGCCGGCAAGCACGAAACCTACGAGCTGATCGCCGAATGCGTGGAAAAGGTCAATACCGATCTCGCCGGCGAAGCGCTGATGGCCGGCACCCAGATCCACCGCTTCCTGGTGCTGCACAAGGAGCTCGACCCGGACGACGACGAACTGACCCGCACCCGCAAGGTGCGCCGGCGCTTCGTCGCCGACAAGTACAAGGTGTTGATCGATGCGCTGTATTCCGGCCGCATCTCGCAATACATCGAGACGCAGGTGAAGTTCGAGGATGGCCGCCAGGGCAAGGTCGCGGCCGACCTGCGCATCGTCGACGTGAAGACCTATTCCACCCTGAAGAAGGCGGCCTGACATGCATGGCAACCGCAACATCGGCGAGGTGATCCTCGACCTGCGCAACATCTGCCTGTCGTTCGGCGGGGTCAAGGCGCTCACCGACATCTCCTTCAACGTGCGCGAGCACGAGATCCGCGCCATCATCGGCCCCAACGGCGCGGGCAAGAGCTCGATGCTTAACGTGATCAACGGCGTCTATCGCCCGCAGGAAGGCGAAATCATCTATCGCGGCCAGCAACGGCGCGGCATGGACACCTATGCGGCGGCGAAAAGCGGCATTGCGCGCACCTTCCAGAACATCGCGCTGTTCAAGGGCATGTCGGTACTCGACAACATCATGACCGGCCGCAACCTGAAGATGCAGACCAATTTCCTGCTGCAGGCGCTGTACTGGGGCCCGGCGCAGAAGGAAGAAATCGCACACCGCAAGAAGGTGGAAGAGATCATCGACTTCCTCGAAATCCAGGCCATCCGCAAGACGCCGGTGTCCCGCCTGCCCTATGGCCTGCAAAAGCGCGTCGAACTCGGGCGTGCGCTGGCGGCGGAGCCGGAAATCCTCTTGCTGGACGAACCGATGGCCGGCATGAACGTGGAGGAAAAGCAGGACATGTGCCGCTTCATCCTCGACGTCAACGACCAGTTCGGCACCACCATCGTGCTCATCGAGCATGACATGGGGGTGGTAATGGATATCTCGGACCGCGTCGTCGTGCTCGACTACGGCAAGAAGATTGGCGACGGCACGCCCGACGAGGTGCGCAACAACCAGGAAGTGATCAATGCCTACCTGGGCGTGGCGCATTGACGCACCCGCCTTCTCCCGTGGACGGGAGAAGGGAGCAGTCCGAAGCAACGAATAACAGGGATACGAAATGGACATCAGCTTCTTCTTCGAAGTCTTCATCGGCGGCCTTTTGGCCGGCGTGATGTACGCGCTGGTCGCGCTCGGCTTCGTGCTCATCTACAAGGCCTCCGGCGTGTTCAACTTCGCGCAGGGCGCGATGGTGTTCTTCGCGGCGTCGACCTGCGTGGGCATCGTCGCCAAGTTCGGCGTCTCCTTATGGATCGCGGTGCCGCTGACGATGGCGGCGATGGTGCTCTTGGGCCTGGCCACCGAAAAGATCGTGCTGCGCCCGCTGGTAAACCAGCCGGAAATCACGCTGTTCATGGCGACCATCGGCCTGACTTTCTTCATCGAAGGATTGGCGCAGCTGATCTGGGGTTCGGAAGTGCGCCGGCTGGATATCGGCATCGAGGACGTGCCGCTGCAGTTCCTGCTCGACCGGTTCAACATCGCGGTGTCGCAGTTCGATGTGACATCAGCCGGCATCTGCGCGGTGCTGGTGACGGCACTGGCGCTGTTCTTCTCCAAGACCAAGATCGGACGCGCGCTGCGCGCGGTGGCCGACGATCACCAGGCGGCGCTGGCGGTGGGCATTCCCCTGCAGCAGATCTGGGGCATCGTGTGGGCGGTGGCCGGCTTCGTCGCGCTGGTGGCGGGCATGCTGTGGGGCGCGCGCAACGGCGTGCAGTTCGCGCTCACCTTCGTCGCCCTGAAGGCGCTGCCGGTGCTGATCCTCGGTGGCTTCACCTCGGTGCCAGGCGCGATCATCGGTGGACTGATCATCGGTGCTTCCGAGAAACTGGCCGAGGTCTATATCGGCCCGATGGTGGGCGGCGGCATCGAGGGCTGGTTCCCGTATGTGCTGGCGCTGCTGTTCTTGCTGGTGCGCCCAGAGGGGCTGTTTGGCGAAAAGATCATCCGACGAATCTAGCCGGAATCGCAAGCGCATTCCAGGCATAACGTTTCAACGAATCGGGAATAAAACATGTTCTACCGTGAAGCAGGCCAATTCAAAATCACCTACCAGGCAGACAGCCAGATCTTCCCCATCCGCCAGGACCGCGTGGGCATCGCGCTCGTGCTGGCGATCGCCTTCCTGGGGGTGCCGCTCGTCGCCTCGCCCTACCTATTCTCGGCGGTGCTGATCCCGTTCCTGATCTTCGCGCTGGCCGCGCTCGGGCTGAACATCCTGACCGGCTACGCGGGGCAGCTGTCGCTCGGGACCGCCGCGTTCATGGCGGTCGGCGCGTTCGCGTCGTACAACTTCATGCTGCGCATACCCGGCATACCGGTGCTGCTCGCTTTCGTGCTCGGCGGCTTGTGCGCGGCCATGGTCGGCATCGTGTTCGGCCTGCCTTCGTTGCGCATCCGCGGCTTTTACCTCGCCGCCGCCACGCTGGCGACGCAGTTCTTCGTGGTGTGGTGCCTGACCAAGATCGGCTGGTTCACCAATAACAGCTCGTCGGGCGTGATCACCGCGCAAAAAATCGTGATCCTCGGTTATGAATTCGACACACCGGCCAGCAAGTACCTGCTCACGCTATGCATCGTGTGCGTGATGGCGGTGCTGCTCAAGAACATGATCCGCACCAATGTCGGCCGCTCCTGGATGGCGGTGCGCGACATGGACGTCGCGGCCGAAGTGATCGGTTTCCGCCTGATGCGCACCAAGCTCTTGGCATTCGCGGTCAGCTCGTTCTATTGCGGCGTGGCCGGCGCCCTGTACGCCTTCGCCTACCTGGGGACGGTGGAGCCGGAAGCGTACAGCCTGGATCTGTCCTTCCGCATCCTGTTCATGATCATCATCGGCGGCGTTGGCTCGGTCATCGGCGCCTTCTTCGGGTCGGCCTTCATCGTGCTGCTGCCGATTTTTCTCAACATCATCGCGCATTCGCTGGCGCTGCCGACCTCGGTCGCCTCGAACCTGGAACTGATGGTGTTCGGCGCGCTGATCATCTTCTTCCTGATCGTCGAGCCGCACGGCCTAGCACGCCTGTGGCAGATCGCCAAGGAAAAGCTGCGCCTGTGGCCGTTCCCGCACTAAAAAACATGCTTTGGTTTCACCGTCTCATTGCTGTCTATAACAAGGAGGAGCACATGAAGTTGATCAAATCAATTCTGCTGGGCGCAGCCCTGGCCGGCAGCATCGGCGCCGCGGCGGCGCAAGAGCAGTACATCCCGCTTCCGTCCTACCGTGTCGGCCCCTATGCGGCGGGCGGTTCCGGATTCTATGGCGGCGCCATCGATTACTTCAACCTGGTCAACGCCAACGGCGGCATCAACGGTGTGAAGATCAAGTGGGAAGAATGCGAGACGGAGTACAACGCGTCGCGCGGCGTCGAATGCTACGAGCGCATGAAATCCAAAAACGGCGGCGCGGCGCTGGTGGACCCGCTGTCGACCGGTATCGCCTACGGCATCCTCGACCGCGTCGCGACCGACAAGATTCCGATGACGATGCTTGGCTATGGCCGCTCCGATGCAGCCAACGGCAAGGTGTTCCCGTACGTCTTCCCGCTCATTACCAGCTACTGGAACCAGGCGGCGGCGATGGTCGCCTACCTCGGCAGCCTGAACGGCGGCGCCGAAAAGCTCAAGGGCAAGAAGATCGTGCACCTGTACCACGACTCGGCCTTCGGCAAGGAGCCTATGCCGGTGCTGGACGCGGAAGCGCAGAAATACGGCTTCGAGCTGATCAAGATCCCGGTTGCGCATCCGGGCAACGAGCAGCAGTCGCAATGGCTGCAGATCCGCCAGGCCAAGCCGGATTACGTGATCCTGTGGGGCTGGGGCGTGATGAACGCGGTAGCGATCAAGACCGCTCAGCGCAACGGCTTCCCGCGCGAGAAAATCCTTGGCGTATGGTGGGCCGGCTCGGAGGAAGACACAGTCCCGGCCGGCGATGCGGCCAAGGGCTACACCACGATGACCTTCAACACTCCCGGCAACTATCCGGTGCTCGACGACATCCGCAAGAAAGTCTATGACGCCGGCAAGGGTAACCTGGACGACAAGGGCCGCATCGGATCGGTCTACCACATGCGCGGCGTGACGGCGGCGATCCTGTGGACGGAAGCGATCCGCAAGGCGCAGGAAAAATTCGGCAAGGGCAAGGTAATGAGCGGCGAGCAGGTGCGCTGGGGCTTCGAAAACCTTGATGTCAACGAGGCGCGCCAGAAGGCGCTCGGCGCGCTCGGCATGTTCCCGCCGGTGAAGACTTCGTGCGACGACCACGAAGGCTCGGGCGCGGTGAAGGTGCAGCAATGGACCGGCAGCAAGTGGGTGCCGATCACGCCTAACTGGGTCACCGGCGACAAGGCACTGACGCGCAGGCTGCTGGAGGAATCGTCGGCCAAGTATGCGACGGAGAAGAACATCAAGCCGGCCTGCGCCAGCTGATCACTTCGACGCTGCCCCTCTCCCGAGACGGGAGAGGGATCTACAAATCGCTCCGGATCACTGACATGAGCATTGCACCCGTAACGAACGCTACGCCGGCCGACGCCGGACGCCCCTACCTCTCGGTCAACAACATCGAGGTCATCTACGACCACGTGATCCTGGTGTTGAAAGGCGTCTCGCTGCAAGTCCCGCAAGGGAAGATCGTCGCGCTCCTGGGCGCCAACGGCGCCGGCAAGTCGACCACGATGAAGTCGATCTCGACGCTGTTGCGCGGCGAGCGCGGCGACGTCACCAAGGGCAGCGTCGAGTTCAAGGGCGAGCGCGTCGACCAGCTCACGCCCAACGAACTGGTGAAGCGCGGCCTGTCGCAGGTGATGGAAGGCAGGCACTGCTTCGGCCACCTCACGGTCGAGGAAAACCTGTTGACCGGCGCCTACACGCGCCGCCTGTCGCGCGGCGAGCTGAAGGATGCGCTGGACAAGGTGTACCACTACTTCCCGCGCCTGAAGGAGCGGCGCAACTCGCAGGCCGGCTACACCTCCGGCGGCGAGCAGCAAATGTGCGCGATCGGCCGATCGCTCATGGCCAAGCCGTCCATGATCCTGCTCGACGAACCGTCGATGGGCCTGGCGCCGCAGATCGTGGAAGAGATCTTCGAGATCGTCAAGGACTTGAACCGCAAGGAAAACGTGTCGTTCCTGGTGGCCGAGCAGAACACGATGGTGGCGCTGCGCTACGCCGACTTCGGCTACATCCTGGAAAACGGCCGGGTCGTGATGGAAGGCGCGGCACAGGATCTCGCGACCAACGAAGACGTCAAGGAATTCTACCTGGGCGTGGCCGGCGCCGAGCGCAAGAGCTTTCGCGACATGAAGTTCTATCGCCGCAGGAAACGCTGGCTGGCCTGATCCCTGCCCCCCCTATTTATCGATTGCACGACAGGCGCCCCACGCGGTGCGCATGGCCTCCCCTACTTTGACGGACCTGCTATGACCGACCATCTCGATTCGCTGGAAACCCGCGCCCCGCAATTGCGCGAGGCCGATCTGATGACGCGCCTGCCGCAGCTGGTGGCGCGCGCCCGCTGCGCTCCCGGCTGGATGCGCACCCTGGACGGCGTGAATCCGCGCGATGTCACCTCGCGCGCCGCGCTGGCGCAGCTGCCGGTCACGCGCAAGTCGGACCTGAAGCAGTTGCAGCAGGAAGCCATGCCGTTCGGCGGTCTCAACGCCACGCCGGTGCGCGAACTGCGGCGTCTGTTCATGTCGCCCGGGCCGATCTTCGACCCGGAAGGCCAGGGGGTCGACTGGTGGCGCTTCGCGCGGCCGATGGCGGCGGCGGGCCTGCGCGCGGGCGACGTGGTGCAAAACTGCTTTTCGTATCACTTCACGCCGGCGGCCTACATGGTCGAAGGCGGCGCGGCGCGCCTGGGCTGCCCGGTGATCCCGGCCGGCATCGGCCAGACCGAGATGCAGGTGCAGGCGATGGCGGCGCTGCAGCCAGACGCCTACATCGGCACGCCCTCCTTCCTCAAGATCATCATCGAAAAGGCGCGCGAAATGAACGCCGACATCAGCAGCGTGCGGCGCGCGGTGGTCGGCGCCGAGGCGCTGCCGCCGTCGCTGCGCGCCTGGTTCCACGACAACGGCGTGCCGACCGTGCTGCAGATGTACGGCTCGGCGGACATCGGCAACATCGCCTATGAAACGCAGACCGGCGGCAAGGTCAATCCCGGCATGATCGTCGACGAAGACTTGATCCTGGAAATCGTACGCCCCGGCACCGGCGATCCGCTGCCCGAAGGCGAAGTCGGTGAAGTGGTGGTCACTTCGTTCAACCCGGACTATCCGCTGCTGCGCTTTGCCACCGGCGACCTGTCGGCGGTGCTGCCGGGCGCCTCGCCGTGCGGCCGCACCAATACCCGCATCCGCGGCTGGATGGGGCGCGCCGACCAGACGACCAAGGTGCGCGCCATGTTCGTGCACCCGGCACAGGTGGCGGAAGTGGCGCGGCGGCATCCCGCCATCCTCAAGGCCCGGCTGGTCGTGTCGGGTGAAATGGCCAACGACGTGATGACGCTGCATTGCGAAGTGGCGCAGGCTGCCGCCGTGCCGGTCGAGGCCATCGTCGCTACCATCCGCGACATCACCAAGCTGCGCGGAGAGGTCATGCTGGTGCCACCCGGCAGCCTGCCGAACGACGGCAAGGTGATCGAGGATGCGCGCAACTACGAATAAGGCCCGTCCCTAAAACGGTTTCTTCACCACCTTGTCCGGCGACTGTCCGGGCCGCTTGTTGACCACTTCGTCGACGCCGCCGGTTTCCCGCAAATCGGTGTCGACCATGCCTTTTTGCAAGTCGTCGTAGGCCTGCCGCATGTCGGTGCGGCCGGCGACATCGTGGCCGGTGGTGCGTCCCGCGCTTTCCTGGCTATCCTCCGACTCGTCCCGTTCATGCGGCAGGCGCGGCGTCGGGCTGCTTTCCTCGCTCGGCCGTTTGGTGCGGATCTGGTGTTGCTTCAATGTAGTTTTCATCGCTTTCTCACCATCAGCAATATCACCGTTCGAACGCGCCGCATGGCAAAAATTCCCGGCGCAGGAGACCGGATGCCAAGCGGATTATTGATCCGACCGGGGCGCCGGCGCACTGTCTTGGTGCCCCTGTGGAACCTCACGCCGCAGTGTGCATTCCAATCCACTGGACCGTTGGAGCCTGCGCTGCCGGTGGCGGTCGTTGCGGAACCGCATGGAAACGCACATTCTCGTTGGTCAGATCAAGCGGCTGTCGAAGATCTTCGCCGGCATCACTGCAATGCTTGGAGCAAGCATTGCAGTGACACGCCTGTATCTTTTTGGCGTAGCGGTCGAACCGCAATTCCCCCATGCCGTCGCCAGCGTGTGCTTCATGCTGTGCGGCGCGGCCGTTTATCTGCGACATCGCGATGAACGTTCCACTGCCGTCGCCAGCGGCTTGGCCGCCGCAGTGCTCAGCATCGCTGTGCTGACCATCGCGTACTACCTGTCTATCGGCACCCCGACGGCACTGACGAAGATTGCCGTCATGCCGCCCAACACGGCGGCGGCGCTCCTGCTGCTGTCGCTGGCGATCCTGCTTTTGCCCGGCCGGCCCCGCAGCGTGCTCGCCGCCCAGGTCTTCGCCGCCGGTGGCTTGGGCATGGCGGTGCTGGTCATGGTCGGGCACGCGTTCGGCGTCATCGCGCTGATCCAGGTCGGCGCCAACATGCCGATGACGGTGGGCGTGTCTGTCCTGCTCCTGCTGCTGTCGCTGGCCGTGCTGTTCGCGCGACCGGATGCCGGCTTGATGCGGGTTGTGGCCAGCCCGGGCGCCGGCGGGATCTTGGCGCGGCGCCTGCTCTCGCCGGCCGTCGCCACTCCCGTCCTGAGCGCCTGGCTGACCTACCAGTGGCAACAAAACTCCGCGCACGGCATCGCGTTCGTCCTGGCCGTCGCGGCGGCAGGTGCCGCGCTGCTGCTACTGATTTTCACGTGGGCGCAGGCGATGGCGCTCGACCGCTACGACGCCGCACGCATGCACCGCAAGTCGGAGCTGGCGCGCATCGAGGACAACCTGCGCCTGCTGGTGCAGACGGTGCGCGACTACGCGATTTTCAGGCTGGCCCCGGACGGGCATATCGCCAGCTGGAATACCGGCGCGCAGCATATCCTGGGGTACCCCGCCGACGACATCGTCGGCGCGTCGTTCGAGCGCCTGTTCGCGCGGGAAGAGGTGCAATCGGGCGTGCCCGCCCAGATGCTGGAGACCGCACGCAACCACGACCATGTGTCGCGCGAGCACTGGAGCGCGCGGCAGGACGGCACGATGTGCTATGCCCATACCACCATGACCGCGCTGCACGAGGGCGGCGAACTGGTCGGCTTCGTCAACGTCATGCAGGACATCTCCCACAGCAAGCACGCCGCGGAGGAACGCGCGCTGCTCAGCTCGATGCTGTCGACCATGCCGGATGCGGTGATCGTGATCGACGAGGGCGGCATCATCGAGCGGGCCAACCCGGCGGCGGAAAGGGCATTCGGCTACAGCATGGACGAGCTGATCGGGCGCAACGTCAAGATCCTGATGCCGTCGCCGCACCGCGAGCAGCACGACGCCTACCTGACGCGCTACCTGCGCAGCGGCGAGCGCCACGTGCTCGGCATTAACCGCGAGCTGGTGGCGCAGCGCAAGGACGGCACGCCGTTCCCGATCGAGCTGATGGTCAGCGAAATGCTGGTTGGGGGCCGGCGCAAGTTCACCGGCGTGGCGCGCGACATCACCGAGCGCAAGCGCACCGAAGAAAAGCTGGCGCAGTACGACCAGCGCTTTCGTGCGGTGTATGACAATGCGGCAGTCGGCATCGCGCTCATGGCGCCCGACATGCACCTGCTGTACGTCAACCGCAAGATGACCGAGATTATCGGCTACTCGGGGGAAGAACTGACCAGCCGCAACGTGCAGGACATCACCCATCCCGACGACATCGAGATCGGCCGCGAACCCTACCGCAAGCTACTGCGCGGCGAAACCGACAGCATCCTGATCGAGAAGCGCTACCGCTGCCGCAACGGCGACACGATCTGGGTCGACGCCAGCATTTCCTGCGTGCGCGACAAGAACGGCGAAGCAGCATACGCCATCGCCGTCATCGAAGACATCTCGGCGCGCAAGGCGGCGGAAGCGGCCGTCCTCAAGAGCAAGCAGGATCTCGACGTGGCGCTGGAAGGCGCCGACGTGCACCTGTGGCACCTCGATTGCGAGAGCCGCACGCTGCAATATCTGGACAAGCTGCCGGCGGCACTCGGCCTGGTGCAAGACGAGGTGCGGAACGATATCGACTTCTGGCTGGCATTGATCCCCCCGGACGACCGCGAGCAGCTTGCCAAGCTGGTGCACGAAGTCAGGCACGGCTCGCGCGACGCCGTCGAGACCGAGCTGCGCATGCGCACCCGGGACGGACAATGGAAATGGATGCTGGTGCGCGCGCGCGTCCTGGAGCGCAATGCCAACGGCACGCCGCGGCACGTGACCGGCACCTGCCTCGACATCACCGAGCGCAAGCAAAGCGAACAGGAAATGCTGCAACTGGCGCAGCACGACACCCTCACCGGCCTGCCCAACCGCGCGCTGTCGTACGCCTTCGGCGAACGCACGCTGGCGTCGGCGCGGCGCGACGGGCTGCAAAGCGCGGTGCTGTTCGTCGACCTGGACCGCTTCAAGCCGATCAACGACACCTATGGCCACGACGCCGGCGACGCGGTGCTGCGCGAGGTGGCGCGCCGCCTGCGCGGCTGCGTACGCGCCGATGACATGGTGGGCCGCCTGGGCGGCGACGAATTCCTGCTCGTGCTGGGCGACGTCGACGGACCGCGCGGCGCGGGGCGGGTGGCGGCGCAATGCATCGCCGCACTGGGCCAGCCGTGCCCCTACAAGGAGCTGCAGCTGCAGGTGTCATCGAGCATCGGCATCGCCATGTTCCCGGCCGACGGCGACGACATTTTCACGCTCGCGCGCAACGCAGACGCCGCCATGTACCACGCCAAGGAATGCGGGCGCGACAACTTCCAGTTCTTCACGCAGGAATTGAACGAACGCTCGGCATCGACACTGGCGATGGAGAACCGGCTGCGCGGCGGCTTGCGGCAGGACGAATTCCGGCTCCATTACCAGCCGATCGTCGACCTCGAATCGGGCTTCGTCATCGGCGCCGAGGCGCTGCTGCGCTGGCCGGGCGCGGGCGTGACGCCCGACCAGTTCATTCCGGTGGCGGAATATACCGGCGTCATCCATCAGCTCGGAGAATGGGCGCTGAACGAGGCGTGCCGCCAGCAGCGCGCCTGGCAGGCCAACGGGCTCGACGCGCTCACCATGTCGGTCAACGTGTCGCCCGCGCAGTTCCGGCAGGAGGGCTTTCGCGCCACGGTGGCCAAGGCGGTGGCCGCCAGCGGCATCGACCCGGACTGCCTGCAGCTGGAAATCACCGAGAACGCGCTGGCCAAGAATGCGGAAACGGCGGTCGACGCACTGCGCGCGCTGCGGCAGATCGGCGTGCATGTGGTGCTCGACGACTTCGGCAAGGACTATTCGAGCCTGTCCAACCTGAAGCAACTGCCGGTGGACGCGATCAAGATCGACAAGGATTTCATCCACGATCTCGACAGCGACCGCGGCAACATGGCGATCACCTCCGCCATCATCGACCTGGGCCGGGAGCTGGGCCTGCAGGTGATCGCCGAAGGCATCGAATCGCAGGCCGTACTGGACTCGCTGCGTGCGCGCCGCTGCAAGGCGATTCAGGGCTTTTATGTCTGCGAGCCGGTGGCCGGCGACGAATTCGAGGACTGGTACCGTCACCGCAGCGGGCTGGTGGCGGCTTGAATTTCCATTTTGATCACGAAACCGGCAACGGCGCGACGCGACTGTTGCGCCATCGCCTCGCCCGGCATTTGTGGCGGCGAGCGAACCTAGGGTACGATGCCGGGTTACAACGTGTTACACATTGAATACTCTTGCATCGAGGTTTTGCATCATGTCTTTTTTCGATTCCGAATTCCACCGTAACAAAGCGCGCGCGCTGCTTTCCGACGCCGAACTGATTTTCGACGAGACGGCCGTGCAGCAGGCAGTCGACAAGGTAGCGCAGCAGCTTAACGAGCGCTTCAACGTCGACGACGGCGAAGCCTTTCCGCTGGTGCTGGGCGTCATGGGCGGCGCCGTCGTGTTTTGCGGCCAGCTGCTCACGCGCCTGCGCTTCCCGCTCGAATTCGATTACATGCACGTGACGCGCTATGGCAGCCTGGACCAGGGCGGCAAGATCGAGTGGAAAGTGATTCCGCGCTCAAGCGTGCAGGGCCGCACGGTGGTCGTGCTCGACGACATCCTCGACGAAGGCGAGACGCTGGCGCACGTGAAGGAGCGGCTGCTGGAGATGGGCGCGGCCGACGTGGTGGTGGCCGTTTTCGCCGACAAGGACATCGGCAAGAAAAAGCCGATCAAGGCAGATTACATCGGGCTCACGCTGCCCAACAAGTTTGTGGTCGGCTATGGCATGGATGCCTATGGCTACTGGCGCAACCTGCCGGGAATCTGGGCGATCAAGACCGGCAACAGCTAAGGAGAACCGCGCAGCTCGGTTCAGGCGCCCGCCCGGAATTCGCTGGGCGTCTTCCCGCTCCACTTCTTGAACGCATGCCGGAAGTTGGCGGCGTCGCTGAAGCCAAGGGATGCGGCGATGTCCTCCGTGCTCATGCGCGTCTTGCGCAAATAGTCCATGGCAAGCTGCTTGCGCACCTCGGTCAGGATGGTTTGATACGACGTGTCCTGCGCCTGCAGTTTCCGGCGCAGGGTGCGGGAAGTCATATGGAGTTGGCCGGCGACTGTCTCGACATCGGGGAAGCGCCCGGGCTGCGCCATCAACATGCCGAATACCTTGCCGGCCAGGCCGGACGAGGTTTTCAATTGGGTCAGGAGCTGATCGCAGGTCTCGCGCACCAGCGCGGCCGTGATCGGATTGGCGAAGGTCAGCCGCTGCTCCAGCCATTCGCGGCTGAAACGCAACTCATTGCGCGCCTGGCCGAAGCGGGCGGGGCATCCCAATATCTCTTCATAAACAGAGGCATGCGGCGGCGCCGGATAGACCGTTCGTATTTCCACCGGCGTAACAGACTGGCCGAGGATATCGCCATGCAAGGACAATTGCGTCCCCAACTGGAATTCGAGCACGAAGCGGAATAGTTCGCTGTCGACGCCCAGCGACAGCACATCCGAAAATTCCCAGACCGCCGCGCCGGCCGCTTCCTCGAAACGCAATCCGATCAGCGGAGCAGCCAACGGCCGATACTTGATCGCGAAGTCGATGGCGTCACGCGGCGTGGCGCTGCTGAGCAACGCATAACCGTACAATCCGAAATGCGTGATGTGTATCCGCTTGCCAGCCTTGAGGGCGATGCCCGGATCCTTGGACAGGCGCAAGGCATTGCCGCATACCGCCAGCAACTGACGCGCCGAGACGCGCACTTCAGGCGCATGCACCTGTTGCGCATCGATGCCGCTGCCTGCCAGCGCCTCCTCCGGCGCGATGCCTTCCTCATGCAGGATGTCGACCAGGACAGCCATTTTGTGCGGAGGCTCGACGCGGTCGTCGATGCCGGGAAATACTTGCTCCATCTTGGTCCGCCCCTCCTCTTCTATTTGCCTTCGCTGTCTTGGTCTGCGCGATTGTTCGCGGAGTCTAGCATGGGCATGTCCGTTTTCCACACCCCTTTTTCTTTGCATCCGCAAGCCGGTCTTTGTCCGCCACACACAGGTAGTTGGCCGGAATCAACCTGTTGACAGCCGCCGCTTCCAAGCAAAATCCTTCTATAAATTTCCAAAAACGAGAGGAGACCTGTCATGCCCATCCCCAACAAGGGAGGCCGGCGATGATGCATATCGATCAAGTGCATCTGAATTTCAATCCGCAGGCATTGCTGGCCCTGAATCTTGTGCTCGCCCTGGTCATGTTCGGCGTTGCGCTGGATCTGAAACTGTCGGATTTCAAGCAGGCGCTGAGAACGCCGAAAGCGCTCGCAATCGGACTCTTGGGACATCACGTCCTGTTCCCGGCGGGAACCTATCTGCTGATCCTGGCACTCAACCCGCTGCCTTCGATCGCGCTGGGGATGCTGCTCGTTTCTTCCTGCCCTGCCGGCCACATTTCCAATTTCTTTACGCATCGAGCCGGCGGCAATGCCGCTCTGTCGGTGTCGATCAGCACGCTGTCGACCGTCGGCGCGGTATTCATGATGCCCATTAACGTCGCGTTCTGGGCCAATCAGCATGAGGGCATGCGCGCCATCCTGCGCGATTTCTCGCTGGACCCGTTGTCGATGCTGTTCGAAGTCGCCCTGCTGCTGGGCGTCCCGCTGGCGCTGGGCCTGACCATGTCGCACCGTTTTCCGAAAATGGCCGCACGGCTGCTCAAGCCGATGCGCGTCTTTTCGCTCGTCGTTTTTGGCGTCTTCGTGTCCGGCGCGCTGCTGGCCAACTGGAAGTTTTTCCTTGCGTACGGCGCGATGGTGGTGGGCATCGTGTTCATCCACAATGCCTGTGCGCTCGCCAGCGGCTATGGCCTAGGGAAACTGACCGGGCTCGCCGAGCGCGACTGCCGAGCGGTCGCGTTTGAAACCGGCATCCAGAATTCCGGCCTTGGCCTGGTATTGATCTTCAACTTTTTCGGCGCGCTGGGCGGCATGGCCATCGTCACCGCGTGGTGGGGCATCTGGCATATTTTCGCCGGGATGGCCTTGTCCACCTACTGGATGAAAAAGCCGGCGCAGGCGGCAAAGGCGGGCGCATGAACGGCAAATCGATACTGGTGACCGGCGCCGGCGGCTATCTCGGCCGGCAGCTGATCGAGCATCTTGCCGCGCGACGCGATGCGGGCCGGATTGACACCGTCATCGCCACCGATGTGCGGGAAACGCCGGGCGCGCAGCAGCGTCCCGGCGTGGTCTATCTGCAGGCCGACATCCGCGATGACGGACTGGACGCCGTGTTGCGCGAACATCGCGTGGATACGGTCGTTCACCTCGCTTCCATCGTCACGCCCGGCAAGAAGAGCAACCGCGCATTCGAATACAGCGTGGATGTCGAAGGCACCCGCAAAGTGCTCGATGCCTGCGTGGCCGCGGGCGTGCACCAAATCGTCATCTCTTCGAGCGGCGCGGCGTACGGCTACCACGCAGACAACCCGGCCTGGCTGACCGAAACCGATCCCACCCGGGGCAACCAGGAATTCGCTTATTCCTGGCATAAGCGGCTGGTGGAAGAAATGCTGGCCGAATACCGCCGGCGGCACCCCGAGCTGATGCAAACCATCTTCCGCATCGGCACCATACTGGGCGATTCCGTGCGCAACCAGATCACTGACTTGTTTGAAAAGCCGCGCCTTATTGCCATCCGCGGCTCCGACAGCCCATTTGTGTTCATCTGGGACCAGGATGTGGTTGGTGCCTTTCTCATGGCAATCGACACCGGCAACGGCGGCATCTTCAACCTGGCCGGGGACGGCGCCCTGTCCATCTATGAGCTTGCCGAACGGCTCGGCAAGCCCGTCGTGGCGCTGCCCGCATCGGTCATTGCCTGGGCGCTGCGCATCCTGAAGGCGCTGGGCCTGACCCAGTACGGTCCTGAGCAAGTCAATTTCCTGCGCTATCGCCCGGTCCTCGACAACCGTCGGTTGAAGGAAAAATTCGGCTACATCCCGGCGAAATCCTCGGCCGCCGTGTTCGATTACTGGCTGCAGTCGCGCAAGATCGGCAAGGACTGATATGGAAACGGTCGACTATGCAGGGAAGGTCGTCGTCGTCACCGGCGGGGCCGGCGGCCTGGGGTTTGCGCTGTGCCGCAAGTTTGTCTTGGCAGGAGCGCATGTCGCGCTGCTCGACCTGGACCGCGATGCGACAAGATCGGCGGCCAATTACTTGCGAGCCTCGGAAAAGAGCAAGGTGCTCGGCATCGCCTGCGATGTCACGAATCCGGCAGCCTGCCATCAGGCGATGCAAGCCGTGATCGCCGAGTTCGGCGGGATCGACCTGTTGATCAACAACGCCGGCATTGCGCATCGCAGCCTGCTGCGCGACACGGATATCTCCGTGCTGCACCGGGTAATGGATGTCAATTTTTTCGGCGCCGTCCATTGCACGCGGGCGGCCTTGCCTTCCATTTGCCGGCGCCGCGGGCAGATTGCCGCCATCTCCAGCATCGCCGGCTTTTCGCCGTTGTTCGGGCGCACCGGATACAGCGCCAGCAAACATGCGCTGCATGGCTTCTTCGACAGCCTGCGCAGCGAGGTGGAAGCCGACGGCGTCGGCGTGTCCATCATCTGTCCGGCATTTATCGCGACCGGCATCGAGCGCGCCGCACTGGGAGGCGATGGCGGACCCGCGACGCTGCCGCGCAATGCAGTCGGCAGCGAAATGAGCGCCGCCGACATGGCCGACCGGATAGTCGACGCGCTGCGGCAGCGCCGGCGCCTGTATTTGCCGACGCTGCTGGCCAAGGCAGCCTGGTGGACCAGCCGCCTGGCGCCGGCGTATTTCGCGTGGCAGATGAAACGCCGCGTCGCGTCAAGATGATTAACCCATCATTCAATAAGAACCGATGAAATCCCGCATGCATCGCTTGTCCGCGCTGGTCGTCTGCAGCGCCATCACGACCACGGCTCCGGCGGCCGTCATCTCCGTCACGGACGCGGCCGGCGCGCCGCTCGGGTCCGCCATGGTGACGCAGTCCGTCGCGAATCCCGCGCCGAAAGACACCTCCGATCATGGTTACCAGCAACCGGGAAGAGCGCACATCACGGAAGCCGAAGCCACTGCGTTCACCGGCAAGACCGGCACGGCGCAACTGCCGGACCGCCAAGGCGAACTGCATTACCGGGTGCGCAAGCCCGGCTACCAAGATGCGGAGATCCGCGCCACCGCGGGCCAAGCCGCCATCAAGATCACGCTGAACGCGGAAACCGACCCGCTCAAGCTCGCCGAAGCGAAGCCGGCCAATGCCTGGCTGGGAGCGCTGCAGATCGGCGACGCCAGGTCGAAGCAACATTTCCAGATGCAATGCGGCTTTTGCCACCAGCAGGGCAGCGCCTTTACGCGCGCGGAGCGTTCTCCCGAGGAGTGGCGGAAAACCATCGCCCGCATGATCCGATACGGCTCCCGGCTGCCGACGGATCTGCAGCAATCCTTGCCGGAAAAGCTGTCAGCCGGCTATCGCCACTTGCGCGAGAACCCCCAGCTGGTGCAGGGAGGAGCGACATGGGAATCCGATCTCGACAAGGTTGCCATTACCGAATGGCCGATCGGCAATGCGATGTCGCAGACGCATGACATGCTGCTTGCCGCGAACAAGATGGTCTATGTCGCGGACAACATCCAGGACCGGCTGTATGAAATCGACCCCGCCACCGGTGCCGTCACCGTCTATAAGATCCCGCACCGGCCGGACGACAATCCTGGCGGCCTCATCGCCGGCCGACTGAAGGATTTTCCGAGCCATGACAGCACGTCCAACGCGCACTCCCTCGCCGAATCGGCGCGCGACGGCCACATCTTCATCACGCCTTCCGCGCAGCGCCGGCTGGTCGAGTTCGATCCGGTGAAGAAGAAATTTGTCTTGCACGAGATCGGCGGCGGCTTTTATCCGCACACGATCCGCATCGACGTCCGGGACAATGTCTGGTTCACGCTGGCCTTGTCGAACCAGGTCGCAAAGTTCGACCGGGCCGCGCAAAAATTCACGCTGTACGACCTGCCGACGCGCAGCCTGAAAGAAAAACTGACTGTGTCGTCGATCGGCGTGCTGTTCAAGCTCATCGGCTGGGGGCTGCCGCTGTCGAACTGGATGCCGGTGGATTGGGCCGCAAGCGGCACGCCGCTCCCTTACGGCATCGATGTCACGCCCGACGGCGCGGTCTGGTTTGCACGGTTGCACGCGCAGGACATCGGCAGGATCGATCCGGCCAGCGGGAAAATCACCATGATCCCGGCACCCTTTATCGGCCCGCGCCGCCTGCGCGCCGACGCCGATGGCAACCTGTGGATCGTGGCATTCGCCGAATCAAAGATCGCCCGGTATTCGCCCGCGACCGGCAAGTTCTCGCTGTTCGATCTGCCAGTCCTGCCGAAGGGGAGCGAAACGCCGTATTCGCTGAATGTCGACAAGAAGCGCGGCATCGTCTGGGTCAACGGCAATCAGTCCGACGCGCTCTACGGCTTCGACATCAAGACCGAAACCTGGCGCACCATTCCGCTGCCGCGGCGCACCACCTTCACCCGCGACATCGAGATCGCCGAAGACGGAACGCTGTACACCTCCAATTCCAACTTCCCGAGCTGGCATATCGAAGGCGGCCAGCCGACCTTGATACGGATACAGCAGAAATGAGCGTTCCGCTTAACACACTGGCGCGGAGGGCCGGCTGATGCAGCGTCATTGGGCATTTTTCCTGTCGTGCCTGCTGGCTTTTACGGCGGGCCATATCATCAACTACTCGGTCATCATCTACGCGCAGGATGCATTGCGCTCCGATCTGCTGTCCGGGATCGGATTCGGCCTGTGCTTCGGACCGCCGCTGCTGCTTGGCTGGTATGCGGGCGTACTGTGCGACCGTCATGCGCCGACCCGCATCATTCACGTCGCGCAAGGATTGTTCATCGCCGCCGCACTGACGCTGGCCGCCGGCGACCGCTTCTTTCCCGAGCCGTCGACGCGCACGCCGTTCCTGCTCGTTGCCGCCGCATTCGCCGGTATCGGCTGGTCCTTCGTCGCCCCCGCGCGCATGACCGCGCTCGGCCAAATCGTCGGCGCCGCCGCCTTGCGGCGCGCGTCGCTGCTCTTCAATCTGCTGGTCATGCTGGGATTCGGTCTGGGCCCGCTGGCGATTTCGGCTTGCCGTCTTTATTTCGGCTGGCAGGGCGTGTTTTTCCTCGCCGTAGCCTTGTTCGTCCTCGGCTCGATCCTGCTGCTCAACGTCGCCACCAAAGCCTCGCACAAACCGCACCGCCCTGTCGGCAAGGAGATCCTGGACGGCTTGCGCGCGGTGCGTGCCAACCCCTTGCTGGCCCAACTGCTGGTCACGGCCATGTTCTGCTACATGCTGATGGGGCCGATGCAGGTGATCTTGCCGAAGCTGGCGCGCACCTCCCTCGGATTGACCGAACTCGGGCGCGGCGCCTTCCTCGGGACGCTGGCTCCGGCGCTGATTGTCGGCGGCCTGCTTTGCCTGTTCGTCGCCCGGCGCCTGCCGCACGGGAAAGCCATATTCAGCGCGTCCGCGCTGTCCGGCGTCCTGTTTGCATCAATGAGCAGCGTGCACACGCCGGCCATCGCGTTTGCGCTGCTGGCGTGCGTGGGCATCCTGGGCGGGGTCGCCATCAGCCTCATCGTGACCGGAATTCAGGAAAACGTGGACGATGCCGTGCGCGGGCGTGTGCTGAGCATGTACACCATCATTTCGCAGGTCATTCCCGCCGCCTCCGGCCTCAGTGCCGGCGCGCTCACTCATGCGCTGGATGCGCAACGCGCCGTGCTGATCTGCGGCGCCGCACTGGCGCTCGCCGCGGCAGCCAATGCCTTGCGCATGCATACGCTACGCGTCTATCGCGGACATTGAAGGGATAGCGAATCAGCGCAGGGACTTGCGCGCGCCATCAAAACAAAAGCCCGGATGGCCCGCCTGCAAGGAAGCCATCCGGGCTTTTTTCATGATGCCGGTTACAACGCCAGGCGCTTTCTCGCCGCCGCGTACTCCGCCTTCAGGCGCTCAACCACTTCCGCCACGCTCGGCACATCGTCCATCAGGCCCACGCCCTGCCCTGCGCCCCAGATGTCGCGCCAGGCCTTGGCCTTGCTGCCGCCGCCGGAGCCGAAGTTCATCTTCGACTTGTCGGCTTCCGGCAGGTTGTCCGGATCGAGGCCGGCGGCCACGATCGACTTCTTCAGGTAGTTGCCGTGCACGCCGGTAAACAGGTTCGTGTACACGATGTCGGCCGCGCTCGACTCGACGATCGCCTGGCGATACGCTTCGTCCACGTTCGATTCCTTGGTCGCCAGCCAGCGCGAGCCGATGTACGCGAAATCGGCGCCCATCGCCTGCGCTGCGAGGATCGCGTCGCCGCTGGCGATCGAGCCGGACAGCGCGATCGGGCCGTCGAAGAATTTACGCACCTCGCCCACCAGCGCGAACGGCGACAGCGTGCCCGCATGGCCGCCGGCGCCGGCCGCAACCAGAATCAGGCCGTCCACGCCCGCTTCCAGCGCCTTCTGCGCATGGCGGATCGAGATCACGTCGTGCAGCACGATGCCGCCGTAGCTGTGGATCGCGTCCAGCATTTCCTTCGGCGGCGCGCGCAGGCTGGAAATAATGATCGGCACCTGGTGCTTCACGCACACTTCGACATCGTGCGCGAGACGGTCGTTGGACTGGTGCACGATCTGGTTGACGGCGATCGGACCGACCTTGGCGCCCGGATTGGCTTGCTTGAATTCCGCCAGTTCGGTCTGGATCTCGGTCAGCCAGGTATCGAGCAGTTCGGCCGGACGCGCGTTCAGCGCCGGGAACGAACCGACGATACCGGCCTTGCACTGCGCCTTGACCAGCGCCGGGCCGCTGGCGATGAACAGCGGCGAGCCGATCACCGGCAGCGACAGGTTCTGCAGCGCGGCGGGCAAACGATTGCTTGTCATGTTGACTCCTTTGGTTAGCGGGACGCAAGCCGGGCATGTTCGGATAGCGCGGTTGCGATATTTTTAATATGCAATCTTCATTTTCGATTGCGTTTTTTTATATTCTGGTTATGATGTTACCAGAAAAAACAATGTTTTTGTCAAACGCTTTTTTGTCCCTTTCCCGATGAAATCCAAGAAGTCGCCGATCGATTTTCGCCAGGCCCAGGAAGATCTGCGCCAGTCGCTGCGCCAGGGCATGCTGGACGCCGCCACCCGCCTGCTGACCGACGAAGGCCCATCGGCGCTGACGGTGCGGCGCGTGGCGGAAGCGGTGAACTGCTCGACCACGCTGCTGTATTCTTTCTTCGGCGGCAAGGACGGCTTGTCCAACGAGCTGTACCTGGAAGGCTTCGCCCGGCTGAAGGAGGAATTCCGGGTAGCGTCAGAACAGGCGGGCAGCAAGAACGACAGTGACGGGCTGGCACCGCTGCGGCTGCATGCGCGCGTCTACCATCAGTACGCCAAGCACAACCCGAGCTATTACATGGTGATGTTCGGCGACGCGATCGCGGGCTTCGTGCCGCCGGTCGAATCGCGCAAGAAGGCGTGGGAATCGTTCGAGGTCCTGATCGACGCGTTCGACGCCTGCATGAAGAGCGGCGCACTGCCGCCATCGAACCCGACCGCCGCGGCGCGTCTGCTGTGGGCAGCGATGCACGGCGCGGTCAGCCTGGAGCTGAAAGGCTATTACCTGAAAACCGAGCGCGCGGACGAACTGTTCGAGGCGGCGGTCGACGCGGTGCTGCGCTCGCTGCAGATGCCGCGCAACGAGTCAACCAAACAATAAAAGGAGGCTACCCATGACGTATCAATGCATCGATTTCAGCATCACCGACAAAGTCGCCCACCTAGTCCTCAACCGCCCCGCTGCGCTGAACACCATGCAGCCGGTGCTGTGGCGCGAGCTGACCGAAGTGCTGCAGGCGCTGCAGCGCATGGCGTCGGCCCGTGCACTGGTGATCTCGTCGACCGGCAAGCATTTCACCGCCGGCATGGCGCTCGACGTGTTCGCCGGCGGCCCGGAGTCCGGCATCTCGCTCAATGAAAAATCGGCGGGCGGGCGCGCCAGCATCGCGTCGCTCATCGACGACATGCAACAGGTATTCAACCTGATCGAGCAGCTGCGCATGCCGGTCATCGCGGCAATCCAGGGCGGCTGCATCGGCGGCGGCCTGGACATGGTGTGCTCCTGCGACATCCGCTTGGCGAGCGCCGACGCCTTCTTCTGCATCCAGGAGATCAACATCGGCATGACAGCCGACATGGGCACGCTGCAGCGCCTGCCGAAGCTGATCCCGGAAGGTATCGTGCACGAGCTCGCCTACACCGGCCGCCGCCTGCCGGCGCAGCGCGCGCTCGCGGTGGGCCTGGTCAACGAGGTGTTCGACACGCAGGAGGCGATGCTGGAAGCCGCGCTGCAGATGGCACGCGAAATCGCCTCCAAGCCACCGGTCGCGATCTGGGGCAGCAAGCAGGCGATCCACTACGCGCGCGACCACTCGACGCACGACGCGCTGCAGCAGATGGGCTGGCTGCAGTCCGGCATCTGGCAGGGCAGCAACCTGCTGGAGTCGTTCATGGCCAAGCAGCAGGGACGCGCACCGCAATTCGAAGACCTGCCGGAGTTGAAGTCGTTCGCGGATGTGAAGTACGAGTTGAAGTAACAGTAGCTGGGCAGGCTGGAGGATGTATCTCCGGTCTGCCGATGCACAATCGGCGGGCGCTAATCGCGGTTCACCAAGACGCCATCCGCCAGCTGCGCCGCGCCGGCCCGTACCAGTTGATCCACTGCCCACTGCGCGAGTTCCGCCTCGGACAGATTGAAGTAGCGCCGATTCGCTTCCACCGACAGGCGCATGCGCGCAAACAGCCCCCGCACCTCGTCGAGCGTCATGCGCTGCCGGTCCAGCAGCAGGAATTTCAGCAGCACCTTGAGCGCATTCTGCGCATTGCGCCTCGGGTCCGCCATGAAATAATCGATGCGCGAAAACGCCGTTTCCAGCGCCTTGTCCACGCCGGCAAACGGCGCACCATGCCCCGGGATCACCAGCTTCACGTCGAGCGACGCAATCAGTTCCAGCGTCGCGCGCACCTCGGCGAATCCCGGCTCCCCTTCCAGCTCCGGGAACACCACGCCGAAGCCGCTCTCCCACAGGGCATCGGCGGAAATCAGGATGCGTTCGTCGGGACAATAAAAAATCAGCGAATGCGGGTCATGGCCCGGCGCGCCCAGCGCCTGCCAGGTCATGTCGCCCAGCGTGAGCACATCTCCAGGCGCGAGCGTGTCGTCGAAACCGAAGCGCGCGCAAGCCTGCCCTGTCGCCGCATACGTCAGCGCGTCCTCGTTCCAGGCGCGCACCTTGTCGGCTTCGGCGGCGGGAATCGACGTGCGGCAGCCGAACGCGCTGTGCAGCGCCGCGTTGCCGCCGCAATGATCGGAATGCAAGTGCGTGTTGATCAGGCGGTTAAGCGCCCTGCCCTGCAATGCATGCGACACCAGCGCCACGGTCTGCGCCGCATGGGTGACGTAGCCGCTGTCGACCAGCGCCGTCTCTTCACTCCCGACAAACAGGATATTGTTGGACGACAGCCAGCCGCGCTGGAACACATGCATCGATGCAGGCAGCTTCATTTTTTCATCTGGTAGGCAAGTGAAATTTTCGCGAACTCGACCAGCACCGCCTGCGAGCCGCCGTTGAAGGTCAGGAATGCATTCCCGGTGCGCACCACCAGCCGCGGCGGGAACAGCCAGCCAGCGTAGGGGATGCCGATCATCTTCGCGCTGCGGATGTCGCGCCATTCGACGTGGCGGTTGTACATCCAGGTCTGCGTAATGCCATTGGCGTCGATGGTGATGGTCGAGCGCAGGAACCAGTAATAGCTCACGCCCAGCATCAGCGCGGCGCCGAGCAGCAAGGCCTTCACGCCGAAGCTGTACTGCATCAGCGGGAAGTTCAGCGCGATGTGGATGCCATAGGCGGCCAGCACCGCCGTCAGGCCGGTCGCGACCAGCTTGAACCAGGGACTGTAGGCAGGACCGGTGACGGGCTTTTCCGGCTTGTAGAACTCGAATTTCATGTCTTGTTGCGATGTACGCCTTGCGGCAGGGTTTGCGCCAGCTTCAGCTGTTCGGATTGGAAAAAGGGGTCGCCGTGCAGATAGGCGATCAGCATGTCGGTTGCATCGAGCCCCCAGAAAGAGCGCCCGTCGACGACGGCGGTCGGCACGCCGAACACACCGGCGGCGATCGCCTGCTCGCCATTATTGCGCAATTGCTGCTTCACATGCGGCGCGTCGAGCATTTCGGTAGTTGCACGTAGCTCCCGCAACAACGCCTGCCAGTGTTCCGCCTCGGTGGGCAGGTGACCGTCGCGCCAGACGTAGCGGAACAGGCGGCGCACCACCTCTTGCGTGCCGCCGAGCGCGATGCATAGCCGCAAGAGCGGCAACGGATTGAACGGGTGATGAGCCGGCGCGGTCAGCTTGACACCGTGCTTGTGCGCGAGCCATGCGCAATGCTCGAAGGTCCACAGCCGCTTGGGCGGGATCTCGGCCGGGCCCTTGTTGTCCCAGTGGTTGAGCAGGCCGGCGAACAGCACCGGCTTAAAACGGATCTCTATGTCCGCAGGCAGTGTGTGCAGCAGCTCGCTTTGCAGGTAGGAGAACGGAGAGATGAAATCGAAATACCAATCGAGCTGCCGCATGCCACCTCCCATCCTGGTTATTGGAACAACTGCTCCTGCCGCCGCTTGATCTCGTCCCACACCGCGCGCTTGAACTCGTTGCTCGCCGTCCCCCAGCGCGCGATCTCGTCGATGGTGCGAAAACAGCCCTCGCACAAGCCGGTCTGCGCATTCATCCGGCACACATTGATGCAGGGCGACGGCGTCTGCGCGCCATCCGTCGCCGGATCGAAATCGATACTCATGCCGCCAGCTTCGCCTTCTTCTGTTCCACTTTGGCGTTGAACCTTTCCGGCGCGATGATCATGCGCTCGTGCACGCCTTCGGTAATCTTGTCGATGCCATCCCAGGCCTCGACGCGGAATTTCACGCGGCGCCCGTCGACCTCGGTCACCTCGCCCCTGATGGTGAGCGTCATGCCGGGCGGGGTCGGCGCCAGGTGCGAAAAGCTCACATGCACGCCCAGGCTCTGCTCGCGCGGCCAGTCGACATAGGGCATGATGCCGTGCACGCAAGCGAGTTCCATCATGCCGACCATGTAGCCGGTGGCCAGCACGTCCGGCATGTCGAGGCAGAACGCGGTGTCATGGTACAGGTTGGGCACGGTCGAGCGCTCGGGCACGACATAGGTCCATTCGAAGGTGATGCCGGGGGCAAGGGTCGGTTTCATCGGATCGGCGAAGAGGCTGGTTTCGAATCAATTGGAGCTGCGCAATGCGACGTCAGCCACCGGCGCACCGGTCAGCGCCAGCAGCTGCTGCGGCGTCAGGTTGAACACCGCGTGCGGATGGCCGGCCGCCGCCCACACGCTGTCGAACCTGAGCAAGTCTTCATCGACCAGCATCACCGTCTTTTGCACATGCCCGATCGGGCACACGCCGCCGATGGCGTACCCGATGCGTTCCTTCACGAACCGGGCGTCGGCGCGGCCGAGCGCGCCGACGAGCGCTGCCACCTTGCCTTCATCGACGCGGTTGGCACCGCTGGCGACCACCATCACCGGCGCATCGTCCGCCAGCCGGCGAAATACGATCGATTTCGCGATTTCGGCGACCGAGCAGCCGAGGCCGGCCGCCGCTTCGGCGGAAGTCTTGCCCGTTTCCGGCAGCATCACGACCGGCTTGTCGTGGCCCAGTTCCTTCAGCAGGTCGGATACGCGCTGGGCTGTATCTGGAAGCTTCATGTGCATTCGATTCAGGTTAGTGCCGCGGCGACCAGGCGCTTCAGTACCGGCACCACGTCGCGTTCGAACCAGCCGTTCGCCTTGAACCACAGGCGGTTGCGCGGGCTCGGGTGCGGCAGCGGGAAATACCGCGGCAGATATTGTTCATAGGCGGCCACCGTTTCGGTCAGCGTCGCCTTGCAATTCTCTCTTAAATAGAATTCCTGCGCATAGCGTCCGATCAGCAGGGTAAGCCGCACGTCGCGCAGCTCCGCCATGAGCGGCGCATGCCACAAGGGCGCGCATTCGGCGCGCGGCGGCAAGTCGCCGCTCTTGCCCTTGCCCGGATAGCAAAACGCGGTCGGCACGATCGCCACGCGCTGCTCGTCATAGAACACGTCGGGCGCCAGGCCCAGCCAGGCGCGCAGGCGGTCGCCGGACGGATCGTTCCAGGGTATGCCGGTTTCATGCACCAGCCGGCCGGGCGCCTGCCCGACAATCAGCAGCCTCGCATGCGCGCCCGCCTGCACCACCGGGCGCGGCCCGTGAGGCAGATGCGCGGCGCAGGCCTGGCAGGACCGGATTTCGGCCAGCAATGGCGGCAGCTTCGATTTTTTCACCACACGTCCACCCATGCGGGCGGCGCCTGCCCGCCCCTTCCGTCAGCCGTTGCGCTTGGCGGCGATCGCATTGCCGGCGCGGCTGGCCGCCTTGCGGCCGAGGTGGCGCGAGATGAACTGGCCGGCATCGACCACGGCGTCCAGGTCGATGCCGGTGGAGATGCCGAGGCCGTTCATCATGTACAGCACGTCTTCGGTCGACACGTTTCCGGTCGCGCCTTTGGCGTACGGACAGCCGCCCAGACCGGCCACCGACGAGTGGAAGATCGCGATGCCGACTTCCATGCTGGCATAGATGTTGGCCAGCGCCTGGCCGTAAGTGTCGTGGAAATGCCCGGACAGGCGCGCGATCGGGAATTCCCTGGCCGCGCGCTCCATCACCGCCTGCACCTTTTTCGGCGTGCCCACGCCGATGGTGTCGGCGATGTCGATCTCGTCGCAGCCGAGTTCGCGCAGGCGCCGCACCACGTCGGCCACGCTGTCGGCGCTTACTTCGCCCTGGTAGGGGCAGCCGAACGCGCAGCTGATGCTGCCGCGCAGGCGCACATTGTTTTGCTTGGCGGCTTGCGCGACGTCGCGGAAGCGTTCGATCGATTCAGCGATCGAGCAGTTGATGTTCTTTTGCGAAAATGCCTCCGACGCGGCGCCAAAGATCACCACTTCGTCGGCCTTCGCTTCCAGCGCCGCCTCGAAGCCCTTCATGTTCGGCGTGAGCACCGAATACACCACGCCTGGCTTGCGTGCGATGCGCGCCATCACCTCCGAGGAAGTTGCCATCTGCGGCACCCATTTCGGCGACACGAAGGACGCTGCCTCGATATTGGAAAAACCTGCCGCGGTCAGCCGATCGACCAGTTCGATCTTGATCTCAGCGGGGATGGTTTCCTTTTCATTCTGCAGGCCGTCGCGCGGCCCGACTTCGACGATTTTGACTTGGGAAGGCAGGGTCATATCAATATCCTTTCATGCGGTCCACGATACCGGCGACCGTTTCGCCGCGTTGCATCGCCCGGATTTTCGCGGCGATCTGAATCACACTTTCCTCGAGCAGGGTCAATGCCGCGACATGCGGCGTGATCGTGATGCGAGGCTCTTGCCAGAACGGATGGCCCGCCGGAAGCGGTTCAGCCTGGAAGACGTCGAGCGTCGCGCCGGCGACATGCCCTTCGTGCAGCAACGCGAGCAAGTCCTCTTCGACAAGATGCGCGCCGCGCGCGATGTTGATGACGTAAGCGCCGCCGCGCAGTTTCTCCATGTTCGCGCGGTTCAGGATGCCTGCGGTTTCCGATGTCAGCGGCAATACGCACACGAGCACGCGCGAGCCGCGCAGGAAAGCGTCCAGTTCGGACTCGCCAGCGTGGCAGCTGACACCCGGAAGTTCTTTCCTGCCGCGGCTCCAGCCGAGCAGCGGAAAACCGAACGGGGCGAGCGCCTGCGCGATGCTTGTGCCGAGCACGCCGAGCCCCAAGATGCCGACCGGGAAATCACTTTTCCGAAACGGCTGCAATTCCCGGTTCCAGCGGCCGGCCCGCGCCTGCGCATCCAGTTCATCGAAGCGGCGGTAGTGGCGCAGCACCGCATGAGTGACGTATTCGGCCATCTGGATCGCCATGCCGGCGTCGTCCAGACGCACGATCGGCACGCCGGCCGGCAAGACATCGCCCAGTTGCAGGATCGCGTCGACTCCCGCGCCCAGATTGAAGATTCCTTTCAAATCATGGCGCGCTTGCAGCATCGCGGCGGGCGGTTTCCATACAATCGCGTAATCCGCCGGATCGTTGTCGCCCTCCCGCCACACACGCACGCTTGCCTCGGGCAACGCGGACGCCAGCGCCGACGTCCACGCAGCCGAATCGTCGGCCGGAGAATGGAACAGGATACGCATCGCGTGCAATCCCGTCAGGCTCAGGCGGCTTTGAACGCCAGCAGTTGCGCACCTTCCGCGACCTGGTCGCCGATCGCGTACAGCAGCTCTTCCACGATGCCGCTGGCGGGCGCGGCGATCGTGTGCTCCATCTTCATCGCTTCCATGATCAGCAAGGGCGCGCCTTTTTCGACTTCCTTGCCCTTCTCGACCAGCAGCGCGACGATCTTGCCGGGCATCGGGGCAGTCAGGCGGCCGCCTTCGGCTTCGGCCTCGCCCGCATGCGCGAGCGGGTCGTTGTAGTTCAGCGCGACATGCGCGCCGCCGCTAAAGACGTGGAAGGCATCGGCGTCGCGCACCACGGTGCCGCGCACGGTAGCGCCGTTCAGCTTGATCACGAGATGCTGTCCATTGCGCTCGACCAGCGTCATCACCGCCGATTCGTCACCGAGGCGAACCGTCCAGCCGGTCTCGCGATAGCCGACCGCCAGCGGATAGGCCGTCGAATCGTCGGCGAAATCGAGCTGACGTGCCAGCGTGGAATTCATGCGCCAGCCGCTCGTATTGGCCCAAGGATCGTTGGCTGCCGCGCCCGTGCTCTGCTCCGAGGTCAACAGCGATGCGGCTGCCAGCGCCAGCGTCGGCAGCGCCGCCGGTTGCGCCGGCGGGAACAGTTCTTCCTGGTGCCGCTCGATCAGGCCGGTGTCCAAATTGGCCTGCGAGAACGGCGTGCTCTCGACCAGGCGCTTGAGGAAAGCGACATTGGTGGCAAGGCCGACGATCTGGTATTCCGACAAGGCTTGCGCCATGTGCGCCAGCGCCTCGTCGCGGTCGTTACCCCAGACGATCAGCTTGGCGATCATCGGATCGTAGAACGGAGAAATCGCGTCGCCTTCGCGCACGCCGGAGTCGATGCGCATCGCGGCGGGAGCACCCACCGCCGCGCCGCCGCCCACCTCGAAGGTCACCGCGTGCGGCGTGTGCATGTGGCGCAGCGTGCCGATCGACGGCAAAAAGCCCTTCTCGGGGTTTTCCGCGTAAATGCGCGCTTCGAGCGCGTGGCCGCGAATCGTCAGCTCGTGCTGCTGTTTCGGCAACGCCTCGCCGGCCGCCACGCGCAGCTGCCACTCGACCAAGTCGAGCCCGGTGATCATCTCGGTGACCGGATGTTCGACCTGCAGGCGCGTGTTCATCTCCATGAAATAGAACGAACCGTCCTGGTTGGCGATGAATTCGACCGTGCCGGCGCCGACATAGCCGACCGCCTTGGCCGCGGCCACCGCGGCCTCGCCCATCGCGCGGCGGCGTTCTTCCGTCATGCCGGGCGCGGGCGCTTCCTCCAGCACCTTCTGGTGGCGGCGCTGCACCGAGCAGTCGCGCTCGAACAGGTAGACGCAGTCGCCGCGGCCGTCGGCGAACACCTGGATCTCGATATGGCGCGGGCGCGTCAGGTATTTCTCCACCAGCACCTTGTCGTCGCCGAAGCTGTTGATCGCTTCGCGCTTGCACGACTCCAGCGCCGCCTTGAACTGCGCGCTCTTCTCGACGATGCGCATGCCCTTGCCGCCGCCGCCGGCGGATGCCTTGAGCAGTACCGGATAACCGATCCGGTCGGCCTGCTCGTGCAGGAAATCCGCATCCTGATTATCGCCGTGATAACCGGGCACCAGCGGCACGCCGGCCTTTTCCATCAATGCCTTCGCGGCCGACTTGGAACCCATCGCGCGAATCGCCGACGCCGGCGGGCCGATGAAGACCAGTCCCGCCTTGGCGCAGGCTTCGGCGAAATCCTCGTTCTCCGACAAGAAGCCGTAGCCGGGATGGATCGCCTGGGCGCCGGTCGCCAGCGCGACCTCGATGATCTTGT
The DNA here is from genome assembly GCF_007874125.1 of Noviherbaspirillum sp. UKPF54. Lineage (NCBI taxonomy): Bacteria > Pseudomonadati > Pseudomonadota > Betaproteobacteria > Burkholderiales > Oxalobacteraceae > Noviherbaspirillum > Noviherbaspirillum sp. UKPF54. Next base: position 4,285,718 of record NZ_CP040128.1, on the reverse strand, counting down.
CGGCGCGCAGATAGCTTTCTTTCGCCGGCGCCGGTCCGATCAGCACGGCTTCGTCGCATACGGCAACATGCTTGGCGTTGGCATCCGCTTCCGAATACACCGCGACGCTTTTGACGCCGAGGCGGTGTGCGGTGGCGGCAACGCGGCAAGCGATCTCGCCGCGGTTGGCAATCAGGATCTTGGTGAACACACTATCTCCTTTGGGTGGCAGTTTTGTTCTGTCCGGCGCCGGTGCGCCGGAGTCTGGTCTTCCCCGCGCGGGCGCGCAAGGAAAAATGCGTTTGCTTTAATTGTTCGCGGCCAGCTTGGCGTCGATCTTCGTGTGCTTGACACGCATGCCTAGCTTTTCCAGCAAGGCCATGTCCGCTTCCGCATCCGGGTTCCCGGTGGTCAGCAGCTTGTCGCCGTAGAAAATCGAGTTTGCGCCGGCGGTAAAGCACAGCGCCTGGATGGCTTCGCCCAGCTCGCGCCGTCCCGCCGACAGGCGCACGCGCGCCTTCGGCATGGTGATGCGCGCCACGGCGATGGTGCGCACGAATTCGAGCGGGTCGAGCGGGTCGAGGCCGTGCAGCGGCGTGCCGGCCACCTGCACCAGGTGGTTGATCGGCACCGATTCCGGATAGGGGTCGAGGTTCGCCACCTGCGCGATCAGGCCGGCGCGCTGGCGGCGCGACTCGCCCATGCCGACGATGCCGCCGCAGCAAACCTTGATGCCGGCGTTGCGCACCTTCTCCAGCGTGTCGAGACGGCTGTCGTAATTGCGGGTGGTGATGATGTCGTTGTAGAACTCGGGCGCGGTGTCGAGGTTGTGGTTGTAGTAGTCGAGGCCGGCGGCCTTCAGGCGCTCGGCCTGGCCGTCTTCCAGCATGCCGAGCGTGACGCAGGCTTCGAGGCCGAGATCCTTCACGCCGCGCACCATCGCTTCCACATGGTCGAGGTCGCGGTCCTTCGGTCCGCGCCACGCGGCACCCATGCAGAAGCGCGTCGCGCCGTGCGCCTTGGCCGCGCGCGCCGCCTCCAGCACGTTTTCCAGTTCCATCAGTTTTTGCGCCTGCACGCCGGTGTCGTAGCGCGCGGCCTGCGGACAGTAGCCGCAGTCTTCCGGGCAGCCGCCGGTCTTGATCGACAGCAGCGTGGCCAGCTCGACTTCCTGCGGGTCGAAATTCTCGCGGTGCACCTGCTGCGCGCGGAACAGCAGATCGTTGAACGGCAGTTCGAACAGTTCCAGCACCTTGTCGACCGGCCAGAGCTGCGCGGCGGCGGCCCGGAGTTCAGCGGGAGTGGGAAGGGAATGGAACGTAATCGGTTGCGACGACATAAACAGCTTCCTTAGAGTCAAGGTCAATCAGGGTGAAAGGGGACGCGCCGGCCGGCTCTTAGGCCAGCCCGGCAAACTTGAGAAATCGAGGTGCGCCGCCGCGGCATTCGGCAGCGCCGCCGGCAGGCGCGGCACGCAGCCCAGCATCGGCGCGGACAGGCGCGAGGTCAATGCATTGATGTTGTCCATGCCGTAAAGCATGCCGAGATCGACCACGTTGGCAACCCAGCCGGCCAGCGTTAAGCCACGCGCGGCGATCGCCTCCGCGGTCAGCAAGGCGTGGTTCAGGCAGCCGAGGCGCAGACCGACCACCATGATCACAGGAAGCCCGAGCAGCCGGGCCAGATCGGCGGTGTCGAAGGTATCCGACAGCGGTACGCGAAAGCCGCCCACGCCTTCCACCACGACCGCATCGGCCGCGTCCGCCACCTGGTCGTAGCAGGCGCGGATATGCGATGCATCGATCGTCACGCCTTCCTGCTGCGCTGCGATGTGGGGCGCGGTCGCCTCGCGCAGCAGGTAGGGCGTGGTCAGCTGCGGCGGCAGAGTGACATTGGCGGCGGAAGCCAGGCGATCCGCGTCTTCGTTGCGCCAGACGCCATCGCGCAATTCCGCGCCGGCGGCGACCGGCTTCATGCCGGCCGCTCGCAATCCCTGCTGCGTCAGCGCGTACAGCAATGCGCTGGAAATCAGCGTCTTGCCGATTTCGGTGTCGGTGCCGGTGACAAAGTAGGCAATGTTCGCGCTCATGGCTTCACTCCTGTTCCAGTGCATTGAACGCGTCGGCCAGCAGCTTCACGTCCTGCGCGCTGTGCGCGGCCGACAGCGTGATGCGCAACCGCGCCGTATTGGCCGGCACGGTCGGCGGGCGGATCGCCGGCACCCACAGGCCCTGCTCATGCAGCCTGGCCGCTGCCCGCAATGCCTCGTCATTGGCGCCGATGATGACCGGCTGGATCGCCGTTTGCGACGGGAAAAGCTGCCAGCGGCTGAATTGCAGCGAGTCTTTTAGCTGTGCGATCAATGCCTGCAGATGGGCGCGCCGCTGCGCGCCTTCTTCGCCGTCGATGATGTCGAGCGCGGCCAGCAACGCGTGCGCCAGCGCGGGCGCCGCCGCCGTGGTGTAGATGTAGGGGCGCGCACGCTGCACCAGCCATTCAATCACGGTGTCATGCGCGGCGACGAAAGCGCCGCCGACACCGGCGGCCTTGCCCAGCGTACCCATGTAGACCAGATGGGGCGAGCGCATCGCGAAATGCTCCAGCGCGCCGCGTCCGTGTTCGCCCAGCACACCGAAACCGTGCGCGTCGTCGATCACCAGCCAGGCGCCGTACTGCTCGCACAATTGCAGCAGGCGCGGCAGCGGCGCGAGATCGCCGTCCATGCTGAACACGCTGTCGGTCACCACCACCTTGGTGGCGGCCGTGCTGGCCTGGAGCAGGCGCTCCAGCGCTTCGGTGTCGCCGTGCGGGTAGACGTGCAGGTTGGCGCGGGAGAGCCTGGCGCCGTCGATCAGCGATGCGTGGTTGAGCGCTTCGGAAAACAGGTCGGCGTCGCGTCCGGCCAGCGTCGACAGAATTGCCAGGTTCGCCATGAATCCGGTGCAGAAATACAGCGCGCGCGCCGATTCCAGGTGCGGCGACATGAATTCCGCCAGCCGTTCCTCCAGCTGCGCGTGCGCGCGAGAGTGGCCGCTGATTAAGTGCGATGCGCCGCTGCCGGCGCCATACAGCGCCGCGCCTTCCTGCAGCGCGGCGACCAGGCGCGGGTGCGCAGCCAGGCCAAGATAGTCGTTGCTGCAAAACGCCAGCATGGCGCGCCCGTCGACTGTGACGTGCGGCGCGCAGGGCGTGTCGGCGATGCGGCGGCGGCGGCGCAGGCTGCGCTCGTCCAGCTGTTTCAGTTCGCGTTCGAGTGCGGTGAGCAGTTCCATCGTCATGCTCCGATCACTTGTTCGAACACGGCGCCGGTGCGCTTGGCCAGTCCATCGATTTCTTCCTCGTCCAGGATGTACGGCGGCATCAGGTACACGGTGCGGCCAATCGGGCGCAACAACAGCTCGCGCTTCAAGCCTTCGGTAAAGAAACGGCGCGAGAAGGTCGCGGCCTGCGCGGCATCGTCGACCACCGCATCGAACGCCCAGATCATGCCGCGCTGGCGGAAGTTGCGCACCTTTTCATGCATGGCAAGCGGAGCCAACGCGGCGGTGATGCGCGCCGCGCGTTCACGGTTTTTGGCAAGCACGTCGTCTTCATCGAAGATCGCCAGCGTCGCGAGCGCGGCGCGGCATGCGAGCGGGTTACCGGTGTAGGAATGCGAGTGCAGAAAGCCACGCGTTACGTCCGCGTCGTAGAACGCCTGGTAGATCGTATCGCGCGTCATCACCAGCGACAGCGGCAGGTAGCCGCCGCTGATGCCCTTCGACAGGCACACGAAATCGGGCCAGACGCCTGCCTGTTCGCAGGCGAAGAAGGTGCCGGTGCGGCCGCAGCCGACCGCGATTTCATCAGCGATCAGGTGTACCCGATAGCGGTCGCACAGGCTGCGCACTTCACGCAGGTAAACCGGATCGTACATCGCCATGCCGGCCGCACACTGCACCAGCGGCTCGACGATCACTGCCGCGATGTGATCCGCGCGCTGCTGCAACAGGACCTCCAGTTCCCGGGCCGCGCGGCGCGCCACGTCGGCCGCCGATTCGCCTTCTTGCGCATGGCGCGCGTCGGGCGTGGCGACCACATGCGATTGCTGCAGCAGCGGGCCGTAGGCATCGCGAAACAGCTGCACGTCGGTCACCGACAAAGCGCCGACCGTCTCGCCGTGATAACTGCCTTTCAGGCAAACGAATTCGCGTTTTTCACTTTTTCCGCCGTTGCGCCAGAAGTGAAAGCTCATCTTCAGCGCGATCTCGGTGGCGGATGCACCGTCCGACGCGTAAAAGCAGTGGCCGAGCACGTGATCGGTGCGCGCGGAGAGCTGCTCCGACAGCGCGATCACCGGCTCGTGCGTGAAGCCGGCCAGCATCGCATGCTCGAGCTTGTCGAGCTGGTCCTTCAACGCGGCATTGATGCGCGGGTTCGCGTGGCCGAACAGATTGACCCACCACGAGCTGATCGCATCCAGGTAGCGATTGCCGTCGGCATCGTACAACCATGCGCCGCGGCCATGGCTGACCGGCACCAGCGGCACCGTTTCATGGTGCTGCATCTGGGTGCACGGATGCCACACGCTCTTCAGGCTGCGTGCGATCCAGGTGGATTGTTGGCTTGACTTCAAATACAGCTCCGAAATGGTAATCCCGTCCCGGCGGAACGAGTTGCGCTTTACTGGTTCAACCAGGCCGGCTTGCGCTTTTCAAGGAAGGAGCGCACGCCTTCCTTTCCCTCGTCCGAACTGCGGATATCCGCGATGCGCTGCGCGGTGTCGGCGATCAGCGCGTCGGAAAGCGGCATGCCGGCCACGTCGTGCACCAGGCGCTTGGCTTCCTTCACCGCATGCGGACTGTTCGATACCAGCGCTTTGATGATCTCGTCGCAGGCCGCATCGAGCCGGTCGGAACTCACCGCTTCATGCACGAATCCGATCCGGTGCGCATCCGACGCGGAAAACCGCTCTGCGGTCAGGAAATACCGGCGGGAGGCGCTTTCGCCCATGGCCCTGATCACGTAAGGCGAGATTGTCGCAGGAATGAGGCCCAGTTTGACTTCGGACAGGCAAAAATTTGCATTCTCTACAGCAACAGCGATGTCGCAGGCGGCGACCAATCCCATGCCGCCCGCATAGCAATCGCCTTGCACTTTTGCCAATGTCGGCTTCGGGCAGGTGTAGATGGCGCGCAGCATTTCCGCCAGTTGCGCCGCATCCGCCCGGTTTTCTTCGTGCGTGTAGCCGGCCATTTTCTTCATCCAGTTCAGGTCTGCGCCCGCGCAGAAGGCCGGGCCGCGCGCGGCCAGCACGATGGCGCGAATGCTGCCATCCGCTCCCAGTTCCCGGAACGCCTGCATGAGTTCGGCGATCGCCGTTTCATTGAATGCGTTGCGCACGTCGGGCCGATTCAGCGTTACCGTCGCCACGTACCCCTGCCTGCCGATCTCGATCGTCTGCCAGTTCATATTCTCTCCATCACATCCGGAACACGCCGAACTTCGTTTCCGGAATCGGCCCATTCAGCGCTGCGGAAAGCCCCAGTCCCAACACCATGCGCGTGTCGGCCGGATCGATCACGCCGTCATCCCACAGCCGCGCGGTCGCGTAATACGGATGGCCCTGGTGCTCGTACTGCGCGCGGATCGGCGCCTTGAACGCTTCCTCCTCTTCGGCGCTCCAGCTGCCCCCCTTGGCCTCGATGCCGTCGCGCTTGACAGTCGCCAGCACGCTCGCTGCCTGCTCGCCGCCCATCACCGAGATGCGCGCGTTCGGCCACATCCACAACATGCGCGGCGAAAAGCCGCGGCCGCACATGCCGTAGTTGCCGGCACCGAAGCTGCCGCCGATGATGACGGTGAATTTCGGCACCGCCGCAGTCGACACGGCCGTGACCATCTTCGCGCCGTTGCGCGCGATGCCCTCATTCTCGTACTTGCGGCCGACCATGAAGCCGGTGATGTTTTGCAGGAATACCAGCGGGATCTTGCGCTGGCAGCACAGTTCGATGAAGTGCGTGCCTTTCAGCGCCGATTCCGAGAACAGGATGCCGTTGTTGGCGATGATCCCGACCGGCATGCCGAAGATGTGCGCGAAGCCGCACACCAGGGTCGTACCGTAGCGCGCCTTGAATTCGTCGAATTCGCTGCCGTCGACGATGCGCGCGATCACTTCGCGCACATCGAACGGTTTGCGCGTATCGGTCGGGATCACGCCGTACAGCTCGCGCACGTCGTATTTCGGCTCGACCGGTTCGCGCAGCACCAGTTGCTGCGGCTTCTTGCGGTTCAGGTTGGACACGATAGTGCGCGCCAGCGCCAGCGCGTGCATGTCGTTTTGCGCCAGATGGTCGACCACGCCGGACAATCTCGTGTGCACATCGCCGCCGCCCAGGTCTTCGGCGCTGACCACCTCGCCGGTGGCCGCCTTCACGAGCGGCGGACCGCCCAGGAAGATCGTGCCCTGTTCCTTGACGATGATCGATTCGTCGCTCATGGCCGGCACATAGGCGCCGCCGGCGGTGCACGAACCCATCACCACTGCGATCTGCGGAATGCCTTTGGCGGACAGGTTGGCCTGGTTGTAGAAGATACGGCCGAAGTGGTCGCGGTCGGGGAACACGTCATCCTGGTTCGGCAGGTTGGCGCCGCCGGAGTCGACCAGGTAAATGCACGGCAGGTTGTTCTGGTCGGCGATTTCCTGCGCGCGCAGGTGCTTTTTCACAGTGATCGGATAATAAGTCCCGCCCTTGACGGTGGCGTCGTTACACACGATCACGCATTCCTGGCCCGCCACCCGCCCGATGCCGGTGATGATGCCGGCGCCCGGCGCGGCGTTGTGGTACATGTCGTACGCCGCCATCTGCGAGAATTCCAGGAACGGCGTGCCCGGATCGAGCAGCATCTGGACGCGGTCGCGCGGCAGCAGCTTGCCGCGCGCGGTGTGCTTCTTGCGCGCGTCCTCGCCGCCGCCCAGCATGATTTTCTCGACTTTTTCCTTGAGGTCGTCGACCACGCGTTGCATCGCTTCGGCGTTTCCCTTGAATTCCTCGCTGCGCGGATTCAGTTTGCTTTCAATTTGCGGCATTTCACCTTCCCTTGTTTTCTATCTCTGTTCAAGCCGTCTTCTCTTCGGAGAGATGCAGCTCTTGTTTCATCAGGTCGCGGATCCGGAATTTCTGCACCTTGCCGGTGATGGTCATCGGGAAGGCGTCGACGAAGCGGATGTAGCGCGGAATCTTGTAATGCGCGATCTGCCCCTTGCAGTAGTCGCGCAACGCCTCGGCATCGAGCTGCGCATCCGGGCGCAGGATGATCCATGCGCACAATTCCTCGCCATATTTCTTGTCCGGCACGCCGACCACCTGCACGTCGCGCACTGCCGGATGGCGGTACAGGAATTCCTCGATCTCGCGCGGATAAATGTTCTCGCCGCCCCGGATCACCATGTCCTTGATGCGGCCTGCGATGTTCACATAGCCTTCGTCATCCATCACCGCCAGGTCGCCGGTATGCATCCAGCCTTCGGCATCGATCGCCTCGGCCGTCTTTTCCGGATCGCTCCAGTAGCCGTGCATGACCGAATAACCGCGCGTGCACAGCTCGCCGGAAGTGCCGACCGGCACCGTCTTGCCCGAGTCCGGATCGACGATTTTGACTTCCAGGTGCGGCTGCGTCTTGCCCACTGTCGACACGCGCTTTTCCAGCGGCGTGTCGGTCGTGCTCTGGCAGCTCACCGGGCTGGTTTCGGTCATGCCGTAGGCGATCGTCACTTCGCCCATGTGCATGTCGGACACCACGCGCTTCATCACCTCGATCGGGCAGGGAGAGCCGGCCATGATGCCGGTGCGTAGCGTCGACAGGTCGAAGTCCTTGAAGCGCGGATGATCGAGTTCGGCGATGAACATGGTCGGCACGCCGTGCAGTCCGGTGCAGCGCTCGTCCTGCACCGCCTGCAGCACGGCCAGCGGGTCGAAGGCGTCGTTCGGATAGACGATGGTCGCGCCGTGCGTCAGGCAGGCGAGATTGCCGAGCACCATGCCGAAGCAATGGTACAGCGGCACCGGAATGCACAACCGGTCGGCCGGCGTCAACTTCATCGCCTCGCCGATGAAATAGCCGTTGTTGAGCACATTGCGATGCGTGAGCGTCGCGCCCTTCGGAAAGCCGGTGGTGCCGCTGGTGAACTGGATATTGATCGGGTCGGTATTCTTCAGCGTCGCGCCGATCTGCGTGATGCGCACATCGTCGGCGCTGCCGCCTGCCATCAGGTCGGCAAAGCGCAGCATGCCGGGCACATTGTCGTCTCCCAGCTGAATCACGGTCGTCAGCTCCGGCACGCGCGCCGCCTGCAGTTTTCCCGGCTCATATTGGGAAATCTCGGGCGCGACCGAGCGGATCATTTCCAGGTAATCGCTGGTCTTGAAGGTCGTCATCGTGATCAGCGCCTTGCAGCCGACCTTGTTCAAGGCATATTCCAGTTCCGCGATGCGGTAGGCCGGATTGATATTGACCAGCACGATGCCGACCTTGGCGGTGGCGATCTGCGTCAGTAGCCATTGCGCGTTGTTGTGCGACCAGATGCCGACCCGGTCGCCGGGCACGATGCCCAGGCCGAGCAGCGCGCTGGCCAGCCGGTTGGCTTCGCGCTGCAATTCACGATAGCGATAGCGCAACTGCTGGTGGCACGACACCAGCGCCTCGTTATCCGGAAAACGGCCAACCATCGCATCGAAGAAATCGCCAATCGTCTGTTCAATCAACGGCGCATCCTGACTGCCTTGGTCATAGCTTATAACCAACCGTACCATCGCACTTTCTCCAGTTATTTTGTTATTGGAAAACTGCCATCTACATAAAACCAACGTCCATCTTCACGTACAAAGTTACTGATCTCGTGCAGGCGGTGCGCGCGTCCTCCCACCTTGTAGCGGGCCACGAATTCCACGGTTGCCTTGTCGCCGGCCGGCACATGCCTGCGCACCTCCAGACCCAGCCATTTTCCGCCGTCGTTCTCGACTACCGGCTCGACGGGGCGCGTGCTCGGATGCCAGGTCGACTTCAGGTATGCCTCGTTCCTCGCCACGTAGGCGCTGTAGCGCGAGCGCATCAGCTCATCGGCGGTCTGCGGCGCGATGCCCTCTTCGATGAAGCGCCCGCAGCACGCCGCATAGCTCCTGCCGCTGCCGCACGGGCACGGCATGGCCTGCGCCTTGGCGGTCATGCCACCAACTCCGCCAGCTGCGCCATGTCATCAAACACCTCGGCCGCGCCGGCGTCGCGCAGCAGCTGCGGATCCATGCGTTCCGCATAGCCGAACACGGTCATGCCGGCGGCAAGGCCAGCGGCAATGCCGGTCGGCGTGTCCTCGATCACTGCGCAGCGCGCCGGGTCCGCGCCCATCGTCCGCGCTGCCAGCAGGTAGACGTCCGGTGCAGGCTTGGTGCGCGGCACTTCCATACCGCTGAATAACCGTCCTTCAAAAAACGGCAGCAAACCGGTGCGACCCAGGGTCAAACGCATCTTGGCGCGGTCTGCGCCGGAAGCCACGCAAAACGGCGTATTGCGCACCGCCAGTTGCTCGATCGCGCCGTGCACGCCACGCACGGCCGTGATGCTCGTCTCGAGGCCGCGGTTGCGCCGCTCGATGAACTGCTCGTAAAAATCCGGCGGCAACGGCTTGCCGATACGCGCTTCAATATTCGGCATCTCGTCGCGCACGTGCTTGCCGACGAAGGCGCGGATCGTTTTCTCCACCGACATTTCCCATCCCAGCTCGGTCAGCATGTCGGCCAGTACGCCGCAGGTAATCGGCTCGCTGTCGACCAGCACGCCATCGCAATCGAATGCAATCAACTCAAAACGAGACATCAGACTTTCTTCACTTTCTCTGCCACCGGCGCCCCGGCCTTCTTCCACGCGCCGAAGCCGCCTTCGATATGCGCGACGTTTTCCATCCCCATGTCCTGCACCGTCTTGGTGGTCAGCGCGCTGCGCCAGCCGGCCGCGCAAAAGAAGATGAATTCCTTGTTTTCCCCGAACACCGGCTTGAAATAGGGAGACTCCGGATCGACCCAGAACTCGATCATCCCGCGCGGCGCCGGATATGCACCGGGGATGATGCCTTCGCGCTCCAGCTCGCGCACGTCGCGCACGTCGACGAACTGCACGTTGGGATCGTCGAGCTTGGCGCGCGCCTGCTCCACGGTGTAGGTCTTCACTTGCGCCATCGCTTCGTCGACCAGCGCCTTGTAACCTTTTTTCATCGGCATCGCTGTCTCCCTGTCAGATTTTTCCATTCTTCAGATACGCCTCCACCTGATCGAAGCGGTCAAAGCCCCAGAACGGCTCGTCGTCGACGATCACGAAGGGCGAACCGAACACGCCGCGCGCGACCGCCGCCTCGATGTCGACTCGCAGGCGCTCCTTGATATCCGCGCCGTTGGCGCCGTCGACCAACGCTCCGGCGTCGATGCCGATGGCTGACGCGAGCGGGCCGATCACGTCGGGGTCGATGATCTTCTTGCCGTCGGCAAAGTACGCGCGATAGACCGCTTTTGCGAATTCCACCGCCTTGGCTTCGCCCTGGCTTTGCTCAATCCACAGCATTGCGCGCGCCGCCAGTTGCGTCGGCAGCGGAAACAGTTCCGGCCGGGCATAGGGAATGTCGTGAAAGCGCGCGGTGCGCTCGAAATCGCGGAATGCGTAGTCCCCTTTCAGCGGCACTGCCGGCAGCGGCGCGCCGCCGGTGGTCTTGAAGATCACGCCGAGTAAAAGCGGATGCCATTTCACCGCGCGACCGTAACGCTCGGCGAGCTGATCGATGCGGGTCGACGCGAAATAACCGTAGGGCGAAGAAAAATCGAAATAGAAGTCGATCGGCTTACTCATGATTCCCTCTCGATAATCAGGCCAGCGCGCGGCCGATCAGGATTTTCTGAATGTCGCTGGTGCCCTCGTAGATCTGGCACACCCGCACGTCGCGGTAAATCCGCTCCACCGGGAAGTCGCTGACATAGCCGTAGCCGCCATGGATCTGGATCGCATCGGAGCAGACGCGCTCGGCCATTTCGCTGGCAAACAGTTTCGCCATCGCCGCTTCCTTGAGACACGGCTTGCCGGCGTCCTTCAGGCTGGCCGCATGCCAGATCAGCTGGCGCGCCGCCTCGATCTGGGTTGCCATCTCCGACAGCTTGAACTGCACCGCCTGGTGCTCGAACAACGGTTTACCGAAGCTGGTGCGCTCCTTCGCATATGCCAGCGCCGCCTCGAACGCGGCGCGCGCCATGCCGACCGACTGCGAGGCGATGCCGATGCGCCCGCCTTCCAGGCCCGACAGGGCGATCTTGTAGCCCTGCCCTTCCTCGCCGATCAGATTCTGCGCCGGGATGCGGCAATCCTCGAACAGGATCTGCGCGGTGTCCGACGAGTGCTGGCCCATCTTTTCTTCCAGCCGGGCGACCACGTAGCCGGGCGTATTGGTCGGCACCCAGAACGCGCTGATGCCCTTCTTGCCGGCGGCCTTGTCGGTGACCGCCATGACGATGGCAACATCGGCATGCTTGCCGCTGGTGATGAACTGCTTCACGCCGTTGAGCACGTAATGGTCGCCGTCACGCGTGGCCGTCGTGCGCAGCGCGGAGGCGTCGCTGCCCACGTGCGGCTCGGTCAGGCAGAATGCGCCGAGCATTGCGCCTGCCGCCAGCGGCTTCAACCATTGCTCCTTCTGCGCCTCGTTCGCATACATCATTGCGATGCTGCATACCGGGCAGTTGTTGACCGAGATGACGGTCGAGGTGCCGCCATCGCCGGCTGCGATTTCTTCCAGTACCAGCGCCAGCGACACATAGTCCAGGCCGGCGCCGCCCAGTTCTTCGGGAACGGCCACGCCGAATGCGCCGAGCTGCGCCAAGCCCTTCAGTTCGTCCTTCGGAAAGTGGTGTTCCTTGTCCCAGCGCGCGGCATGCGGCGCGAGCCGCTCCTGCGCAAAGGCGCGCAGTGCGTCCCGGATCATTTCATGCTGTTCGGATAAAACCATGTCTCCCCCGTTATTTTTATCACCACGCCCGTTCGCGGTCGGCGCGGTTGCGGAACGTGCCGCTATCGCTCTTGTCCAGCCCCTGTAGCACCTGCAGCAATCCCGAAACGCTTTCTTCGACGGTGGTCGGCGCATTCTCGCCGCCCATGTCGGTGCGCACCCAGCCGGGGTCGAGGGCAACGAAGGTGGCCTGCGGATAATCGAGCGACGCGCTTTTCATCACCATGTTCAGGGCCGCCTTCGACGCCCGGTACACCCAGCCGTAACTCGATTCGACCTCGCCGATGCTGGCCATGCCGCTCGACAGGAAGCCGAACCTGCCCTGCGCGGCCTCGACCATGGGCGCCACCAGCGGGATGGCCTGCATCGCGCCCAGCACGTTGGTATGCATGACGCGGTCGAATTCCTCGGCCGTCGGAGAGACGGTCGCGCCGTCGCGCGAACCGAACACGCCTGCCACATAGACGGCCAGGTCCAGCTTTTCGCCGTCGAGCTGCCAGCCCAGCCCTGCCAGCGATTCCGGCCTGGTGACGTCGAGCTTGAGCGCTTCGGCGCCGAGCGTGCGCAATTCCGCCAGCGCCTCGTCGCTGCGCGCGGTGGCGAACACCTTCCAGTTGCCGGCTCTCAGCTGGCGTACGAATTCATGGCCGATGCCGCGCGAGGCGCCGATGATGAGTGCGGTAGGCATGATGGACCTCGTCAGTACTGATTAACATGCGTTCGGAAAAAACCGCTCCCTTTCCCCCGTGGGAAAGGGAGCTACCGCCAGATCACACCAGCTCGATCGCCATGGCCGTGCCTTCGCCGCCGCCGATGCACAGCGACGCCACGCCCAGCCGGCCGCCGGTCTTCTTCAGCGCGCCGATCAGAGATACGATGATGCGTGCGCCGGATGCGCCGATCGGATGCCCGAGCGCGCAAGCGCCGCCGTGGATGTTGATCTTCTCGTGCGCAATGCCGTGATCGCGCATCGCCGCCATCGGCACCACCGCGAATGCCTCGTTGATCTCGAACAGGTCGATATCCTTGGTGGTGAGGCCGAGCTTCTTGTACAGCTTGTCGATTGCGCCGACCGGCGCGGTCGTGAACCAGTTGGGCTCCTGCGAATGCGTCGCATGTCCCAGCACGCGCGCAATCGGCGTGCAGCCGAGCTTTTTCGCGGTCGATTCGCGCATCAGCACCAGCGCCGCCGCGCCGTCGTTGATCGACGACGACGATGCGGCGGTGATCGTGCCGTCCTTCTTGAACGCCGGTTTCAGGGTCGGAATCTTGTCCAGCCTGGCTTTCAACGGTCCCTCGTCCTTGTCGATAACCACGTCGCCGCCCTTGCCGGCCACGGTCACCGGCGCGATTTCCCACTTGAAGGATCCGTCATTAGTCGCGGCCTGCGCGCGCTTGACCGATTCGATCGCAAACGCATCCTGCGCCTCGCGGCTGAACTGGTATTTCGCCGCGCATTCCTCGCCGAAGGTGCCCATCGAGCGGCCCTTTTCATACGCGTCTTCCAGGCCGTCCAGCATCATGTGGTCATACATCATCGCGTGGCCGATGCGATAGCCGCCGCGCGCCTTCGGGATCAGGTAGGGCGCATTGGTCATCGATTCCATGCCGCCCGCCACCACCACCTCATTGCTGCCGGCCAGCAGCGAGTCGTAGCCGATCATGGCCGCCTTCATGGCCGAGCCGCACATCTTCGACAGCGTGACCGCGCCGGCCGATAGCGGCATGCCGGCCTTGATCGCGGCCTGGCGCGCCGGTGCCTGGCCCTGCCCCGCCATCAGACAATTGCCGAACAAGACTTCGTTCACGTATTGCGGCTCCAACCCCGCTCGCTCGACGGCCGCGCGGATCGCAACCGCGCCCAGATCATTGGCCGACAGCGCCGAAAAATCGCCTTGGAAAGCGCCCATCGGGGTGCGGGCGGCGCCAACAATAACAATCGGATCGTTCATCGAAGTTCTCCAATAAGTAAGCTCAGGCAGCCTGCGCCGCGGGAGCCACAGGTTTGTAACTGAAGCGCAATTCCTGCGGATACGGGAACACGTCTTCGACATGGCCGTCCAGCAGGCGCTGCTTCGCGTTTTGCCAGTACTGCGGGGTGAGCAGATCGGCATGGTGCTTCATGAAATATTTCCTGACTTCCGGATTGCCGAGCAAGAAAGTGCCAAACTGTTCCGGGAACACGTCGTTCTTTGCCACCGGATACCATGGCTCGCTCGCCATCTCGTCTTCCTCGTTGCGCGGCGCGGGGATCGTGCGGAAGTTGCAGTCGGTGATGTATTCGATCTCGTCGTAGTCGTAAAACACCACGCGCCCGTGCTTGGTCACGCCGAAATTCTTGTACAGCATGTCGCCCGGGAAGATGTTCACGCCGACCAGGTCCTTGATCGCATTGCCGTATTCGACCACGCCGCGCTCGACGGCGGCATGGTCGCCGCGCTTTTCCGCCTCGGTCAGCCAGATGTTGAGCGGCACCATGCGCCGCTCGATGTACAGGTGCTTGATGATGATTTCGTTGCCGTCCTCCTCGACGATCGAGGGCGCGACTTCCTTCAGCTCGGCCAGCAGGTCGTCGGAAAAGCGGGAGCGCGGGAAGGCGACGTTCGAATACTCAAGCGTGTCGGCCATGCGCCCCACGCGGTCGTGCTGTTTCACCAGCAGGTATTTTTCCTTGACCTGCGCGCGCGAGGTTTCCTTGGGTGGAGGGAAATGATCCTTGATCACCTTGAACACATACGGGAAGGACGGCAGCGCGAATACCACCATCACCAGGCCGCGGATGCCGGGCGCGACTTCGAAGCAGTCCGACGAATGATGCAAGTGGTGCAGGTAGTCGCGGTAGAACGCGGCCTTGCCCTGCTTTTGCAAGCCGAGGATGGTATAGATCTCGCTCCTCGGCTTGTACGGCATCAGGGTGCGCAAAAACTGCACATAGGCCGACGGCACTTCCATGTCAACCATGAAATAGGCGCGGGTAAACGAGAACAGCACCGTGATCAGGGTCGGGTCGAACAGCACGGTGTCGAGGATCAGCTCGCGCTTGCGGTTATAGAGGATCGGCACCACGAACGGATAGATGCGGTTGCCGTTGATGCCCTTGCCGACGATGTACGCGCCCTTGTTGCGATAAAACAGGGAAGACAGCACCTGGATCTGGTGGTTCGGCTCCAAGAGGTCGCTGCCGAACATGGCGCGCATGCGCGTTTCCACGAAGGCGACATCGCGGTCGAGGTCGGCGAACCTCGGCGACAGCTGGAAATTGGTGATGATGCGCTTCAACGTATAGCGCAGCCCGTCGGTGGCCGGATAATACACGCGGTAGGTCGGCTGCCCGTCTTCCGGTTCGATATATTCGGTCGCCACCGCCGGCCGCACGAAGATGAAATCGTTGTGAAAATAGGTGCGGTGCAGGATATTGCAGCACACCGAATTGAAAAAGGTTTCGGCCAGCTCCGGCTGCTTGTGGTTGATCAGCAAGCCGATGTAGTGCAGCTTCACCTCGCGCCACACCTCGTCGCCGATTTCCTCCGGGTCGTATTCGTCTTCCAGCATCTGCACGCACTCCTGCACCCGCGCATCGTAGTAGGCGATGCGATCGCGCGCCTTGACCTGCGCGGTCTTCCAGTCGCAGGTTTCGAAATAACGCTTGGCATCCTGGCTTTCGGCACGAAACAGGCGGTAATGCTTGTCGAAGCCGTCCAGGATGGTGCGCGCGATGTCGAATGCGATCTGCGAGGACAGGAGTTTGGGAAATGCGGTGTGCGGCATGGGTGCGTGCTCGGTTTGTTTTCCAAACCTCCAGTGTAGCGAATTACCTGCGGCTGCTGCGCATGACGCAAGACCGGCGCCTTGCCTTTGCCGCAACGCACCGCATAGGCGGCGCGGGCGGCAGGGGATGCACGTTCCTAGCGGGTCTCGGCGAACAGCTCGCGGCCGATCAGCATGCGCCGGATTTCACTGGTGCCGGCACCGATCTCGTAGAGCTTGGCATCGCGCCACAGGCGGCCGGTCGGGTTTTCGTTGATGTAGCCATTGCCTCCCAGCGTCTGGATCGCTTCGCCCGCCATCCAGGTCGCCTTTTCCGCAGAATACAGGATGGCGCCGGCGGCATCCTTGCGCAGCGCGCGCACTTGCTCCGGCGTCTTCGCCCGATCACAAGCCTGGCCGACGGCGTAGACGTAGGCCTTGCACGCCATCATGGTCGAATACATGTCGGCGATCTTGCCCTGCATGAGCTGGAATTCGCCGATCGGCTGGCCGAACTGCTTGCGCTCGTGGATGTATGGCACCACGACATCCATGCAGGCATCCATGATTCCCAGCGGTCCGCCGGACAGCACCGTGCGCTCGAAGTCGAGACCGGACATCAGCACATTGACGCCCTTGCCCAGGCCGCCCAGCACGTTTTCGGCCGGCACTTCGCAGTCCTGGAACACCAGTTCACCGGTGTGCGAGCCGCGCATGCCGAGCTTGTCGAGCTTTTGCGCGACCGAAAAACCCTTGAAGTTCTTTTCGACCAGGAAGGCGGTCATGCCGCGCGGACCCGCTTCGAGATCGTTCTTGGCGTATACCACCAGCACGTCCGCATCCGGCCCGTTGGTGATCCACATCTTGCTGCCATTCAAGACCCAGCGGTCGCCCTTGAAGTCGGCGCGCAGCTTCATGCTGACCACGTCGGAGCCGGCGTTCGGTTCCGACATTGCCAGCGCACCAACGTATTCGCCGGAAATCAGCTTGGGCAGGTATTTCTGTTTCTGCTCTTCGGTGCCGTTGCGCTTGATCTGGTTGACGCACAGGTTGGAATGCGCGCCGTACGACAGGCCGACCGAGGCCGAGGCGCGCGAAATTTCCTCCATCGCGACGATGTGCGCGAGGTAACCCATGTCGGTGCCGCCGTACTCCTCGCCGACGGTCACGCCGAGCAAGCCGAGTTCGCCCATCTTGCGCCACAAATCCATCGGGAACTGGTCGCTGCGGTCGATTTCACCCGCGCGCGGTGCGATTTCGGATTGTGCGAATTGCTGCACGGTGGCGCGCAGCGCCGCGATATCTTCGCCGTGATCAAAGGTCAAGCCGGGCAAATGGAGCATGTCATCCTCGTGTTGTTGGAAGTTGGGCAAATAATACTTCTAATTTACGTTTACGTAAACGTAAAGTAAATCAGCTAACGATGCACATCAAACTGCCGCTCAGGCCGCATCTTCCAGCTTGCGCGAGCCGGTCCTTTTCCCGGAAGAGGCTGCTTCGTCCTTTTCCGCCTGATCGGCGGCCAGCAGCCGCCTGCATTCCTCTTCGTGCGCGGCGATCTCGTCGAGCGTGACTTCCAGGTCTTCGCGCTGGCGCTCCAGGGTTTCGCGGTGCTGGGCCAGCACCGCCAAAAAGCGCTTCAGCTGCGCCTCGGTATCCTTGGGCGACTCATACATGTCGACCAGTTCCTTGATTTCCGACAGGCTCAGGCCGAGCCGCTTGCCGCGCAGGGTGAGTTTCAGGCGCGTGCGTTCGCTTGCGCTGTAGACCCGGGTGCGCCCGCCCGCGCCCTCGCGCGCCGGACTCAGCAAGCCCTGGTCTTCATAGAAGCGGATCGCGCGCGGCGTGATGGCGAATTCGCGCGCCAGTTCGGTAATGGTGTAGGTCGGCATGGGTCGGCCAGCAGTAATTGGGGTTTGTGTTTAGAATCGGGGAATCCGATTGCAGTTTACGTTAACGTAAAGCGATACGGTATTGTAGCCTGCTGCCGCGGCATATGGACATGCAGGATTTGCAACGATTTTTAGAGAATTGAATGAATCCGCTGGAATCCCAACTGCATTACCCCTTCGGCGACCAGCTGCCCGCACCGGGGGCGCTGCGCGAGATTGCGCCCGGCGTGCACTGGCTGCGCATGGGCCTGCCGTTCGCGCTCGACCATATCAACCTGTGGCTGATCGCCGACGAATTCGACGACGGCAGCGGCCCGCAGCCGGGATGGACGGTGGTCGACTGCGGTATCGCCAACGACGCCACGCGCGCGGCCTGGGAATCGGTCTTCGCCGAGGGCTTGGCCGGACGCCCGATCGTGCGCGTGATCGCCACCCACTGCCACCCGGACCACGTCGGCCTGAGCGACTGGCTGTGCAGCCGATGGAATGCGCCGCTGTGGATGACCACCGGGGAATACGGCTTTGCGCGCATGATGTCGGCCTCGCTGCCGGGCGTGGACGGCACTGCGATGCTGCCGCACTTCCAGCGCCACGGCGTGACCGATCCGGAACTGATCGAGAAGCTGCAGGGCCGCAAGAGCTATTACCCGACGCTGGTGCCGGCCGTGCCCGCGTCCTACCACCGCATGCAGGATGGGCAAGTATTTCGCATCGGCCGCCACGACTGGCGCGTCATCACCGGTTTCGGCCACGCACCGGAACACGCCTCGCTGTATTGTGCTGACCTGAACATGCTGATTTCCGGCGACATGGTGCTGCCGCGCATTTCGACCAATGTGTCGGTGTTCGCGGTCGAACCGGAAGCTAACCCGGTGCAGCTCTACCTTGATTCGCTGAAAAAGTACGCTGACCTGCCAGCCGACACGCTGGTACTGCCATCGCACGGGAAACCGTTCTCCGGATTGCATACCCGCATCGGGCAACTGGTCGCGCATCATGACGAACGGTTGGCGGAAGTGATCGACGCATGCGCCTCACCCAGGTCGGCGGCGGACATCGTGCCGATCATGTTCCGCCGCGCGCTCGATGCGCACCAGCTCACCTTTGCCATGGGCGAGGCGCTGGCGCACCTGCACAAGCTGTGGTTCGATGGCGTATTGCGCCGCGAAACAGGCACGGACGGTATCATTCGATTCCGTACCCGCCGCTAAGGAGCCGTCCATGCCTGCCGATATGCCCAAGCCCCCCTATTACGCCGTGATCTTCACTTCGCTGCGCACCGATGGCGACAACGGCTATGCCGATACCGCACGCCGCATGGTCGAGCTGGCGGCACAGCAGCCGGGCTTTCTCGGCATCGAATCGGTGCGCGACGGCATCGGCATTACCGTGTCGTACTGGGAATCGCCGGAAGCGATCCGGGCATGGAAAGCGAACGCCGAACATCAATTGGCGCAAGAGCGCGGGCGCGGCGACTGGTACAGCGCCTACCGGATCAGAATCGCCCGCGTGGAACGCGATTACGGCTTCGGCGAAATGTAATTTCTCCTAGCGCAAATTCAGGCTGACGATACAGCTGTTCTACATTGGCGGCCGCGGCGTCTTCTCCCCCTGCCTGCAGCTGCCGTCGGAGAGGGCAGCGTTTCCGGCCTCTATCCTAGAGTATTGCTTCGGATTTACGCCGCCTTTCCCCTTGTCCGCCCATCGTCGCGCTCTACAATTGATCAATATTGATGCGACGATGCCGATATGTGTTACCTTTACTTAACACATTTGGTCACAAGAAGTTCCAGCCAACGAGAGACTGACTGTCAAAGCGTGACATGGAATAGTGCGCGGATAATGAATCCATCAATTGAACGAGAAGGTTTTAGCGAGCGTCTGCAACAAGCCTTGCGCAATGCCGACTATTCCCCGGAGAGTCCCACCCAATTGGCGCGGGAATTCAACATCCGTTTTGAGGGTCGTCCGATCACCGTCCATGCAGCACGGAAATGGCTGGTCGGAGAAGCCATTCCCACCCAGGAAAAGTTGCGCACGCTTGCGCAATGGCTGGGCGTGCCTGCCGAATGGCTGCGTTTCGGCGGCGAGAGCCATGCGCCGGACGGCACGGATAGCACGGCGCGCTTCGAATCCGCCGATGTGAAACTGATGGCCGATCTGCAACGGCTAGATGCGCATCACCAGGCGCTGGCGCGCGAATTCATCCGCATGCTGGTGCGCATGAACCGGCAAAAATAAGCGTCACCCCGTCGCCAATATGCGCAGATAGCGCAGACCGTCGATCGCGCGGCTGCCGTACCAGGACATCATTTCGCCATCCACCAGCTGCACCGGCTTGCCGATCTGCCTCTCCAGCGCATCTGCATGCGCTTGCGTGAAACGGTAGGGTTCGCTCGACAGCAGCACGCCGTCGATAGACTCCACCAGCGCATCCGACCATGCGAACTTCGGGTAGCGCGCCGCGTCCGGCGCCTGCCAGCATTGCCAGCCGATCTCCGCCATCATGCTGGCGATATAGGTATCGCGCGACACCGTCATCCACGGGTCTTTCCATATGCAATACAACATGGTCTGCGGCCGCCCCCGGGGAGCCGCCGCCAGCGCCGCGTACTCGTGTTCGAATGCGTCGCACAGCTGCTGCGCCCGTTGCTCGACGCGGAAGATCGCGCCGAGCAGGCGATACAGCGCCAGGTTGTCGCGCGGCGTCATGGGATGCGTGACGATCACGTGCGGGATGAACTGTGCCAGCGCCTCGACCGCC
Source organism: Noviherbaspirillum sp. UKPF54 (assembly GCF_007874125.1). NCBI lineage: Bacteria > Pseudomonadati > Pseudomonadota > Betaproteobacteria > Burkholderiales > Oxalobacteraceae > Noviherbaspirillum > Noviherbaspirillum sp. UKPF54. The sequence continues at coordinate 4,265,317 of NZ_CP040128.1, read as the reverse complement.
GGCTTTTCATTCTCGTCGATATTGACCAGCAGGTGGGTCGGCGCAAGCCGCCGGATCTTGTCGATGTTGACATCCTTGGTGCCGCCCACCTTCGGGATGGCCGCCACCGTCTCCTGCGGATGGATGCAAAATCCGGTGCGGCCGACGACGCTGCGCGCCAATCCGAGCTCGCACAGCAGCTCGGTCAGCGACGGCACCAGCGACACGATGCGCGGCGTCTCGCCCGGTGCAATCGGCGTATGTTCGCAGCCGATGGCGTCGATCAGATTCATAGTGTCACTCCGTTCTCGCCTTCCCTTGGCAAACAGTAACCTGCGGTCTGCGTCTTATTGTCACCGCCCCTTGTGCGGCGCCTTCGCAAATGCGAAGTCGTACACGCAGTTCGGCAGCAGCCGCAATGCCTTGGCCACCACGCCCATCTGCCAGGGAATCACGCGGTAGCCGGCGCCGGCCTCGATGGCGGCGACCGCCTGCGCCGCGAATTTTTCAACCGGCATCAGGAACGGCATCGGATAGGTATTCACCTGCGTCATCGGCGTGTCGATGTAGCCGGGCGCGATCGTGACCACCTTGATGCCGCCGGCTTTCAGTTCCACCCGCAGCGACTCGCAATAACTGATGACCGCCGCCTTCGATGCGCTGTACGCCTCGGCGCCGGGCAGGCCGCGAATGCCGGCCACGCTGGCGATGCCGACCAGGCGGCAGTCGCGGCTGCCGGCCTGTGCCTGCTGTTTCATCGCCGCGACAAAGGGCGCAAAGGTCGCCACCGTGGCCGTGACGTTGGTGGCGACGATGCGCTCGAACACCACCAGGTCTTCCGCATGCTCGGTCAGCGTGCCGCGCGAGATGCCGGCATTGGCGATCACCACGTCGGCGCCGCCGTTGGCGGCGATGAAGTCGGCGGCGGCCGAGGCCAGAGCCGCATGGTCGGTAACGTCGAGCGCATAGATGCGGTGGCGATCTTGATGCGGCAGGCTCGACTGCAGCTGTTCCAGCAAGACCCGCCGGCGCGCGACTAGGCCGAGCGCCGCACCTTGGGCAGCATAGCGCCGCGCCAGCGCGGCGCCGATGCCGCTGGACGCGCCGGTGATGAATACGCGTTTCATGCTCTCCCACTTATACGAAGTGCCGGTGCAGCCAGGCTGCGCGGCGAGTTCAAACAAAAAAGTCCGCCCTCTTGCGAGAGGCGGACTTGCGATGCGGCCGATGCCGGCTTACTTGCTCTTGGATGCCTTGGCCGGCGCAGCTGCTGCCGGAGCGGCTTGCGGCGCCTTTTCCTTGGTGACCTTCGCCACCAACCAATCCATCACCTGCAGCGTGCCGGCAGCCAGAGCCGGCTCGGATGCGTTGCCCATGGACGCCGACACGATCGACGGCGAGGTCAGGAAGCGGCCCTCGACGGCAATGGTCGGCACGCCATCGATTTCATAGGCCTGCTGCAATTGCGCTGCGCGACGCACCTTGCTCTGCACGCCGAACGAGTTGTACAGGTCGAGGAATTTCTGCTTGTCGATGCCCTGCTTGGCAATGTAGTCTGCGATTGCCGCGTCGGTGTTGAGCATCTGGCGCTGCACGTGGATCGTATTGAAGATGCGCTTCTGCATTTCCTCCGCCTTGCCCATCGCTTCCAGCGCGTAGAACAGCTTCTGCTCCGGAATCATGGTATCGCGGAAGGCGACCGGCACGCGCTTGAACACGATCTTGTCGCCCTGCTTCTTGATCCAGGCTTCCAGGTCCGGCTCGAAGGCGAAGCAGTGCGGGCAGGAGTACCAGAAGAACTCGGTGATTTCGATCTTCTTGCCGGATTCGGTCTGCTGCGGCTTGTTCAGGGTGCGGTAATCGACGCCGTTCTGCGGGTTGGCGGGCGTCGCGCTTGCGCTGATGGCGACCAGGCCGAGGGAGAGTGCAGCCAATGCATGTTTCAGAAAACGCATAGTGTTCCTTTTTTATTGGTTAGTTCTTCGCGATGCGCACCACCGCCGCATCGACACCGTTGTCAGTCAACTTGCCGCGTACCTTGTTCATGGCGTCGATCTGTCCGTACGGGCCGACCCGCACCCGGTACAGCACACCGTTCTCGGATGGGCGTTCGGATACGCGTGCTTCGACACCCATCAGCGCCAGCTTGCCGCGCAGCGCTTCCGCGTCGGACTGATCGCGGAATGCGCCCGCCTGTAGATAATAGTTCCACTTCTCATCGCTCTTGGCTGCCGCATCCTTGGCGACATCATTTCTGACGTCCGCCGGCTTGGCATCAACTGCCTTGACCTCGGCCGGCTTGGCTTCCGGCTTTTTCAGCTTGTCCACCAGGGTGGCCAGATCGACCACCGGCGCCTTGTTGTCCTTGGCGTCGGCCGGCTGCGCGGCAGCATTGACCTGCACGACCTCGGCCGGCTCCTTGACGAATTCCTTGGCCGCCGCCTTGGCCGCGGCCTTGTTGCCGTACAGCGGCTTGTTCAGGTCGGAAATCTGGGCCGGCGACGAATCCGCCTTGTTTTGCCGGCTCACCTTGTCGACGAACGGCATCGGTGTCTTGTTGATCGTCATCGCCACCGCCAGGGCGATGCCCAGGCCGATGACTAAACCGATGATGATGCCGAGGATGGTCCCGCCTTGCTGCCTGTTCAGATTTTGCAGATTTTGCATACTTTCCTACATTCTTGACGGCGCCGACACGCCGATCAGCGCCAAACCGTTACGCAATACCTGGCGTGTCGCACACAATAACGCCAGACGCGCCATCTTGGTGGACGCATCGTCGACCAAGACCCGTTCGGCGTTGTAATAGCTGTGCAGCTCGCCGGCCAGGTCGCGCAGATAGAACGCTACCTGATGCGGGCCGAGTTCGTCGAGTGCTTTCTGCAGCATTTCCGGATATTCCGCCAGCTTGGCCAACAGCGCGGCCTCACGCGGAGAGCTCAGCGGTGACAAGTCGACATTGTTTACCGCGTTCTCGTCGCCGCCCCACTGTGCCAGCACCGAGCAGATGCGCGCATGTGCGTATTGCACGTAATACACCGGGTTCTCGTCGGACTGCGACAGGGCCAGATCGACGTCGAAGGTGAATTCGGTGTCGGCCTTGCGCGAGATGAGGAAGAAGCGCACCGCGTCGCGGCCGCGCGTGATGTCGCGTTCGCCATTTTCATTTTTGGCATCGCCCGCCGACCATTCGATCAGGTCGCGCACCGTCACGTAGGAGCCGGCGCGCTTGGAAATCTTGACTTCCTCGCCGTTCTTCATGACGGTCACCATCTTGTGCAGCACGTAGTCAGGAAAGCCCTGCGGGATACCGAGATTGACCGCCTGCAGGCCGGCGCGCACGCGCGCGATCGTGCCGTGGTGGTCGCTGCCCTGCACGTTGATCGCCTTGGTGTAGCCGCGCTGCCACTTGGTGACGTGGTAGGCGACGTCCGGCACGAAATAGGTATAGGAGCCGTCGGACTTCTTCATCACGCGGTCCTTGTCGTCGCCGTACTCGGTGGTCTTCAGCCACAGCGCGCCGTCCAGTTCATACGTCTTGCCGGCCTTGACCAAGGCCTGTACCGCGGCTTCCACCTTGCCGTCGTGGTACAGCGAGGATTCCAGATAGTAGTTGTCGAACTTGACGCCGAACGCCTGCAGGTCGAGGTCCTGTTCGTGGCGCAGATAGGCGACCGCGAACATGCGGATCGATTCGAGGTCGTTGGCGTCGCCGCTGGCGGTGACCGGCACGCCGTCGGCGGCGGACACGGTCTTCTTGGCCAGGAAGTCGGCGGCGATGTCGGCGATGTAGTCGCCGTTGTAGGCGGACTCCGGCCAGTGCTCGTCGCCCGGCTTCAAGCCGCGCGCGCGCGCCTGCACCGAGTAAGCCAGGTTGCCGATCTGGGCGCCGGCGTCGTTGTAATAGAACTCGCGCGTGACGTCATAGCCTTGCGCTTCCAGGAGCGACGACAAGGCGTCGCCCAGTGCGCCCTGGCGGCCGTGGCCGACGTGCAACGGGCCGGTGGGGTTGGCCGACACGAACTCGACCATCACCTTCTTGCCGGCGCCGGCAGTGCCTTGACCGAAACGCGCACCCTCGGCCAGGATGGCGTGCACCACTGCCTGCTTGGCGGCGGCGGCCACGCGCAGGTTGATGAAGCCGGGACCGGCGATGTCGGCGCTATCGATCAGCGCGCCCTTGTTGGCGAGGATGGCGGCGACGATCGCCTGCGCCAGCTCGCGCGGATTCTTTTTCAGCGGCTTGGCCAGCTGCATGGCGATGTTGCAGGCGATGTCGCCGTGCGACGGGTCGCGCGGGCGCTCCAGCACCACGTTCGGGGTCAAATCGGTGCCGGCGACGATGGGCGCGAGCGCAGCCTGGAACAGGTCGATAATCTGTTGTTTTTGTGAAGCGAGCATGGAATGAAAGAATGGCAACCGTGCGGCTGCCCATTGTGAAGTTGGAGGATGGGGAGAATTATACCGGCTTCATCCACCCAGCCTATCCCGGCAGTAGGTGCCAATGAAGCGCTCCATCTGGAAGGCTTCCGGCCGCCACGGCAACGGCAACAAGTTTTGCGGCAGCAGGTAAATATAGGCTTGCGCCTCGCGCATGCATCCGGCAGCGGACGCGACGCATACCGCCTCCCGCCGGTAGTCCTGCCCTTCGAACGCGTCGAGCGCCGCCATGTCGCGCTCATCGACGTCGAAATACAGTACGCCGGCCACCGCCGCGCCGTCCTGCGCCACCATGCCGGGATACGTCTGGCTGCGGATGGCAAACCGCGCGAAACCGTCGAGGCGGGCCGGCTCGGACCGGTAATGCCCGCGCACCACGCGCTGCCAGACGGGCGCGAACATCAGCGAACCATAGGTGAAAACGTGGCGCGGCATGGCGTTTCCCCTTACCCGACTAACCGGCGGCGCCGGCCTCGCCTTCGGCGCGCCTGTCCGCCGCCACCCGGTCGCGCCCGGCCTGCTTGGCGCGGTACAGGGCGGCGTCGGCCTTGTCCAAGAGGACTGCGGCCTTGTCGCTGTCGACGGGGCGCATGGCGCACACGCCGAAGCTGGCGGTGACGATCGGCGCCGCACTCGATGCCTCGTGCGGCAGTTGCAGCTCGCGCACGGCGACCCGCATGCGCTCGGCCAGGGCCGCCGCTTCCTCGGCACCGGTGGCCGGCAAGAGCGCCACGAATTCCTCGCCGCCGAAGCGCGCTACCAGGTCGGACGAACGCTTGAGCACCGACGACAGCCGCGAGGCGACGCCGCGCAGGCAGGCGTCGCCGGCCGGATGGCCGTAATGGTCGTTGTACGCCTTGAAGCAATCAACGTCGATCAGGATCAGCGCCAGGAACTGGCCCTCGCGCTTGGCGCGCGCCCATTCCAGCTCGAGGCGGCGGTCGAACTCGCGCCGGTTCGCTACCTGCGTCAAGGCGTCTTCCGACGACAGCTTGCCGAGCAATTCGACCGCATGGCTGAGTTCGGCGTTACGCGCCTGTTCGCGCGAACGCGCCAGGTAGGCACGGCGCTGGTCCTGATCGGTGCGGAAATTGGCAAGCAGGCTGATCACCACCAGGGAAAACGAGAACAAGCCGTTGTTCAGCCGCACTTCTGGCGGCAACTTGTGCTGCACGCTCAAAAAGATGGCATACGTTCCCAACAGGATGACGGAACTGACTACCGCGCTGCGAAACCGTAGATTCAGCACGATATTGCCGAACAGGATGACCAGCGTGATGCCGGTTTCATAGTAGGCGGAATTCGGATGATTGCTCAGGCTGAAAATCCACGGCAGGCTCGCGCCGGTGACGATCACGATGGATGACAGCAGGATTTCGCGCAGCAGCGGCTTCTTGACTCGGGGGATGCTGAACGTCGCCAGCAGCAGCAGCGGAATCACCAGCAAAAACCGAATGGTCAGGGCTTGAAGGTAAACGTCGGGCACCATCACGCGGTCAGTGATGGCAAACGCCGCATACAACACCACCGCAGCCAGCCCGGTGCGACGCACGCGCAAGTCGCGCAAGCGATCCATCTCTGCCTGGAAAGCCGCTTCCATGGCGGGCGAGAATTTCTTCCGCCGGGACCAGAAACTCTGTTCCTGCTCCGCACGGAAGCTGGATGTTTCATCTACCGAAGGGCGCTGGCTGGACATGGTGTTTCAGACGTGTTCAAAGGCCGATCGCCGGCATGATTCTTGAAACCAAAGGCAACACCATCAGGTTTCATTACAGCAATGGTTTCCTTGTAGCAATTCCAGCTTAACGCTGCCACGCCATGCTGTCCAGTCAGTAACATCCACAGGCATTTTCCGCTACCTTCAGCCTTCGCCCCCGCTTTTGGCAGTAATAGCTTTTCCGTTCGGACAACAACCTGCTGGCCGGGTTCATGGCTCCGCCCCGTTGTAGCAACGAAAACGACACGCTTCCTAAATTCAAGAATTTTTCTCACCCTTAGTCGCAGAGTTGATAAGTGGCAAGAAAAACAAAAATGCCTTTCCTGCAATATTCATGCGCCAGTTGCAACAAGCATAATTGCTAAAGATGTATTTCTCCGACACAAACATCTGCCTCATGCCGGCCCTCCCGCACAACCGGAAAAGAAAACAATGGAAACTTTTGCCCGATTTAGCGTTGCAACCCGTTTAACGATCGTCATGACGATCATCCTTGCGCTGTCCTTCCTCGCCACCGGCATGGCGATCCTGAACCTGCAGCAAGTGGCCGCAAGCACCGACACGATGATGCAGGAGCCGCTGGCCAAGGAGCGCCATATCGCCGACTGGTATCGCGTCATCCACACCGCCGTGCGACGCACGGCGGCCATTGCCAAGAGCAACGACCCATCCCTGGCGCAATTTTTTGCGCAAGACGCCGCTGCCTCGACCAAGTATGCGTCGGAGATGCAGAACAAGGTCGAGGCACTGCTGACTTCGGACAAGGAAAAGGCGCTGTTCGCCGCCATCGCCGACAAGCGCAAGGAATACATCGCCGCGCGCGAGGCGGTCGTCAAGGCCAAAGCGGCCGGCAATGCCGAAGAAGCCAACCGTGTACTCGACACGGCGTTCATGCCGACGGCCCAGGCGTATCAGGACCTGGTGCAGCAGCTGCTAGACAACCAGCGCAAGAGCATCGACGCCACCGCCGCCGGCGTCCAGGCGCAGTACGCTTCCAGCAAGCGCGCGCTGATCGGCATCGGCATCGTGTCCCTGCTGGTTGCCATGGCCTGCGCGGCCGTGCTGGCGCGCAGCCTGCTGTCGCAGCTGGGTGGCGAGCCGCAGTATGCCGCCGAGATCGCCCGCCAGATCGCCGCCGGCGACCTGGCGATCGCGGTCGAAACCCGGCCGGGCGACCAGAGCAGCCTGCTGCATGCGATGCAGCACATGCACGCCGAGCTGGCGGCCATCGTCAGCCAGGTGCGCAGCGGCGCCAATGCCATCGCGGCTGCCTCCGGACAGATCGCTAGCGGCACGCAGGACTTGTCCTCCCGCACCGAGCAGCAGGCCGCCTCGCTGGAAGAAACCGCCTCCTCGATGGAACAGCTCACCGCCACCGTCAGGCAGAACGCGGATCATGCGCGCCAGGCCAACCAGCTGGCCGTCTCGGCTTCCGACGTGGCGCTCAGGGGGGGCGACGTGGTGGCGCAGGTGGTGCGCACGATGGAATCGATCCATGCGTCGGCCAGGCAGATCGTCGACATCATCGGCGTGATCGACGGCATCGCCTTCCAGACCAATATCCTGGCGCTCAATGCCGCGGTCGAAGCGGCGCGCGCCGGCGAGCAGGGTCGCGGCTTTGCCGTCGTCGCCAGCGACGTGCGCAACCTTGCGCAGCGCAGTGCATCGGCCGCCAAGGAAATCAAGTCGCTCATCGGCGCCTCGGTGGAACAAGCTGAAAACGGCAGCGCCCTGGCCGGGCAAGCAGGTGCCACCATGCGCGAGATTGTCGGCAGCGTGCACCGCGTGACCGAAATCATGGCGGAAATCACTTCCGCCAGCCAGGAGCAAAGCACCGGCATCGAGCAGGTGAACCGGGCGATCGCGCAGATGGACCAGGTCACGCAGCAAAACGCGGCGCTGGTGGAAGAAACTGCCGCCGCGTCGGAAGCGATGAAGGGTCAGGCTGCCGCCCTGGCGCGCAAGGTAGATGTCTTCAAGCTGGCCGAGCCGGCCGGCGGCAACGTCATTGCGCTGCGCGAACCCGGCATGGCGGCGGCCGGCGACGCGCCGCGGTTGACGCAGGCGGCCTGAACCGGTTTTCCAACCATGAAAATTCTTGTAAAAATTGATTTACCGCAGGGAAACATAAAATAAACCCCTCTACCATCCGGCGAGGATGCACTGACAAGCCGTATTTGCGGCGTCGGTCGCGCTCGCCGAACCGACCTGCCGCAGGATGCTGCGGCATCGTTGGCTGCCGGCAGGCGCAGTGCTCGATGCCATTCCCAATTCCGCCGAACCGATGGAGAGCGAGCGCGCATGCTGCCTGCCTATATTTCGCATAGCGACTGCGTGCGACACGACATGGGTGAACACCACCCGGAGTGCCCGGAACGCATCGGCGCCATCAGCGACCACCTGCTGATCAAGGGCCTGCTCGATTACATGCAGCCGTATGACGCGCCGCTGGCGTCTGAAGAACAGCTCGCGCGCGCCCATTCGCTGTCGTATGTGCGCGAGATCGCGAACATGACGCCGGGCGAAGGTTATGCGCAAGTCGATCCCGACACCTGGATGAACCGCTACACCTATCTGGCCGCCCTGCGCGCAGCCGGCGCGGCGGTGCTCGCCACCGACCTGGTGGTGCAGCGCAAGGCGGCGGTCGCCTTCTGTAACGTGCGCCCGCCGGGACACCATGCCGAGCGCAACGCGGCCGGCGGCTTTTGCTTCTTCAACAACGTCGCCGTCGGCATCCGCCACGCGCTTGACGTGCACGGGCTGGAGCGCGTGGCGCTGGTCGATTTCGACGTCCATCACGGCAACGGCAGCGAAGATATCCTGTACGATGATGTGCGCGTGCTGATGTGTTCGACCTTCGAAAAGAACCTGTATCCGTATCGCGGCGCCGTTCCGCGCGGGCCGAACATGATCAATGTCGGGCTGGCGCCGCACTCGGGCGGCGAGGCATTCCGCGCCGGGGTGACGGAGCACTGGCTGCCCGCGCTTGACATGTTCCGTCCGCAGATGATCTTCATCTCGGCCGGCTTCGACGGCCACCGCGAGGACGACATGGGCAACCTGGGCCTGGTCGAAGCCGATTACGAATGGGTGACGCGGCAGGTCATGCAGGTCGCGCGGCGCCATGCGCAGGGACGCGTCGTGTCCTGCCTGGAAGGCGGCTATGTCATGTCGCCGCTGGCACGCAGTGTGGCGGCACACGTCAAGGTATTGATCGGCGCCGACTGACGTCGATCAAATGTAAATGTATAAGCGGGCAACAGACCCGTGACAAGAACGCTATCCGGTTGGCGGAGGCAAATGTATGGCCCGTTACTTGCATCGGTGACGGCCAAAACAAGACAACGATTGACGATTAGCCAACATGGACAAGCACTATCTAACTCCACTCTTTTCCCCCCGCTCGATTGTCGTGTTCGCCGGCAATCCGGAAATGCCCGACACGCAGAGCGCGCAGGCGCGCCTGGTGGTGGAACAATTGCGCGAAGGCGGTTTCGCCGGGCCGGTCACCTATCTCGACATCGGCATGACCGGCACCCTAAGCGAACTGGCGCAATCACGCTCGGACCTGGCCATCATCGCCCTGCCCAGCGAGCAGCTGGTCGCGGCGCTGGAGGTGGCCGGCCGCATCCAGAGCAAGGCTGCGCTGATCATTTCCTCCGGCGTGGACGCCGCCCTGGGTGCCGAGCTGCATACGATCGCGCGCCGCCACGGCATCTACCTGCTCGGCCCCAACAGCGCCGGCTTCCAGCGTCCGCGCCAGCGCCTCAACGCCAGCGTGCTCGGCCCGATGGCGCAGGAAGGATCGCTCGCGCTGGTATCGCAGTCGGGCGCGCTGACCGCGTCGATCCTCGACTGGGCGGTCAAGAACAAGGTCGGCTTTTCCCATGTGGTGTCGCTCGGCCCCAACACCGCCGTCGACATCGCGCAGGTGCTCGACTTCCTGGCTGACGACCGCGGCACGCAAAGCATCGTGGTCTACCTGGAAGGCATCCGCAATGCGCGCCGCTTCATGAGCGCGCTGCGCGCCGCCGCCAATGCGAAACCGGTGATCGTGCTCAAAGCCGGCCGCAAGCCGGCCGGGTCGAAGGCAGCGCTCACTCACTCCGGCACCATCGTCGGCAGCGACGACGTGTTCGACGCGGCGCTGCAGCGCGCCGGCGCGGTGCGCGTGCGCTCCTTCGTGCAGCTTTTTTCGGCAGCCAAATGCCTGGCCTCGCGCTTTCTGCCGGTCGGCAAGCGTCTGGCGATCATCACCAACGGCGGCGGCCCGGGCGTGCTGGCCGCGGACTGGGCCGACGCGCTCGGCCTGGAACTGGCGACGCTGTCGCCGGAAGGCTGCGCCGAGCTCAAGCCGCAGTTGTCGCCGCTGGCCAGCCTGTCAGCGCTGCTCGACCTGGCAGAAGATGCCGAAGCCGGCCACTACCGTGCCGCCATTACTGCCTGCGCCGCCAGCAAGAACGTGGACGGCATCCTGGTGATCCTGTCTCCCAAGCCGGGCATCGATTCCGCCATGGTCGCGCAGACGCTGGCCGAACTGCATCCGAACGTGGGCAAGCCGCTGATCACCTGCTGGATGGGCGATAATCAAGTCGCCGCCGCGCGCGTCATTCTGAACAACGCGGCGATTCCCACTTTCCGCACGCCGGAAGCGGCGGTCGGCGCCTTCTTCAATATCGCCTCGTTCCACCAGAACCAGCAGCTGCTGCATCAGACCCCGCCGCCGCTGTCGCAACTGGCCAAGCCGGATTTGGAAGGCGCGCGCATCCTGATCGAGAGCGTGCTGGCCGAACGCCGCAAGGTGCTGACCGAAATGGAATCGAAGGCGCTCCTGTCGGCCTTCCATATCCCGGTGACGAAGACCATCCTGGCGCGCTCGGCCAACGAGGCAATGCTGGTGGCTAACCAGCTTGGCTACCCGGTGGCGCTGAAGATCGATTCGCCCGATATCTCGCACAAGTCCGACGTGCACGGCGTGGTGCTGAATTTGCAGAACGGCGCGGCGGTGCGCGACGCTTGGCAGGACATGATGGCCACTGTCGCGCGCCTGTGCCCCGAGGCGCGCATCAACGGCGTGACGGTGCAAAACATGTCGGGCAAGACGTCCGGGCGCGAGCTGTTCATCGGCGTATCGACCGACCAGCCGTTCGGCCCGGTGATCTCGTTCGGCGCCGGCGGCACCATGATCGAGCTGATTGCCGACCGCGCCATCGAACTGCCGCCGCTGAACCAGTTCCTCGCGCAACGCCTGATCGACCGCGCGCGCTGTGCCGAAACGCTCGACGCATGGCGCGGCGCGCCGCCGGCCGACCGTGAAGCGATCGAGCAGATCCTGCTGCGCGTGTCGGAAATGGTGTGCGCGCTGCCGCAGCTGCGCGAGATGGACATCAACCCGGTCATCGTCGACGCCAATGGCGCCCTGGCGGTGGATGCGCGCATCGTGATCGATCACGCGGCGGGCGGCGCCGACAACTACCACCACCTCGCGATCCTGCCGTATCCGGCCGACTATGCGCAGGAATGGCAGCTGCGCGGCGGCGGCCATTACAACGTGCGTCCGATCCGCCCCGATGACGCGCAGATGCTGCAGGATTTCGTGCGCGCCATGTCGCCGCAAAGCCGCTACTTCCGCTTCGTGTCGTCGATGCGGGAATTGTCGGTCAAGATGCTGGCGCGCTTCACGCTCATCGACTATGACCGCGAAATGGCCCTGGTCGCCGTGCACTGTCAGCGCGTGCCGACCGAGGACGGCGGCTTCACCGAGACCGAACGCATCATCGGCGTGTCACGCTACGTCACCAACCCGGACCTGAGCACCTGCGAGTTTTCGCTGGCGATAGCCGACGATTTCAGTGGCCAGGGCATGGGGTCGCGCCTGATGCTGTCGATCATGGACGTGGCGCGCAGCAAGGGCCTGGCGTACATCGAAGGCTTGGTACTGACCAACAACACCACCATGCTCAAGCTGATGAAGAGCCTGGATTTCGAGATCAAGCGCTACGAGGACGATCCGGACTTCAGGCTGTGCGTGCGCGCGCTGTAGGCGTGCGGCCCGGGCGCGGCGCCTGTCACATCTGCCGCACGCGCCCCGGCTGTCCGGTTACTTGTTCACGTAGTTCACCAGCGATCTGGTCGATGCGACCAGGTAGGTGCCGGCCGGCGGCACCGGATAGCTGAAATTCACCGTTTCCTTCACCGTCAGTCCCAGGACCGGATCGATCCAGATCGATTCGCTGACGGCGTACTTGAAGTTTTCGCCAGGCGCAGTCCGCTCGATGCTGACCGTGGCCGTTTCCTTGACCGCCTTGTAGGTGATGCCGCGCACGTCGATTTGTTCGGCGGCCGCGACCGTCGCCGCCTCCTCGGTATTGAACGCATAACCGTTCGAGCAGCTGTCGGTGTATTTGTTTTCGATCGCCTGCCCGATCCTGAGAGTGTCGGGGAAACTGTTCAGCACCACGTTGGGGCTGCAGGTGAATCCCGAGGGGTAATAGGTGACGGAGCGGATGCCCTGGGCGTCGTAACGCAGGCTTTGCAGCAGGGTGTTGTTGTCGTCGAAGGTTTGCCGCTCCCCGGAGCGGTCGGCATTCAGCATGGTCTGCACCATCCTTCTGGTATATGTCAGCGTGGCGTTATCGCTGTATCGCTCGACAATTTCATACACGCGCTCGTCGCCCTGCCTGGTTGCACGCGTCGCAAATTCGGCTGGCGCCACCGTTGATGTCGGCTCCGTGCTTGTCTTGGCATCGGCCGGTGCATCGCCGCCTCCGCCGCCGCAGGCGGCCAATATTGCGGCAAACAGGCATGCGCCAGCCAGCAGTCTTTTCTCCATGAGACGCCCCTCCCAAGGCTGATTTCAAGTCATCAGCAAGACGTTAACAGACCGACAACATGCAATGAATGACATTGCACAGACTTATGCCGGTTCGGATCGGGATGGGATGAAAAGGAAAGCGGCCCTGCGGCTTATGCCGCCTGCAGCTCCTCATACAGGGCGAGATATTCCCGGCTCAGCTTATGGCGCGCATCCAAGTGAATCATCGGCAAACCGCGCTCGTGCGATTCGCGGATCTTGACCGAGCTGGAGATCTTGCTGTCGAAGACCGGCAAGCCTTCCGCCTTCAGCTCGTCGACCAAGCGCTGCGGCAGGCTGGCACGCGCGACGAACTGGTTGACTACGATGCCTTCGACTTCCAGTTGCGGGTTATGGTCCGCCTTGATCTCCTGCACGTTCTGCATCAGGGTGTAAAGCGCTTGGCGCGAGAAATCGTCGCAGTCGAACGGGATCAGGCAGCTGTCGGCCGCGATCAGCGCCGACTGGGTGAAGATGTTGTAGGCCGGCGGCGTGTCGAGGTAGATCTCGTCGTATTCCTTCGCCAATTCATTGAGCATGTCGCGCAGCTTGTAGATCTTGTGGCGCGACTCCAGCTTGGATTGCAGCTCGCCGATGGCCGGGTGCGACGGGATGAGCGACAGGCCGTCGAAAGCGGTGCCATGCACGAAGGCACCGGCCGGTTTCGGGTAGAAGATGAAGTTGAGCGTCTGCTCGAAGTAGTCGGCCAGGGTGGGCTTGGCTTCCGCTGCCGCGCCGCCCAGCAGGTAGCGACTGGAATTGCACTGCGGGTCGAGGTCGATGAGCAGCGTTTTCCTGCCGTGCGAAGCTGCGATCGCCGCCAGGTTGACCGCAATCGTCGATTTCCCGACCCCGCCCTTTTGATTGAAAATCACGCGCTTCATGCGGCATTCCCCGGATGGTTGAGACTGCGCAGATTCTAGCATTTGCTGCGACGCAACAACAGACCCACCGGCTGGCGCCGCATGCTTATCGTTGCATAGTGTTGTGCGTTGTCACGGAACGACAGGCAAGCGGAACCGGGCGCCGAGCCTCATCTGTCCGGTGCAACGCCATCCTGCACGTCGTCTTCCAGCCGCACGTTCCTGATGGTCAGGGGCGCGCCGCATTCGGAGCAGGTCTGGCCGGGCCATGACAATTTGCCGCAGTCGAGGTGGCGCAAGCGCAGCGGCGGCGCATCCTTGGCTGGCAGCCATTCATTTCCATAACGCATCAGCTCCAGCACCACCGGAAACAGGCCAAGTCCACTGTCCGTCAGGGCGTACCTGTAGCGCACGGGCCGTTCCTGGTACGGGGTTTTTGTGACCAGGCCGGCCTCGATCATGCGGGCCAAGCGGCCAGTCAGGATATTGGTCGCCGCCCCGGTCAGGGCTTGCAAATCGTCAAAACGCTGCGGCCCGCGAAACAGCGCACGCAGCACGAGCAAGATCCATTCGTCGCCGATCAGACGGACGGAACGCACGATCGGGCAAGTCAACGGCGCGACAGATTTGAGCGGTTTTTCCATGAATATTCATTCTACTCACTTGCAAAATAAAAGTCACTGGCTTATGATGCAATCATCACTTGCATTTTGCAAGTTACTTGCCGGCCTCCCGGCAAGACGCCCTGCGCTAGTGCCAAGGCACAGCTACGGCATGTCTTGCCGCCTATCAATCGGACCATGGAGAATTTCAAATGAACGCCACAATGACCAGTATCGCTTTAGCCATCATCGCCACCTCGACCGCCGCTTTTGCCGCCGACACCGCTACCTCCGGTAAGACCCGCGCCGAGGTTCGGGCCGAGATTGCCCAGGCTCGCGCCCAAGGGCAGGTCGGACAGACCCAGGAATTCGTGGATTTCACAAACATTCAGACAACCAGATCACGCGCCGAAGTACAGGCAGAACTGGCGCAATCGCAACCGGCAGCCAGCACCGAATACGTCGAAGCGCCGCATATCGTTTCCGGCAAGACGCGGGCCGAAGTGCGTGCTGAATTGCAACAAGCCTATGCGCAGGGCGAGCTGAAGCAACGTTCCGAATATGTCGAGTTCACTAATGTCGCCTCGACCAGGTCGCGCGAAGAAGTCCGTGCCGAAGCGATCCGCGCGGCTCGCGCAGGGCGCGGCGGAGCCGATTATTCCGGCCGCTGATTTTCCCGTGGCCGCGCCGGCGCGGATGCGGCCCGCCAGATTGTCTCGTCCATATGCTATGGATTTGGCCTGCGGCATGCCGCAGGCTTTTTTACGTTCCATCCCACCGTTTCGCGCCGGGGAAACCGCGTTTTGCAGCCGCAAGCCCACGCTTCGTCGCATCCCGCTTCCCCTGCCATGCCCGCCCGCTTATCCTGCGGCATATCGTTCAAGAGGGAAAAATGACATGGAAAGCACCTCATCGCGGCGCAACAGAGGCTTGTTCGGTCCGCTCATCTTGATCCTGGTCGGCATGGTCCTGTTGCTAGAAAGAATTGGCATGCTCGATCGCCACACCATCTGGCAGTGGCTGCCCCTGTTCCCCATTCTCATCGGAGGCGTCTTGCTCCTGAAAAGACTCCGCCGCGGCCCCCGCTGATTCAGACTTGTGCCATCGGCAGATGCTGTAAATGCCGAACTCGCTAGAGTGCGATCTCTCTAATTGATGAGCTGCCAACGCAGTGACGACGATGCGGTCTCGCGCATCGATTCGACGCCGTTACGCTGCATGTCACCGATGCAAACAGCGCGGACGGCGTCGCGGTGCGGGCTGTTGTCTGCGCCGATCTTTTTCATGTCAAGCCAAGGAGTTTGCAATGACACAGACCACTCCGAACAGGAACAGAGTCCAATCTGCCGAACATCATATGAAACAAAAGAAATCGGGCGACCAGCACCTGCTGCCTGAAGACGAACCGATGGAGGATCCACACCGGCCGCACCGGCTGAACCGGGAAGACATGCAGAAATTGCGTTCGCCCGAACAGGAGCCGGACGAAAGCTGACACCGGCGCCGACGTTTCCATGACCACAAGGCGGCGCGCATGCGCGACCGCCCGCCAGGCTGCAATAGCGGCCTTCTCCCCGCCGGGTTCACAGCATCTTCCAGCTTTCCGCCAGAGCGCCTTGCCGCGAGCCCCAGGCGGGCACAAATATTTTCCACTAAAATAGAACGACTGTTCTTTTTATGACGCCCCATGACTCCATTTGTCCATCCATTCGACCAAGCCATCGAGCTGGCGCGTGCCGGAGACGGCACCTTCTCCGGTCGCACCTCGACGCACTACTGGAACGCGATTTCACCATTCGGCGGCACGACGGTGGCCACGCTGCTGCAGGCAATGCTCGCGCATCCGCAGCGGCTGGGCGATCCGCTTTCGATGACGGTCAATTTCGCCGGTCCCCTCCAGCCGGGCGAATTCACGGTCCGAGTGACGGTGGCGCGCGCCGGCCGCTCGACCCAGCACTGGCAGATGGAAATCCGCCAGGCCGGCGACGAACAGCCGGCCGTCACCGGCACGGCCGTGTTCGCGGTGCGGCGCGAGACCTGGTCGGATACCGAAGCGACATTGCCCGACGTCCTGCCGCCGGGGCAGCTTGCGCGCTACGCCCCTCCGGTGCAGGTACCGTTCCTGCAGATGTACGACATCCGCTATGTCGACTGCGACCCGCTCGCCGGCGGACCCGACAGCACGACGCAATGCTGGATCAGCGACGTGCCGCCGCGCCGGCTCGACTTCCCCGCCATCGCAGCCTATTGCGACTCCTTCGTGCCGCGCCTGTTCGTGCGCAAGGGCGCGGCGCGCCCCATTTCGACCGTTACCCTGAGCATCAACTTCCATGTCGACGATGCCGCGCTGGCGCGGCAACAAGGCCGTCACGCGTTCGGCAAGGCCCGGGCGAATGCCTTCAACGGCGGCTATTACGATCAGGAGGGCCAGCTCTGGGCGGAGGACGGCACGCTGTTGGCAACCACGCACCAGCTGGTATGGTTCCGCGAATAGGATGCCGGCGACGGCAGGCAGAAATGAAGGCGTGGCGTTTTGTTCAGAAGCGGTAATCGACACGCACGCTCAATGCCCTGCGCGCATGCTCTGCCTGCGTCACGAATCCGACGGGGACGCCGCCTCTGAATAATACGGCGTCGCCGCTTCGTCCGACGCGCAGCCAGTCCCATTCCGTGGTGATTGCCAGCTTGGGCCAGGCGGTCGGATATACATCGAGCGCGAGACGCATCCCGGTGGCCGGCTGGGTTGTCAGATGGGCGTCGTCGAATGCCCCGTTTTCAAAGCGCACCCGTAGCCTTTCGGGTGCGGACCGAACCACCAATGCCCTTGCCCGCATCTGCGCCCAGCTCGCCTGCAATACACGCATCTGCGCCCCGGCCAGCAAGCGCCACGAGAAGTAGCGCTCGTTCAGTCCCAGCACATTGCCGCGGCCTGCGATATCGCGCTGCCAGCGGTCCCATTCGATCCCGCCGATCAGGCGCGCGGCGTCGGCGACCTGCTTCGACACCTCGATGCCCACCCGCGTTTGCGTGGTGCCGGTATCGGACGCGAAAGGAACGCCGCTTTGCATCTGGCCGTCATAGGTGATTTGGTGACGGTATACCTCTCCCGTCACGCCGACCTGCCAGTCACGGACGGCATAGTCCGCGCGTAGCGTAACGCCGGGCAGCCATCCATGCTCCTGCACCATGTCGCGGCCGCTTTGATCGGTCTCTGTCACTTGCAGCTGCCGCACGCCGGCGCCGGCAGAAAATTGCCATTCCGCACAGGCACTGCCTGAGGCAAGGATTCCAGCGGCAAGAGTTGTGAAAAAAATGGTGCGATTCATGGGACAAAACAATTGAATAGGGGCGTCGAAAAAACAAGGGGCGCTTCAAGCGCCCCTGCTGGCTTGCCGGCCTTACATCAGATCGCGCTGTTGAGCGCCACCCAGGTCGTATCGATAGTCTTGTCGATCGTGCCATCGCCGTTCGAGTCCACGTCAATCCGGACATTGGTGCTGCTGACGGCGGTCACGGTTGCCGTGCTGCCGTTGCCGGCCGTGATGGTCATCGCGCCTTCATACGGATAGCTGCTGCCGCTCGTCTGCTTGAACGGGGTAATGGTCTTGACATTGTACGACGTCAGCGCAGCCGCCAGATTGTCGATGAAGGTCAGGTTGATGCTTTGGGTTTCCAGTGTCGAGGCGATATCGTTCTTGATGATATAAGACGCGAGCGTTTCGTCGAGAACGGTCGCACCGCTCCTGGCGACGTTGGTGCGCACCGACTTGCCGCTGATGGAAGCGGAGGCGTTCTGGCTATTGGTTTGCGAGTATGCCAAAGTCATGTCGCCGTTGGTGCCCGCGACTTCTCCGTTTTCCTCTACAGTGAAATTGGCAAACGTCATCGTCATGGTGGCGCTCCATACATAGGCGCTGCCGATTGTGCCGTTCAGATTGTTAAACGTCATGGTGACCTTGCCGTTTATTTTCTGGCCGTTCTCGACGCAATTGGTGGACGTGACCGACAGGCTGTCGCCGTTGCTCAAACCGCTTGTCGAAGAATACGTGAGGGACAGCGAGAGCGTGCCGCCGCCCGTACATGCGACCGGCGCAGGATTCGCAGTGATCCCGGTAACAAGATTGTTTTGGGGAGCCGCGTCCAGACCTTTGTAGAGCTGCTGCAGAACGGTACGCACCAGCCCGGACTGCGCCGTGGTCGTACCGGAAATGGATACGCCGGTGGCAAATCCGCTCGCCGTGGATGCGCCGCCATTGACGGCGGTATTCGCATTCAGTGCCTGTGCCGCTACCGCCTGCGCATTACTGGAGGTAATTGCGGAGGTATTGGTCTGGCCGGCTCCGTCACCGCCGCCACCGCCGCCGCATGCGGCAAGAAGGGTCAGAGATGCAAGCGACAGCACAGCCTTTTTTGAAATGATGGTTTTCATGATGGTGTTGATTGTTGGTAAGGAAAATGTTTGGTGCGCAGCATAGCAAAGGGATAACTGGGAGGACATACCCTGTTTATGGTAGGCGCGGTCATTCCGCTGCTTGTCCGTCCGCATCGCGATTTCCGCTTCCCCGCCACGGCCTGTTTTCGTGCACTTATCTTGAATTAAGGTAAATTCATATCGTTCGAACTAGCATGTCCGATAACGGCTTTCCGACATCATCGGCAGGAGGTGTGCATGCAGCATTACTACGTCGACAAGAAGGAAACATCCAACGGCGACCACGAAATCCACGTGCCTCGATGCGAATATCTGCCCGAGGCGAACGACCGGATTTATCTGGGAACATTCAGCAATTGCGGCGACGCGTTGCGCCAGGCGAAGACCCATTACGACCAGTCGAACGGGTGCCGATGGTGCTGCGGCGAGTGCAGCACGGGCTAAAGCGTTACAGCAGGTCGCGCAGCCGGTAATACAGCACGCCGAGCGCAACGGCCGGCTTGCGTATCCATGCGCCGCGCGGAAACGGCGCATGCCGGATGCGGGTGAACAGATCGAAGCGTTCGGCCTGACCGGCCAGCGCGTCGGCCACCAGCTTGCCCGCCATGCCCGCCAGCGCCAGGCCATGGCCGGAAAACCCCTGCAAATAATAGATGTTGCTGCCAATGCGTCCGAAATCCGGCGCGTGGTTGATCGTCACGTCGACGAATCCGCCCCACGCATACGGCACGGACAAATCCCCCAGCTGCGGGAATACCGCCAGCATGCGTTGCCGCACATGCTCGACCAGGTCGGGCGGCGTGGCGCCGCTGAAGGCATCGGCGCCGCCGAACAGCAGACGGTGATCGGCGGAGGGGCGAAAATAGTCGAGCACGAAGTTGGTGTCGCTCACCGCCGCGCGATGCCGGATCAGGCTATCGGCGCGTTCCTTCGGCATCGGTTCGGTGGCGATGATGTAGGTCCCCACCGGGATGATGCGGCGCATGAGTTCGGGCGCGATGACGCCGCCGAACTGGTCGAGATAGACGTTGCCCGCCAGGACCACGAAGCGGCAGGCGATTTCGCCTTGTGCCGTTCTCACCAGCGGCTGCGCCGCGCGCCGGACGTCGATGACGGCCGAATCCTCGAAAATGCGCACGCCGGCATCGCGTGCGGCGGCCGCCAGTCCAAGGCAGTATTTCAAGGGATGCAGGTGGCCGGAGTGTGGGTCGAACGCACCGGCGTGGAACTGTTCGCTGGCGACCCAGTTGCGCACGTCGGCCGCCCCCACCCACCGCATCGCGTAACCGTAGGCGCGCGCCAGGTGCTCGACCCAGGCATCGAGCGCGCGCGCCTTTCTCGGCGTGACGGCGAGGTAGAGATAGCCGGGCGTGTAGTCGCAGTCGATCGCATGCGCGGCGATGCGTGCCTGCAGCAGTTGCAGCGCTTCCACCGAGATGTCCCAGGCGCGGTGCGCGTCGCCTGACGACAATTGCCGCTCCATCGCGCCCTGGCCGGCGTAGCCGACGATCGCCTGCCCGCCGTTTCTGCCGGATGCGCCCCAGCCGATGCGCCGAGCTTCCAGGAGTGCGACAGAGTAGCCGCGCGCGGCCAGCTCGAGCGCCGCGGACAGGCCGGCATAGCCGCCGCCCACGACGCCGACATCGGCGGTGATGTGCCCCTGAAGCGGCGCGTCCGCAGGCGGGCGCACCACGCTCGCTTCGTAGTAGGAGTTGTCGTTGAGCGTGGCTTCCTTTTTCAGCAACACATCTACGCCACCCGGATGTTCTTGAACTGCCAGGGGTCGTCGCGGTCGAGGTCTTCGCCGAACAGCCGTTCCCGGTCGTCGAGCGGCGTCCAGACGCCGTACACGCCCACCATTTCGCCCAGGTAGGGCCGGGCGATTCTCATGATGGCATCGTGATCGAGATCGTCCGGCTCGACGATGCCGGCATGCGGGTTGTGCAGCGCCCAGACCACGCCGGCCAGCACGCCCGCAGCCACCTGCAGGCTGGTCGCGTTGTTGTACGGCGCCAGCGTGCGCGCCTGTTCGATCGTCAGGCGCGACCCATACCAGTACACGCCACTTGGATTGCCCATGAGCAGAACGCCCAGCTCATCGGCGCCCGACACGATGTCGTCGCGGATGATGCGCCGCTGTGCCTGCGCATGCCAGTTGCGCCCCGCCAGTTCGTGTATCGACAGCACAGCGTCGTCGCACGGATGATAGGCGTAGTGCACGGTCGGGCGGTAGACCACCTCGCCATCGCGGCGCAGCGTCAAATGGTCGGCGATCGAAATCGATTCGCTGTGCGTGATCATGAAGCCGTGGTACGCGCCTTCCAGCGGCGTCCAGCTGCGCACGCGGGTGGCGGCGCCCGGCCGGTTGAGATAGATCGCCGAGCCGCAGCCGGAGGCGTGGCGCGCCGCGTCGTGCGGCCAGTGGCGCTCGTGCGTGCCCCAGCCCAGTTCGGCCGGCTGCAGCCCTTCCGCGATGAAGCCGTCGACCGACCAGGTGTTGACGAACTCGCCGCGTTGCTTGCGCTGCGCGGCGGCCTGCGTGTCGCGCTCGGCGATATGGATGGCCTTGATGCCCAGCCGGCGCGCCAGCCCGGCCCAGCCGGCATGGCTGTGCGGGCTGTCGCCCGGCGCACCGGTGTCGGCGGCCATTTTCAGCAGCGCCTGCTTGACGAAGATCGACGCCAGCCCGGGATTGGCGCCCAGCGTCAGGATCGCGGTCGGGCCCTGCTGCCGGGTGCGCAGCGCCAGCGCTTCTTCGCGCAGCGCATAGTTGGAGCGGTGCGCCACCGGCTGCGAGGCGTCGACGTAACCGCCGGCCCACGGCTCGATGCAGGTATCGAGGTACAGCGCACCGCAGCGCTGGCAGTATTCGACTAGGGCGCAGCTCGACACATCGACCGACAGGTTGAGCAGGAAATCGCCCTCGCCCAGCAGCGGCGCAAGCACCGCGCGATAATTTTCCCTGGTCAGCGGCTGCACGCGCAGCGCGACGCGATATTCGCGCGCGATCCGATCGCCCTGCGCGGTTGCGGAAAGGATGATGATCTGTTCCGGATCGATGTCGAGATGGCGCAACAGCAGCGGCAAGATTGCCTGGCCGATGCTACCGAAGCCCACCATGACCAGCCGGGCATGAAAACGCGCGTGTGTGAGGTGTGCTGTCATCTCGTCCCGGGTTCTTGTTCTCGCAAGCAGCAGCGCGCCGGCCGGCGCTCATGGCGAGGCAAGGCCGTTGCGGCATGCGGTTGAAGTTGGACATGCCAAGTGCGATGCGGTTGCATGATTGCTCAAGCACATCGCATTCGGCACGCGTGCCGGTCAACAAGCTGCTAAGGGACGACAATCGACCTAGCCGAAGCGGGTGTCGGCGACGAATGGATTGCTGGCGCGTTCTTCGCCAAAGGTGGATGCCGGACCATGGCCAGGCACGAAGGTGACGTCGTCGCCGAGCGGCCACAGCTTTTCGCGGATGGAATGGATCAGCGTATCGTAGTCGCCGCGCGGGAAATCGGTGCGGCCGATCGAGCCGCGGAACAGCACATCGCCCACCAGCGCCAGGCGCACGCCGCGATGGAAAAAGACGACGTGGCCCGGCGTATGGCCGGGGCAATGGATCACTTCCAGCGTTTCGGCGCCGAACGAGACGGTGTCGCCGTCATCGAGCCAGCGGTCCGGCTCGAACGGCTCGGCCGGCGGAAAGCCGGAGCGCCTGGTCGCCTCGCCGAGCTGGTCGAGCCAGAACTTGTCGTCGCGGTGCGGGCCTTCGATTGGCACGCCGAATTCCCGCCGCACGACATCGCCCGCCGCGCAGTGGTCGAGATGCGCATGCGTCAGGAACACCTTTTCCAGCGTCACGTCCAGCTGTTCGAGCGCCTCCCGCAGGCGCGGCACGTCGCCGCCCGGATCGACCAGCGCGGCGCGCCGCGTCGTCTCACAGACCAGGATGCTGCAATTCTGTTGATAGGGAGTGACCGGGACGATCGCGCATTTCATGGCGGGCAGGCGAAATTGGGGGAAGGCCGTGAGTATGCCATGCGGCGGCGCTCCTGTTACAAGTGCTTGCCCCTGAAACATTTCCTCATCACATGGCCCGTGCCCACCGCCTTACCCTGTCGCCATACCGTATGTCCGGTGTTTGTTCGTAGTTGAGAAAAATGAAGTCAATGTTGCAAGGATTTTCCACAGTGGCGCGTCATGCCTCGTTGTCCATCTTGTTCTTCGGCATATTCGCCGCCGCACCTGCCGCGCAGGCGGCATCCTGTGCCGGCTGCGGCACGGTGGTATCCGCCCATACCTATCAACAGCCGGCGGCGCAAGGCAGCGGCGTGGGCATGGTGACGGGTGCGGTGGTAGGCGGCTTGCTTGGCAACCAGGTCGGCGGCGGCAATGGCCGTACCCTGGCGACCGTCGCGGGCGCCGTCGGCGGCGGTTATGCCGGCAACGTCATTGAAAAGCGCGCGCGCTCGACCACCGTCACGCAGGTGCGCGTACGGATGGGCAATGGCGCAGTGCGCACATTTACCGAACGCGGTGCCCGCCGTTGGGTCGCCGGCGAGCGTGTGCGCGTGCACAACGGCGCGCTCGTGGCGCGCGCTTGAGTCCCTGCTTCTGCCCCGCGCCTGCCGCCGGGCATGCTGCCCTGGCAAGAGCCGCGACAAGACGGTGCCCTCCTCAATTTTTCCCGGATCCGTCCGATAACCTCACCATGAGGGCGCGCCGCATGGCGCATGTCCACGCTTGACGGAGAAAAAGATGAGCGCAGTATTCGACAATCATGCCGCTTTGCCAGCCGCACGGCGCAGCTTGGCACCGCCCGCGCCCTCCTTCAGCGCGTGGCTGCAGGGCCTTTCCGCCGGCCTGCCGCTGGCCGGCGGCCTGCGCCAGGCGCTGGACGACTTCCTGCGCGAGATGCCCGGCGCCGGCGCCCCGGTGCTGCAGTCGCGCGTCGACATGCTGCTGGCGCGCGCCGAGGCCCGGGCGGCGCAGCGCCGCGTTCAGGAACTCGAAGCCGAGCTGGCGCGCATGCGCGAACTGGTGTGCGAGGATCAGCTCACCGGCAGCCTCAACCGGCGCGGCCTGGCGGCCGTGCTCGACCGCGAGCTGGCGCGCGCCGCGCGCAGCAACTCGCCGCTATGCGTGGCGCTGCTCGACCTGGACGATTTCAAGAAACTCAACGACACCTACGGCCACTGCGTCGGCGACGCGGCCCTGAAGCACCTGGTGCGCATGGCAAAGGATGCGCTGCGCAAGACGGACGTGGTCGGCCGCTTCGGCGGCGAGGAATTCATGATCGTGCTGCCCGATACCCCGCTCGAGGATGCCATATCGGCAATGACGCGCATGCAGGGCGCATTGCGCAGCCGGCCGTGCTTGCATGACGGCACCGGCGTGCCGCTCGCCTTCAGCGCCGGGGTGGCGCAGTACGACACCGGCGACGAGCAGGAAACGCTCGTCGCGCGCGCCGACGCCGCGCTCTACCGGGCCAAGCGGGCCGGCAAAAACCGGGTCGTCAGCGCGTAAGCGCGGAAAAGGCGCATTTTTGCCACAGTCGCGCGGCGCCGCCGACGTGCGGATTTCATTCCTTCCCGCCAGCTGTTTAAAATAGCGGCCTCGATGGTTCCTCAGCTTGGGCAGCGATATGGATTACGGTTTTCCGGCATTGTTGGCATACGCATTCGGCGCGGCTTTTCTGCTGGGCTTGCTGAAGACCGGCCGGTGGAAGACGGTGCTCATCGCCGTTCTCGCCGTATGGGCCGTGCGGCTCGGGCAAACCGAGATCGACCTGCTCACCAGCGGCACGCCCCAGTCCTATGCCTGGTTCGCCTTCCTGTCGGCGGGCACGGCGTTTCCGGCTTTTGTGGTGGCCATGGTCGGCTCCGACCTGGGCTTGCGGCTGCACCGCGTCCTGTTTGGCAAGGACAAGGAAGACGAGCCCGTGATACAGGCGCAGGAAGCGCCCGACGAGGAAGCAGCCGAGCCATAGCCGCCGGCATGATGTGCGCCGCAAAACGAACGCTTGTTCCATTTCGGAGTGGCAACGGTTACAATAAATTTCTCTGAAGAAACTACTTTTAGTTTCCTCCGTTTTCAGGCACGTCGGCACCGCCGGCCATGGCCGGCAGTCGATCCGGTTGACAAGGCGCTTCTCTGCATAAGGCAGCATTCATGAAGGTTTTGTTGAGAAAGGCAATCACGCGCAAGCCGAGGCTGAATCTCGGCAACGAGATGGGCCATGCGCGCTTTCGCCTGATCTGCGGCGTGATTTTTTCGGCGTTCATGGTGCTTGCGCATGCGCTGGGCCAGATCGAGGATATCCGTGGCACGGCGCTCGCCCTGGCGGCCTTCAATGCTTTCGGGCTGGCTTGGCTGGGCGTCGTCGGCGCTTCGCTGTTTACGTTCAAGGCGCGCCGCATCGCTTCGATCCTGCTCGACCAGGCGCTGTTTGCGCTGGCGTTGTACCTGGGCGGCGCCGCACTGGCGCCGGTAATGTGGGCGCCGGTGCTCATGGCCATCGGCAACGGGCTGCGCAACGGCCCTTCTTTTGCGCGCCTTTCCGCGCTTTCCGGCGCCTGCTTCCTGTCGCTCGCGACGTGGCTTTCGCCCTTCTGGCACAAGCTGCCGCTGGTGGCCGAAGGATTGGTGCTGTCGGTGCTGATCCTGCCGTGGTATGCCCATCTGCTGTCGGCCCAGATTGCGCGCGACAAGCGCGAACTCAAGCTGCGCGCGGCCCAGTACGAATTCGCCTCCAGGACCGATTCCCTGACCGGCTTGCTGAACCGCTCGGGCTTCTTCGTGGCGCTGGAGAGCCTGCTGGCCGATGTCGGGAGCAAGTCGATCCGCGGCGCGGTGATGCTGCTCGACCTGGACGGGTTCAAGGCCATCAACGATACCTGCGGACACAGCGCGGGCGACGCGGCGCTGAAGGAAATCGGCATGCGCCTGATGCGCTACCTGTCGAACGGCGACCGCGCGGCGCGCATCGGCGGCGACGAATTCGGTATCGCGCTGGTCGATACCGCTTCGCACGAGGAGGTGGAGCAGCTGGCGCAGGAACTGGTCGAGGCCATCGCCGCCATCCGCGTGCCCGGCGCCCCTGAATTGCGGCTGGGCGCGAGCATCGGTATCTGCCTGTTGCCGGACGAGCGCTTTATCACTTCCTCGGCCATCATGGAAGAAACCGACCGCCTGATGTACCAGGCCAAGCGCGCCGGGAAAAACCGCTTCCGCAGTTCCCGCGCGAGCGCCGCGGCCGAGATCTAGCGAACGGAGTTCTATCGCCCTTGGCCGGTCAAACTTACACGCTGCCGGCCTCGGTTTTTGGAATTTCTATAATCCGGAACGGCGGACGGTCGGGAAAGCTGCGCTGCAGCAGAGGCTTGGCGACGTTATAGACGGGAATGTTGTTGACTGTTTTACCCTCCGGACTGCCGCGGTGGGCATGGCCGTGGAAGACGGCGTTGACGGGGTAGCGGATCAGCGGCTCCTCCAGCCGGCTGGTGCCGAGGAAGGCGTAAATTTCCACCGGCTCGCCCTTGACCGTCGCCTCGATCGGCGAATAGTGCAGCATCGCGATGCGCTGGCTGGTGCGCAGCTTGGCCAGCGCCGATTCCAGCTTCAGCGCTTCGTGCAGCGCTTCGTTGACGAACTGCTTGATCGAATTTTCCCCCCACGGCCCGAGCGTGCCACGCCCGTAGCCGCCGGCGAAACCCTTGACGCCGACGATGCCCACGCCATGGATTTCGCAGGCCTCGCCATCGAGCACGCGCACCCCGGCCTCGATCAGGATGCGCTGCACCTCTTCCTGCCTGCCGGACTCGAAATCGTGATTGCCCAGCACGGCGACGATCGGGATCCTGGCCGCCGCCATTTCTTCGACCAGCACGTGCGTTTCCTCGGGCAAACCGTAGTCGGTCAAGTCACCGCACAGCAACAGCGCGTCGGCTGCCTCGGCGGCCTGGGCAAACAGGTTGCGCAGGCTACCTGCCGATTCCTTCCTGCAATGCAAGTCGCCCACGGCTGCAAAACGAATGGATTCTTGTGAAATCACGATATGCTCCTCGTCCGGAAAATACTTCGCCAGGAACCGCCCAGAGGGTGTGCCGGATCGGAGCCGGCGGCCTGATCCGTCCCCTCTAAAGACCGTGACTGCGTGGCATAAGTTTTGCTGATTCTTTCTGTCATGTTCCTGGGGGCTCGATATGGAAAGCGCCATCTCGCAATCACGGCCCGGTGACGAACCCGGCGCCGATACGGCAGTGTTTTACCGGCACGTGCTCGAAACGCTGAATGCGTCGACAGTCCCGTTCCTGGTCGGCGGCGCTTACGCGCTGCATCGCTATACCGGGGTCAACCGCCATACCCGGGATCTGGACATCTTCATTCGCCGCAGCGATTTGGCGGCGGTGAGCGCAGCGCTGCGCCAGGCCGGCTACGACACCGAGCTGACGTTTCCCCACTGGCTGGCAAAGGTACGCGCCAACGGCGTGTATATCGACCTGATCTTCAGCTCGGGCAACGCCATCGCGGAAGTCGACGACGCGTGGTTCGAGCATGCCAGCGACGACGAGGTGCTGGGCCTGCCGACCCGGATCTGCCCGGCCGAGGAAATGATCTGGTCCAAGGCCTTCATCATGGAGCGCGAGCGTTTCGACGGCGCCGACATCCTGCACCTGCTGCGCGCGCGCGCAGACCAGCTCGACTGGCAGCGCCTGTTCCGCCGCTTCGAGCCGCACTGGCGCATCCTGCTGGTGCACCTGACGCTGTTCGGCTTCGTCTACCCGGCGCAGCGCGCGCTGGTGCCGGCGGCGATCATGGATGAGCTGATCGAGCGCCTGCGCCGCGAAACCCACAGTGCCGCACCGCAGCACGCCATCTGCCTGGGCACGCTGCTGTCGCGCGAGCAGTACCTCAACGATGTCGGGCAGGATGGCTTACGGGACGGGCGCGCCACGCCGCTCGGCAACATGTCCGAACGCGACATCGCGATCTGGACCGAGGCAATCCCCCGCCCCAATTCGCACTGAAAACGCTTCTTATCCTGCATCAAGCACGGCGCGCACGGCGGAATCGGCGTTATAAAATGCACGTCGGACTGCGCCGGCCACGCCCGGCGCAGCGGCTCACTCATTCGTCGGTCAACCGTGCAAGAACAACACGCCCTACCCTATTTGCGCGAAACGCTTCTGTTTCTTGCCCTCGCGGGCATCCTCATTCCTCTGTTGCAGCGCTGGCGCGTCAACCAGGTGCTGGGCTTTCTGGCGGTGGGCGCACTGCTCGGCCCGTTCGGGCTCGGCCTGTGGGCGCACGCGGTGCCGTGGCTCGGCTATCTCACGGTGTCGCGCGTGGAAGGCGTGGAGGCGCTGGCCGAACTGGGCGTGCTGTTCCTGATGTTCATGATCGGCCTGGAACTGTCGGCCGAGCGCCTGTGGGCGCTGCGCCGCTGGGTCTTCGGCGCCGGCACCGCCCAGGTGTGCCTGTCCGCCGTCATCATCGGCTGCCTCGCCTATTTCTTCGGCAATTCGCTGGAAGCGGCGCTGGTGCTCGGCTTCGTGCTGTCGCTGTCGTCCACAGCGGTCGTGATGCAACTGATGGCGGAGCAGCGCTCGATGAATTCGCCGCTGGGCCAGGCCGGCTTTTCGATCCTGATGATGCAGGACCTGGCGGTGGTGCCGCTGTTGATCCTGATCGGCGTGCTCACGAGCGGGCAAAGCGAAGGCCTGGCTGCCCTGGTGACCGTCACCGTGGCCAAGTCGATCGGCGCCATCGTGCTCATCTACCTGATCGGCCGACGCGTGATCCGCCCGCTGTTCCGCTCCTTCGCCCGGCAGCGCCAGCCGGACGTGTTCATGGCGCTCACGCTGCTGAGCACGCTAGGCATCGCCAGCCTGACCGCCTCGGCCGGCCTGTCGATGGCGCTGGGCGCCTTCCTGGCCGGGCTGCTGCTGGCCGAGACCGAATTCAAGCACGAGGTCGAAATCACGATCGAGCCGTTCCGCGGCCTGCTGATGGGCCTGTTCTTCATGTCGGTCGGCATGGCCATCGACGTGCGCGAAGTGATCGCGTCGCCACTATGGCTTCCGCTGTCGGTGATTGGCCTGTTCACCATCAAGGCATGCGTGCTAGCCGTGTTGTTTCGCATCGGCGGCTTTTCCTGGGCGCGCGCCTTCGAAGGCGGCCTGCTGCTGGGGCAGGGCGGCGAATTCGCGTTCATCGTGGTCGGCTATGCCATGACCACCCACCTGGTGGCGCCGCCGATCGGGCAGTTCATCATGCTGGTGGTCAGCCTGAGCATGTTCCTCACGCCGCTGGCCGCGCGCGTCGGGCGCGCCATCGGCGAGCGCTGGGAACAGCGCCACCATGAGCAGGCGTTCGGCGAGGCCGTGCTCGAAGCGGCCGGCGGACGCGTCATCATCGCCGGCTTCGGCCGCGTCGGCCAGATGCTGGCGCAGCTGCTGAGCGCGCAGAAGATCCCGTACATCGCTTTCGAAAACGACGCGCGGCTGGTGGCGCGCCTGCGCGCGGCGGGCTTTCCGATTTATTTCGGCGACGCGGCGCGCGCCGAACTGCTGCGCAAGGCGCATGCCGACCTGGCGCCGGCGATCGTGCTGACCATGGACCATCCCGCCTCCGCGCTCAACGCGGTGCGCGGCATCCGGCGCGAGCTGCCGCACGTGCAGATCTTCGCCCGCTCGCGCGACGAAAAGCATGCGCGCGCCTTGAAGCAGGCCGGCGCCACCGTCGTCATCCCGGAAACGCTGGAATCGAGCCTGCAATTGTCGTCTTTCGTGCTGCAGACGCTGGGCGTGTCCGAAGGCGCGGCCGCCCACCTGGTCCAGCGCGAACGCGAACGGCATATCGCGGAGCTGGAAGGAGAGGCCGCGCCGTAACGGCGCGGCTTCCCGGGTCAATGTTGATCTGTTGCGTGACGACATTGCGCTGATTACCATCCTATTCTTGGCCGTCCCGTGCTGCATTCCCGCTGCCGTGGCGGTCCAGCAAATTTGCAGCCGTATTGCGCGATTGCCCGCTTGAGAAATCGCAAGCCGCGCGCGTCGGCAGCATGGAAGAGTCGTACGATACGAACGTAGCGCAACCTCCTTCCCGAACGGGCTAGCGCAGTTTTAGCGATAAGCAGCCCCATTTCCTTATGGAGCACGACGATGAGCATGAACCTCTCCAGCCAGCCCCTTGTCCCTGTTTCGTCCCTGGAGGAAAGCAATCCCGCGCAGATCGGAGCGGTGTTCGACAGCCAGCTGGAAACTGCGCTGCGCTGGCGCGAGTCCACCGCCGCCGAACGCATTGCGCGCATCAAGAAATTGCGCGATGCCATGCTGGCGCGGCGCGAGCAATTTTATGAAGCGTTCATGCAGGATTACCGCAAGTCGCCGTCCGAGGTCGAGGCGTCCGAACTGCTGCCGGTGATGGACGAAATGCGGCACGCCATCGGCCGCGTCAAGCGCTGGATGAAGCCCAGGCGCGTCTGGCCGACCTCCACCATGCTCGGCACCTCCGCCTGGGTGCAGCACCAGCCGCGCGGACGGGTATTGATCATCGCCCCGTGGAACTATCCGCTTTCGCTGTGCTTCGGCCCGCTAGTGTCGGCGCTGGCCGCCGGCAATACCGTCATCGTAAAACCATCGGAAATGACGCCGGCAGTATCCGCGCTGATGGCACGCATCCTCGCCGAGGTCTTCCCGACCTCGGAAGTGGCGCTGTTCGAGGGCGGGCCTGCCACCTCGCAGGCGCTGCTGGCGCTGCCGTTCGACCATATCTTCTTTACCGGCTCGCCTGCCATCGGCAAGGTCGTGATGGCGGCGGCGGCCAAACACCTGACCAGCGTGACGCTCGAACTCGGCGGCAAGTCGCCCACCATCGTTACCGAGCACGCCGACCTCGCGCAGGCAGCCGAAACGCTGATGTGGGGCAAGTTCCTCAACGCCGGGCAAACCTGCGTGGCGCCGGACTACGTGTACGTGCACGAGTCGGTGAAGGATGCCTTCATGGCCGAATGCCGCAAGGTGCTGCAGCAGCGCTACGGCGCGAGCGCCGCCGAGCAAAAGCGCAGCCCGGACTTCACGCGCATCGTCAACCAGCGCCACACGCAGCGCGTGGCGGGCCTGCTGTCGGAGGCGACCGCGCGCGGCGCGACCGTGCAGGCCGGCGGCGAAGTCGACGTGGCGCAATGCTATGTCGCGCCTACCCTGCTCGACCGCGTACCAATGGATGCAGGCATCATGGAAGAAGAGATTTTCGGGCCGCTGCTGCCGATCCTCGGCTACAGCGAGCTCGACGCGGTGATCGCCGACATCAATGCCCGTCCCAAGCCGCTGGCGCTGTACATCTGGAGCCGCCGGCAGAAAGAGATCGACCGAGTCCTGGCGCGCACCAGTTCCGGCGGCGCCTGCGTAAACCATTGCGTGATGCACTTCGCGCACGGCGAACTGCCGTTCGGCGGCGTGAACAATTCCGGCATCGGCAGCGCGCACGGCCATTACGGCTTCATGGCGTTTTCGCACGAGCGCGCCGTGCTGCGCGCGACGCCGCTGATGCTGGTCAAGCTGTTCTTCCCGCCGTTTACCAAGGCCAAGCGCCGCATCATTCGCAGCGTAACCGACACGCTGCGCCTGCCAATGGTGTGATGGTGTAAGCGGGACGGCCGGGGCGCGCGGCAAGCGTCCATCGGCCGCCCCCTTCTCTGCATTGCCCCTCGTCCATCCTGCCGGCAAAATAATCGAACTTGACGCGGCAACCTTAGCCTAAAGAAAGCGCACCCGGCCGCAAGAAAGCCGGCTTCGCGCTTTTGTTTCCCCAGCAGGAATCGGCCGATGGATTGGACTACCGCCAAGAGGCGTTCGCTCAGCGCCAGGATCGCCCACCGCCTCGGCGCGCGGCTGTTCCCGATCCGCGTGTATATCGGCGTGCTGATCATCGGCCTGATGCTGATTTCCGGCTTTTGCATCGGCCTGTACAACTATGCGGAAAACACCCAGTTGCTGTTAAAGACGGGCAACGTGCTGTTCGAGCGGGCGCGCCAGGCAACCCGGCTGACCGTGTCGAATCTGTTCGCGCCGACGCAGATGCTGGTAAACCTGTTGTCGCAGCAACAGGTCACCCGTGCCGGCACGCTGCAAGAGCGCCTGGACAACCTGCCGTACCTGGTCGAAGCGCTGAACCAGCATCCGCCGCTGTCGGCGCTGTATGTCGGCAACGAGCGCGGCGACTTCTTCCTGGTGCGCCCCTTGCGCACCGAAGCGCAGCGCATCGCGTGGCAGGCACCGATCGGCACATTCTACGTGGTGCAACACGTCGATCGCAGCCGCGTGTCGGCACCGGTCGGTACCTACCTCTTCTTCGACGCCGCACTGCGCCTGATCGAGCGGCGCGATGAGGCCGGCTACCATTTCGATCCGCGCGTGCGCCCCTGGTACCGGCAGGCATGGGCGAACACGGCGGCGGTGGTGACCGATCCCTATGTGTTCTATTCCACGCGCGAGCCGGGAATGACCGTGGCGCGCCGCGCCAGCGGCAGCGTGGTGGGCGCCGACATTACGCTGGCGGCGCTGACGGACTTGCTGGTGCGCGTGAAAATGTCGCCGTCGGCGCAACTGATGCTGCTCGATACCGATGAAAACGTGCTTGCCTATTCGGACGCCGGCGCCACCGTGACGGTCGAAAACGGCGTGCTGCGGCTGCCGCAGTTAAAGGCGCTCAAGCAGACGGTGCTCATGGCGCTGCTGCGGCAACCGGAGGAAGGAAAGGTGCAGGCATTCGAATACCGGCAGGAAGCGTGGATCGGCTTCGCCGACCGCTTTGCGGTGGCCGGCCACCCGCTGCTGCTGGCGATGGCCGCGCCGCGCGCCGAATTGCTGGCCCATGCCGAGCGCGTGCGCCGCAACGAGGCCGTGCTGACGATTTTCATCCTGATCCTGGCCACGCCCGTCGCCTGGCTCGCCAGCCTGTGGATCGCGCGCCCCCTGCAGCGCCTGGCCGACGATGCGCGCGCAGTGCAAGCCTTCGATTTCGGGCGGCCCGTGGAGCGCTCCTGGATCCGGGAGGTCGACCAGCTGGCGACTTCGATGGGCAGCATGAAAAGCACCATCAGCCGCTTCCTCGACCTGAGCGCGTCGCTGTCGTCCGAACGCCATGTACCGGCGCTCTTGGAAAAGGTGCTGGCCGAGTCGGCCGGCGCGCTGCATGCGGCCGGCGGCGGGATTTACCTCAACGAGGAGGTGCCGGAGAGCTATGCCCTGGCAGTGTCGCATGGAGCCGCGCCCGGGTTGCCGCGCGAAATTTCCCTGGCAGACGCCGGACCGGACGGCGCCGGCCCGGGGCGCTTTTCCCGGCTGTGCGGCGCGGCGATCCATATCCGCGGCCCGCTGGTGTCGGAGCGGCCTGAAGGCGAAGGGCTGTCGGCCGTGGTGCCGCTGTTTAATCACGAGGGTGAAGCTATCGGGCTGCTCGCGCTGTTTCTGGCGCGCCAGTCCGGCCCGCCGAGCGCGGAGAAGATCGGCTTCGTCACCGCCCTCTCGGGCACGGCAGCCATCGCGATCGAGGCGCAGCGCCTGCTGGAAAAGCGCAAGGCGCTGCTGCAATCGCTGGTCGAGCTGATCGCCACCGCCATCGACACCAAGTCGCCTTATACCGGCGGCCACTGCCAGCGCGTGCCGGTGATTGCGAAGATGCTGGCAAAGGCGGCCTGCGATACGGACGAAGGCCCCTTCCGGCATTTCAGCATGGACGACGACGCCTGGGAAGCGCTGCACCTGGGCGCCTGGCTGCACGATTGCGGCAAGGTCACCACGCCGGAATACGTGGTCGACAAGGCCACCAAGCTGGAGACGCTGTACGACCGCATCCACGAGGTGCGCATGCGCTTCGAGGTGTTGAAGCGCGATGCGCAGATCGCGTACTGGCAAGAACTGGCGCAAGGGGGCCACGACGGGGAGGCGGCACTGGCGCGCGATCTGGAGACAGCTTTGCGCGCGCTGGACGAGGATTTCGCCTTCGTCGCGCAATGCAATGTCGGCGGCGAATCGATGTCCGACGAGCAGATCGCGCGCCTGCGCCGTATCGCGCAGCGCACTTGGGTGCGTACGCTGGACGACCGCATCGGCATTTCACGCCAGGAAGCCGAGCGCAAGGCGCGCTCGCCCGCGCCGGCACTGCCGGTGACGGAGCCGCTGCTGGCCGACCGCCCGTGGCACCTGATCCGGCGCCTGCCGCAAGACATCATGCCGCCCGATAATCCATGGGGCTTCAAGGTGAACATGCCGACGTATAAGTACAACCAGGGCGAGGTCTACAACCTGTGCGTGCGCCGCGGCACGCTGTCGAAAGAGGAGCGTTACAAGATCGGCGATCACGTGGTGCAGACTTACATGATGCTGTCGCGCCTGCCGTTTCCGCCGCATTTGCGCAGCGTACCCGACATTGCCGGTGGTCATCATGAAAAACTCGACGGCAGCGGCTATCCGCGCCGCCTGCATGCCGAACAGATGAGCCTGCCGATGCGCATGGTCGCCATCGCCGACGTGTTCGAAGCGCTCACCGCCGCCGACCGCCCCTACAAGCCCGGCAAGCCGTTAAGCGAAACCCTGGCGCTCATGGCTAGAATGCGTGACGAGCGGCATATCGATGCCGATCTGTTCGAACTTTTCCTGACCGGAGGTGTATATCGTGAATACGCGCTAGCGTATCTGTTGCCGGAGCAAATCGACGTGAGCGATATCACGCCGTTTCTTCACTGACTATCGGCTGACCAACTTCCCGGACCTTGCCATGTGCGCCAATTACCGTCCTTCCACGCGCGACCAGCTGCAACAGCATTTCGGCGTGGCGCCGCCGGATTCGGAATACCAGGCTGAAGCGTTTCCGGCATCCATGGCGCCGCTGATCCGCCTGCCGCGCGCCGATGCCGTCGCCGGCGACCGTGCCTGCGCGCTCGGCATGTTCGGCATGGTGCCGCACTGGGCCGATCTGAAGCTGGCGCGCCAGACCTACAATGCCCGCACCGAAACGGTGGCCGGCAAGCCGACGTTTCGCCACGCCTACAAGCACCGGCAATTCTGCATCGTGCCGGTCGCCTCCTTTTACGAACCGTCCTACGAATCGGGCAAGGCCGAGCGCTACGAGATCGCCGGTGCCGATGGCGAGCCGCTCGGCATCGCCGGCCTCTGGGAAGCCCGGCCGGCGGACAAGGACGGGCTGGCGCTGCTGTCGTTTTCCATGTTGACGATCAATGCCGACGGCCATCCCTTGATGCAGCATTTCCACAAGCCCGGCGACGAAAAGCGCATGCTCGTGATCCTGCACCCGGACCAGTACGACGCATGGCTGACATGCGAGGCGCAGGACGCGGCGCGCTTTTTCGAGCGCTATCCGGCAGAGCGGCTGGTGGCGCATCCGGCGCCGCGCACCGGTAGCCGCAGTGGCCGCGGAGCGCAGCAGGAGACGCTGCCGGAGCTCTGAAGGCCATCATTCCGAAGGCCATGCGATGCGCGCCGATAGCGCCTTGTCCCACCTGCGCGACGACGAGCCGTGCATCGCGACCCTGAAGGATGGCACGCAATGCGCGGTGAGATGGAGCCGGAAAGACTGGTGCTTCTTCCATGCCGGCACCAATGCCGTCTGCCCGCATGACGACATCCGGGAATGGCGGCTGGCGTCGATCCGTTTTGACCAGGCCGGACAGGAATTCCGGCCACCAGAGAAAGGGTCCGAGCATGGGCAAGCTTCTTGAACACAAGGTCGCGCTGGTCACTGGCGCCGGGTCCGGCATCGGCCGCGCCATCGCGCTGCTGTACGCCGCCTCGGGCGCGAAGGTGATGGTCTGCGACATCAATGACGGGCCGGGCCGGCAAACCGTCGAACAGATCGTCCTCACCGGCGGCGAGGCGATCTTCCAGAAAGCCGATGCTTCCCGCGCCGCCGACAATGCCGCGCTGGTCGAGGCCACACTGGGCGCCTTCGGGGCGCTGCATGTGGCGTGCAACAATGCCGGCGTGGGCGGCGCGGCCGCTCCGGTGGGCGAGGCCCGCCCCGAGGACTGGGACAAGGTCGTCGCGATCAATCTGTCCGGCGTGTTTTACGGCATGCGCTACCAGATTCCCGCCATGCTCAAGTCGGGCGGCGGCGCGATCGTGAACATGGCGTCGATCCTGGCGCAGGTGGGTTTTCGCGAACACGCGCCCTATGTCGCGGCCAAGCACGGCGTGATCGGCCTGACACGCACGGCCGCGCTCGAATACGCGCAACAGAAAATCCGCATCAATGCCATCGGACCGGGCTTCATCCGCACCCCGCTGCTGGACAACCTGTCCGACGACATGCTCAACGGACTGGCCGCGCTGCACCCGATGGGGCGCATCGGCGACGCGGCCGAAGTGGCGGAGCTGGCGCTGTGGCTGTCGTCGGACAAAGCCTCGTTCGTGACCGGTTCGTACTATCCGATCGATGGCGGCTACTTGGCGCAATAGCCGCCATCGCCGGTCCGGCGCGGCCGGCGCGGGCTTGCCGCACCGATTTTCCAGAGGCTTTGCTCTACTGCCGGCGGGCCCGTTTCGCCGTTGCGCGCATTCAAACAAGCTAGAATGAAGGCCCAAAACTTGCCCGAACGGAATGTTTAACATCCTCGGCATCGACCGCCCGCTCCTGCACGCAGCGCGCAAGCTGCTCTATTTCTGGGTCCGCACGCACGTCCTGCCGCAAGAGCCGGCGGCGCTCGAACTCGATCCCGCCAAGCCGGTCGTGTACGTGCTGCAGCGCCGCTTCCTGTCGAACCTCCTGGTGCTGTCGCGCGAGACCGAGGCCGCCGGCCTGCCGCCCGCATTGAAACCGCTGGCGGCGGGCCGCGTGCGCGATTCGCGCTCGTTCTTCTTCCTGTCGCGCCCGCGTCCGTGGCTGTTTGCAGCGAGAACGCCGGCCTATTCCAGCCTGATGCGCCGGCTGGTGGCGGCCGCCCATAGCGATCCGGCGTTCGACGTGCAGATCGTGCCGGTATCGATCCTGTGGGGCCGCGCGCCGGACAAGGAGCACTCGATCTGGAAGCTGATCTTCGCCGAGAGCTGGGGCCGGCAGCGCGCGTTCAGGCGGCTGTTCACGGTGCTGCTGCACGGGCGCAACACTCTCGTGCGCTTTTCGGCGCCGCTATCGCTGCGCGCGATCGCCGATGAAGACCGGGACCGCGCAGTCACGCTGCGCAAGCTGGCGCGCGTACTGCGCGCGCATTTTCGCCACCAGCGCGAAATCGCCATCGGCCCCGACCTGTCGCACCGCCGCACCCAGCTCGACGGCTTGCTGGAAGCGCCGCGCGTGCGCGCCGCCATCGACGCGCTGGCGCAGGACAACGGCGGCGGCCCGACCGCGCTGCGGCGCGCGCAGCAAGAGGCGCGCGGCTATGCGTGGGAAATCGCGTCCGACTATTCCTACCCGGTGATCCTGATCTTCCGGCGCTTCCTGACGTGGCTGTGGACGCGGCTTTACGACGGAGTCGAGGTCTGCAACTTCGACACCGTCGTCAACATCGCGCTCGACCATGAAATCATCTACGTGCCCTGCCACCGCAGCCATATCGATTACCTGCTGCTGTCGTACGTGGTGTTCAACCACGGCCTGATGGTGCCGCACATCGCCGCCGGCGTGAACCTGAACCTGCCGCTGTTGGGCGGCTTTTTGCGGCGCGGCGGCGCGTTCTTCCTGCGCCGTTCGTTCAAGGGCAACAGGCTGTATGCGGCGGTCCTGAACGAATACCTGCACATGATGATCGCCAAGGGCTATCCGATCGAGTATTTCGTCGAGGGCGGCAGAAGCCGCACCGGGCGACTCTTGCCGCCAATGGGCGGCATGCTGTCGATGACGGTGCAGAGCTTCCTGCGCGACTCGTCGCGACCTGGCGCAGCCCGTCCGATCGCGTTCCTGCCGGTGTATGTCGGCTATGAAAAGCTGTTCGAGGGCCGCACCTATGTCGGCGAGCTGCTGGGACGGCCGAAAAAGAAGGAATCGCTGTTCGACCTGCTGGCTTCGCTGCGCGAGCTGAAAAAGAACTTCGGCAAGGTGCATGTGAATTTCGGCGAACCGATCAGGCTGGCCGACGTGCTGACGGCCGAGCATGCGGAATGGCGCAACGAGGAAGTGGCGGAAGACGCGCGCCCGGCCTGGCTGGCCGCCGGCATCGAGCAACTGAAGGCGCGCATCGCCAGCGGGATCAATACCGCGGCGGTGGCCGATCCGGTCAACCTGGTCAGCCTGGTGCTGTTGGCCACGCCGCGCCACGCGCTCGACGAGCAGCAGCTGGCGCGCCAGCTCGACGCCTATCGCAGGCTGGCGCACGACGCGCCCTACGCCGGAAGGGTACAGGTCACCGCGCTGTCGGGCGCGGACATCATCGCCTATTGCGAAAAGCTCAAGCTGCTGCAACGCCAGCCGCACGCGCTGGGCGACGTGCTGTACTTCACGCAGGACGATGCGGTGCTGGCGACCTACATGCGCAACAACATCCTGCACCTGTATGCGCTGCCGGCGCTGGCCGCCTGCCTGCTGACGCAAAACCGCAGCCTGAACCACAGGCACCTGCTGCGGCTGGCGCACGCGGTATACCCGTTCCTGCGCGCCGAGCTGTGCCTGCGCTGGAACGACGACGAGCTCGACGCCGCGCTCGAAGGCTGCCTGCACGCGCTGTCCGGCATGGGATGGCTTGCCCGGAGCGAGCGCGACGACATGTACGCGGCACCCGACATCCGCAGCGACGAATATGCGCAGCTGGCGCTCCTGGGCCAGGCGCTGCGCCCGACCCTGATCCGCTACTTCATCACGCTCGCCACCCTGCACCGGAAGGGCTCGGGCGTAATCACGCCAACCGAGTTGGAAGCGCTGTGCCACCTGCAGGCGCAGCGCCTGTCGCTGCTGCGCGAGTTCAACGCGCCCGAATTTTTCGACAAAACGATCTTCCGCATCTTCATCGACACGCTCACCAGGAACGGCCGCGCCGAGCTGCGCGGCGATGGCAGGCTGCATTTCGGCGAGGCGCTGCAGAAGGCATCGGGCGAAGCGCGCTTCGTGCTGCCGGCCGACGTGCGGCAGGCGATCCTGCACATGGCGCACACCGACGCCGAAACGGACGCGCCGGACGGCGCGCCCCGGGAAGCGGCCTGAATTGGCAGATACCTCATCGACCTGTTGAAAGCAACAACCGTTACAAATCCCATCTTAGTCGTCACCGAAATTTATTTTCCTCACGGAACAAATTTTCCCGCCTGTTGGTCTATAGCCAATGTAAGGCTATGTATGGTTTTTGTTACGAGGACAGGTGAGGATTGTGATGAAGTGGTACTACGAGTGGCGACTCAATAAAGTACGCGCCGAGATATCGGTATTGAAGGAAGCAACCCAGGCGAAGCTGCTGGAAGACTATACGGCGCATTCGCGGCTGCGCGTGCTGGACCGGGTAGCGGCCGGCCTGCAGCAACGACTGGCCAAGTTCCCCGACTCTTCCATCGATCATGCCAAAGGGGCGCATTGATCAGCGGGTAATCCCCTCCTGAAGAACCGGCTGCCGGGCGTACTGCCCTCCAGCCGGTTTTTTTCATTGGTCCTGCTAGCGCAAAAACAAACGGCCCGCATCACTGCGGGCCGTTTGCATTGGCACATGCGATTACTTCAGCAGGGTGAGCTGCTTGGCCGAGTAATGCCCTTTCATCACGTAGATGTCCGGATTGGGATGCAGGCCGTCGGCGCAGATATCCCACACCGTCTTGCCGCTGCTTGCCAGGTAGTCTTTCAAATAAGCCGACTGGTCGATCACCGGCACGTTCTCGGCGGTCGCCGCGTCGCGCTGGGCCTGCGAAATCTGTTCCCAGCTCAGGTTGCCGGAGTGGTTGCCCGGCCCGATCGTCTCGACGATGACTTTCTTGCCGCTGGCCTTGGCGATCTGGATCAGCTTGCGCACGCGTGCGGTGGTGTCGGCCACGGTGTCGTGCGAGTGATATTCGATCACCACATGGGTCGCCTTGGAGTTGGCCATCTGCTGGTCCCAGGCCGGATAGACGCTGTCGCCGGCGAGCGCGTTTTCGGCCAGGCGGCCCGGGCTGCCCATGTTTTGCACGTTCAGGCCGGTGTCGGCACCGACCACGGCCGGTTCCGGCTGGTCGACGCGCACCCAGTCATTGTTCGGCAGCCATCCCCAGATGATTGAATCGCCGTAGTACTCGACCAGCACCGGCGCGCCCGATGCGGGCGTTGGATTGGTCGTGGTCGGCGTGGACGGAGTGGCGGTGGCCGCCGGTGTCGGGGTGGTTTGCGTAGACGTGCTCGACGTCGCAGGCTGCGCGGACGCGGTTTGCGTCGCTGTGCTCTGACTGGCGTCCGTAGACGTGGCAGCGGCTTGCGCAGGAGCCGGGGCGCTCGGCTCCGCAGACATGGCCGTGGCGGCCGGCTGCGTC
Source organism: Noviherbaspirillum sp. UKPF54 (assembly GCF_007874125.1). NCBI lineage: Bacteria > Pseudomonadati > Pseudomonadota > Betaproteobacteria > Burkholderiales > Oxalobacteraceae > Noviherbaspirillum > Noviherbaspirillum sp. UKPF54. The sequence goes on along the minus strand of NZ_CP040128.1, from coordinate 4,224,997 downwards.
GCGCTGGCCTGCTCTGGGCTGCTGCCTCCGCCGCCGCAGGCGGCGAGCAGGAACGGAACGACGGCGAGGAGTGTGGATAGTTTCATGTCAAATTTCAAAAACGATGGAGAAACCCGCAGTCCTGACGCCTTGGCCCGATCCGGTATCCCCTTCTGCGCCATGGCGCATGATGGCCACCGGAGGCCGGTATCAAATTGCAAAACTGCGGAACAAATTAACCGTGGGAAAGACAAGATTGCTTACAGGAAGTTTCCTGGAAGCGAAAATCGGAGGGAAATATCGGCGGACGTGTTACAAGAAAAATGCTGTGCCTGAGGCGAAGCCGCTGCGTGGCCTGCCAAGACATCAATTGTGGGATTGGCTACGGCGCCCGTCGTCCAGGCGCCGCAGATCATGCACGAGGCGCTCCCGTGGCAGGAACGCTTGTCATGTTACTTCTGGCTCTTTGATCCCTTGCCGCTCGCGCGTCCCGCGCTGTCAGTCGGCGCAGCGACATTGGATACGGTTCCCGCCCTGCCGGCCGAACCGAGCGCGTTATTGCCGGTCCCCGCCGTTCCCGGCTGCGGACCGCCGGCTTCCCGCGCAGCTTGCCTGCCTCCGGCGGTGCCGGTCGCGCCTGTGGCTCCGGTATCGGTTGCCATGTCAGTCGCCATCGGGCTGCCGATTTCCGCACTCGCCTCGTTGCCGCCAGTGTCGAGCATGTCGGAGCCGGCCAACCCGGTGGCAGTCCCGGTATCGGAGCCGGTGGCACTGGAGATGCGCGATTTCAATGTGGTAGATGTTGCGGGCGTTGCATTCGCTGCCGCTTTCGCCGGTTGCCGCTGCGCGCGGTCGGGCTCCGAAGGTGTGGAAATTTTTTCCATGGTCTGCTGCGCCTCCTGCTTCTGCCCGCGCCCGCCAGCCTTGGTCACCACGTCGCCCAGCGACACGATGCCGACCAGCTTGTGTTCATCGTCGTGCGATACCACCGGCACGCGGCGGATCTGCGTGTCGGCCATTTGCCGCATCACATCATCCAGCGGCTGATCCTCGAAGCACCAACGCACATCGGTGCTCATCACTTCGTCGACATGGGTGTCGCCGGGCGCCCTGCCTGCAGCGGTCGCCCGCACGGTGATGTCGCGGTCGGTCACCATGCCGACCAGCCGCTCGCCGTCGCATACTGGCAGCGCCCCGACGTTCAATTCATCCATCAGTTGCGCGGCGCGTTGCAGGCTCTCCTGCGGCGACACGAAACGGATGTCGCGCGTCATCACTTCCGAAATTCTCTGCATGACAATCTCCTTTTGCTGCATGGTTTGCGCGGCGGACGCCGGGTCGTTGCGCTGCCCGGCCGCCGCGCGCACGGATGATGCCACCGGCTGCCCGGGCTCTTCCTCGCCGCTGAAGCCTTCCGAGCCGGCCGCATAGCTCGACGTCGGCACGGGTGCGTTGCGCGGCCTGCCGCGCTCGCCCGGCGTCGATTCGGCCACGCCTTCCCGCTGCCCCGCACTGAGCCCGCTTGCGCGGCTCGGCATGGCAGGCATGACGGCGGGCGATTCCTGCGCTTCGATGAAATCCTTCAGACGCGCCATGTCCAGCTTGAGCTGCAGCGCCAGCGCCTGTTCGCTGTTGCCGGCCAGCGAACCGGGCACTTGCTCCGGCTCGCTATGCAGCGTAAAGGTGACGCGCGCGGCATCCTGTCCGACAGCCTGCAGCTCTACCCTGCCGTCGCCGGTCGGGCCGCTGGTGTTGTGCCAGGCGATGCAGCGGTCGGTTTCCTGCTCCGTGATTTCGGCATCCCACTCCACCGGGCGGTTCGCCATGATGGTGGTCCAGTGCAGGTGGGTGTCGTCGAGCCGCCGGATGCCTTTGACTTCATCCATAAACTGCGGATAGTCCTCGAACCGGGCGAGCCGGTTGTAGACCGCGTGGATCGGGACACGGATATCGATCGATTGCTGAATGGTTGCCATGCTTGCTCTCCTCGTCTTGATCGAAATGCATGCGCGCCGCGCATTGCATCAGCCGCGCACAAGCAAGGAAATCCGTCCTTTCTACAGATTAAGGCTTGTGGCAGCAAACGGACAGGAGGACAAGGGAAGCGAAAGCTATGCCCGAGGACGACGCTACGGGCAGGCAGGATGTATGGGCATGCGACGCGCACTATTACGCAGAACAGAGGTGGCGCGGGCGGTAATTTATACCGCCCGTGGCGCCGTCCGGAACGGCTAGGCAGCCTTCTTGCCGTACCGGTCTTCCTCCGGAAGGCATTTGACGGCGATCGCAAACCACTCTTCCGGCGTCAGCGAGCGGAACGCCAGCGGGATCAGTTCGCTTTCTTCCTTACCGAGGCGTTCAGTGAGATGACTGCAATACTGTTCCATTGCGGAGAATACCGATTGCTCTGCCGGCGGCCTGCCGCCCTGCAGCTGCTCGTTCGCGCGCTGCAGGATCCGCTCCGAACCGGCGGCCAGCACTTCCAGTTCGGCCAGCAGCGTATTCGCTTCCGCGATGCTGGCGCGGATGGCGGGAATGACATGCTGTTCCAGCGCACGCCCCTGATAGAAACGGTTGGCGTCGGCAAATTGGCGCAATGCCGACGCCGCGCTGCGTGCATCGGCCGAAGCGCGTTTTGCTTCTTGCAGCGTGGCCGTCAACTTCGATAAAACCTGGCGTGCGTTTTTCTGTTCATGCGATAGCGCCACCGTTGTATAAGTCTTGGTCAACATTCCCTGTTCTTCAATTTTCTTCATGGGTCCAAACATATTTTTCTGCTCAGCCCGTCCGGCGGGATCGGCCGGGTTGAAACACGATGCGCCGAGCGCATCAATGCACGTAGTAATACCGGCGACGTCCATGCGCGCGCCCGCCCGCTGAACAGGATTGCCGGCATGCGTCGTGTCGCGCGCCCGCATCCGACAGGCAGCGCGCCGCCAGCCGGAACCATTCCTCGTTCGACAGCATGCGGCTGGCGACCGGAAACAGTTCCTCCTCTTCGAGGGCGAGGCGTTCCAGCATCCGCAGGCAATATACTTCCATGGTCGCGATCAGCATCTCCAGATCGACGTCGCCGCCCTCCATCGCGCATTGCATCCGTTCATATGCAAAGCGCAGGATGCGCAATGCCTCCACGTTCAATGCATCGAGCTTCTCGAGCAAGGCGTCGGTATCGGTGGAGGCGTTGCGGATGGCGGGAATCACGTAGCGTTCGATTTTGCGCGCGTGGCAATAGCGGTCGATCATCACGAGCTTGTGAAATGCCGCTTCAAGCCAATCCAGATCGATGCCCTCGTCCGAAGTCCACGCGCTGTTATGCAGGCATTGCACCAGCTTGCCGAGAATGCTGCGCGCATTCTGCTGTTCGCTGGACAACGCCACGATGGAATAGCCGTTCGTCTGCATATGCCGTCCTCCGTTTCGTCAGAAACGGCGTGCGGGACGCATGTTCCGCACGCTGCAGCCGCATTCGCGGTGCACGCAAACCGGCCTTGTCCCGGCCGGTACTTTTGCGTCTCCATCGGCTTCCGCTGATAACCAACTCTTTGTTCAGAGTACACGATGGATGTTGACTTCGCATTAAAGGAAATTGAGCAAAATCAACGGAATCCAAACGGCATATAGACAAATGGTGAAAATGTGTTGCGTCACAGAAATCTATTGAGCAACATCAACAGATTGCTTTCCACAATGCAATTAATCGGCAATTACCAGCTAAAAGCTGCGTTCTTCGCACATTTTTATGATTGCCGGACTTGGCTGCCCGCACAAGGGCGACACCTTAGGCAAGGAACTGCGGTGATGCGCCGTGCAACAATCCATCAGAACGCCTGCACGGCACCAATAACTTGTATCCGACTGTATTCCGGGTAATCGAATGTAATAAGACTGCGCCACGGCGGGACGGTCAGGTAAGGTAGCTGCATCAGCCATCTCCCTGCTGATGCCAAAGAAGACTTCGCCCGCTACCGCAAGGCTAGCGGGCTTTTTTGTATTTCCGCTACGGCGCCGCGCGCGGTAACATGCGAGGTCCGCCATTTTCCTTCATGCGCATGTTCCGCCAAGCCTGCTCCACGATTCAAGCATTCGCCCTGATGGCGCTTGTCCATGGCGCGCTGCTGCTGGCCGACGATGCGGCCATGATCGCCCTGCTGTTTTGTTAAGCGCGGGTTTGCGAACGCCGGCGGCTTCACCTGCCCGTCACGAACCGGATTCGGGTGTTTCTCCCATGAATTGCAGATAGCCTTGCTCGATGCACTCGATTTCTTGCTCGGTAGGCAGCTTCTTTTTTTCGCAATTCGCCACGATCGCGTCGATATCCTTTTGCACTTCCTTTTGCACTTCGGATTCGCGCGCGGCCGCGTCTGGCTCGGCCGCATAAGTAGTTCCGGCGCACAACGATGCCGCCAGCAGCAAACAGGTGATCGAGGTATTCATGTCTTGTTTTCCAATCATGCCGAATCATCGGCGCAATGAACTGTCCGCCCGCGCGGTGAAATGACTATCCAAGCTGAGCATCCATTATGTCAATGGATGCGCCTTCGAAGCAATCGCGCGCAGCAGTCTCAATGACGGTGTCGATACAATTTCCTACATTTCGGCGAGTTGACGAAATATACCGGACACAGTCGCAGGCTTTAATAGCGGCAAACAGCGATCGACCCGGATCGCGCTGCCCGCCCCCCCCTTTTTCTCTGCCTCGACCTCTGACATGCATCACATCAAGCGCCCTTTTTGGGGATTGCTGCTAGCCCTCAGCATTTTATGGCTGCTGGCCGACTCGTTCCTTCCCTCTCCCTTCACCTATTTTTCGTTCCGCAACGTGTTCATGCAATACAGCGGCGTGCTGGGCATCGGCGTCATGAGCGTAGCGATGCTCATCGCCACCCGCCCGGCATGGCTGGAGCGGCGCTGGGGCGGGCTGGACAAGATGTACCGCTTGCACAAGTGGCTCGGCATTGCGGGGCTGGCGCTTGCCATCGTCCACTGGTGGTGGGCGCAGGGAACCAAGTGGATGGTGCGCTGGGGCTGGCTGGCGCGGCCGCAGCGCAAGCGCATCACCGACGTCGAGCTGGGGCTGGTCGAGGGCTGGCTGCGCAGCCAGCGCGGCCTGGCCGAGAGCGTCGGCGAGTGGGCGTTTTATGCAACCGTCATCCTGATCGCGCTGGCACTGATCAAGCGCTTCCCGTACCGTCTCTTCGCCAAGACCCATCGCTGGATCGCGGCCGTCTATCTGGTACTGGCGTATCACGCCGCCGTGCTCCTCAAGTTCAGCGACTGGCCGCAGCCGCTGGGATGGGTCATGGCGACGCTGCTGCTGGCCGGCACGGTCTCCGCCGCGCTCGTGCTGTCGGGGCGCGTGGGCGCGCATCGCAAGACGCTGGGCACGGTCGAGGCAGTCACCGCCTATCCGGATCTGCGCGCCATCGAAGCCGCCGTGCGCCTGCAGGAGGGCTGGCCGGGCCACGCCGCCGGGCAGTTTGCCTTCGTCACCTTCGACGCGAAGGAAGGCGCGCATCCCTACACGATCGCCTCGGCCTGGGATGCCACCGCGCGCCGCATCGTCTTCATCATCAAGGCGCTCGGCGACCATACCAGCACGCTGCGCGAACAGCTGAAGGAGGGCGACGCGGTGAGCGTGGAAGGGCCCTACGGCCGCTTCGATTTCCACGACCGCCATGCGCGCCAGATCTGGATCGGCGCCGGCATCGGGATCACGCCGTTTGTCGCGCGCATGAAGCAACTGGCGCAGCGGCGCGCGCATCATGCTATCGACCTGTTCCATCCAACCTCGGACTTCGACCAGTCCGCGATCGACAAACTCACCGCCGACGCACGCGCGGCCGGGGTACGCCTGCACCTGCTGCGCAGCCCGCGCGACGGCGTGCTGGACGCGGCCACCATCCGCGCCGCCGTGCCCGACTGGCGTCAGGCCAGCATCTGGTTCTGCGGCCCGGCGGGGTTCGGCAGCGCACTGCGCAAGGATTTCGTCGGCAGCGGCCTGCGGCAGGCCGACTTTCATCAGGAGCTGTTCCAGATGCGCTAGGGGCTACGAAAAACGCCAGTCCAGCGCCTTGTCCTGGCGGTCGCGCGCGCGGAATTCCTTGGGCGGGATGCCGGCGACTTTCTTGAATGCCTTTGAAAAGCTGAACGCATCCTTGTAGCCGACCGCCTGCGACACGGTCTCCATCTTGTCGGACGTGTTCGACAGCAGATCCATCGCTTTCTGCACCCGCACGGTGGTCAGGTACTGCAGCGGCGGCGTGCCCAGCGCATGCTTGAATTTCTGCGCGAAGCCGGCGCGCGACAGGCCCACGCGCCGCGCCAGTTCGTCGAGGGTCCAGTCGCGGCCGCAATCGCCGTGCATCAGTTCGAGCGCCGACCTGATCGGCGCATTCTGCAGCGCATGACTCCAGCTGCGCGGCGTCGCATGGCGCTGGGCGATGATCTTGCGGATGATCTGCGTGAAGAGAATGTCGAGCAGCGCCTGCGTCACCGTCTCCGAACCGACTTCATGCCTGGCCGTTTCTGCGGCCAGCATGCTGATGGCCAACTCCACCTGGTCGAAGCGTTCGATGTCGTGCGCGCGCAGCACATACCAGCGCGGCATTTCATCGAAAAAGGGATGGACCGGGGTATTCCAGACCTGGTAGGCGCCGCTGACGATGGTCAGCAGCGGCTTGCCGCCCTCAGGCAAAGCGGGCAGCGCCGCGTCCGCCATGCGCAAAACCGTGGGCGGCAGCTTTTCCTGCGTGGAGACGACGTGGTTGCAGCCGCGCGCCATCAATGCCACGTCGCCGCTGCCCAGCGCCAGCGGCGCCTCGTGCTCGGGCGTGTGAATGAACGCCTGCCCCTGGGTGACGACATGAAAGCCGAAGCTTTTTTCGCATGGGAAGGCCAGCGCCGCGGGCGCCGCAAAAACGCGCTGCTGGAGAATCCGGGTTTGCAGCCCGGCCTGACGCAAGACATCGGCGAGAAGATCCATGGCCGCATTATAGGCGAATGCCGGCATTATCTTTTCCAATTTGGATTTTCAGACATTAAAAATCGACTTTTAACCATTAAAACCATTTAAATTCACAGTTAATCTGGACGCCTGAAATTTTTACGGAGGTAAATCATGAGCAAGGTTTTAGTGGTCGGCGCCAGCGGCATGGTCGGTTCGGAGCTGGTCAACAAGCTGCGCGCCAAGGGACATGAGGTAGTGCGCGCCACCAGCAAGACGCAGCTGCAGCCGGATCAGGTGCATGTGAACCTGGCGACCGGCGCGGGGCTCGAACAGGCGTTCCAGGGAATCGACAAGGCTTTTTTCCTGTGCCCGCCGGGCTACACCAATCAGCATGAACTGCTCGGCCCGCTGATCGACAAGGCCAGGGAAAAGCAGTTGCAGAAAGTCGTGCTGATGACAGCGATGGGCGCCAACGCGGTCGAGGCCGCGCCGTTGCGCCAGGCGGAAATCAGGCTGGAACGCTCGGGGCTGCGCTATAACATCATCCGCCCCAACTGGTTCATGCAGAATTTCAACACCTTCTGGCTGCATGGCATCCTGCAAGCCGGTACGGTATTCCTGCCGGTGGGCGACGCCAAGGCGAGCTTCATCGATGCGCGCGATATCGCGGCAGTCGCAGCGGAGCTGCTGGACTCCGGCCGGTTCGACAACCAGGATTTCGACCTCACCGGCGGCGAGTCGCTCACCCATGCCGAGGCCGCCGAGCTGATCAGCCAGGCCACGGGCAAGCAGATCCGATTCCAGGACATCACGCCGCAAGCCATGCTCGACGGCTTGCTCCAGGCCGGCGTGCCCGCCGATTACGCGGAATTCCTGGTCATGATTCTTGGCTTCCTGAAGCAAGGCGCGGCCGAGCGCCGCACCGACGCGGTGGAAAGGATCACCGGCCGCGCGCCGATCGGCTTTGCGCAGTACGCGCGCGACTATCGGGCGGCGTGGCTGTAGGCTAGCTGTTTTTCCCGGCGCATCAGCGTTCGAATACGTAGGTCCCCGGCGCCGCACCCGACGCCGGATAGGCCTTCGCACCGACTGGCGGCGGGGCGGACTTGCCGGCGGAGCGCTGCGCCAGCCACTCGGCCCACGCCAGCCACCAGGAACCGTCGATGCTCGGCGTGGCGAGATACCAGGTGTCCGGATCGACGTAATTCTCGCCGCGCCGACGGTGCGACACGCGATAGCGCCGCCCGAGCTTGCCCGGTTCGCTGACAATGCCGGCGTTGTGCCCGGCGCTGGTGAGGGCAAACGTGATGTCGGTGTCGGCCGCCAGGTTGATCTTGTAGACCGAACGCCACGGCGCGACGTGGTCGGACTCGGTGCCGACCGCAAACAGCGGCACGCGGATGTCGGCCAGCGCGAGAGGCTTGCCGTTGACCCGGAATCGTCCCTCGAACAGGTCATTGTTCAGAAACAGCTTGCGCAGGTATTCGCTGTGCATGCGGTAGGGCATGCGGGTGGCGTCCGCGTTCCAGGCCATCATGTCGGTCATCGGCTCGCGCTTCCCGAGCAGGTATTGCTGCACCATGCGCGACCAGATCAGGTCGTTCGAGCGCAGCAGCTGGAAAGCGCCGGCCATCTGCCGGGTGTCGAGACAACCCTGGTTCCACATGATGTCTTCCAGGTAGTTCAACTGGCTGTCGTCGATAAACAGCGTCAGCTCGCCGGCTTCGGTGAAATCGGTCTGCGCGGCCAGCAGCGACATGGAGTTCAGGCGCTCGTCCCCGCGCTGCGCCAGGTAGGCCGCGGCGATCGCCAGCAGCGTGCCGCCCAGGCAGTAGCCGGCCGCGTTCACCTTGCGACCCGGCGCGATGGCGCTCACCGCGTCGAGCGCATCGAGCACGCCCAGCCGCAGGTAATCCTCCAGGCCGAGGCCGCTGTCGTCCGCGCCGGGGTTGTGCCAGGAGATCATGAATACCGTGTGTCCCTGGTTCACCAGGAAATTCACCAGCGAGTTGTGCGGCGACAGATCGAGGATGTAGTACTTCATGATCCAGGCCGGCACGATCAGGATCGGCTCGGCATGGACGTTCTTCGTTTTCGGCGCGTACTGGATCAGCTCGATCAGGCGATTGCGCAATACCACCGTGCCGGGTGTGACGGCCACATCACGCCCGACCTGGAAGTTTTCCGTACCAACCGGCGGCTTGCCGCCGACGCCGCGCTCCATATCCTCCAGAAAATTCATCGCGCCGCGCACCAGGTTTTGCCCGCCTTCGCGCATTGTCACGTCCAGCGCTTCCGGATTGGTGGCGATGAAATTGACGGGCGATGCCATGTCGAGCAGCTGGCGCGCCACGAACGACACCACCTGCTCGTGGTGCCGCGACACGCCTCCGATGCCGGTGGTAACGTTGTGCCACCACTGCTGGTTCAGCAGAAAACCCTGGTGGATCAGGTCGAACGGCCATTGCTGCCATTTCTGATCGCGGAAGCGGCGATCCTGGAACAGCGGCTCGATGCACGATTCGCACTGCTCACCGCTCATCCTGCGCTGGACATAGCGGCTCAGGCGCAGCGACTTGCGCCAGGCCTTCTCCACCAGCTTTTGCCATTTCCCCGGCGACTGCGCCAGGTGCAGCGCCCAATCGGTGTAAGCCAGTGCCAGGCTGGCAGGCGAAATGCCGAGGGTGGCACGCCCGTACGCGGCATGCAACACGCGGTCGATCGTTTCCGGCGGTTCGATATCCGGCGCCGCGCCAGGCACCAGCGCCGCCTTGGCCGGCAGCGCCGCCCCCATGTCCACCCGTGGCTTGTCCATCTCTTGTTCTCCTTGTTTGTGGCTGCGCCAGCCGGCGCGACACGTCGTGCGGAATTAATGCGACATCAGCACCGGCACTGTCATTGCGTCGAGCACCGCGCGCGTGACGCCGCCCAGCAGCACTTCGCGAAAGCGCGCATGGCCATAGCCGCCCATCACGATCAGGTCGGCGCCGAAATAGGCGGTATGCGCCAGCAGTGCGCCGCCGACATCGCCCGCCGAGGACAGCAGGCTTACCTCGACCTTGACGCCGTGGCGGGCCAGGAACAGCGCGATGTCGGCGCCCGGCTCCTCGCCATGCGCCTGCGGTCCGATTTCCGCGTCGAATATCGCGACCTGGACTTGGGCGGCCTGCCGCAGCAGGGGAATGGCGGCATGCACCGTGCGCGCGGCCTGCATGCCGCCGTCCCAGGCGAGCAGCACGCGCGGCGCGTCCAGAGTAAATGTCCCCTCAGCGGGCACGATCAGCACCGGGCAAGCCGAGTTCATCATCACGTATTCCGTCAGCGTCTGCCCCCGCAGGGAGTCGGAGAGGTCATGCTGACCGATGACCAGCAGATCACTGTAGCGCGCCTGCAGGCAAAGCGCCGCCCCCGCATCGTCCTCGATCACGCGTTTTTCGAACGACTGCACGCCGGCTCGGCCGGCGGCGCGCGCGAACCGCCCCAGCGCGGCGTACGCCTGCTCCTTGAGCTGATCCAGGTAGGCCGGCGCCGCCGCCGCTGCGACACCTGTCAATCCGCCGAGGTGGAAATACGCCGGCAAACCGGTTGCCGCCACGCCCACCAGATGGGCGCCGCAGCCCACCGCATAGTGCGCGGCCAGCGCGATGCGCGACTGCGCCTGGGGCGAATCGTCGACGTAGACACCGATTGTGCTGTACCCATGAACCATGTGACACCTCCCTCCGGCCGTTGCGCGCCGTGTTGCAAATAGTTATTAAAAAAATACTATGGTCAATGCCCAGCGATTTAAATGACCAAGATCAAAAAATCCCCTGTGTGTGCGTGCCGGAATTCATTGACTTGAGTCATGCAATTTTCCTGACCGGCGTCTTACCATGGGCCGCTCGCGTCGCACCAGCCAGCGCCATCCTTGCAGTGCCGGCGGTGCGCGGCGCTTTTACCCACACAGGGAGAACCCACATGACTTATCGCATCGTCGCCGTTCATGTCAACGAATCACAGCATCTGATCGACCGCATCAACGTCGCGGCCCAGGTCGCGCGCGACGCCGGCGCACATCTCGTCGGCGTGGCGTGCAGCGGCCCGGCCGACAACTACTACATGGCCGACCTGCTCGGCGCCGGCGCGGCCGGGTTGAACATTTACCGCGACTTCATGAAGGAACAGTGCGCGACCAATCTTGCAGCCTTCGAGGCGGCGGCCGACAAGGCCGGGGTGCCGTTTTTCGAAAAGCGCGTGATCGAGGACGAAGCCGGCATCGCCCTGTGTCTGCAGGCGCGCTACAGCGACCTCTTGGTCGTCGGTCAGCCGGATCCGGACGAAATGCCGCCGGCGCAACGTGCCGACATGGTCGAATACGTGCTGATGCATAGCGGCCGGCCGCTGCTGCTGGTGCCATATGCATGGAAGGCCGGCGCCATCGGCAAGAGGGTGATGGTGGCCTGGGACGGCAGCCTGGAAGCGGCGCGCGCCGTCTCCGGCGCCATTCCGCTGCTGCGCAACGCAAGGCTGGTACAGGTCAACGTATTCAATCCCGAGGTCGGCCCGGACGCGCACGGCGAAGAACCCGGCGCCGATATCGCGCTCTACCTGGAACGGCACGGCATCGAGGTCGAAGTCTCGCGCCAGCACGTCGGCCACCAGATCGATGTCGGCAATGCGATGCTGTCGCACGCGGCCGACATCGGCGCCGACCTGATCGTGATGGGCGGCTATGGCCATGCGCGCTTTCGCGAAGTGCTCATGGGCGGCGTCACGCAAACCATCCTGCGCTCGATGACGGTGCCGGTACTGATGTCGCACTGACGCCGGCGACCAGGCCCGGGCACTGCCGAGCACGTTCGGGCGCGACGTTGCATAATCCTTGTTTAAGGATTACGCATGGAGCGCACATGACTTTCGCCGCCTGGATCACCTTTTTCTTCGCCGCCTGCATCATCGCCGTCTCTCCCGGGTCGGGCGCCGTACTGTCGATGTCGCACGGCCTGTCCTACGGCGTGCGCAAGACCACCGGCACCATCCTCGGGCTGCAGCTCGGTCTGCTGCTGGTGCTGTTCATCGCCGGCGCGGGCGTCGGTTCGCTGCTGCTGGCATCCGAAGTCGCCTTCCGCGTCGTCAAGACCGTCGGCGCGCTGTACCTGATCTATCTCGGCTTTGCGCAATGGCGCGCCAAGGTGCAAGTGCGCTCCGACCTGCCGGCGCGGGAACCGGCGCAGACAGCCGTGCCGCCGCTGCGCCGGCGCCTGTTGCTCGGCTTCCTCACCAATGCCACCAATCCGAAAGGCATCATCTTCATGGTGGCGGTACTGCCGCAATTCATCACACACGACGCGCCGGTGCTGCCGCAGTTGCTGATCCTGGCGGCCACCATGTGCACGGTGGACCTGGCCGTGATGCACGGTTATGCCTTCGCCGCATCATCGATGCAGCGCTTTTTCCGCGACGCACGCGCAGTGAAAATGCAAAACGCGTTTTTCGGCAGCATCCTGATGGCCGTCGGCGCGGCGCTATTTTTTGTCAAGCGCAGTCCGAACGCCTGATCGCGTTTCATGCAACGACACGTTGCGGCCGGCGCAAGACAACATGACTTGCAGCGCCGGCCTTTCTTCCCTCTCCTTTGCCCGGAAAAAATGATGGCCTTCGCGCACGGCGTGCAATAACGCCGGCAAGCATCAATGCGGCGCGCATGTGATTGCCGCGTGCGCGCCGCCCCCCAAACTTCGCCGCTTTTGGCCGGCACCTTGAGCTTCTACAAACCGCACGCAGGAAGGCGAAATATCTTGAGTAGTACTGCGCCCGCGATCGATGCCGCTTGATCGCAGGCAGCTTGCCCGACCATCCATCAAACTCCGCAAAGGAGAATGACATGCAGCATGCCGCCTGCTCCTCCGCCATCCGCCTGCTTTGCTGCATCGGCATTACTTTGTTGACCGTTACCGCCCGCGCCCAGGTCAGCGAGTTCGCCAACGCGGCCGAGTGCCGCATGCATTGGGACGATGAATTCGCCAGCTATGCGCGGCAATACAAGGCTTGTGGCCCTGAGTGCCTGTCGAGCGAAACCAGGCGCCACGAATACCTGCGGTACAGCGACTGGCTCAACCGGCTGGAACAGTGGCATGAATTCTGCCGCGCCATGAACAGCACCGAGCTGCAGCTGCGCGAGCGGGAAGCAGCTGCCGCCTGGCGGATTTCCCTGCGCGCGGAGGGACAGTCGAGCTGCGAACTGATCCGCTCCGGCGAAGTGAAGTTCCGCTTTCAGTGGAAGGAAAAAGGCGGCAAGCGGTGCTATTCCAATTCCGGCATGCACAAGCGCGCCGCAGCGTGCTGTTAGACGTCACACTGGGTCACGCAGCTATAAGTTGTACCACGCCTTAATCCAGTGGCCGGTCGGTATGCCGCCATACCGCGTCCGGCTCGCTCCTGGCGACGATGCGCTCCCACTTGGTGCCGCAGGCATGGCAAACGTAGTACTCGACGTGGCCGGTCGCGGTGGCACCGAAATTGATGCCCGCCTGCGAATGCAGCAGCAGTTCGGCGTGTGGCGACACGGCGGCGTTGCGCCCAACGAGCGCCTTGCAGTCAGCGCACTCGGCCATGTGCCGCTCCGCTGCTGCATGAATACGCTTGCATTGCCATAGTCCCTCCAGAGTTTCGCACGGATTGGCGAGTTATCTTCACCTTCATACGGTGCGTTGACCTTGACGACAACACCTTGCGCCGTATCAGACGCGGGATTTGAATCGCCGCAAGACTGTGCCGCCGGTTTTCCGTTGCACATGTTCCATTCCGAAAGCTGTTGTATGCACGCTGCAGCGGTATCGGGACGCGTGAGATGGATCAACGCGCGCAGCAGCCCGGCAAACGACAGTTAACCCCGGCTCGACAACCCCGGCGGCGCCCCCTACTCCGACATGCACCGCCGTTTGCGGCGCCCGTTCCGGCGAGGAAGGCGCCCCGGTCCGACGCCTTCCCCCCAACCACCAAAAAGGAATCCCCATGATCGCATTTCAGGCAAAGGAAAGCACCGCGCAACTGCAGGACGCCGACGTCACCGATGTCGACACCCAAACCGACATGCATGCAGCCGCCGGCAACGAGGGCGCGGCGGCGGTCAAGGAAAGCATCGTCAGTCGCCTGTCGGGCAAGGCCGCCGATGCCGACATCGTCATCGTGGTCAGGGCCACGGTGTCGGACGCGCTTAAGGCCGGCGGCGGCGCGGCGGCCGAACTCACGCAAGTCATCCACAACGTGGTCACCGGTGCCATCCAGGCCGCCGAGCAGGTCGGCCTGGACCTGACCGCCAGCATCAAGAGCGTCACCAAGGGTGTGGTACAGGGCGTGCATGAAGTCGGCGGCGACGTCATCGCCGCGGCGGCCGAAACCGCGCATGCGGTCATCAAGCATGCCTCCATGGTCGGCAACGACGCCGGCCGCGCTGCACGGCATGCGGCCAATGGCATCATCGAAGGCGCCGCCGACACCGGCGGCAACGCCGCCCACGCGGCAAAGCGCGCCGCCGAAGGCGCCATCGTCGAGGCCGGCAAGATCGGCAACCTGGCGGTCAGGACGGTCAAGGAAGTCGTGATCGGCGTGAGCGACAGCGTCGGCCAAGTGGTCGCCAGCGTGCTGCCGCACTCGGTGCGCCGCGCCGCGCAGACGGAGCACGCGCCACAGGATTGAGCGAGCCGCGCAAGCGCTGCTGGAAAACTGGCCGGGCCACGAGCCCGCCAGTGCCGCGCTTGACGGCGTGGTGAATGCGAGCACCGCTAGCGCGGCGTCTTCAGCGGGTGAGATTCCACGACTGCTGTTGCGGATACCGGTCCCAGAACTGTCCCCACTGCGCCAGGTTATCTCGCCTGCCGGATTTCAGGATGCAAGCGCGCCACTGTTCGCTGCCCTTGGCATAGCCGGCCTTTTCGCATCCGGGACCATACTGCGGCGCCATCGCGAGGGCCGGGTCGGCATCGTACGCAGCTCGCTGGTCGGCGGTCGAGCAAGCCGCGAGCAATGCCATCGCGGCCAGCAACACAATTGGTGTACGCATCGCGATCTCCTTCATGCTTAAGTGAAACACCTCCACGATGGAAGCGGTTCCCGCATGAAGGATTGGAGCGCGGCGCGGAAACGGAAGTTCGATCTGCCTGCAATGTCGTTACGGCAATCACAGCATCAGGCTGCGTTCTGTTCCCGGGCGCGCAATGCCATTGCCATGCCGAACGCCGACTGCATGAAGGCCAGCACGCTGGCGAATTC
This sequence comes from Noviherbaspirillum sp. UKPF54, assembly GCF_007874125.1. Classification (NCBI taxonomy): domain Bacteria; kingdom Pseudomonadati; phylum Pseudomonadota; class Betaproteobacteria; order Burkholderiales; family Oxalobacteraceae; genus Noviherbaspirillum; species Noviherbaspirillum sp. UKPF54. The sequence continues at coordinate 4,209,816 of NZ_CP040128.1, read as the reverse complement.
CTGGTCGTTCAATTCGCGCGCATCGTCGCAGGCGCGGTAGATGTTGGCGAACTCGCGCTCGCGCCCGGCCTGCACCAGTAACCGGCCAAAGCCGAGGTCTTCAATGATCTTCCACAACTTCGGGTTGTAGCTGCGCGTCAGGTTCAGGAAAAACACCACCGGGTCCTTGCGCCCGAGGATCGCGGTCAGGCGCAAGATGATTTCGAACGGCAGCGCCGCCTTGCCGTTTTCCGCCAGGTCCAGCAAGACCGGGTCCTGCAAGTCCACCGCCTTGCCTAGTTCCTCCAGGCTCAGCCCGGCCGTCTTGCGCGCGCTGCGCAGCAGGTCGCCGGTTTTTTTCAGCATGTCCTTCTGTTCGGGGCTGCTGATGCGTTGCCGCGCCAGCGTGATCGTGATATCGGTGGCGGCCACCGATATGTTGAGCAGGGAATCGGTCCATTCCCGCACTTGCCGCACCAGGCGGAACACGGCCGAATCGGAGGCCGGCGGCGCCGTGAGCGTTGTTTTCCGGGAGGGCTTCTTGCGCAGGGCGCGAACAGGTTGCGCCGCGCCGCGCGCGCGCGCCGCTGTGGTTTTCTTTGGTGTAGCCATGGAACGTGATCCGTTTTCTTGTCATCCGACGGCAGTGGTGAAGCGCCGCACGTTGTAGGGAGGCATAAAAAGCCATCTGCGCTGCGCAGTTTGCCGCGCAATCTCCAAGGGCGGCAGCGGAATGTGGATGGCGCTTGATAAAAATCTAGTGCCGATTGGAAATGCGGCGATGCAAAACGATTGCTTGATCGCGTTCAATAGCACTTTCTCGGCAGGCAGATTGCGTAGCCAGCGCGTCGCGTTAACGACCCTTTCCTTTGGCACGGAAAGCAGTTACATTTAGTTACCGTAGGGAAACAGCCAGCCGTGAGTCCGGTCATGGCTGGACGGCACCGTTGTCACCGAAGGGTTCTCGCATGCGCTCGCTTTCTTCCGTTTGGAACCTTCTCGTCAGCACCGATGAAAAGATCCGGCGCCAGCTCGGCTATTGGGCGGTCACCGCCGGGATGTATTTGCTGTGCACTGCCTTGCTCTGGCTCGAAGTCAGCTTCGGCGAGGCGCCGCGGCAGGCGACGATATGGACGTCGATCGTGATGCTCGGCGGGTTGCTGCCGTTTTTCCTGCTCATCCGCCTGAGCGCCCGGCTGTCACTGCGGCCGTCGCAGCTGGCGCTCGCCCAGGGCATCTTGGCCATTATCTGCACGGTCTTCTTCTACGCGCTGAGCGGCCCGGCGCGCGGCGCGACACTCAGCATCCTGCTGGTGGTGCTGGTATTTTGCACATTTACGCTGGAGGCGGACAAAAGCCACAGCCTCAGCGTGTTCGCCATCGGCTTGCTCGGCTTGACGATGGCCGCGCTCCCGTGCATCGATCCGGTGCGCTTCCCGCCACGTCTGGAAATGATCCACTTTTTCATCGCGGCAGCGACGCTGCTGGTGGTCGCCTTCCTGACCGGCAAACTGAGCCAGCTGCGCTCCCATCTGAAAGCGCAAAAGGCGGAACTGGCCGACGCGCTGGCGCGCATCCGGATCCTGGCCACGCAGGACGAACTGACTTCGCTGGCCAACCGGCGCCACATGAGCGAAGTGCTGGCCGACGAAGAGCGCAGGCTGCGCACGTCCGGCCAGCCGACCTGCCTGGCGCTGCTCGACATCGACTGGTTCAAGCAGATCAACGACAAGCACGGCCATGACGCCGGCGACGCCGTGCTGCGCCTGTTCGCCGGGCAGGCGCAAGGCGCATTGCGCGCGACCGACGTGCTGGCGCGCTGGGGCGGCGAGGAATTCCTGCTCCTGATGCGCGATACGAGCCTCGACGACGCCACTCAGGTGCTCGGCCGCGTGCGCGACCGCATTGCGCTCGCCTGCGCCGTCGAATTGCCGCACCTGCCGGTGGTGACGTTCTCCGCCGGGCTGGTCGCCATGTCGCCGGGCGAGGGAGTCGCCGCCGGCATCCGCCGCGCCGACCAGGCACTTTACCGCGCCAAGTCCGAAGGGCGAAACCGCGTCATGTTCGCCTATTCCTGAGCGACGGCCGCCTGCTGCGACAGGTTGCGGATCTGCTGGATGTCGTCGAAATCGCGGCGCAGGATTGCCACGATATCACCGTCTAGCGCGCCGTCGCACACCTGCTTGTCGAGAACCGCCAGACACTCGGCGCGTGCCATGCCGCGGCGATAAGGCCGGTCTTCGGTGATGGCGGTAAATACGTCGGCCACGGCGATGATGCGCGCGCCAGGCGGAATGTCGCGTGTACGGAATGGATAGCCGGTGCCGTCGAGGCGTTCATGGTGCAGCGAGGCCCAGATATCGACCTGCTCCAGGCCCGGCACCGTCGACAGGATCTGATGCGTGTAGTACGGGTGCTGCTTGATGACGAACATTTCCTGCGCCGTCAGCCTGCCCGGCTTGTCCAGGAGCGCCGGCGGCACCGCCAGCTTGCCGATGTCGTGCAAATAGCCGGCCACGCCGATCAGCCCGCGCTGCGCCGGCGCCAGCCCCAGACGCGTCGCCAGTCCTTCGCTGGTGGCGGCCACCCCGCTTGAATGCGTCGCGGTAAACGCGCTGCGGTAATCGATGATCCGGCCGAAGATCCTGGACAGCGCGCGCAGGCCGTCCAGGTCGAACGGCACGGTGGCGCCGCCGAAGCGGCGCATGAGGATGCGCTCCTTGTGGCGGCTGGTCAGGTCGAGCCAGAAGGACTCCTTGTGCGAGAGCGCGTCGAACGCGTCGGCCACGTCCGGATGAAACAGGCGATTGCGCCCGGAAGCGACCGCCGCGCGCAGGCCCGCAGCCTGCGCCAGCACATCGGCGCTGTCGCCGGGCAGCACCGCCACGCGGTCCGCCAGGCGCAGGATATGGCTCGACAGCGGAACCGGGATGCCGCCGAATTCGCCGCCGCGGCCGAAATCCCAGTCGACATGATGAAAGCGGATGGCATGCGCGGCCCGGGCGAAAGGCAGGCAGTCGCGCAGCATGAGATAGCCCTGCATGCCATGCCGGTGCACTTCATCCGATATCTGGGTACGGCTGAGCAAGTCCTGCGTCAGGGCGTCCTCCAGCAGCCCGGCCCAGGCCGGCGAGCTGACGGCGGCCAGGTCGTGCAAGGCGCCGGCGATCAGCACATCCTCGATCTGCGCGCCGCTCAAGCCGAGTTCCTCGGCCACGCAGGATGCCGCATAGGCCACCCGCAGGTGATGTTCCGACACGGCGGGATGCAGGAAATCGATGGCGCGCGCCAGGCACAGCACCATGTCAAACGGGTTGACCTCGATTCCCTCGGCGGCAGCGGGCACGGTCGGCACGGTCATTCCAGGCGGGATAAATCAGCTGGCCTCGATGACCGGGTAAAAGTCGGTGTCTTCCTTGCGCATGCGCTCGTACAGCACCTTGAGCACGCTGTTGGCGTCGGCGCGGAATTGTTCCGGGTTGCCGGAGACGGTCGCCGGCGTGTTCCAGCGGCGCGCGAAATCGAGGTAGGCCTGCGCGATACTCGTCATTTCATCCTGAAACCGTTTCCCCATGCGCGCGAGTGCGGGATTTTTCGTCGCCTGCAGCGCCGGATACAGGATCGTGTCCTCGACTGCCAGGTGCAGCTTGATGGTCGAGCTCATCCCGATGATCATGCGGGAGATGTCGGCGGCATTGTCGCGGATCCCGCTCTTGACCAGGTCCCGCAAGGTCGCGATGCACGTGAGGATTTCAATATGCTGATGCTTGAACTTGTCGATGTTCATGAACACTCCCTACGATCTGTTTGAAAAGGGCTCAAGCGACTGCCGCTGCCGCGCGCCGGTGAGCGCCGGGTTCGCAATCGTTGATACAGAGCAATTTTAAGCACGCGGAATAAAAGATGCAAACAAAATATATCTTTTAGGAATTTCTGTTGCCATCCTCGTTACCAAAGCAGATAGCCACTGCTATTACGCGCTGAAAAGTTGCATTTATGCACTATTTTGGCGCACGGGAAGACTTGTCCCCGGCACCTTTTCAGTCGACTTAAGCCGTTTCGAGACCGCTTGCCAGACCCGGCGCTCCCGCAACAGACGCGCTTCTGCCGGCTGCTGCCCGTTCGCCAGCCGCACTCAGGGCGGCCATTCACTGACTTGGCCTGCTCCTTGCAATATTGTTGCAGCGCACTATTTTGCGCCGTGCATGTGCCAGGCCGCCCTCAACCCTTTGCCGAGAAAAACAATGACGAGCGATACCGACTCCCTGCCGATCGATACCTTCCTCCCCTACATGCGCGACGTGATGCGCTGCGAGCAATCGCTGCGCGAGCTGAACCTGATGTGGCGCATGATCGAGGCGTCGGCCAAGATGAACTGCCCCGTCGAGGCCAAGGCGATCCTGCCGACCATGGCTGCCACCCGCGCCGGGTTCAACCGCCTGGAGCAGGATCTGGTCAACAGCCTGGTACGCGAAAAGGTCGGCAACGTGCTCGCCGAGATTGCCACCAAGGCGCAGTACGTGATCGACATCGTGGTGCGCAACCTGTACGAGCGCACTGCCGACGTCGGCTTTCTCGCCACCGACCGCGAGCTGTGCGCGTTCGTCGCCGGCCAGCGCGACGACGCCGACGCCATCCGCCTGCGCCTGCGCGCCTACCGCAGCAAGTACACCGTGTACGACGAGATCATCCTGCTCGACACCGAAGGCAATGTGCTGGTGCAGATCAATGAGGACACGCCGCTCGAAGGCAGCACTGATCCGCTGATCGCCGCGTCGCTCGCTTGCGACGGCTATGTCGAAACTTTCCGCCACAGCGACCTGCGGCCGGGCAAGCAGGAAGCGCTGATCTATTCGCGCCGCATGCTGCACCCGGATTCTGGCGCGCCGGTCGGCGTGCTGTGCCTGTGCTTTCATTTCGAGGAAGAGATGGCCGGCATCTTTCGCTCGCACCGCGACCCGGACGGGCGCTCCAACATGCTGCTGCTCGACGCCCACAACCGCGTGATCGCGAGCGCCGACGAACGCTGGATTCCGGTCGGCGCCACGGTTCCGGTCAACCGCGAGGCGCAGCCGCAACTGCTTCTGTATGGCGGGCGAGAGTACCTGGTGCGCACTTTTTCCGCCGCAGGCTACCAAGGCTACATGGGGCCGCCCGGATGGCAGGGGCAGGTGATGGTGCCGGTCAACGTCGCCTTCCATGGCGTTGGCGCGCACACATTGGCGGCGCTCGACGGCGATATCGCCGACGGTCTGCTGTCGCATGCGCGTTCGTTCTGCCCGCCGCTGTTCGAGATCATGACCGCGGCCGACACCATCCGCCGCGTGGTGTGGAACGGGCAGGTGATGACCGCCGGCCAGCGCGGCGAACTGCTGAAGCTGAAAACCATCCTCGACCAGATCAGCGAAACCGGCAACCGCAGCGATGCGCTGTTTTCGCAGTCGATCCGCGACCTGTACGAAACGGTGCTGGCGTCTTCCCTGCGCGACGCGGAGTTCGTGTCGCACCTGCTGGTCGATCTGCTCGACCGCAACCTGTACGAGCGCTCGGACGACTGCCGCTGGTGGGCGCTCACGCCGGAGCTGCGCCACGTGCTGTCCTCGTCCGACCGCTACAGCGCGCCACTGGACGGGGTCACCGAGGTGCTGGAGTACATCAACAAGCTGTACACGGTGTACACCCGCATTTTCGTGTACACCGAAACCGGCGAAATCATCGCCAGCACCAATCCGCTGGAAAACGGAGTGCCGGTGATCGGCAGCCGCATCGACGCCGATACGCTGGCCAAGGTGCGCGCCCTGCGCAGCGAGCAGGAGTATGTCGTAACACCGTTTGCGCCGACGCCCTTGTACGGCGACCGTCCGACCTATGTCTATCATGCGGCGATACGCGATCCGTCGCGCGAATCGACGGTCGTCGGCGGCATCGGCATCGTGTTCGACGCAGAACCGGAGCTGGCAGCGATGCTCGGCGGCGCACTGCACGACAAACCCGGCACCACCGCTTTTTTCACCGACCGCACCGGCCGCGTGCTGTCATCCACCGACCCGGCGCGCCCGCCGGGCTCGTGGCTGGACATCGACCCGGCACTGCTGCAGCTGGACAACGGCAGCAGTGCCTCGCGCATCGTCATCCATGACGGGCATTATTCGGTCATGGGCTGCACCGCATCGAGCGGCTACCGCGAATTCAAGGTGACCGATGGCTACCGGGAAGATGTGCTGGCGCTGGTGTTCACCCCCTTCGGCGAAGCACGCGGCAGTAGCGGAGGCGCGAACCGCAACGACACGACAATCGAAACCGACTTGACCATCAACGGCGGCACAGAATACGCCACCTTCTTCGTCGACGGTGCACTGTTCGCCTTGCCCGCCGCCTGCGTGCGGCAAGCATTGCCGGCGTCGCAGGTAGCGCCCGTATCGATGGGCGGCCGGCGCGAGCGCGTCGGCTTGCTCGCGGTGGAGCAGCAAGGCGAAGATAAAGGCTATGTCTGGGTCTTCGACCTGGCCCATCTGATGCATGGCAAGCCGACCTCGCTCGACAACGGCAGCCAGGTGGTGGTGGTGAGTCACGGCGAGCGGCAAGTCGGCCTGCTGGTCGGGGACTTGCACGGCGTGCCGGAATTTCAGCCCGCGCAAATCGTGCCGACACCGTTTGCCGCCCAAGCCGATGGCTTGCTGGTCAAGCAGGTGATCAAGGCCAACGGCGGGCGCCTGCTGATCCAGGCCATCGATATCGCGCAGCTGTTTTCCTGCCTGGCGGATCCATCGCTGCCGACCTTGCTGAATCTGGTCGACGCGAAACAGTTGATTACGGACGTGCATGCCGCACAATGCGAAAACGGCGGCATCATCGTCGGGGAGGCGGCATGAGCGGCGGTGACGAGGATGCCGATCCCCGGTTACCGGCTACCCGGCAACATACGCCGCAAGACTTGGTCCTTCCACAGGTAATGATGCATCAATGCCGCGCCGGCATGCAGAGCCGCGAGCACGATGACGATGTTCGCGGCAAGTTCATGCAGCTCCTCTATCGTTTCTCGCAACGGTTTGTTGGCCGGATCGAGTTTCGGCACAGTAAACAGGTTGAAAATCGTGTCGCCCCTTACCCAGACATTAGCAACACCGATTACGACAGTAGCGACGACCCCGGCATACAGCAGAAAATGTATGGCCGTCGCCAGCGTCTGAAGCTTTCCGGTTTCGGCCGGCGGCAAGCGCACGCCTCCCGTACTGCGCCACCAAATGCGATATGCAATCACCAATCCAAGAATGACACCCAGGCTGATATGCAAGCTACGCATCGTGACACGCGGCGTACCTCGAGGAAACCAGTCGATCGTCTCTCCCAGACACCACAGCAGGATTACGAGCAGCGCCGTGATCCAGTGCAGTCGTATCGTCTTCCCGTCATAGTGGGCCGGAATCTGGCTATCAATGCTCATGGGGCACCTCCGTTTTCCTCAGTAAATGCACTGGCAAGATCCGGTCATGATACAACGCTGCATATTCCGAAAAAATGATCCTTTTCGTAATGGCGATCCGGATCAATTGCGCGAAGAAGACTTTTGGATAGAATCTGCCCTCCCTTAAAAACGCCGCATCAACATGACAGCATTGCATCACCCTGCCCCATCCGTTTCGCACAATCACCCGATCATCGGTAACCGGGCCGAGCTGAACCTGTTCACCACGCTGCGCTGCAACCTGAAGTGCACCTATTGCTCGGAAAGCGCGGTGGTCGGCTCGCAAGGCAAGGTCAGCTATTCGCTCGATGCGCTCGACCATTTCATTCGTACTCATTTGAGCGCGCATGAAATCTATGTCACCTTCTACGGCGGCGAGCCGACCCTGAACGTCGGGTTCATGGAGCAGGTGATGCAGCGTTACCCGAATTTCCGCTTCCAACTGCAGACCAACGGCACCCTGCTGCACCGGCTGCCCGACCATATCCTTGCCCGGCTGTCGAATGTCCTGGTGTCGGTCGACGGCGGTGAGAACATCACCGATGGTTTTCGCGGCAAGGGAATTTACCGGCGCGTGCTCGCCAAGACAGCGGAAATCCGCGAGCGGCTGGCCGGCTCGCTGACCGCGCGCGTAACCTGGGGCAGCGCCGACACGACCTTTGAAGAGCTGGATGCGCTACTGGAATCCTTCGACTACGTGTACTGGCAATTCGTGCAGGATGACAAAGCATACGATGAAGATGCAGTCGCGAAAAAACGGCGCGTACTGAGCCGCCTGGTCGAGCGCTTTTTCGCCGGAGGCGAGCTCTACCGTTTCATCCCGATCATGGGCGTGGTGCGCAACAAGGTGCTGCCGTCGCGCGCGATGGAACTCACCTCCGGCTTTACCCAGTGCCGCTCGTCGACGCACATCCTGAACGTGCTGCCGGACGGCTCCATCTATCCGTGCCCGGACATGACCGACAAACCCGCCATGCAGCACGGCAGTGTCGTTGAAAACTGGCTCAGGAGAAGCCCGCTGCAACCGCATTCCGACATGCCGTGCGGCAGCTGTTCTGCCTATTCATTCTGCCGCGGTAATTGCATGAAGAACCTGCATGTTGCCTATGTCGAGGGCGATGCACATTACCGCAGCAAGGTAGTGGAGCCGGTTTGCGAACTGGTGAAGTTCCTCGGCGAAGAAGTGGACCGGCATGACCCGCACGCTTGGTATGCAAACGCGCCGCTGGCGGTGCGCAATGAAGTCGCCAATTGCGAAGTGTACGAGTACGTCGAAGTCATGCCCTGAAAACGACGCGGGGCGCGGTTCGCCCCGCGCCCCCTTACAACGGCATGCCGCTGGCGTCGAACATGCCTTCGAACAGCACCGAACTCAAGTAGCGTTCGCCCGAATCCGGCAGCACCACCACGATGGTCTTGCCCGCGTTCTCTTCGCGCCTGGCCCAGCGCAAGGCGGCCGCGGCTGCCGCACCGCTGGAAATGCCGCACAGGATGCCCTCCTCGCGGATCAGTCGGCGCGCGCAATCGATCGCTTCCTCGTTGCCGACGGTTTCGATCGCATCCACCAGACTCATGTCGAGCACTTCCGGCACGAAGCCGGCGCCCAGGCCCTGGATTTTGTGCGGAGCCGGCTTCAAGGGCTCGCCGGCCCGGGTCTGGGTCAGTACCGGAGACGCGCTCGGCTCCACCGCGACCGATACGACATTGGCGCCTTTAGCCTTCTTCAGGTAGCGCGACACGCCGGTGATGGTGCCCCCGGTGCCGACGCCCGACACGAAGATGTCGACCTTGCCGTCGGTGTCCTGCCAGATTTCCGGGCCGGTGGTGGCTTCATGGATGGCCGGGTTGGCCGGATTTTTGAACTGCTGCAGCAACACGTACTTGCCCGGATCGGAAGCGACGATTTCTTCCGCCTTGGCGATGGCGCCGTTCATGCCCTTCGGCCCTTCGGTCAGCACCAGCTTGGCGCCGTAACCGAGCAACAGCTTGCGGCGCTCGATGCTCATCGTCTCCGGCATGGTGAGCGTGAGCGGAATGCCGCGCGCGGCGGCGACGAACGCGAGCGCGATGCCGGTATTGCCGCTGGTGGGCTCGACCAATTCCTTGCCGGGCCCGAGCAAGCCGCGCTTTTCCGCATCCCACACCATGGCCGCGCCGATCCGGCATTTGACCGAATAGGCCGGGTTGCGGCCCTCGATCTTGGCCAGCACGGTGGCGGCGGCGCCGTCGGTGACGCGGTTCAGGCGCACCAGCGGAGTGCGGCCGATGGACAGCGAGTTATCTTCGAACCATTGCGACATGAAATCTCCTTGTAATGTTACGGAAGGCGGCGGCGCATGCTCCCGCCTGGGCCGGCGCCTTGTTGCTACTACACTATTTTATGCCGCTGCCAGCGCCTGATCCAAATCAGAAATCAGATCGTCGATATGCTCAATTCCGACAGACAGGCGCAGCATGTCTTCTGATACGCCCGCTTTCGCCAGTTCTTCCGCGTTGAGCTGACGATGCGTGGTCGATGCCGGATGGGTGACCAGGGACTTGGCATCGCCGATGTTGACCAGCCGCGTAAACAGCTTCATTGCGTCGAGCACGCGGGCGCCGGCGGCGCGCGGGTCGGTTTTGTCCGCCGTTTTTAGTCCGAAGGACAAGATGCCGGACGCCTTGCCTTCCATGTATTTCTGCACCAGTGCATGGTCCGGGTGGTCTTCCAGCCCGGCGTAGTTGACCCAGGCGACCTTGGGGTGTGATTTGAGGTGCCGCGCGATCGCCAACGCATTGTCGCAAATGCGGTCCATGCGCAGCGCCAGCGTTTCGATGCCCTGCAGGATGAGGAAGGAATTCATCGGCGAGATCGCCGCGCCCATGTTGCGCAACGGGACGACGCGAGCGCGTCCGATGTACGCGGCCGGGCCCAGCGCTTCGGTATAGACCACGCCGTGATACGAAACATCGGGTTCGTTGAGGCGCTTGAAACGCTCCTTGTGCTCGGCCCACGGGAATTTGCCGCTGTCGACGATCGCGCCGCCGATACTGTTGCCGTGGCCGCCCAGGTACTTGGTGAGCGCGTGCACGACGATGTCGGCGCCGTGCTCGAACGGACGGCACAGATAAGGGCTCGGCACGGTGTTGTCGACGATGAGCGGAATGCCATGCGCATGCGCGATGTCGGCCAGCTTGGCGATATCAGTGACATTGCCCAGCGGGTTGCCGACCGATTCGCAAAAGATCGCCTTGGTACGGCCATCGATCAGTGGCGCAAAGCTTTCCGGCTTGCGCGAGTCGGCGAAGCGCGCCTGGATGCCCATTTGCGGCAGCGTATGCGCAAACAGGTTATACGTGCCGCCGTACAGCGTGCTGGCGGAAACAATGTTGTCGCCGGCTTCGCAGATGGTCTGGACGGCGTAGGTGATGGCGGCCATGCCGGAGGCGACGGCGAGCGCGGCGATGCCGCCCTCCAGGGCTGCAACACGCTTTTCCAGGATATCCTGAGTCGGGTTCATGATGCGGGTGTAGATATTGCCCGGCACTTTCAGGTCAAACAAGTCGGCACCATGCTGCGCGCTATCGAACGCGTAAGCCACTGTCTGGTAGATCGGCACCGCCACCGACTTCGTCGTCGGATCGGGCGTATAACCGGCGTGCACCGCAAGAGTTTCGATTTTCATTGTTTTCCTTGAAATGATTGAATTCACGCGACGCACCGCGCATGACGAATGTGCCATGTGCGCGCATTGCGCGTTCGGTTCGCTTTTATAGGCTCCCAGGGCCCGTCATCGCAGCCGCATCGCTCTCCCATGACAAAGTTGTTTGATGACCCGTTCAGATGACGGTGCGGAGCGCATAACAGAGCCGGGCCCAATAATTAAATCGTGCTTTCGCGTGAAACCAGTGTCCGGCAGCAGGAACGATGAAAAACCTTGATTCAGATTAGTTTTTCGATATGCTTGGGCTCATGCCCGCGAGGACAAGCATTTGGCTTCGTACGTCACCCCTCCCTGATGGGCAGGCTCCCGGCGTTATCATAGCATCAAGTGTTTTCCGCACGGACCACTCGGGCGAAGCGGTTGAAGATGGACAATTTGGGGTGAGCGATGAGATTTTCCGAAGATAGGCTAGCGACGCTCAAATGCAGTGACCACGTCGAACGCTGCATACATATCTGGGAACCCAAACAGCCAAGAGCGATCATCCTGGCCTTACATGGCGGCATGGCTCACGCCGGCGACTATGTGACGCCCGCTCGCTATTTCCGCGAACGAGGTATCGCGACGGTGAGTTTTGACATGGTTGGCCACGACCGCAAGAAGCGCGTCGACATTCCCAGCTTCGGCAGCTTTCTAGACGATGCGGAGCTGTTTCTGCACTGGGTAAAACGCAACTACACAGGGCTGCCGATCTTCGTGATGGGGCACTCGATGGGAGCGCTGATTGCCACTCACCTCGGGCTGGAACGGTTCGGACGCGATCGCGATATCAAGGGTTTCATCCTTTCCTCTCCTTACTACGTGAACGCAATCAAGGTGCCCCGGCTGCTGGTTTCGCTGTCTACCGTCCTGGCCACGCTCTTTCCGAAGATGAAAGTGCCGCTGGCATCCATGACGAACGTACTGACCCACGATCCGATTATCACGGCACGCCATTTCGCGGACGAGAAAGACCATGTGCGGGCAACCGAAGTCACCTTCCGTTTTGCCCATGCCCTGCAACAAGCGCAGGCAACACTGGTTGGAAAGCTGTCCACATGGCCTTATCCCTTGTTTGCGGTGGTTGCCGGCGATGACAAGCTAGCCGACGCCAATGCGACGGAAGCCATGCTGAAAACCGTGAGCCCCGATTTGCTCGAATATCATTTTTATCCGGGCAACTATCATGAGAATTTCAACGAGCTTAATCGCGAAGAAATTTTCATGAAAATTCTAGACTGGCTAAATAATCGACTGACACTCGTGCAAAATGCCGCATAAGCGCTGACTTGGATTGCCTGCTTTGCTGCCTGCCAGAAGTAGGCAGCGAATTACGGCGGGAGCAGGATGAGGTGGGTAGTGCAAAGCAAAACGCCCCGAGCAGTTGGATGCTGGGGGCGTTTTTGGGTAACAAGCCTGACGATAACCTACTTTCACACTGGTTGCAGCACTATCATCGGCGCGAAGTCGTTTCACGGTCCTGTTCGGGATGGGAAGGGGTGGTACCAACTCGCTATGGTCATCAGGCATAACTTGTAAAGCCGGTTGTTCAGCGGTTGCTGCAACAAACGGCCCAATCTGGAAAGAAGTAGCAATCAGGGGTACTACAAATTTTGGCGGGTGTGATGAATCAGTCATTCACACGCTTACTTGCCTATACCTGCTAAGGTTATAGGGACAAGCCGCACGGGCAATTAGTATCAGTTAGCTTAACGCATTACTGCGCTTCCACACCTGACCTATCAACGTCCTGGTCTCGAACGACCCTTTAGGGGAATCAAGTTCCCGGGAAGTCTCATCTTGAGGCAAGTTTCCCGCTTAGATGCTTTCAGCGGTTATCTCTTCCGAACTTAGCTACCCGGCAATGCCACTGGCGTGACAACCGGTACACCAGAGGTTCGTCCACTCCGGTCCTCTCGTACTAGGAGCAGCCCCCCTCAAACTTCCAACGCCCACGGCAGATAGGGACCAAACTGTCTCACGACGTTTTAAACCCAGCTCACGTACCACTTTAAATGGCGAACAGCCATACCCTTGGGACCGGCTACAGCCCCAGGATGTGATGAGCCGACATCGAGGTGCCAAACTCCCCCGTCGATATGAACTCTTGGGAGGAATCAGCCTGTTATCCCCAGAGTACCTTTTATCCGTTGAGCGATGGCCCTTCCATACAGAACCACCGGATCACTATGTCCTACTTTCGTACCTGCTCGACTTGTCAGTCTCGCAGTTAAGCACGCTTATGCCATTGCACTATTAGCACGATGTCCGACCGTACCTAGCGTACCTTCGAACTCCTCCGTTACACTTTGGGAGGAGACCGCCCCAGTCAAACTGCCTACCATGCACTGTCCCCGACCCGGATAACGGGCCAAGGTTAGAACCTCAAACAAACCAGGGTGGTATTTCAAGGACGGCTCCACGAGAACTAGCGTCCTCGCTTCAAAGCCTCCCACCTATCCTACACAGATTGGTTCAAAGTCCAATGCAAAGCTACAGTAAAGGTTCATGGGGTCTTTCCGTCTAGCCGCGGGTAGATTGCATCATCACAAACACTTCAACTTCGCTGAGTCTCGGGAGGAGACAGTGTGGCCATCGTTACGCCATTCGTGCAGGTCGGAACTTACCCGACAAGGAATTTCGCTACCTTAGGACCGTTATAGTTACGGCCGCCGTTTACTGGGACTTCAATCAAGAGCTTGCACCCCATCATTTAATCTTCCAGCACCGGGCAGGCGTCACACCCTATACGTCCACTTTCGTGTTTGCAGAGTGCTGTGTTTTTATTAAACAGTCGCAGCCACCAGTTTATTGCAACCCCTTCACCCTCCTGGCGCAGGCCAGTCAAGCTACAAGGGCGTACCTTATCCCGAAGTTACGGTACCAATTTGCCGAGTTCCTTCTCCCGAGTTCTCTCAAGCGCCTTAGAATACTCATCTCGCCCACCTGTGTCGGTTTGCGGTACGGTCTCGTTAGACTGAAGCTTAGAGGCTTTTCTTGGAACCACTTCCGATTGCTTCGCGGCACAAGGCCGCTCGTCCCATACCCTTGAATTACGCCAGCGGATTTGCCTACTGGCCTTCTTTGATACAGGAACCGGGACATCCAACACCCGGACAACCTTCCGCGATCCGTCCCCCCATCGCATCTAACGACGGTGCAGGAATATTAACCTGCTTCCCATCAGCTACGCATCTCTGCCTCGCCTTAGGGGCCGACTCACCCTGCTCCGATGAACGTTGAACAGGAAACCTTGGGCTTACGGCGTGCGGGCCTTTCACCCGCATTATCGCTACTCATGTCAGCATTCGCACTTCTGATACCTCCAGCATCCTTTACAAGACACCTTCGCAGGCTTACAGAACGCTCTCCTACCATCTGCATTACTGCAGATCCGCAGCTTCGGTGACTGGCTTAGCCCCGTTACATCTTCCGCGCAGGACGACTCGATCAGTGAGCTATTACGCTTTCTTTAAAGGATGGCTGCTTCTAAGCCAACCTCCTGACTGTTTTAGCCTTCCCACTTCGTTTTCCACTTAGCCAATCTTTGGGACCTTAGCTGGCGGTCTGGGTTGTTTCCCTCTTGACGTCGGACGTTAGCACCCGGCGTCTGTCTCCCAAGCTCGCACTCACCGGTATTCGGAGTTTGCAATGGTTTGGTAAGTCGCGATGACCCCCTAGCCATAACAGTGCTCTACCCCCGGTGGTGATACTTGAGGCACTACCTAAATAGTTTTCGGAGAGAACCAGCTATTTCCAGATTTGTTTAGCCTTTCACCCCTATCCACAGCTCATCCCCTAGTTTTTCAACACTAGTGGGTTCGGACCTCCAGTGCGTGTTACCGCACCTTCATCCTGGCCATGGATAGATCATCTGGTTTCGGGTCTACACCCAGCGACTGAACGCCCTATTCGGACTCGCTTTCGCTACGCCTTCCCTACACGGTTAAGCTTGCCACTGAATGTAAGTCGCTGACCCATTATACAAAAGGTACGCAGTCACCCCTTACGAGGCTCCTACTGTTTGTATGCACACGGTTTCAGGATCTATTTCACTCCCCTTCCGGGGTTCTTTTCGCCTTTCCCTCACGGTACTGGTTCACTATCGGTCGATATCGAGTATTTAGCCTTGGAGGATGGTCCCCCCATGTTCAGACAGGGTTTCACGTGCCCCGCCCTACTTGTCGCAAGCTTAGTTCCACAATCCAGATTTCGCATACGGGGCTATCACCCGCTATGGCTGCACTTTCCAGAGCATTTTGCTATCTCGACTGCTAAATCTTGCAGGCTGTTCCCATTTCGCTCGCCACTACTTTGGGAATCTCGGTTGATTTCTTTTCCTGTAGCTACTTAGATGTTTCAGTTCGCCACGTTCGCTTCACACACCTATGTATTCAGTGTGAGATGACCCAAAGGGCCGGGTTTCCCCATTCGGAAATCTGCGGATCAAAGCTTGTTTGCCAGCTCCCCGCAGCTTATCGCAGGCTACAACGTCCTTCATCGCCTGATATCGCCAAGGCATCCACCATGTGCACTTAGTCGCTTGTCCCTATAACGTTAGCTTCTCTTGCAAGAAACGCTATAGAGCTTGAGTTTGCGTGCCGTATTCCAGAACTTGTCGCTCGTATTTCTACTTGCGAGAACTCTTTCATACTAATGATTGATACAATCACAACCCACCAGTCGTCACCAATACGTCATCACAACATATCAGCTCCAACTGATAAATCTTTACTACTTCTTCCAGATTGTTAAAGAACAAAAACAGCCTATCGATCGTAAAAGATCAAACCTAAATCACCTCGCCACCCTGGCGATGACTTAGGTTTGATGTCTTGGTGGAGGTTGACGGGATCGAACCGACGACCCCCTGCTTGCAAAGCAGGTGCTCTCCCAGCTGAGCTAAACCCCCAATATCCGATGGTGGGTCTAGTTGGGCTCGAACCAACGACCCCCGCGTTATCAACACGGTGCTCTAACCAGCTGAGCTACAGACCCATTGCTGTTCTCGAATAACACACCGATAAGTGTGAACGCTTGATTTCTGCGCGGATACTCTAGAAAGGAGGTGATCCAGCCGCACCTTCCGATACGGCTACCTTGTTACGACTTCACCCCAGTCACGAATCCTACCGTGGTAAGCGCCCTCCTTGCGGTTAGGCTACCTACTTCTGGTAAAACCCGCTCCCATGGTGTGACGGGCGGTGTGTACAAGACCCGGGAACGTATTCACCGCGACATGCTGATCCGCGATTACTAGCGATTCCAACTTCATGTAGTCGAGTTGCAGACTACAATCCGGACTACGATACACTTTCTGGGATTAGCTCCCCCTCGCGGGTTGGCAGCCCTCTGTATGTACCATTGTATGACGTGTGAAGCCCTACCCATAAGGGCCATGAGGACTTGACGTCATCCCCACCTTCCTCCGGTTTGTCACCGGCAGTCTCATTAGAGTGCCCTTTCGTAGCAACTAATGACAAGGGTTGCGCTCGTTGCGGGACTTAACCCAACATCTCACGACACGAGCTGACGACAGCCATGCAGCACCTGTGTGATGGCTCCCTTTCGGGCACTCCTCAATCTCTCAAGGATTCCATCCATGTCAAGGGTAGGTAAGGTTTTTCGCGTTGCATCGAATTAATCCACATCATCCACCGCTTGTGCGGGTCCCCGTCAATTCCTTTGAGTTTTAATCTTGCGACCGTACTCCCCAGGCGGTCAACTTCACGCGTTAGCTGCGTTACCAAGGAAATTAATCCCCGACAACTAGTTGACATCGTTTAGGGCGTGGACTACCAGGGTATCTAATCCTGTTTGCTCCCCACGCTTTCGTGCATGAGCGTCAGTGTTATCCCAGGGGGCTGCCTTCGCCATCGGTATTCCTCCACATATCTACGCATTTCACTGCTACACGTGGAATTCTACCCCCCTCTGACACACTCTAGCCGTGCAGTCACAAAGGCAGTTCCCAGGTTAAGCCCGGGGATTTCACCTCTGTCTTGCACAACCGCCTGCGCACGCTTTACGCCCAGTAATTCCGATTAACGCTTGCACCCTACGTATTACCGCGGCTGCTGGCACGTAGTTAGCCGGTGCTTATTCTTCCGGTACCGTCATCCCTTCCGGATATTAGCCAGAAGGATTTCTTCCCGAACAAAAGTGCTTTACAACCCGAAGGCCTTCTTCACACACGCGGCATTGCTGGATCAGGGTTGCCCCCATTGTCCAAAATTCCCCACTGCTGCCTCCCGTAGGAGTCTGGGCCGTGTCTCAGTCCCAGTGTGGCTGGTCGTCCTCTCAGACCAGCTACTGATCGTCGCCTTGGTAGGCTTTTACCCCACCAACTAGCTAATCAGATATCGGCCGCTCTAAGAGCATGAGGTCTTGCGATCCCCCACTTTCACCCGTAGGTCGTATGCGGTATTAGCTAGTCTTTCGACTAGTTATCCCCCACTCTAAGGCACGTTCCGATATGTTACTCACCCGTTCGCCACTCGCCGCCAGGCCGAAGCCCGCGCTGCCGTTCGACTTGCATGTGTAAGGCATGCCGCCAGCGTTCAATCTGAGCCAGGATCAAACTCTTCAGTTCAATTCCTGTTTTGTGCCGTTTTACCGGCAGGTTCCTAAGAACCGTCGCTCACTCAAAATACTGACTAGGTCCGTTCTTGCGAACTTACCTGTATTTCTTGCGAGCACTTGATATGCTTTGAGCTTCGGCAGCTTCCGCCACCGCCGCACGCCCACCAAGCGCCCACACTTATCGGCTGTTACTTGTTAAAGAACTTGTCCTGCCGTCGCCGCTTTCGAATCGTTTTGTTCGCTGCGTTGCGCGACGGGAGGCGAACTATAGCAAGCCAAAATCCAGTGCGCAAGGGTTTTTCTAAAAAAACTCGAAAATGCTTGAAAAGCAGCGCTTTTCGTTAATACTTAGTCATCAAAACGCGCCACAACGCCTAAATTTACTCGCTTTCCCGCACGCGCAGGAAACTGGCGAACTTCGGCAAGCCGGTTGCTGTGAAGTCACGGTAACGGTAGGTGACGGTGCTGCCGATGGCCGGCGGAGCGCGACGCATTGCATCACTCAACCCGGAACCGAGGCGAAGACGGCGTCCATCTGCGGTCCTGACGATGAGGGCGCCGAGCATGCCCTGATACTTGCCGCGGCCGGCCTCGTACCCGAAGACCACTGCTTCGGCATCCTGTTGAGGCTTTAGTTTCAGCAACACGTCGGAACGCCCGGTTTGCCACTGCGCGTCCGCACGATGCAGCATCAAGCCTTCGCCGCCTTCACCTAAGACTTGGACCAGTTTCAGCTTCAATGCAGTGTCATCGGCCACCTGTGTCTGCGCCACGACGTGCAGCCATGGCGCCCCCATCTGCGCGACGCTGGCTTGCAGGCGGGCGATGCGCTCGCTGAAGCCACCTTCGCCGCCGGGCAATTCGTAGAGTTGATAGGTGATGCGCTCCCACTCGGCATCCAAGGGCTCTTGCCGGCGCACTGCGGCGGACAGGCGTTCGAAGCTATGCCGCCCCATCCACAATTCGCCGTCCAGCGCATGCGCGGGCAACTTCGCGATGAACCAGGCAGGCGCATGGATGAGCCGGCCGCTGCGAAAGCGCAGGCTCTTGCCATCCCAGTAAGCGCGCACGCCGTCCAGCTTTTCGCTCACCAGATAGTGCGCAAGATCGTAGCCATTTGTATACGTTTGCGCCAGAAGCAAGGGTGGCAGCGGCGTGCCAGCAGCGGCTTGCTCGGCTGCACGTGCCGGGACAGGAGACGGCAAGGCTGCGCCAAGCAGTAATAATGCGAGCAAAGGGGATAATGCGGGGAATGGGGTCGGCTTCATGTCGATAGTGGTTTGGCTTGAAAGAAGGAGCGTTGTGCCAGACCAATTTTATTACTAGTTTAATAAAACTACCCCCTCAGATCTCTTAGCCTGGCGCAAACAACTTGCCGTAGCCGCCAGCAAAATCGGATGCATTGCGCTGCCTTGCGTGCCCGCTGCGAGCTTTCCAGGCCGAAGAAGCGATCGTTGCGCTCCAGCAGCGCCTCTGCTACAAAGAAAGTCAGGCCAAATATGCCAGCGACAGCGCTTCACTTTGGCGGACCTCTGAGCGCCTTGCGTTTATCCATGCAAATTGTGCCCGCTCCAGCCATGCGCTGGGTGGGGGCGGCTACGGCCCGGGCGAATGGTCGATAGCAGCTCGTGCAGCTGCGTGGCGTCCAATGGCTTGACGAAATAGAAATCGAATCCGGCGGCCAGAGCCTTTTCCCTGTCGTATTCGTTTCCGTACCCGGTGACCGCAATCAGCGTAGCCGCAGCCGAATGTGGTGTCCGGCGCAAACGGCGAGCCAATTCGTTGCCGGTCATTCCAGGCAAGCCGATATCGAGCAGATAGACGTCTGGCGACGCCACTCCGGCGTGCGCCAGCACGCTATGGGGGTCATGTTCGACCGTGACTTGGTGGCCGCACGCGTCGAGGACCATCGTCAGCGCCTGTGCGGCATCGGCATTGTCATCCACCACCATCACGCGCAGCGGCTGGCATGAACGCTCCAGTACGGCGGGCACGGCGCGCGGCGGCATGCCCGCCGGTCCTTCGCTCCGGCAAGGCAGGATCACCGTCAATGTCGATCCCTTGCCCTGCCCTTGCGTGGCCACGGCAACGCGCCCGCCATGCAGGGCAACCAGGTTCTGCACCAGAGCAAGACCCAGGCCCAGGCCGCCCTGCGACCGGTCCGACGAACGTTTACCCTGCGTGAATAACTCAAACACATGCGGCAGCAGCTCGGCGTCGATGCCGATGCCGTTGTCGCGGATTTCGATGACGACCTCTCCGGTCCGTGTTAGCGCCACAAGAGAAATGCGCCCTCCTTCCGGCGTATATTTGGCGGCGTTCTGCAGCAGATTCGTGAAGACCTGCACCAGGCGCTTGTGGTCTCCCTGCACGAACACCGGACCGACAGCGAGATTCACGTCCAGCTGATGGCGGCGCGCCGCGATCAGCGGCTGCACCTGCTCGACCGATTCCGCCACGATTTGCCGGATGTCGAGCGGCTGCTTATCGAGCACGATCAGGCCGCTGTTGACCCGCGATACGTCGAGCAAATCATCGATGAGGCCGGTCATGTGCTTGACTTGGCGCGAAACGAGTCCGTGAACGTGCCGCAAGCGCGCATCGTCCTGCGGCATCAGGCGCAACAGGTCGGCGGCGTTCTTCAGGGGCGCCAGCGGATTGCGCAACTCGTGGGCGAGCATCGCCAGGAACTCGTCCTTGCGGCGATCCGCATCCTGCAGCTTTTTTTTCGCGAGCGTGCGTTCAGTGACATCGAAGCCTTCGATAAATATGCCGGATACGGAACCGTCCATGTCGATGATCGGCTGATACACGAAATCGACGTATGCCTGCGTAGATGGGCCGTCGGGCTCTCGCCGCAGCAACAACGGTACATCCATCGCAGAGAACGGCTTGCCGGTACAGAACACCTCGTCCAGCAATTCGAAGAACCCCTGTCCGTCGACATCCGGCAGCGCCTGCCGCACCGGCTTGCCCACCAGCGTTCGCCCGCCGATCAGGCGCAGGTATGCTTCGTTGGCAAACTCGAATACATGATGCGGGCCGCGCACGATTGCCATGAAACCGGGCGCTTGCTGGAACAGCGCGTGCAGTCGCTCGCTTTCAGCCTTTCGCTGGTCGGCCAGCAGACGCTCGGCGTTGAGGCGTTCGGCCATTTCGAGTGCCTCGCGCTGTTGCGCCTCTTCACGCTCGCGTATCTGCTCGACCAGTTGCCGGTTCAATTCCCGCAACTGCTCGCGCGACTGGTGCTCCACCGTGACGTCGGTGCAAACGACCAGCACGCCCTGTACGCCGCGGCTGTCTTCAATCGGGCTGTACCCGTATGTCCACCAGACGTCCTCGCGCGACCCATGCCGCGTCACCGGCACCAGTTGGTCTTCATGCCAAGTCGCGCCGCAGCCAGCCATGACAAACTCGATCTGCGGCCCGATGATGTCCCAGATTTCATCCCAGCATTCACGGCCGCGCTGCCCGAGCGCACTAGGATGGCGCTCGGGGCCCATGGTTTTGCGGTAAGCGTCGTTATAGAACTGGATCAGGTCCTTGCCCCACCAGATGAACATCGGGTGATTGGACGTCAGCAGCAGGCGCACGGTGGTCTTGAGGATTTCCGGCCAATGCCGTGGCTCTCCCAGCGGCGTGGCGTTCCAGTCATGGGCGCGCATCAGGGCACCCATTTCGCCGCCGTTGGACAGAAAGTCGAAAGTGGGCTGCATCGTCATTGCGGCTTCATGCTGGAGGTTGCGCTCGAAACGCTAGGATGCGGCCGGACACCGCATCATGCCCGGAGGAAGATCAACGACCATTTTGAAAAATGGCGGGATTGCAGATGCACAAAAAACAACTGCCCAATGGATATGGCATGTAGCGGCGGGCGTTCCTGGAACAAGCGCACGATCCGATTGACTGGGGCCAACAAGCTCGGAGACACTTCCATCGTTGAATTTACTTCCGCTTCACAACTAGCGCTGCGCATTCTTTCACGGCATTACCCGCGCTTTTTACGGGGGCGCTGACCCATTCACATGAGGAACCGAGCATGTCCCTCCCGCCATCGGCACTAGAAACGTCGGTTCACCGCGCCGAGCAGGCGTGGAACCAGCAGCAGCTCGCCACGGCCGTGACGCAGCCGGATTTCCGGCTCTGGACTTACTCCGCCCCGGCGGTCGTGCTTGGCTGTTCGCAACGCGGATTGGTGAGCGAGGAGCAAAGCGTGCAGCGCGCCGGCCTCGACCTGGTGCAGCGCCATGCTGGCGGCGGCGCGGTGCTGGTCGGGCCATGGATGCTGAGCGCATCGGTCGCGCTGCCGTCGTCGCACCCGCTGGTGACGGCCAGCGCGGTGCAAAGCTACCGCTGGCTTGGCGAGCTGTTCGTGTCAGTGCTGAGCGAGGCCGGCATTGCGACCGAGGCGCTTACGCCGGAAGCGGCAAAGGCCAGCCAGCAGCGCAATGCCAACAGCGAACTCGGCTGGGCATGCTTTGCCGGCTTGTCGCCGTGGGAAGTGGTGGTCGGCCGGCGGAAAATCGTCGGCCTGGCACAGGTGCGCCGGCGCACCGGCAATCTGCTCGTTGCCGGATTGCTGCTGGGCCGCCCGGAATGGCCGCTGCTTTGCCGCGCCATGGGCAAGCCGGTCGAGCAAGCCATGGCGCTGGAGAGTTGCACGACGTCGTGCGCCGAACAGGCAGGCCGGATTATCGCGGTGACGGACATGGCGGCGGCGCTAGATCGGGCGCTGCGCGATGTGCTCGCATTGGCGGTGGCTGAACGCTAGCGCCGCGCAAGTTCACGATTGCCGTTCAAGCCAGGCGAGCGCGCCCAGTCCGGCCGCGCGCCCGCTGGCAAAGCAGCCCGTCAGCAGGTAGCCGCCCGTCGGCGCTTCCCAGTCGAGCATTTCGCCCGCGCAGAACACTCCCGGCACATCGCGCAGCATCAAGCGCGCATCGAGCGCCTCGAACGCCACGCCGCCGGCGCTGCTGATCGCTTCATCGATCGGGCGCGGCGCAACGAGCTTCAGCGGCAGCGCCTTGATCGCCTGCGCCAGGCGCCGCGAATCGGCGTATTGCTCTTTCGACGCCAGTTCACGCAGCAGCCCGGCTTTCACGCCGCGCAGGCCGACCCGGCTTTGCAAGTGCGACGCCATCGAGCGCGAACCGCGCGGATGCGCCACCTCGTCAATCACGCGCGGCAAGTCCTTGCCCGGCACCAGGTCGAGCGTCAGCGTCGCTTCGCCGTGCAGCGCAATCGCCTCGCGCAGATGCGACGACAGCGCATAGACCAGGCCGCCCTCGATGCCGGTTGCAGAGATGACGAATTCGCCTTGGCGCGTGTACGTCTGTCCGTCCGCGCCGATCACGCTGGCGACCACCGACTTCACCGGCTCGCCAGCATGGCGCGTGCGGAAGTGCTCGCTCCACGGCGCATCGAAGCCGCAATTGGCCGGTTGCAGCGGCTTGACCGCAATGCCTTGCGCCGTGAGCAAGGACACCCAGGCACCGTTGGAACCAAGGCGCGCCCAACTGGCGCCGCCGAGCGCGAGCAGCACGGCATCGGCATGCACCACTTGTTCGCCGTCGGGCGCATCGAACCGCAGATTGCCATCGACCGGTGTGCCGTTCCATCCCAGCCAGCGATGCCGCATGTGAAAGCGCACGCCGGCTTCGCGCAGACGATGCAGCCAGGCGCGCAAGAGCGGCGCGGCCTTCATGTCGGTCGGGAAGACGCGCCCGGAGCTGCCGACGAAGGTATCGATACCAAGCCCGTGTATCCATGCGCGCAGCGCCTGCGGGCCGAAGGCGTCGAGCAGCGGCGCGATCTGCTCGCGCCGTGCGCCGTAACGCCCGAGGAAGGCGTCGATCGGCTCGGAGTGCGTGATGTTCATGCCGCCCTTGCCGGCCAACAGGAATTTACGGCCGACCGACGGCATGGCATCGAACACCTCGACCGGCAAACCGCGCCCGCTCAAGGCTTCGGCCGCCATCAGGCCGGCCGGCCCGCCGCCGATGATGACGGCTCTCTTCGTGGACTTGTGTTCCTTATTCATGGGCGACATTATCCGATCTTTCGGCCCGATCCATTACAAGAGGTTGGGTTATCCGCGATCTCGACCGGATTCAATGCCATTGCCTGTCTACCCGGAACAATGTGAAGGACTGAGTCATACGGGAAGACCAACACCTGGATGACGCCGGAGTTTCTGTCCATAGACAACGCGCTCCGGACGGTCGGTGTATATATACGGGGTCAGATTCGACATGGCCGAATAGTCGAATCTGATCCTACATAGTTGTGCCCCTACATAGTTGCGGCATTCGACTGATCTCTCGCAAAGCCTCCCGCCTCCCTTCCCCCATACTTGGTCCGGCTCTTGAGTGAGCCGGCAGTCCATGGATATTTCGACGAAATCATTAATGCAAGCGCAGAAATAACGCGACTTCACGACGATCAGTTAGGAGGGAAAAATGCATGAAATCATCCAACGCTTGATAGCAAAGACTGGCCTGCCGGAAGACCAAGCGGCGATAGCAGTGGAAACGGTCATTGGTTTCCTGAAGGAGAAGTTGCCCCCGTCCATCGGATTGCAACTCGATAGCCTGGCAGGCGGAGAATCCGGCGTCATGGACAAGCTGGGCGGAATGGGAGCCAGCCTCGGCGGCATGTTTGGCAAGAAGGAATAACAGCCGTCAATTCTGATCAAGCCTCTTTTTGATCCAGAAAAGAAGCGACGAACTTACACTGAATCTACAGCGAACGCCCACGATCCTGCTCGTGCAGCGTCGACTCTGTCATTGTGCGCCTCATTTATTCCTCCATCACTCTTTAAAGGAACAGCATGAGTATCTTTGGCAACATACTATCCAAGCTCGGCTTTGGCCATGACAAATCAGCAGCGACCGCCAACAGCACACCTGCCGCAACTCCCGCAACGACAGCGCCTGCGACAGAGGCGCCCGCCGTGCGGCAACCCGAGGCCGGCGTGGCTGCGCCGGCAGCCATCAGCACGGTCGACGTCGTCGCCAAGCTGGAGGAATTGTCTCGCTCTCACACCGAAAAGCTCAACTGGAAGACGTCAATCGTCGATTTGATGAAACTGCTGGGCCTGGACAGCAGCCTTGCCGCACGCAAGGAACTGGCAACGGAACTTGGCTGCCCCGCCGAAAAAATGTCTGATTCGGCACAGATGAACATGTGGTTACACAAGGCCGTCATTCAGAAACTGGCTGAAAACGGCGGGAATATCCCGGCGGATATGCTGGATTAAACGCCTCGTGCCCCTCCCGGGACAAAACCGGACATGCCGTCCCGGCGCTCCCTTCATCCCGTAGATGAAGTAAATGGGGCGGGATCGAGATCAGAGAATCATCGAGCCTGCCCCCATCTATTCGAACCCGGCTCGCCAGGATCGCGCGAAATTACGAACCGAAGCACGGCGTCACACTGTCATGCCGGCTTCGAATCGCATGTCAGCGCACCACGCCCAGCCGCACGCGCTGGCCGCCCTTGAACGTGTACAGCGTGAGCGCGCCGTTCTTGATATCGCCCTTGGCGTCGAACGCGATCTTGCCGGTGATGCCGTTGTAGTTGGTCTTGGCCAGCTCCGGCAAGTACTTCGCCGGTTCGGCCGAACCGGCCTTCTTCATCGCCTCGACCATCAGCATCACCGCGTCATACACGTATGGCGCGTAGATCTGCACGTCGGTACCGAACTTCTTCTTGTACGCGGCGCGGAACTCGTCCACGCCCTTCTTCTGCGTATCTTCCACGCCGCCGGCTTCGGCGCACACGACCCTGTCGTCGCCCACCGCGTCGCCGGCGAGCTGCACCAGGGTCTGGCTGCAGATGCCGTCGCCGCCCATGAACTTGGCGTTGATGCCCAGCGCCTTCATCTGGCGCAGCATCGGACCGGCCACGGCGTCCATGCCGCCGAAGAACACGACGTCCGGATTCTTGGCCTTGATCGCGGTAAGGATGGCGTTGAAGTCGGTCGCCTTGTCGTTGGTGTACTGCTGAGAGACCACCTGCACGCCCTTGGCCTTGGCGCCCTTGACGAACTCCTGCGCCACGCCCTGGCCATAAGCGGTGCGGTCGTCGATCACGGCAACCTTCTTGGCCTTCATCTGGTCAGCCGCATAGCGGCCCAGCGTGCCGCCCAGCTGGCCGTCGTTGGCCACCACGCGGAAGGTGGTCTTGAAGCCTTGCTGGGTGTATTTCGGGTTGGTTGCCGACGGCGAGATCTGGGGAATGCCGGCATCGGCATAGATCTTCGAGGCCGGGATGGTGGTGCCGGAATTGAGGTGGCCGATGACGCCGTTGACATGGGCGTCGACCAGCTTTTGCGCGGCCGCGGTGCCCTGGCGCGGATCGCCGGCATCGTCTTCGGCCAGCAGTTCGAACTTGACCTTCTTGCCGCCGATGGTCACGCCCTTGGCGTTCAGTTCGTCGATCGCCATGCGCGCGCCGTTTTCATTGTCCTTGCCCAGATGGGCCGCCGAGCCGGAGGTGGCGCCGACGTGGCCGATCTTGACCACCTGGTCCTGCGCCGTTGCTGCGCCCGCGAATGCCAGCGCGATCGCGCCCACCAATGGAATCATTTTGCTGTTGAACTGCATGAGGAACTCCGAGAATGAAGACAATTTGACGTGAACGATGAAGCTTGCCGCACCCGTGGCGGCAGCACGTTCATTGTATTAAAAGCAATGCGAGTGCGTGTTTCACCGATCGAGACAATACCATGCCAAACCGTTCGGGGGACAGGCCCCCATATACCTCGCTTAATTAGAATCCGTTTCCGACCGCAGTGTTTACGGGGGGATGAACGCCGGATTACGACCTGGCGATCCGATAGCGCTGCTGCCGTTCTGCAGGAGCGACGCGCGGCGGCGCAACGGGCAATAACGAAGTGACCGTCGCGGATGGGAGCGCCCCATTACCGGCCGGCTGCGTGGCGGATACCGTGCGCAAGCTTTGGGAGCCTTCGAGCTTGAAGACGCTGACGGCATGAATCAGGTGGTCCGCCTGCTCATGCATGCTGGCGGACGCAGCCGCCGCCTGTTCGACGAGCGCGGCGTTTTGCTGCGTGACTTGTTCCATCTGGCTGATGGCTGCATGGACATGGCCGATGCCGATGCTTTGCTCGTTGCTCGCGCTGGCGATTTCCCCCATCAGGCCCGCAACCTGGCGCACCGAATTGACGATCTCGTCCATTGTGGCGCCGGCCTGGTTGACCAGGGCGCTGCCGGTATCGACCTTGTCGACGGAATCGCTGATCAGCGTCTTGATTTCTTTCGCGGCGCCGGCCGAACGCTGCGCGAGGTTGCGCACTTCGGCCGCCACCACCGCGAAGCCGCGCCCCTGTTCGCCGGCGCGGGCCGCTTCCACCGCGGCGTTGAGCGCCAGGATGTTGGTCTGGAAGGCGATACCGTCGATGACGCCGATGATGTCGACGATCTTCTTGGCCGACGCGTTGATGTCGGCCATGGTATCGACCACCTGCCCCACCACCTCGCCGCCCTTCTGCGCCAGGCCGGATGCCGATACCGCCAGGTGATTGGCCTGCTGCGCGTTTTCCGCGTTCTGCTTCACGGTGGAAGTCAGTTGCTCCATCGAGGATGCCGTTTCCTCGAGCGAGCTGGCCTGCTGTTCGGTCCGCGCCGACAGGTCGTGATTGCCGCTGGCGATTTCCGACGAGGCGGTGGCAATGGCGGCGGTACTGGCGCGCACGTCGTTCACGATTTGCACAAGGCCGGCATCCATCTGCTGCAGCGCGCGCAGCAGATGGCCCGTTTCGTCGTTCGAGGTCGGCTCAATCCGCGTCGAGAGTTCGCCAGCGGCGACGCGCTGCGCAATGCCGACGGCTTCGTTGAGCGGACGGGTAATGCCCACGGTGAGCCGCCATGCGTAAACAATGCCGATGGCCAGCACCAGCAACCCCAGTCCTATCATCGCGTTGCGGCTTTCGAGATAGATTGTGTGGATGTCTTGCGCGATGCCGTTTATGCTGTTGCGCTGCTCGTCCATCAACTGATGCACCAGTTCCTGATATGCATTCGCCGCGGGAACGAAGTCCTGTTGCAGCAGGCGCTCCGCCTCCTCCATGCGCCCCTCGGCCTTGGCCTTCGCGATCGCGTCACGCGCCACGGTATACACCTTGCGTTTTTCGCCGATGGCCTTGTAGAGCGATTTTTCCTTCTCGGTCACGAGCATCGGCTCGATCGCCTTCTGCATGTCCGACGCACCCTTGCTGGTCGTCGCCGCGTCTTCCGCAAAGAACGCGCTCAGCGACGGATCGGCGCTTTTCGCGATAGCGATCGTGCGGCGCACGCCGGAGTGAATATAGCGATACCAGTCGCTCACCATCTGTTCCTTGGCATGCGGGCTTGCCATCATGTTGTCGGTCGCGTCGGAAATCACTTTCAGGCGCCAGACGGCGACACCCGCCGTCAGCAGGGAAAAAGCCAGAATGACGGAAAAGCCAATAGCCAGGCGATGCCCGATTTTGAGATTCGAGATATTCATGAAATCAATGTGATGAAGTACCGCAAGGACAGGCGACTTGCCGCCGCCTGCATGGTAATCATGCTGGTCGTCGCCCTGCATTCCGTGGCGGGATAGAAGCGTGTTGGCAGACAACCGTGCTGCCCTGCGGGCAGCGGCGAAGGCTTTCCAGATTATGTAGCACTTATTTCCTAGCAGCAATAAGTGCTACAACTAATTGACCTGATCCGATTTATGTAAGAGCAGCCTTGCGAAATCGGGAGCCCAGTGAGCTGCAGACGGGTAGCGAGGCAGGCAACCCGGGACGCAGGCATGACGGCCAACGCTTCCAATCCACAAGAAAAATTTTCCGTTGTCGAGAAATGGCGCACAGCACTATTCCTTAATGCCAGAAGAATGACATGGATATCCGGTGCTTTATTGCCAATTAAATATCCGGCATGGGAATTGCTATATTGAAAATCCATCTTAATGCCATGGCGCTGCATTGAGTTACCGGCACCTTGCAATGCCCAAGCAGGCAAAGCAGCCACCGATCAAATTTCAGGAAAGCAAAAATAATGTATCTGACGTGGTCCAATGATTTGGCAAGCCTAAACGTGCTTAACGCTCAAGCTCACAAGAACTTCCCTGGCACGGATGAAAAAGTCTTGGGCACGAAACCCATGCAGAATTTCCGGTGATCGACATGGCTGCCCTCATCAATCGCCTGCCGCTCTGGAAAAAATTTGCCATCCTGGGCCTGTTGAGCCTATTGCTGGTGTCCGCCCCTTTCATCATGTATTTGAACGAATCCAGCAAGGCAATCGCT
Organism: Noviherbaspirillum sp. UKPF54; assembly: GCF_007874125.1. Classification (NCBI taxonomy): domain Bacteria; kingdom Pseudomonadati; phylum Pseudomonadota; class Betaproteobacteria; order Burkholderiales; family Oxalobacteraceae; genus Noviherbaspirillum; species Noviherbaspirillum sp. UKPF54. The sequence goes on along the minus strand of NZ_CP040128.1, from coordinate 4,180,805 downwards.
GCCGCCAAACTGGAATCGCAAGGTATCGCTCCGACCAAGCTGTTGTTCAAGGCGCTGCAATTGGCACAGCAACATCGGGGTCTGTCAGCGTTGTTCTTGAACGGGAATACCGCCATTGGAGAGCAGCGCGCCGCGAAGATGGACGAAGCGGACAAGGCTTTCGATGCAGCCGACGCGTTCATCAAGAAGAACATCGACAATCGCGCGCTCGGCAGCGCGTGGCAGCAAATACGGTCCGACTGGATGGCTCTTAAGGAGAAGGTGTCGCAAAAATCGATTCCGGGGAAGGAAAGCTTTGCGGCGCACACGGCAATGATCAAGCAACTCATTGCGCTCAACAATCTCGTGCTGGACTATTACGGGCTGAGCTTTGATCCCACTTTCGAGGGAAGCTATCTGGTCAGCGCCACGCTCGTTGCCATGCCCGCACTGACCGAAACGTTCGGACAAATGCGCGCCAACGGCGCAGGCATACTTGCGGCAAAAAGCGCCACGCCGGAGGAACATGCCTTGTTCGAGGCGCTGATCGACCGAGCCAACGAACGCAATGAAGTACTCAACGTCGCGCTCGAAAAAGTGAATGCAACCAATCCCGCTGTCAAGGCGCGGCTGGCGGAGCCGAGCCTGATTGCCTCGGGCAGCGCGAACAAGGTCATCCAGCTGGCCCGGACCAACATCGTGAAGGCGGAACAATTCACGTTCTCGCCTTCGGACTACTTCGCACAATACACGGAAGCGATCGATACACAGTTCAAGTTGAACGACGCGGCCATGGCGACACTGGACGAACTGCTGCGCGCCCGCATCTCCCGGCTCACCGGCAACAATTACCTGCTCAGCCTTGGCATCCTGGGGATTTTTCTGCTGGCGAGCGTGATCGGGATAGTCATCAGCCGGGGGCTGTTAAAGCAACTCGGCGGCGAACCGGACTATGCCGTCGCCGTGGTCGGGAAAATAGCCGCGGGCGACTTGAGCGTGGCAATCGATACCAAATCGGACGATCAGGGCAGTCTGCTGTCGGCGATGAAGTCGATGCGCGACAGCCTGGTCAATATGATCGGCCAGATACAGACCGATGCCGGCACCATTGCCGCGGCATCGAGCCAGATAGCGGCCGGTAACGTGAACTTGTCGGAACGCACCGAACAACAGGCCAGCGCGCTCGAAGAAACCGCTTCTTCCATGGAGGAATTGACCAGCACGGTCAAGCAAAACGGCGACAATGCGCAGCAGGCCAATCAAATGGCTCAATCGGCTTGCGCTGTGGCGGTGAAGGGAGGCGCGGTCGTTTCCGAGGTGGTCAATACGATGGCGGCGATCGAAGCCTCGGCGAAGAAGATCGTCGACATCATTGCCGTGATCGACGGTATCGCCTTCCAGACCAATATCCTGGCGCTCAACGCTGCGGTGGAAGCGGCCCGCGCGGGGGAGCAGGGGCGCGGCTTTGCCGTCGTGGCCGCCGAAGTGCGCAACCTCGCGCAACGCTCGGCCGGTGCCGCGAAAGAAATCAAGAACCTGATTGGTGATTCCGTGGAAAGAGTCACAGCGGGCAGCACGCTGGTCGCTCAAGCCGGCGCCACCATGGAAGACATCGTCGCCAGCGTCAAGCGCGTTACCGACATCATGAGTGAAATCACGTGTGCGACACAGGAGCAGATTGCGGGCATCGAGCAAATCAATCAAGCCATCATCGAAATGGACAGCATGACGCAGCAAAATGCAGCGCTGGTCGAGCAGGCGGCCGCGGCCGCACAGTCGCTGCAAGACCAGGCCAGACATCAGGAACAGGTGGTCGGCGTCTTTAAGCTGAGTGAGACGCACGTCATGGTGGCTGCGCGCGCCGATTTTCCGGCAGCGGAACAGCCCAGGCCCTCCGAAAGCAGGAAGGCGCTGCGGCTGAATATGGGTCGGCTCGCAGCCTGACGACGGCGCGGTGGACCGGCTCTTTCTTGGCCTTAAGCCGGCTTCATAGATAACGACGAGACAGCAAAGGCTCCACCTGTTCCGCCGGGACGGGGGGAGCGAAGTAGAAGCCCTGCCCGTAATCACACCCCGCCTGGATCAGGAAATCGGCTTGCTCCTTCGTCTCGATCCCCTCGGCAATCACTTTCTGGCCGAGCTTGTGCGCCATCACGATGATGGTTTCGGCGATGGTGCAATTCCCGGGATTGGCCGGGATGCCGCGGATGAACGACTGGTCAATCTTGAGGTAATCGATGTCGAACTCTTTCAGGTAGGCCAAGGAGGAATAACCGGTGCCAAAGTCATCGATGGCGACCTGGATGCCTGCGTCCCGGTACTCGAGCAGCTTGTCTGCCACCTGCGATGACGCATGGAGCAGGATACCCTCGGTAATCTCCACGACAATCGAGGATGGCGACAGATCGAGTTCGTGCAGGTACTGCAACCAGTCGGATTCCATGTAACGCTGATTGAACTGTACCGGCGACTTGTTGAGCGCAACCTGGAATGCGACACCCGCCCGTTCGCTCCATTGCTTCGTACGCGTCGCCGCCTCGCGAAACACCCAGTTTCCGATATCGCCCATTAGCCCCGTTTCCTCGGCGATCGGTACGAAGATCGATGGCGCCACCTTCCCCAGCTTCGGGTGTTCCCAGCGCAGGAGGGCCTCCGTCTTCACGACATGGCCATCGTGCAGGTCGATCACCGGCTGGTAATACAGAGTAAACTGACGGGACGATATGGCGCGCCGCAACTCGGCCGCTACCCGGAGCCGGCTATGGGTCTTTTCATCCATCGACGGGGAAAAGTAGCCGAACTGGTTCTTGCCCGACGCTTTCGCCGCATACATTGCCGTATCGGCCTTGCGCAGCAGTTCGTCGCCGCTCTGTGTATCCACAGGCGCAATGGCCACCCCGATGCTTGCGGACACATAAGCAACTTCGCTGCCGACCGTGAACGGCTTGGACAGGCTCGCAAGAATTTGCTGGCAAACGTATTCGACGTGATCGGGCTTGCGCAAATCCTTGAGCAGCACGGTGAATTCGTCGCCGCCGAGGCGGGCCAGCTCGTCCGAGGACCGGATCGATTTCCTGATGCGATATGCCGCCTCCATCAGCAGCAGGTCCCCGGCATCATGCCCGAACAAGTCATTCACCTGCTTGAACCCGTCGAGATCGATGAACAGGAGAGCGACCTTGGTTTGCTGGCGTGGCGCCCGGCGCAATTCCGCTTCGAGACCGCTGAGAAAATGGCGACGATTCGGCAGTCCAGTGAGCGAATCGAGATTTGCATGCCGCCATGCCGTTTCTTCCGATTCCTTCTTGTCCGTAACATCGGTGACGATGCCCGCCATGCTGGTTGGCGTGCCGTGCTCGTCCCGCGCGACGACCACGCCGCGGGACAGTATCCACTTCCATACGCCGTCCCTGGTGCGGATGCGATACTCGCAGCGGTAGGTGCGCGTGGCGCCGTCGATACATGCGCGCAGGGCGGACAACATGCGCTCCACATCGTCGGGATGCGTGATCCGGATCCAGTCGTTCGCGTGATGTATCGCACTCTTGTGGGGACGGCCAAGAATCTCGTTCAGCCCGCCGGAAAGGGTGTACATGTTGGTGGGGAGGTCATAGTCCCAGATTCCCTCGCCACTGCCCTCCACCGCCAGCTTGAGCCGCTCGCTCGCCAGGCGCAGCGCATCTTCCGCGCTTTTTTTCTCCGTGATGTCGATTGCCGCCCCGGTCAGCCGGACCCGATGCCCCTTTGCATCCCGCACCAGGCTCCCGTGCGCTTGCAGCCAGATAATCTCTCCCGTTTCGCGCCTGGCGCGAAACTCCACGCGGTAAGGTTTACCCTTGGTATAGGCGAGTTTGAGGAGCTGCTCGACATACGGAAGATCCACCGGTTCGATCCGCGCACGCCATTCGCTTGGGGAAAGCACCGTGAATCGCGGTGGCATGCCCAAAACACGCGCCATATTTGCGCAGATACTCGCATGCGCTGACTTGAAGTCGAATTCCCACATGCCAATCCCGGCCGCTTTCAGGCCGCGTTCGTAGGCGGCTTGATCGAAGCCCGACAGCGTTGGCAAGGAATCAGATTCCGTCATCATTTCGCTTATGCCCCCGCGGGCTGTCCACAGGTGCAAGAAAATGAATTTGAGCGGCCTCCGGAAACCCAAGTTCAACCGATTCGGCACGATAGACGGTGTCTCGCCGCGTATTCTTGCTGACGAAGTGTTCCGGCCTGGGTCCATTCCTGCGTTGCCGGCCCGGCCATGAGCATAGCCTGCCAAGGTCGCAAGTTGGAGGAAAGGAAGGGGAAAACAAAACGGGATCAAGTTTGGCAATCAACAGATGTGTGGTTGCAAGACCTGATCCCAACTTCCTTCCTGATACATAAAAAAGTCGGCCCGCGTGGTGCGGGCCGATTTCAACATTGTGCAGCGGGCGGAATTTATCAGAGCAACACCCATCGCTCTCGGCCGTTGCTATCACTCAGCACACTGGCCAGACTCTGCCTATCTTGCCCTCAATTGATATACGAGACATAGCTTAGGTCTTCCTCGGAAATATGCCCCAGGGCCAGCTCGCGTACGGCGAAACTTGACAACGTGCTTGACGGTGCTTGGCCGGTACGGAATTGATCCAGCAGCAAGCGTCCCTTTTGGTTGAGCCGCGCGTGTTCCTCGCCGTGCTCCTTCAGGTGCGGGTATCCGCTCTTTCGCAGTACGCCTTCTTCGTAACGGAAATGGCGTTCGGTTTCCCTCAGCAAGTCTTCCATCAGTTCGACGACTTCCTTGTCGTCGCGTCCGCCGCAACGTTCGAGCAAAAGGTTGGTTTTGCCAAACAGGATCTGATGCTGCTCGTCGATTGCCGGATGGCCGCAGGTAAAGCCAGGCGCCCAGCGCAGCGACAGAGGGGAAGCGGATGCAAAGTCCGACACTTCCTTTTCCACCCGGTTGCGGCCGCGTGACTTGGCGCGGTACAGCGCATTGTCTGCCCGACGTATCAAGGTTGCCGGGTCGTCGTCAGCGCGCAGTTGCGCCAGGCCGGCGCTGATCGTAATGGCGCCGACCTGCGGGAATGTATGCTGCTCGATATGGCGACGCAGCTTGTCGGCGGCCTTTAACGCATCGTCATCCGCGGCTAGCATTAAGAGAACGAATTCCTCGCCGCCCCAGCGGCACAGCAAGTCGGAGGCGCGCGTCATTTTGCTGGCGCAGCGCGCAACTTCCACCAGAACCTCGTCCCCCGTTTGATGGCCGTGCTGGTCGTTGACGCGCTTGAAATGATCGATATCGAATATGACCAGCGAGACAGGCTGGCCATAGCGCGACGCCCTTTCGATTTCGCGCCGGAATTCCGCTTCGAAGTGCTGGCGGTTCCTCAAACCTGTCAGGGTATCGGTGCGGGAAGCGAGCTCCGCCTTGCCGCGCGCTTCTTCCAGCTCCCGCTCGATGCGGGTATGCGTAATCAACAGGATGCAGAACCACAGAATGAGCGCCTGCGCCATTCCGACCAGCATGATCATCCGTATCCCGACATCCTGCTGGAGCAAGGAGGTGATCGGCGGCGCGTCGAGGAGCAGATAAATGCGCGTCAGCGACACACATGCCACCGTCAGGAATACCATGAACAGGGCCGCATACGGCCCCCGCTGCTGCGGGTTGCGCGATTGCGCGATCATCGCCAGCATGCGCACCGAGATGAACAGCTGAAAACCATGGAACAGCAGCACCCGCCCATTGATGCTGACGCCATTGAACGCGTAATGCAGCAGAACGCCTCCCGCAGCCAGCAGCGCCATGCCATGGTTAACCAGGTTCATGCGTGTCCTACCGGTACGGCCATGAAAGCGTGCCAGCCCATCGTAAAACAGGCACATGCTCAGGAAGACGCCGTAATTGAGACCAAGAACGCTGACGATATCCGGGATCCGGCCGCGCAGCTGCAACGCCAGAAAGGAAAAAGCCAGCACCATCAGCGCGACTGCCCAGCATTCATTGCCGGGATAGCTTTTTGTCGTCAGAAGGTAAAACATCGCTTGGAACGCGACCGTGAACAACACGATGGAAACGGCAATGCCGAGGGTATGGGGGTCGAGGGCGGCGAGCATGATGCTGCGGGTCTCCCTTTTTGAAGTGGTACGGCCTGCCGCCTCCTATGAGGGGGACATGGCGGCCAGCGCTTCAGCAACGATTGATCAGGTTTCTAGTATACGTGATCCGGAAACTTGTCATAAGGAAAATTAGTGGTATGTCAGGGAAGCGTGAAGAATAGCGAGAATAGAGCCACGTATTGCAATCACATTTCTGCATGACTGCAAGACCTAGCCCCGTTTATTCGCTTGCTGCCGATAATTTGAAAAAATATTTTTTTGAATTCAAGTCAGCCCCCTCCCTTTGTGCGCAATTTGCGAATTGATGGCGTCAGATTCGTCATACGTCATTAATCGAGTCTGGCGCCATATATATGCGTAGGTTTTGGCAGCTTGGGGATGTGGCTTGCGAGGCGGCAAAAACGGCTCCATTTGCACCCGCAGCCGTTCCGGCAATCTCCAGCCGTCGTCTTGCTTGACCATGCCCATGTCGAATCTCCTCATCCACATGGGCGTGGATTGTGATCTGCCTTGCAGTTTCCCTTCCTGTCGACCTAATGGGATAGCCCCTAAGCTGATAGGGGTCAATTTACCGAGTAGTAGCCGGCTCTAAGATCAATGAAGGGTTGGAGTTCGGCATGCGACTTCGCCCGCAATCAATCGTTGATCAACTTCTTGGAGTCATAAAATGAAAACTTCAATTAAAGTATGGCTGATTGTTGTTGGCATGGCGACCTGCAATGGGGCTGTCTTCGCACAGCAACAGAAAATAGACCTTGGCAAGCAGGAATTCGAGGCAAATTGTGCCGCATGCCATGGTGTGAATGGCAAGGGCGGCGGCCCGATGGCGGATCAACTGCGCAGCAGCCCTGCGGACCTGACTCAACTCGCCAAGAAGAATGGGGGAGTATTGCCGACGGCGCGATTATACGAAGTGATCGAAGGCGCCAACGTGCCAAGCCATGGCACGCGGACCATGCCTGTTTGGGGCAGGGAGTTCCAGATCGAGAGCGCCGAGTTCTACAAGGAAGCGCGCGGCAACTACGACGCGGCAGCGGTAGTTCGTGGACGCATCCTGATGCTGATCGAATATCTTAGTCGCATTCAAGCGCACTGAATGCAGGGCGCTTGTGTTCGATTGGACTGCAGTCCGCATGGGAAGAGTGGCTGCGAATTCGGATAAAGAATGAATGTTGCTCGCAAGCCCAACGTAGGCATTTCAACCGCTTTCGGACCAAGTCTTGCAATCACACATCTGCTTGATTGCAAGACCTGCCTCCGTTCTCCGTATGCGCACGAATAAAAGGCGAAGTCTCAAGGCTCCGCCCTTTCAAACTCAGATCAACCTTAACCCAGTTATTCCACCTTCGGCAGCCTCTCCAACGCCGCCTTGATCGCATCCTCCGGATACGCATAATCCTGCAGCTTGCCGCTGAAGTAGCTGTCGTACGCGCCCATGTCGAAGTGGCCGTGGCCGGACAGGTTGATGAACAGCGTCTTCGCTTCCCCCGTCTCCTTGCAGCGCATCGCCTCGTCGATGGCCGCGGCAATCGCATGGCTCGACTCCGGCGCGGGGATGATGCCTTCCGTGCGAGCGAAGCGCACGCCGGCCTCAAACGTGGCGAGCTGCGGCACAGCGACTGCCTCCAGCAGTTTTTCGTGATAGAGCTGCGACACCAGCGCGGAGTCGCCGTGGTAGCGCAGGCCGCCTGCATGTATCCCTGGCGGCATGAAGTCGTGGCCGAGGGTGTACATCAGCGTCATCGGCGTGAGCTTCGCGGTGTCGCCGTAGTCGTACGCGTAGTGGCCGCGCGTCAAAGTCGGGCAGGAAGTCGGCTCGACGGCGACCAGGCGCACGTTCTTGCCAGCGGCCTTGTCGGCAAAGAAGGGGAAGGCCACGCCGCCGAAGTTGGAGCCGCCGCCGCAGGGGGCGAAGATCATGTCGGGGTAGTCACCCGCCTTGTCGAACTGCTTCTTCGCTTCCAGGCCGATCACGGTCTGGTGCAGCAGCACGTGGTTGAGCACGGAGCCGAGCGCGTAGTTGGTGTCGGCGCGCGAGGCGGCTTCTTCCACCGCTTCGGAAATGGCGAGGCCGAGCGAGCCCTGGTTATCGGGATTTTCCGCGAGCGCGGCGCGGCCGACGTTGGTCTGCTCGGAGGGGCTGGCGAACACTTCGGCGCCCCAGGTCTGCATCATCGAGCGGCGGTACGGCTTCTGGTGGTAGCTGACCTTGACCATGTAGACGCGCACTTCGAGGCCGAACATCTGGCCGGCCAGCGCCATCGAGCTGCCCCACTGCCCTGCCCCGGTTTCGGTGGCGATGCGCTTGATGCCGGCTTCGGCGTTGTAGTAGGCCTGCGCAACGGAGGTATTCACCTTGTGCGAGCCGGCGGGGGAGACGCCTTCGAACTTGTAGTAGATCTTGCACGGGGTGCCGAGCGCGGCTTCGAGACGGTGCGCGCGGAACAGGGGCGTGGGGCGCCAGAGCTGGTAAATCTCGCGCACCTTTTCCGGGATCGCAATCCAGCGCTCTGCTGACATCTCCTGTTCGATCAAGCTTGCCGGGAAAATCGCGGCCAGCGCATCCGGCGAGAGCGGCTTGCCGTCGGGACCAAGCGGGGGCGCCGGGGGATTCGGCATGTCCGCCACGATGTTGTACCAGTGCGTCGGGATATCGGATTCGTCAAGCAGGATCTTGGTTGTCGACATGGTGGATTCCTCTGGAGATGACAGGTGTTGATGGAGACGGCGTTCTACATGTTTTGCTCTGATACGGAATAAACCTTGCGGACTGGGCAGTCGCCGCGATGGCATTTGCGCTTGCCGCAACGGAAGGAAGAATAGCACCGTCGCCTTGCAAATTTCGCAAAAAACGCTGGAAGTGAAAAAGCGGGCGGCAAAAAAATGCGCACTGCGACACCGATTGGGGTAATCGCAGTGCGCCTGTCTTCGGTGAGCGCGGTTATGGCGGCCTACGCGCCGCCTGTTACGGTTCCGTTATTTGCCGTCCCGGGCGTCCCGGTTGTCTTCCTTCGACACCGCATAGCCGATCACATTGCCCTCGGCATTGCGCACCGGCTGCACGGAGACGGTATTAGCAAACACCGGCGACGCTCCCGGCAGCACGAAGTCGGTCATGCCGGTCGGCGTGACTTGCCGTACCGCGTTCAGGGCCGACTCGGTCTTTCCTGCCAGCGCAGGTTCCTGCTTCACAGGCGGTTGCGGCTTCACCGTAATCTTTGGCGCGTCTGCCGCTTCGGGGGTCTTCTCCTTCCTTTCGTCCTTGTCGTTGGCGACGGTTGAGCTCGTTGTGCCCGGCAAAGCTGCAGTAGTCGTCGTACTTACTATGCTGGTCACGCTGGTTGTGCTCGTCGGGCTGGTCGTCGTACCGCTTGCGCTGCTGATGGCCGATGCAGTGGACGTTTCAGTGGAAACCGGTGCTGGCGCAACGGGAGCGGCCACGGCGGTGGTCACGACCGGTTCCGGCGCCGGCAGGACGAGCACCGGCTCGGACGCAGTCCCGTTCGACACGCCCTGCGCCGTCATGTATCCGCGGTTGCGCAATTCGCCGCTGACTCCGCCGGCCACGGCAGCCTGCATTACCGGGCTGGCAAAGCGCTGTGCGTAGATGTCCATGTTGCCGTTCTGGTCGGTGTACCAGGTGACGGTGTAGCCGTTGTCTGCGGTGGCCGCGACAGTCGGCTCCCATTGGCCGGCCACGCCGCCGGCGACCAGCTTGGGCGCAGCAGCCGGCAGGCCGTTGGCGCCGAAGCGTTGCGCGTACACGTCCGCGTTGCTGCTGCCGGTGCCGTTCTGGTAGCTCTTCCATACGATGACAAAACCGCCGTCGGCCATCGGCGTGACCTGCGCAAAGGACTGGCCGGAGCCCCCTGGCGCCATGCCTACCGGCGTGTCGCCCTGGATCATCACGCCGCGTGCATCGTAGCGCCGGTAGAACATGCGGGTGGTGTACGACGAATCGATCGTGGTGTCCCACACCACCACAAATCCACCGTCAAGCAGACCTTTGGTCGTAATGCGCCAGTCGTCCCTTGTAGTCGCTGCAATGGTGAATTCCGGGCCGACCGGAACGCCGTTGCGGTCGAAGCGGCGGCCGTAGGCATCGGCGTAATACGATCCGGAGGCAATGGCATGATAGGTCACGACGAAGCCGCCGTCGGCCAGCGGCGCAATGTCGGGACGGTATTGCGAGCCCTTGTCGGCGGAGCCGGTCATGTTGATGGTGAATGGCGCGCCGACCGGATTGCCCCTGGCATCGACCAGCTGTGCGCGAATATCGATCACCAGCGGCGATATCGACGACCGGCTCGACCAGGTCGTCAGGATGCGGCCGTCGGCGAGCGTGGCGAGCTTGATGTTGTCCTGGTCGCCCGCGTCGGAGGACAGCTTCAGGTCGGCCGTGACCGGCATGCCATTGGCATCGAAGGCGCGTGTCCAGACTTCGCGCCGTCCGGTGCGGCCGTCACTCCAGGCGATCAAAAAGCCGCCGTCGCGCGTGGGCGCGACCGATGGATAGGATTGATTGCCCGTCACGCTGCCGATCTGGATGCGGCCGCCAAGCGACTGCCCGTTGGGCCCGATGCGCTGCGCGTACACGGTGGAATACTTCACGTCCCACAGCACGTTGGGCGGAAGATCCATGCTCATCCAGGTGACGACGCTGCTGCCGTCGGCCAGGGTGGTCACGGTCGGGTACATGTCCTTGCCGGACGAGAGGGTCACGGCGAACTGGCCGGCAGCCGGCATCGCATCCACCGGCGCGGAGCGCAGCATCACGCGCACGTCGCCGTTGGGCGCACCCGCCACTTTGGCCGAGGCGTGCACGTTGCCCATGCCGCTGGCTACCGGAGATACCTGCAGGTCATAGGCAATCAGGTCGATGAGGCCACCGCTGCCGCCCTGGCTGCTGCCGTCGGCGGCAACTGAGGCCTGCGCACCGATTTTCAGCCGGTTGCCGGCATTGAGCGTAATGTGACCGCCGCTGTCGCCCATCTCGCCGCTGGCATTGATGGCACCGCCATCGGGAACGGTGATATCGCGCGCGGCCATCAGCAGCACTTCGCCGGGGCCGCCGCCGGTCGCAACCTGCCCGCCGTGCACGATGCTGTCGGCGAACATGCCGACCGCACCGCGTTGCGCGGCGACGCTGCCATAGCTGTCGATCGTGTTGGCGCTGCCGGTCGCCACCGTGAAGGTCATGTTGCCAAGGCTGTTGCTGCCAACTTGCAGTTGCGTGCCGGCGGCAAGCATGACCTGCCCGTCCGGCGCGTTGATATTGCTGCCCTGTTGTAATGCAACCTTGTCGGCAAACAGCCAGACCTGCCCGTTCGGGCCGTGCGAGGCAGTGGTGATCAACGCGCCCTGGTCGACCGTGATGCGGCCGGGGCCCGCGCCCTCGAACAGGTAATTGCCGGCCAAGAAATTGGCGTTGCTGATGTCGCGCGTCGAGGCGATCAGGCTTTGCGTGTCGATCACGCTGCCCGCGCCGAACAGCACGCCGTTCGGGTTGATCAGGAATACGCGGCCGTTCGATTCGAGCCGGCCCATGATCTGCGACGGATCGGCGCCGGTCACGCGGTTCAGGATTGAGCTGGCAGGCCCGGCCGTCTGATTGATCGTCACCACGGATGCCGAGCCGATCGAGAAGCTGTTCCAGTTGACGATCGCACCGGGCGTGTTGGTGATCTGCATGGTGTTCGCCGCGGGATTGTTGATGGCGACGGTACCGTTTACCACGGTAGGCCCGACAGGCAAGGTGCCGGACGCGATCTGCGCATAGGCGCCTGCCGAAAACGCCAGGAGGATGGCGAAAGTCATCGGCTTGATGCTGAATACGGAAGCGTTTTTCATTTTTCTTCTCCCTCTTTTTTTTAGATGAATCGCCAAACGGCGCTGATATGAACCGCATTGCTGCCCGCCGGGGTGACAAGCGTTCCGTTGACCACGCGCGCCCAGTCGAGCGACGTGGATATTGAGTCCTTGAGCGTCCAGCGCCAGCCCAGGCCCCAGCTCAGCATCGTGGCAACGGACGTGTCGCCGGGCTGCGGGTTAAGCCGGTACGGCCGGCCGGCATCGACGAAGGCGAGCAGGCGGTGCTGCCCGGCGATGGCCGGCGCCAGCGCCTCGTTGCTCAAACGCCAGCCCCGGTCCCCGAGGGCCTCGCGCTCCTCGAAGCCGCGCACGGAATACGCGCCGCCCAGGCCAAACTGTTCCGAAGAAATCAGCGGCGCGGAAGCGTACTGGGTTTCGAGCACGCTGTGCAGGCTCCATTGCGAGGCCGCGACGACGGTGACATCGGCGTTTGCGCGCCACGCGCTCCACGACGCACTCGCACCGAGGCGGCTGCGGTCGTAGGTCGCATCGTCGTTGCGCGCGCCGCCGGGAATGTTGCGCACGTGGCCAACACTGGCCCGGATGCTGCTGGCACCGCTGCGGGCGCCGAACACGTAATTGACGCTGACCGGGCGGCCGTTCACGTCCACGCCGAGGTTCGTGCCGGAGTAGTCGACCGTATTCTTGTAGCGCTTGTCTTCGATGCCGAATTCGAGCAGATGGCGCGTGTCGGCGGTGCGCATGAGGTTGTGCTGCAGGCGCAGGCTGGCGATCGAACCCTGGCCCGACACGTAGAATGCGTTATCGACGCGGCCGGCATTGGTATTGGAATAGCTGTAGCCGAACTGCAGGCGGTCGCCCAGTGCCGGCAACGGCAACTGATACGACAGCGTGTACTGGTGAACGCTGCCGGGCGATTCCGGCGAGGTGGTAAGGCCGGCGGTCGCCTCATGGCCGGCGCCCCACAAATTGGCGTGGGTGGCGATCAGCGTGGTGCGGCTGCGCCCGGTCGCGGGCGTTCCGGTGTTGTCGGCGCTGACCGCGACGCGCACCGGATCGAGGTCCTTGACCTTGATGTCGACGTCGGCCGTGCCTTCGGCGCCGGGCGCGAAATTCAACGCGACCTGGTGGCCCGAATGATCGTTTGCCAGAAACAGCTGGCGCGCCAGCACCGCAAAATTGGGGCTGCGGTTTTCCTGCAGCGCCGGCAGTGCGGCACGAAAATACGCGTTGGAATAATGCTCGTTGCCGCTGATATGGACGCGGCCTACCGCCATCTCGCGCACCCGCAGGCGAATGATGCCGTCCAGGCCGATGGTGGACGGTAGTTCGACCGACACCATCGCATATCCGGCTTCCTCGTAGAGCCGGCACACCGTCTCGTGCGCCTGCAACAAGGCATCGGCCGGTTGGGATTCACCGAGATAGGGACGCAGGGAAGCGAGGATGCGCTCGGTGGCGACCATCGAGTTCCCATCGATGATGAAACCGCGAACCGGAAAGCGCGCGCTATCGGTCGGCGCGGCGAGCGGCTCTACCGGTTCGGGAGCCTTAGCGCAGGCGGTGGCGGCGCCCCCCATCAGCATGGCGCCGAAAATAAGTGAAAGCCGGGACATATCCCTGTATGGTCATTTTTATGCTTATTTCCATGCTAACACCGTGGTTTTTATTCTCAATTATCTTGCGTCAAGGAAACAAAATCAGGCTTTCCGCTTCGCTAACGCGGCACTTCCATGCCGGCCATACCCGCTACCCCTGCTGTTTTCCGACGCCGCCGGTTTGACGGGAGACGGCGTAGCCCGCCCTCTTTTGCGGCGCAGTGGCAAGCAGGATGCCGGCCAGCGACACGGCGAAAGCGGCCATCTGGATGCCAGAGAGCGTCTCGCCAAGCACCGCCACGCCCACCAGCGCCGCGCTTACCGGCAGCATCACGGTAAACACGCCGGCCTGCGCGGCGGGAACCGACTTCAGGCCCGTCATCCACAGCCACACGGTCCACACGCTCGCCGCCAGCCCATAAAACACCAGCAGCAGCCACATCCCCGCCCCTACCCGCGCGAAGTCGAAGCCGATCGCCGCGTACAGCCCGAGCGGCGTCATCAGCGCGAAACCCCACAGGTTGATGACGGCGCTGATGCGCTTGGGGCTCATCACCACGGTGAGCTTCTTGCCGATCACCGCGTAGGACGCCTCGCACAGCACCGCCGCGAACACGAGCAGGTTGCCGAGCCAGGCCGCCTGCCGGGCGTCGCCCGCCGCATGCGACGGCTTGGCCAGCGCCAGCAGGCCGATGCCGAGCGCGCCGCACGCCACCGCCGCCCAGACGCGCGCGCCGATGCGCTCCTTCAGGAAGATCCAGCTCATCAGCGCGATCACCGCCGGGATGGTGGCCATGATCACGCCGGCTGATACCGCGCTGGTCATGGAGACGCCGGTGATCATGCAGATCGTGAACATGAAATTGCCGAGGAAGGATTCGAGGAACACCAGTTTCTTGGTCTGCCATGACAGCGGCAGCTCGGTCGCCGGCTTTTTCAGCCAGCGCAGCATCGCCAGCCCGCCGATGCCGAAGCGCAGCCAGGCCAGCAGGAAAACCGGAAAGACGACGGCCAGCGGCTTCGACAATGCGACATAGCTGCCCACCAGGGACATGGAGAGGGCGAGGCAGCCATAGGCCACCGTGCGGCTCGGTGTGTAACTCATTGGAGGGAATCGGTTGTTGATGGATGAAATCGCCTCGCTCTGGCTGCGGGAGCGAGGGCCGAATCCCCTATTGTCCTACATCGGCGCCGATCCGGCAGCGGCATCCGCCGATGCCCGCGCCTTCCACATCGCCGCACAAGCCGCGCCGAAGCTTCTCGCCATGGCGTCATGGTCGAAAAGCGGCGATGTCGAGAGCCGGTTTCGCATCGTCGCGCGTTCTTCGCGCAGCCGTGCCGGCTCGCCAACGATCTGCGCCGCGCGGGCCGGGAACTCGGCCGGCCTCGCAACGACATAGCGCTCCAGCCCGGCTGCCCGCGCGACGGATTCCCCAAGCCGGCTGGCATGGTGCACGCCGTCGACGGTCAGCGTCGGCACTCCCATCCAGAGCGCGTGCATCGTCGTGGTGTGCCCATTCCACGGCATGGTGTCGAGAATTACATCGACCTGGGAATGCGCGGCCAGGTATTCCTCCATCGTTCCGGGGCCGCGCAGGATCAGCCGCTGCGCATCGATGTCGGCGCCGGCAAACAGGGCAGCAAAGCGTTCCCGTGCGGCCACCGCCGACAGGCCGCTCGACATCACCATCAGTCTTGCATCCGGCACCGCCTTCAATGTCGCAATCCACATGTCGATGGTGGCAGGGCTGATTTTTTTGCGCTGCGCAAACGAACCGAACGTCGGATAGCCGTTGGCGTCCATCGGCAAAGGCGATACCGGCACGGTGCCGGCGGGAGGCGTGTAGGTAGCGAGCACCGGTCCGAGCCGAACGACTTGTTCCGTGTAGTGCGACTCAGCGTCGCTGTCCGGCACGAGCACCGTATCCGACAACACGTAGTCCATCTGGCGCAATCCGGTCGTGCCGCTATAGCCGAGATACGTTGCCTGCACCGGCGCCAGACGGCGCGCATACGCCGTCATCCGCGATCCGTTCGTATGGCCGACGAGATCGACGAGAACATGCAATGCATCCAGGTCCACCCGCTCAACGAATGCATCGTCTCCAAGGCCGGCGGTTTCCCGCCAATGGTCGCCCATTTGCCGGAACCGCTCGGTCACCTCGTCCGGCTTGCGCACTTCCGAGTACACGAACACTTCCAGCTGGCTGCGGTCGAGCCACGCCATCAAGCCTTCGAGGAAGAATGCGACCGGGTGCAGCCGCAAGTCGCCCGAGACGAAACCCACGCGCAGCCGCTCGCCCGGCTTCAGCTCCCTGGCGATATGGCGTGCTTCGATACCCGCCGTCAGCGCCGCCGTCGCGGCTTCATGCGCCTCGCGCAATGCCCGGGGGTCCACCGGGTCGATATATTGCTGGGCCAGCAAGCGTGCCGCGCCGGCATCCGGCCGCGCGCATTGCGACAAGCTGAGCAAGCCGTCCCCAAGGCGGCCCGCCTCGATCTGGGCGAGGCCGAGATTGAGGAGCGCGGCATCGTCGCCAGGCTTGGCGTCGAGGGCCGCCCGGGCGTGCGCTGCCGCGCTGTCGAAGTCCTTGAGAACGCTGTAGCAGCTGCTGAGATTCAGGTGAATCGTGTAGCCCGTTATGCCGCGTTCGAGCGCTTTCAGGTTGGCTTGCAGCGCATCTTGGTAACGCTCCATGCCCTTGTAGCACATGGCGAGCAATGCCCACAGGTCGCCCGTGTCCTTGCGCGGAATCGTTTCTTCATAAACGGTGGCCGCTTCCTGGTAGCGGCCAAGTTCGAGCAGCGCGGAGCCGAGGTTATGGTAAATGTCGGAATGCGCGAGCGGCGCGCACATGACCGCCTTGGAAAACGCATCCGCCGCCGGCTGGAACATGCCGCGCGCGGAATAGGACAAGCCGAGGCAGTTCCATCCGTTGATATCCCTGGGCAGAATCGCCACGGCCCTCCTGAAGCATTGCTCCGCGCCGGCGTGATCGCCAAGATACCCCTTCGCTTGCCCATACAGGAGCCAGCACTGGAAGCCCTTGGGGAATTTTTGGACGGCCTTTTCCAGGTCAACGAGCGCAGCGTGCGCGTCGCCCGCATTCAGGTTGGCTTGTGCGCGCTGAAGCGCTTTCGCTACACGTTCCGGATACATTCATTGCTCCTGTTGCCACCGGACGGCGAACGCGGCGCCGATGCGGTTCGGCTGAAATTCACGCGGCTATCGTGATGCGTTGATTCGCGCCATCCAGTCGCTAGCCGTTCAGCCGCGCATGGCGAATGCCCGGCCCCGCCCGCACTCCGTTTGCCGGAGCATGGGCAGGCCGGGTTTTAACCGTTACTCAGCCGCAGGCGCCGATCGCGCCGCAGGAGGTGCAGAATTCGCAGCCGTCCTTCTTGATCACAGCGGCGTTGCCGCATTCCTTGCACACCTTGCCGTGCATGGTCGGCGCGGGCTTGGCGGGATGAGTCGGCTCGTCGGTGACGACGCCCATCGCCTTCACCGGCAAGCCCTCTTCGGTGAGGATGCCGAGCATCGCGTAGCGGTGGATCACCAGTTGCGCGATGTAGGCAACCGTCGACGGATAGCTGGCCTGCTTTTCGCTGCCTGGCACGCGCGCCAGGAAGTCGCCGCGCGGCTCGGCGTAGTTGAGGAGTTTGCGCAGCTTCATGCCGATCCAGGCCGGGTCGACCACGCGCATGTCGTGCGACAGCAGCTTGCACAGGCCGTCCAGGGTATGCGGATGGCCGCCGGTGAGCCACATGCTGTACGGACGGCGGGTGCCGTCGGGCATCTGCAGTTCCTTCAGCATCAGCACGAAGTCGTCCTCGGTGGCCGGGTTGCATACGTCGGCGACCCAGGCGAGCGTGCCGTCGGTGCCGGTCTTGGGTTCGTGCGGCGCGAACAGCGCGTCGAGCACCGGAGTCGCTTCGTTGTCCTGCTTGTCGAGCGCGCCCAGCTGGTTGTAGCGCCATTCGACCAGCTTGGCGAAGGCGGCGATCACGCTGGGCACCTGCACCATCTGGCCGTTGGGCGGCATCGGCATGTTAAACGGGTCGCCGTAGGCGTTGGCCAGCAAGGCCAGGCGGCGGCGCATCCAGCCGCGGTCGTTGGCGCGCATGTCGGTCGACAGGGTCTTGGCGATGGCGTCGAGGCCGCGCGGCGGCTGGCCACCGAGCACCCAGACTTCGAACGGCATGTTGCCCTTGTCGGACACGCCTACCGCGAATTCGCCCTGCGGCGTGTCGATGATTTCGCTGATCCAGGCCGAGGCACCGGCCGGCAAGCCCGGGCGCGACGGCCAGCGCAGCGAGGCCAGCACGGGCTTGGTGGCAAGCTCCTTCAGTACCAGACGCTTGTCTTGTTCGGGCAGGATCATCGGCTGCGGATTGGCGGCGGCGGCCGGGACCGACAATACGGCGCCGAGCACGCTGTTGGGGCGATAGGTGGTGATGCCTTTCAAACCCTTCTTCCACGCCTGCAGGTACAAATCCTGGAATTCATCGTAAGGATAATCTTCCGGCACGTTCACGGTCTTGGAGATCGCGGCGTCGATATACGGTGCGACGGCGGCGACCATCAGCATGTGGTCGGTGGCGGAAATCTCGAGCGCCGAGACAAAGGCTTCCGGCAGCTTGGCGGTATCGTGGCCGAGCGCGCGGTAGACGCGGTAGGCGTGGTCTTCGACGGTGTAATCCTTCTTGCTGCCGTCGGGCATGCGCTTGGTGCGGTTGTAGAACCAGGAGAAAGGCGGCTCGATGCCGTTGGAGGCATTGTCGGCGAAGGCGAGCGAAATGGTGCCGGTCGGCGCGATCGAGGTCAGGTGCGAATTGCGGATGCCGTGCTTCTTGATCTGCTGCTTCAGTTCTTCCGGCAGGCGCGAGGCGAAGCCACCCACCAGGTACTTGTCGGCGTCGAACAGCGGGAAGGCGCCGCGCTCCTTGGCCAGCTCGACTGAGCTTTCATAGGCGGCGTCGCGCATCACGCGCGAGATCTCGCCGGCCAGCGCGCGGCCTTCGTCGGTGTCGTAGCGCACGCCGAGCATGATCAGCGCATCGCCCAAGCCGGTGAAGCCCAGACCCAGGCGGCGCTTGGCGTCGGCTTCGCGCGCCTGCTCCGGCAGCGGCCACTTGGTGGCGATCAGCACGTTATCGAGCATGCGCACGGCGATCTTGGTCACCTTCGCCAGCAGGTCGAAGTCGAACCTCGCGGCGTCGGAGAACGGGTCTTTTACATAGGCGTTCAGATTCAGGCTGCCCAGGCAGCAGCAGCCGTAGTCCGGCAGCGGCTGCTCGCCGCAGGGGTTGGTCGCTTCGATGACTTCGCAGTACGCGAGGTTGTTTTCGCCGTTGATGCGGTCGAGGTAGAGCACGCCCGGTTCGGCCGCGGCATAGGTGCTCTTCATGACCAGGTCCCACACCTCGCGCGCACGGATCTTGCGGTACACCCACTTGCCGTCGTCGCGGCGGTAGGCGCCGCGGCTCTTGATGTCATTGTTGGGCTCGGTCACGTGCGCCAGTTCGAACTCACCGTCGGTTTCCACCGCGCGCATGAAGGCGTCGGTCACGCCGACCGACACGTTGAAGTTGTTGAGCTGTCCCTTTTCCTGCTTGACGGTGATGAAGTCGAAGATATCCGGGTGGTCGACGTTGAGCACCGCCATCTGCGCGCCACGGCGGGCGCCGGCCGACTCGACGGTTTCGCAGGAACGGTCGAATACCTTCATGTACGAAATCGGCCCGGAGGCGCTGCTGCCGGTGCCCTTCACCATCGCGCCCTTGGGGCGGATCGCGGAAAAGTTGTAGCCGACGCCGCCGCCGCGGCGCATCGTTTCGGCCGCCTGCGCCAGTGCGCGGTAGATGCCGGGCTTGCCGGCGGCGTCTTCGGTGATGGAGTCGCCCACCGGCTGCACGAAGCAGTTGATCAGCGTGGTCTGCAAGCCGGTGCCGGCGGCGCTGGAGACGCGCCCGGCGGGGATGAAGCCGTTCTGCATCGCCCACAGGAATTCCTCGGCGTGCTTCTTGCGGGTTTTCTGCGGCTCGACCTCGGCCAGCGCGGACGACACGCGCGTCTGCACCTGCTCGATGGTGGTCTCGTCGCCTTTCGCGTATTTCTCGATCAATACTTCTGTGGAAATATCTTGCGGCTCGGCGAGCGCGATCACGGGATTTTCAAGTTGATGCATGGAGGTCTCCTGGGCATCGGCATGCGAGCCGGCCCGTCGAAAAAATTACAGGGAATCGGGGAAATCGGTGTCAACCGGCTGCGTGGAATGTGGAATGCAAGCGCGGTGACAAGCGGTCATGGGCAGCTCGCGATGCCCTTCATTATGCATCGCCTACGCCGACTCTCATTTAGCTGTATCACCTTGTTTTCATTCCGTCGAAATGTCACGGCGCGCTGGCTGACAGCGGGTCATTCTATAAGACGCGAACAGCGATATTGCTTGATTCAGGTCAAGAATTTCCGGGTGGATTTTACACCGACGCGCCGGCCGGCGTCGGCCGGATTTTCGCTACCAATGCGTCGCCACACCGGCGAGGAAGGAGGTGCATCGTCATCGCCCCTGAGCGGCGAGTTAGCCCTCACTTCTTCCATAATCATTGTAGTACAGGAGATTCCGGCTAAAGACTGGATTTACGCGCCAATTTCCTTACGTAAATGGCCGATCGCCACACCGACGGCGCTGGAAGCTTGGTAATAGCTGGTACCGCCGCCGAGCATCGCCTCGGCTTGGTCGAAATTCTTCGCGTTGATCGCATGCGCGACCTTGCCGGCTTCGGCATGGAAAGTGGCATGTTTCAGCAAACATTCGGCGTAGCTCGGCAGCGAACCGTAGCGGGATTTGGCATCGCCATGCAGCCATTTTCCCAGCTCGCAGCAATTGTCCTTGGCGATGGTGAGCGCATCCATCGTTTCCTTTTTCGAGATCGCGCTGCGAAACTTTACTTTCCATTCAGCATGCTTTTCGACTGCCTGATGCAAATCCATGTTTTTCTCCAGTTGATGAAGCTAGTCTTTCTTCCAGCGGTTATGGCCGAGGAATTCTTCCCAGCTCAGGAAGCCGTCGCCGTCCTTGTCGTACTTGGCGAAATGTTCGGTCATGTACGGAAAAGCGGCAGCGACTTCTTCCTGGGACAGCTTGCCGTCCTTGTCGCGGTCAGCGGTGTCAAACTTTTCCTTGGCTTTTTGCTGCACCAGGCGCGCCATGTCGCCCTTGCGTCCGGGTTGGTCAAGCGTAGGAACGATGGTCTGCGCCGGGAGCGCACCGGCGGCGGCAAGCAGCACTGCCGCTGCGACGATTCGCTTCATCGCGCGCTCTCCTAGGGCGGCATTACCATTGGAGGAATGCTTGACGACCACCCCATCTTCCAGCCACGTGAGATAAGTCATTTTTCCCCCCTGGGTTTTGGATGAATAATGTGTCCGGCAATGGGCCGGGCATAGATTTTCCATGTAGCAAATGACGTACCACGCTCACAAGAAGCATTAAGTCATTGTTTTTATGAGCAAATATTCAAGCGGCGGCACCCGGGAATTCCTAGGAATGGAAGAGATTTTCTTAGTCGTTGGAATGTTGCCAGTTATTAATGTTTATAAAGGAACAGGATGGTAAGCACACTGGGAAGGTTGTTCGGAATAGGCATGCTCGCTCTGGGTCTTGCCTCCTGCGCGCACGTGGGCGAGGATCAGCTGTCGCACCCGCTTGCCGGCAAGGTTTGGAATGTTTCGCAGCAGCGCTTCATCGAGCCCGGAGTATTGGCGCAGCAGACATCCGAAGCGCGCTTCGTACTGCTCGGGGAAATTCACGACAACCGGATGCACCACGACATTCAGGCGACACTGTTGCAACAGATCGCACAAAGCGGCAGGCGCCCGGCGCTGGTCATGGAACAATACGACCGCGACCAGCAAGGCAAGCTGGACGACGTCCTGAATAGCAGCCAGCCGTTCGGCGACAAGCTCAAGGCGCTGGGCGATCTGATGCGCAAGGGATGGGAGTGGCAGGCTTATGAACCGCTACTGAGCTTGGCGCTGCAATACGGGTTGCCGGTGGTGGCGGCCAACCTGTCGCGGGAAGAGTTGCGGGTAGTGTCGCGTCAAGGATTTGGCGCGCTCGGAACGGGCGAGGACGAGCGTTTGGCATTAGAAACCGTGTGGACACCAGAACGTCAGGAACGGCTGGCCAGGGATATCTATGACGGACATTGCGGCAAGGTGCCGCAACATGTGGTCGACGCGATCGCCAAGGCGCAACGCGCGCGTGACGCGGTCATGGCAGATACGATGTTGCGGTTCGCCGACAAGGGTGCCGTTGCCATTATCGGCAGCGGCCATGCGCGACGCGACATGGCAGTTCCGCTATATATCGCAGCGCGGGCGCCGCAAGCGGTGCTCATATCTGTGGGAATGATGCAAGTGGATACGTCGCAAAATCCTGCGGCCTATGCGAACGGACCGCTGGGACAGATGTTCGATTATGTGTGGTTTACACCGCGTGTATCGCGGCGGGTCAATCCATGCGACACCATTCCGGCGGCGCCAGCCACGTCACCCGCCCCGCCCGGGCTCAAGCAGCAGTCTTGAATTTTTTTACTTCACTGGCGGCTTGCACCAGCGCCGCGACCCAGTATTTCAGCTTTGCATGCAGACGCGGCGTAAAGCCATAGGTGCTGCGCGCAAATTCGAGTGCGGTGAGATCGAACGATACCTGGGCCTGCGACGTATTCCACCAGTGTTCGACATATTGCTCAAACGGCGCACGATCACCATCGATATCAAAAGTGAACAATGCGGCGCCACCGTCGGCCGGAATTTGCACCCAGCCTACGCGCGTCGCATCACGATAAATCGATGCCGTTATGCCGGCACCATCCAGGCCGCGTATACGCCGAATATTTTTTAGTAAATACAATTTGTTCTTTTCCTGTCGGATAGTTGGATCGTTATCGGGAAAACGCAAGTGTCATGCCAGACGCATTGAAGAGGGCAAGGTGCACGCTTAGACAGGCAGCGGACTACTAGTTCCCATATGCATCATTTGGTGCGATAACTGCATCCATAGAACCGGTCGCGGATCAGGAAAGCGAAGTCGATTTTTCGCCGACCTCTTCTTTTGGCCAGATCGACCACAGGAAGGCCGTGGTGAACAGGCCGGCATTGATATCGATGAACCAGTCCAGCACGCTGGCGCCACGATAGGAGAACAGGCTTTGCACGCATTCGTCGACGGCGCCCATCGCGGCGATGATCAGGAAAGCCTTGCATGCCTTGCGCCAGGCGCAGCCCTGCGCGCCGCAAAACAGCAGCAAGGCAATGAAGGAATACGCTGCCAAGTGCAAGGTCAGGCCCGACGCAAATTCGCCGATTTCGGCGCGCGCGCCGGGAATCGACCCGAACACGATCACCGCAGCATAGAACAGGAATGCGGCACGCATGGCCAGCGTGCGGTTGTGCGGATCGGCCATCAGTCGTGCGAAGAAAAGACGCATGTCTTGCCTGAAATGAAGTGGCGTGCGCCGCGCGTAGCGCACACCGGTTGATGACAAAAGCTAGCTTGTACCACCGATACCTGGATGCTGGTCTGCGCTTGCCCAAACAATGAGCCGGCGTGCACGCTCAGGAGTTCAGGACGACGTAGCGGGTCAGTTCCGCCTTGTCGTGCACGCCGAGCT
Source organism: Noviherbaspirillum sp. UKPF54 (assembly GCF_007874125.1). Taxonomy (NCBI): domain Bacteria; kingdom Pseudomonadati; phylum Pseudomonadota; class Betaproteobacteria; order Burkholderiales; family Oxalobacteraceae; genus Noviherbaspirillum; species Noviherbaspirillum sp. UKPF54. The sequence continues at coordinate 4,157,613 of NZ_CP040128.1, read as the reverse complement.
TCGAATACGAGCTTTTCAGCTGCGCGCGTACCGTATGCTCGGAGACGCCGAGCGCGCGCGCCACTTCCTTCTGGCTCATTCCGGCCGAAAACAGCATGGCGACGCGGTTTTCGGCGGGACTCAGGCGCGCCGGCGCGGCCGGCCTGGCACTGCACGCGAGGCTGCCGAAGTGCCAGGAAAACTGGATATCGATGCATTTTCCCCGGTAGCCCCGCCCCTGCATGGCGCTGTCGAGCGCCGGCTGCGGCAGGCTGATTTCCTGAAAGTCCGCCCATTCCTTGCGCAGCAGCGCAACGAACAAGGGATCGGCGGCGAGGATGGCGCCGTGGGGCGTCGCCAGCGCCAGCGCGCGCCGCATATCGGCGACAACGGTGGCGGCGGACTCGGCGGCGCGATCGGACGCGAGGCTTTCCAGTGCCCGGCGCCGGTTGGCGCCGATCGCAATATCCAGATGCAGCCATAGCGCGTACAGGCGCTGCGCGTCTCCGGCGCCAAATGGCAGGCCGGTGCCACGGTACATGACCAGCCAGCGCGCCGGCGCCCGTGCCGGCGGCGCATCGCCAAAGATCATCAGGTGGTGCAGGTCGTGCCGGCGCGAAAACGCCGCGAGCCCTTCGCGCGCGCGACTGGCGTACAGGCTGCGGCAGTCGCAGCGCAAGGGCGCGGCCAACCCGTCAAGGAAGGCGTGCGTGATGGGGTCGGCGGCCGACACCTCGGGATAGTCGTCGAGGATGGACGACGCCCTGTTGTGCACATAGGCTTCGGCGATTTCAAGCCCGGCCTGCGGTGCCTCTTCGGCGCGGCCCATGCCCAGGACTGCGCCATCGAAGGTAATCCAGTTCTGCAGCAAGCGCATTGCCTCGCTTGGGAATGCCTGGACCGAAGCGGCACTTGCCAGGTGGTGCAGGTCGGCCAGGGCACGGGCGAATGCTTTCACAGCGTTCTCCTCCACGGCAGCCGGCGCGCGGTAAGGCATCGGCACGCAGGCCGGAAAGCTGGTTAGATGGCCGCCGACCGATTAGTGCGCATTTCATTCATGCGATTGGAGCTGCCTCAAGTGGCGTGCATTTCCAGCTACGCAGAACACGCTATCGACCACGCGCGGCGGGCGTCACGCGCCATACGGTATTGCCGACGTCATCGGCCACCAGCAATGCACCGCGGCGGTCGACGGCGACGCCGACCGGACGGCCGAGCGCCTCGCCCTTTTCACTCAGGAATCCTGTCAACACGTCTTCCGGCATGCCAACCGGTTTGCCGTTCACAAATGGAATGAACACGACCCGGTAGCCGCTGTATGGCTTGCGGTTCCATGAACCGTGCTGGCCGACGAAGGCGCCGCCTGCGTATTGTTCGGGAAACAGGCTGCCCTCGTAAAACGTCAGCCCCAGCGACGCGGTATGCGCCCCCAGCGCGTAGTCGGGCACCACGGCCTTGTTTACCAGGTCGGGGCGCTGCGGCTTGACGCGGGTATCGATATTGCGACCGTAGTAGCTGTAGGGCCAGCCGTAAAACGCGCCCTCCTTTACCGATGTCATGTAGTCGGAAACCAGGTCGCTGCCCAGTTCGTCGCGCTCATTGACGGCGACCCAGAGCGCGCCGCTTTGCGGCTGCCACGCCATGCCAACTGGATTGCGCAAGCCGGAGGCGAACACGCGCGTGCTGCCGCTGGCCGGGTCGACTTCGAGGATGGCGGCGCGGTTGGTTTCGTTGTCGATGCCGTTTTCCGCGGCATTGCTGTTGGAGCCGACGCTCGCGTACAGGCGGCGTCCGTCGCGGCTGGCGACGAGGTTCTTGGTCCAGTGGTGATTGATCGGGCCGGCGGGCAGGTCGGCGACCTTGGTGCCGGGTGCGGTGATCTGCGTCTGTCCGGTGCGATAGGGGAAGCGCACGATGGCGTCGGTATTGGCGACGTAGAGGTCGTTGCCCACCAGCGCCATGCCGAACGGCGAATGCAGCCCCTGCAAAAAGACGGTGCGGGTTTCGGCCACGCCGTCGCCGTCGGCGTCGCGCAGCAGGGTGATGCGGTTGGCGCTCGGCCCGGCCGCGCCGGCGCGCCGCATGAAGCGTTTCATGAACCAGCCACGGATGCCTTTGCTGTCTTCCGGTTTGGGCGGGGCATTGGTTTCAGCAACGAGCACGTCGCCGTTAGGCAGCACGTACAGCCAGCGCGGGTGGTCCAGGCCGCTGGCAAACGCATTTGCGGCCAAGCCGGGCGCGGCCTGCGGCATGGCACCGGGTGGCCAGCCGGTGGCCTTGGCCACATGGACGGTGGGAAGCAACGACATCGCCGGTTCCGGCAAGGCCGGCTGCGGCCCGATCCCGGACTCCAGCGGCAGCTTGGCCACGTCGCCGCAGCCGGCAAGCAAAACGGCCAGCATGCCTGCCAGCAGCGGCTGAGATGCGCGCATCAAGCCTCCTCGTGCGGAATCAAGACAGAAATGGAATGGCAGCGGGAACGAGCGCGCAGAAGCAGTCGTGGCTGCATCCGCATTGCATGCCCGCAGTCGTGGTTCAATCTATCAGGGCGATGATGCGGTCGCGATGCGCAAACTCAAGCGGTGCGCGCCGGGAAGAGAGGAAGAAGCGGAATGTTCCGCACCGCACGCGGCGATGTCGCAGCCGGCCGGCGGCGATGCGGAAACGCGCGGCGCGCTTACTTGCCGTTGGAAACGACGACGCGGTTGACGAAGGTCACGCTTGGGAAGGTACGCTTCAGCAGCTTGCTGTAGAAGTTGGTCATGACGGCGCCGTTGTCGTAACGGATCGTGTCTCCCTTCTTCAGCGACAACTTCTGCGCCGCCAGCCAGGTGGTTTGCTGGCCTTGCGTGACTTCGATATAGGTGTATTCGTTGGCATCGGTCGTGCTCACGACCTTGCCCTTTTGCGTCAGTTCGGCCTCGGCGACCGGCGCCATGCCCATCATCGAGGCAGCGGCGGCAGGGGTCGGGTGGCCGGCTGGCGGCGCGGCGAAGGCGGCGGACATGCTGAGCGTGGCCAGCGCGACTAGGGCGGGAAGGGATTTCATGGAGAGTCCTGTTCAGTGGGAAGCGACATGGCAGCGTCGCAATTGATTAAGATCAAAAATGACGGCGCGCTGCAAGTGTTTTGCGCACGCACTGTCCTGATAGTAACAATATCTTCGAAGACATCCAATTCCTTTTCCGCGAAGACGCTGTCGGCGCAACGCTCGCCAGCGGCGCAAACGCACGCTGACGATAATCAAAGATCATCCTTCTAGGCGTAGCCCCAACTCGAAATGCCAGGCAATTGATCTATAAATAAAGATCAACGTCGCGCGGAGAGATGAATGAAATCGACATTCCATGAAGTGGAGCTTGGCAAGGCGGTGGTCCAGAATGCAACCGACGGCGGCACCGAACAACTGGTGGTGACCTTACCGCCAGAAAACAGGGCCACCATCCAGATTCAGATCAGGCAAAACACCGATGGCAACAGCACCGCCTCCGGCACCATCGAAATCTCCCAGCACGGCTTGCAGCAATTGTTCGACTGGTTGCGGGAAGAACAAGCGCTGCCCTGATCCGGCGCAACGCCGTCAGCTGCCGTCGCCGGAATGACGCAGCTCGGCCTCGACGGCAAACATGTCCCAGCAGGCGATGAACAGCGCGGCGATCACCGGCCCGATCACGAAGCCATTCAAGCCGAACAACGCCATGCCGCCGATGGTGGAAATCAGCACCATGTAGTCGGGCATCCTGGTGTCTTTTCCCACCAGCACCGGGCGCAGTACATTGTCGACCAGTCCGATCACGAACACGCCGAACAGGATCAGCGTCACCCCCTGCCAGATGGCGCCGGTGAGCAGGAAGTAGACGGCCACCGGGCCCCATACCAGGCCGGCGCCGACGGCCGGCAGCAGCGACAGGAAAGCCATCAGCGCGCCCCACAGCAGCGCCGCCTGCACATCGAGAAACCAGAACATGGCGCCGCCGAGCGCGCCCTGAACCACCGCGACGACGATATTGCCCTTCACGGTCGCCCGGATCACGGTCACGAACCGGCTGAACAGCTGCTGCTTGTGCGCGGCCGACAGCGGGATCGCCTGCTTGACGCGCGCCGCCAGCATGGCGCCATCGCGCAGCAGGAAGAACAGCAGGTACAGCATGACGCCGAAGCTAATCACGAAGTCGAGCATGTTCTGGCCCACGTTGACCGCCTGCCTGGCCACGAGCTGGCTGCCCTGCGCCGCGCTGGCGGCCAGTTTTTCCTGCAGCGTCGCCAGCTGCGCGAAGCCGAAGCGGTCGAGCACCTTGACCAGCCAGGCGGGCAGCGCGTCAATGACCTGCCGGAAGTAGGCGGCGAAGTCGATCTGGTTGGCGCGGACCCGTTCGAACACGGTGGCAGCTTCCTGCAGCAGCGACACCGAGATCAGCGTGGTGGGAAGAATGACGACCAGCAGGCACAGCGTGAGCGTCAAGATGGACGCCAGGTTGCGCCGCTGGCCCAGCCGGCCGAGCAGGCGCTGGTACAAGGGAGAAAACAGGATGGCCAGCACCACGCCCCAGAAAACCGCGCCGTAAAACGGCCAGATGATCCAGCCGAAGGCGGCTGTCACCGCCACCAGCATCAGCAGAAATGTCTTGTGCTGCATCTCGCGAGAATGCATCGCTTCATCCCTATCGCAAATCACTCCAGGCGCGGCAAGCCGCCCGCTACGACAGAGCATGCCCTATTTCGGCGACGCTGCCTATCCGGCCCGGCAAGACGACCTCATTTCGCGCCGCAGCGGCACGGCCATCAGTCGTCGTGCGGCAAATAGAACTGGAACGCGTTCTTCGTGCTGTGCTTGACTTCGTACATGGCCGCGTCGGCATGGTTCAGCAGCGCATCTTCATCGAGTCCATGATCAGGAAATACGCAGATGCCGACGCTGGCCGTCACATGGTGCGTCGTTGCGGCCAGCAGCAATGGCGCGCGCACCGCCGCCACCACTTTCTGGGCGATGCAGCGCAGCTGGCCCATGTCGCTCATCTCCTGGATGATCACCACGAACTCGTCGCCGCCCAGGCGCGCCACGAAGTCGCTGGCGCGCACGCCTTCGGTCAGGCGCTTGGCCGTCTCCTTGAGCAACATGTCGCCGGCCTCATGACCGAAGTTGTCGTTGACCGCCTTGAAGTGGTCGAGGTCGATGAACATCACCGCGAACTTGCGGCCGTAACGGCGCGCCTGCTGCACCTGGTTGGTCAGCATCTGGTTGAACATCATCCGGTTGGGCAGGCCGGTCAGGATATCGTGGCTGGCCAGGTGCCGGATGCGCTCTTCGGCCACCGTACGTTCGGTGATGTCCTTGCCAGTGCCGCGATAGCCGATCAGCCGGCCATCGCCGTCGAGCATCGGCAGGCCACTGATGCTGACATAGCGCAGCGCTCCATCCGCGGCAACGGTCTTTAACACCAGCTCGTAGAATGGCTTGCCTTCGGCCAGTCGCGCCTTGTGCGCCATCCACAGTTCGGCCGGCACTTTTTCGAAGGGCATTTCCCACAAGGTCCGGCCCAGATAGTCGTAGGCGGCCATGCCGGTCTTGCCGAGCACGTCGCCATTGATCTGCATGAAACGGAAGTCGCTGTCCTGTTCCCAGTACCAGTCGGACGACAGCTCGGTGAGGTCGCGGAAACGCTCCTCGCTCTCGCGCAGCGCCTCCTCCATCTCGCGGCGCGCGGTGACGTCGCGCAGGAAGCCGCGAAAGCCCACCGGCTCGCCGCTGGCGTTGCGCACCAGGTGGATCGAGCCTTCGCACATCAACATGCCGCCGTTCTTGTGCAGCAGCCGCCAGTCGATCCCCTTCTTCGTGACGCCGGTGCGGTACACCTCGTTGAAGTTGGCGAAGACATACATGGATTCTTCGCCCGAATGGTACTGGCGGTAGTTCCGGCCGATCACCTCATCCATGGTGTAACCGAACATGCGGCAGAAGGCCGCATTGCACATCAGCAGGCAGCCGGCAGTGTCGACCTCGTAATATGCCTCTTCGATATTCTCCAGGATCGAGCGGTATTTCTCTTCGCTGGCACGCAGCGCCTCCTGCGCCCTGCTGCGCGCAGTGATGTCGCGCGAGATGCCGCGAAATCCGGTCGGCGTGCCGCGCGCGTCGACGATGAGCTGCACCGAGGTCTGCGCCACGCAGCGCGTGCCGTCGCGGCGCCACACCGGATATTCGGTCAGCTCGCCGGACTGGCCGGTGCGGAAAACTTCATTGAATACCTTGAACACGGCCTGCGCCGTATCGGCATCCATGTAGTCGCGGTAGTTCATCCCCAGCGCTTCTTCCCTGCTGCAACCGTGCAGGCGGCACAGCGCATCGTTGACGACCAAATAGGTGCCGGCAAGATCGATCTCGAAGTAGCCGTCATCCATGTTCTCGAGGATGCTGCGGTATTTTTCTTCGCTTTCGCGCAAGGCTTGCAGCGCCTTCCGGCGTTCGACTTCGCGCTCGAAATTATCCAGCGCGAACACGATGTTGCGCGTCATGCGTTCGAGCAGCTGCACGATCTCCTCGTCGAACGCATTGGTTTGCCGCGAATACAGCAGCAGGACGCCGACCGACTGGCCGCGGCGGATCAGGGGCAGCGCCGCGCACGAGGCGGCGTGCACTCTACCGGCAGCTTCTCGCCACGGGCTCACCCGTTCGTCATTGAGCAAATCGTTAATGATGCACGGCTTCTGGCTGCGAAACGCGGGGCCGGTCACAGCGCGGCCTTCCGGCTTGCTCTCGTCGAACGAGATGTGGAGAGTGCGCAGCGTATCTACCATGGTGCCGGCGGCGGCAGCGATACGGGCCCACTCCGCTTCCGGGTCGGGAAGCACGACGGACGCGGTCACGATCTGGCCGCTGTGCACGGCCACCTCGCACACGCGCTGGTACAGTTCCTCGGGGTTGCGTGCGTGCAGGATGGCTTCATTGGTGCCGCTGATGGCGGCGTACATCTGGCCGAGATGCACCGCGGCTTCTTCGGCCCGCTTGCGGCGCGTGATGTCCCGGGCGATGGTGACAATCACCCAGCGCTCGCCGAAGCGGATGGCGCGCCGCTGCAGCTCGAAGACATAGATGTTTCCCGCCTTGTCGCGCGCGCTGCATTCGCTGATCATGCCCTGCCCGCGCGCGATGACCTGGTCGAAATCGCACTCGATCTCGGCGCGGTCGGAAAGCAGGAAATCGGGCGGTCCCAGCGTCATCAGCTCCTCGCGGCTGTAGCCGCTGGCTTGGCAAGCGACGTCGTTGGCGTCGATGATGCGCATCGTTTCGCGGTCGATCAGGAAGATCGGATCGCCCGAGGCATCCATCGCCGCGCGAAAGCGGCGCAGTTCAGCTTCGCTACTCTTTTGCGCGGTCACGTCGCGCATGACTCCCCGATAGCCGACCAGGCGGCCCTCGCCGTCGACGACCGGTTCGCCCGCCACGCTGAGGTAGCGCGTGCCGGCCGCGCCAGCCTGCCACATCCATTCGGCATCGCGGAACACGGCGCGGCGCGCGACGATGTCCTGCAGCCACGCCCAGTCCCGCGTCTGCGTCCTGAGCCCCGCAACATGCCAGGGCGCCTTGCCCAATGCCTGCGACAAGACCTCGGGCGCAATGTCCGCGCCGTCGTGCGTGCCTTGCAGCCGCGAAAAACAGCCGTCCGGGTCCTGTTCCCAATAATAGTCTGCGGAGAGCGCAATCAAGTTATGCATATTCTTAGTCTCCGGCCATCCATGCAGGCACTGTCTCCTCCTGCTCCGGCCCATGCGGACAACAAAACGCCTTCCCCGCGCCTCCCTTGAGAGGGAGAAAAACCGTCCCGCCGCTTCGGACGCGCCGGGACGGCATCAATGTGCTCGTTTCACGCGGTGCTTGCGATTCCGTACAAAACCGGCCTGTCAGTCAGCGAAAACCGGCAAACGGAGGAATGGAACCACATCTGCACGAAGGGTTCCCCTGCCTCCGCCATGGGACAAGGATGGCGTTCGAGACAGCGTACATGAAAAATTGCCATTAAGAAACACAAAATACAATGACCTTGCGAGCCTCGGCATGCTGGTCGATAGACCTTTAATATCTGCGGAAATTGTTCGGTTTCTGGCCGAGATAGGGTAATATTCGCGCGCAGTATAAAAAATCCACGTCAGGATGGAGAGAGACAACAGCCCGCCCGCCACAAGCGAGCCGGGCTTTTTTATTGCTGCTTTGTGGCTAATTATCTGTTTGGTGAATATCTGTTATTCGCACAATAAAGCAGAAACATTTGCTGCATTGCGATAAGATGCTTCTGTCTCCTCCAACTCTCCTTGAATTGGATTTAACCCGCGAGCCGCAAGGCAAGCGGGTTTTTTTTCGCCCCTTGCAACCGTTACTGCAATGCTTGGGCGCGCGTGGCCCGCATGACGGTAACCACGTCCGTGACCGGATCGATGCGCCAGGATTTCAGGAAGCCTTCTTCCACCAGCAGATCCAGCGCCTTTTTCAAGCCGTTGCGGAAGTGGTAAAGCTGGTGCGCGGACGAGCCGCACAATCCCTTGAGCGTTTCGACCTTGTAGCCGAACGGCTCGCGGTGCGTGAAGTAGAACCCGTGCAGCCATTTCGCCAGCGGCGAGCGCAGCTTCAGGCGCTGGCGCCAGTCGAGCTGGGTGTAGGCGTCGGACGCAAACAGCGTGATCAGCTTCGGATTGAGGCGCACCTTCCAGTGACGGTCTTCCTCATCCTTGAACGTGAATTCCTGCACCAGCGTGCCGCCGTAGCCGCGCTTGCCGGAACCGGCATCGAAACGGATCTCGACGGCGTTCGCGGTCAGCCGCAGGATGCACAGGCGCAGCCTTTCGTAGGACGGCGACGAGGTCGGCCAGCCCATCGACTTGAGCATCGAGTACGCCGTGAACGACACTTCATGGCCCAGCGGCTGGCTGCGCGCCAGATGCACCAGGTTCAGGAACACGTCTTCGTCGTCCTGCCGCAGCTCTTCCCCGGTATAGAAAATCTCCACGCCCTTGACTGAGGTGATTGGCCGCTCCTTCAGGTGCTGGCGCGGCTCGTTCTGGCGCGCCACGCTGAAGAGGGCCGAGCGCGCCAGCGGGTTCGGCAATCCGCGCACCTGGTTTTCCCACAGCGGCAGCTGAATGATGTCCAGCGCATCCTCGACCTCGCCGCGCATCGTATCGGCACCAGCTAGCCCCTCGCTGTCGCCAAATGCCATTTCCGCCTGCCCGGCCGCCGTCTTTTTCTTTCGGTTGGCGATCGTGGCCTCGATCTTGAGGAGCACTTCGCTGAGCGATTTGGGCTTGGAGGCGGTGGCAGGCATGTCTGGTTCCAGGCAGATTTGTTGACGGGTGGCAAAGGTAGCATGGCAACACTCGTCTTTCGAGCGTGGGGTCTCGTTGTTGGAGCGATGACACACGTTTTTCGAGCGAGATTGCGGAACCAAAATCCACCGGCTTTGGCCGGATGACCCGTTTTTCAAGCGTGGAGAAGGCGCTTCTGATACAAATCAGGCCAAGATTCGTAGCTCAAGCGTGGCAGGGAATGCCCAAATGCGCCCCCTGATCCATGCCAAGGCGCCACGATCCCCGGTTCCGAGGGAGGCAAAACAAGGGAAAACCTCGTTTTCCGAGCGAGGGTAAAGGCTTTGTACGTAAATTCCAGTGTCACTCGTTGCTCAAGCGTGGTTTCTAGGTGGCAAAAATACCCCTCAAGGCCGGCAAAATCACCGCTTCGGGCTCGGGAGAGCACGTATTCCGAGCGTGGAGGGCTGGATCTATCGTATTTCCAGCGTGATTTTTTCGGCGTCTGCAAGAGAAATATCGTTTTTCGAGCGATAGACGTAGGCGTGAGGGCAAAAATCGGCCTGCCGATATCGTATTCCGCGCGTGGATACCCGTCGTCATTCGAGCGTGGAGCCTCGTTTTTCCAGAGAGAACGGGCCGTACGCCCAGCGAGCGCGATTCGTTTGCCGAGCGCGGCGAGGACGTTTTCCGAGCGTGCGACGGATAAAAAATCTCTTTTTATTTCAATGACTTACAAAGCTTTCCGGCAGCCTTAATCGTCTTTAATCTTTCCTTTAATTCGCACCCACCATCGGTCGGAAAACGATAGTAGACGTACGGGACAAATAAGGAAGGACGTCATTGGCGGTCGGAATTGCATTTTTTACAACTAGCCGATGCGCCGGAGCTGAATAAATGGCGGGGGTCGAAAAAGTAGGCTCACAGAGTGGCGGCTGCGGGAAATGCCTAGAGGAAACGAATTACTGCCGAGCCTGATGGCTCATGAAAACAAACTTTTGGGGGAAAGAAGAAATCAATAACTTCCGTCAGAAGTTATTGAAAAGAATGGCGCGGCTGGCGGGGATCGAACCCACTCCTTAAAAATCAAGGAGTTAGCATATACTGGGTGTTACAAGTGGAACACAACAGTGTAACACCGGACTGATTGGATTTTTCGATCCTCATAGCCATACTGAGTTGGTAGAAGTTTCATAAATTCCTTGAGGAACTTCTAGAAGCAACACCTTGACAAACCGCTTTCTTTTGCATAATTTCTTTAAAGATGGGATAATTTTGGGTTATTCTGCTGGCTCCTTTTCGTGGAAGACGCCTTTGAACGTCAATCGAGACCGACTTATCAACGCAATAGTGTTTTTTGCAAAGAACACAGCGTATTGCGGAAAGATTAAGCTCTTCAAACTGCTTTACATGCTTGACTTCGAGCATTTCCGGCAGACTGGCAAGAGCGTGACGGGCTTCGACTATCAAGCATGGAAGTTCGGTCCGGTCCCAGTTCGGCTTATGGAGGAGTGGGAACAGCTAGACGAAGACATGGCGGCTGCAATTCACATAGTAGAAGAGCCTGTAATCGATTATGTCCGTCAGACCGTAAAGGTTAATGAGGGCGTTGATTTTAACGACGACGACTTTACGCCCCGCCAGCTCCGTATTATGAATGCGCTTGCCGAGCAGTATCGGGAAACCCGATCACCTGCAATGATTGATGTTACACATGCCCAGAATGGGGCTTGGGACAAAATCTGGCGTGACGGTGCGGGCGCGAGTAAGCAAATCCCCTATGAGCTCGCAATCCCCGACGACGCACCAGAACGCGAGACTTTGCTAGAAATAGCAAAAGAGCAGCAGATGTATGAAGCATCAATGGCAGCAGAGCGGCCTCAAAACCTCCACTGACCTTGAAGCCCATCCTCCACGCGGGCCAGATTTGGCTTGACTCCCGCTACTATCTCGATACTGAAACCGGCGAATACATGCCGAAGTATCTGCTGATCTTAGCGGATCACATAGACTGCGCAGACATAATTGCTGCGGTTTTCACATCAAAGCCAAACGGACTACGAGAGCATCCCGCCTGCGATCACGGACCGCCGCGCGCGGGCTATTTTGTTGGGGCTCCTGGAGCACCGCTGACACTTCCATCTTGGGTCGACTTTAGTAGCGTCCAAACATACGATGAACTAGATGTTGCTCATCACGTGAAGAGCGGGCGCTATACGCCCGTGCAGCGGTTTCTCGATGCAGGTGTATTCTGCGGGGTGCTTCGATGCATTTGTCAATCGGACGATCTGACGAAACGGCAGAGAAACTGGATCCACGACATCATTGCAACGAAGTGCCCGCTTTAACCAAATGCTCATGATTACAATTACTTTCAATGAGCTACTCCCTGCAACTTAGGCACGCCCCTTAACTTCGCTGCACTTGCATAAAAAACTGATGCAGTTTCGTGCGGCGGTCTCCAATAGTTCGAGACCGCCTATTCCCCCGTACCCCTCCCTGAAGTTGCAGAACGTCTCAAATCTTACGAGTGATGCGACTCGAATAACCTCATTCCTAAAGCAGTAGTTCTAGAGCAAATGCCTTTTGAAGCTGAGACGAAAGTTCTGTGTAATCCAATTGTGCGGAAACCGGGATACCTCGTTTAAGGGATGAGCCGCCGTCTACATAATTTCACCGGTGTCGATCCGTTCCTTGCAGTCAAGGGGGCCATGCTTTCGGATAAATTCGTGTAGTGCTTTCTCGTTGATCTTCAACGACTTAACTGGGCGATACCAAGCTGGAAACTTTGCCATCGTGTGCTCAAAAATACCAGTTCGAACCAGAGCATCAACTACTTCGTTGCTGGCTTGCATCGTATTTCGGTATGGAGAGTTTTCGGGGAGAAAGAGACGGCGAATTAGTGGATCAAGACCATTGCGGGCTTGCTCTTCATCAAATTTTTCCAGCGTTTGAGCCCGCTGAGCGATCGCAATGCAAGTCGTGCCTCTGCGTGCAAACAGATCGACCAGTCGCAACACATCGAGATGAAAATTTGGCCCTGCGTTGGGGAGTCGGACATACCGACCATCTGCGCTCAGTAAGGATGCCGTCTTAGGCAAGTCCCCGGAAGGATTGTTACTTACTAAGGTTTGATAGATCGCCATCGGAACGACAGCGAAAATTGGCTGACCATCAGCCGAGTGGATGAATTGAACGTTTTTCATTATTTACAGTGAATGTTTTCTGAAAGTACAGTGATTATAATTGAAATTTCTTAGGATTCAATAGTTTGATTAGGACGTTTTGCAAGGAGATCAAAAGGCCTAACTTGTGGACTCGGTGCAACACGCTTCCCTCGCCTAGCTCAAAAGATACTTGAGTAGATTTATGCGCTGGCTCATAATAGGATTTATAACTTATGACCCGAAGAGGAGCCAGCATGAGCCACATTGCGTATTACCGAGTATCGACCACAGACCAAAGCATTGAAGCCCAACGTGCGGCACTGGCCCAAGGACAGAAGATAGACAGGGAGTTTAAGGACGAGGGTGTATCGGGTGCCGTGCTTGCCGCAGATAGGGCAGGATTCCGCGCCCTGCTCGATTACATCCGGGAGGGAGATACTCTGCATGTGTACGCAGTTGACCGGCTAGGCCGGGATGCCATTGACGTACAGAGCACAATCCGCGCCTTGCTTGCTAAGGGCGTGACCGTAGAAATTCGGGGCCTAGGCCAGATCGCGAAGGGTGTCGGGGAATTGATTATTGCCGTTCTTGCTCAGATCGCTGATATGGAGCGCCAACGCATCCGGGAGCGTACCGCCACAGGCCGGGAGTTAGCCCGTGCGACCCTCGCTGCGACGGGCAAGACTCACCGGGGCAAAGAAAGCCTTGGCAGGCCAACGATTGGAGATGCCGAAACAGTCCGGGCATGGCGCACCGAGCACAGCGCCAGCATTAGACAGACAGCCGAGCACTTCAAACTGTCTGAGTCCACCGTGAAGCGGTACTGCTCTGCCGCTTGAATACAGCCCCGCTGAGCGATTCATTCCGCGCAGGAGTACCGGAGTCAACCCTGCCGAATCGGAACGCTCTGATGACCATTTAACCCGCCTATTCCATGTAGTGCAAACATCCCCTCCATTTAGAGCGACATGTATTGGAGAGATAGGCCAAGCCTACGCATCTTGAAGGTTAGAGGGACATATAGTGGAGGAACATCGGCAAGCGCAACCCTCTGCATTCCTCCTATCGACAAGCCTGAAGTAACACTGAGCAGTCCAGTACCCAGCCGGGATCAGCCAAAGGTGTGAATCCCAATCCTTCCAAGCAGTGATTCCATAACGGCCACCCAGCTGGCCGCGCTCCCCTCACTCCGGAGGACCAAATAACCCACGACGCAATCCGAAGGAATAACCATGTCTACCATTAACAGCGCCAGCACCTTGTACTACAACAGCACACCTGTGCGGGTAGTCAGCATCGATGGTCGGCCTTGGTTCATTGCCGCTGATGTCTTCAAGTGCCTAGGTGTCGTGAACACCACCACGGCAGTAAAGTCTCTACGCCATGACGAAGTGCGCTTGACTGAGGTACTAGCTCAGCGTCCAATGCAAGCTTTGTCCGAAAAGGGGCTCCGCAAGAAGCTTATGCGCTCTACGAAACCCGAGGCACATGCCTTGCTTGACTGGGCATTGCATGAAGCAATCCCAGCGCATAGGGAAGCGGCCACGACAGAGGAGCAAGCCAAGCGGGATACAGTACAGCGCCTAGCCGCGAGAGTGGCAGAACTGGAGCAGAGACTCTCCACCCTCGCTGTACTCGCAAAGGGTGTACCGCACCCAATACAAGCCGCCTTGCGCACGCAGTGACCGCACCCGCAGCCCGAGCAGGGCAGCAAAAACAACTATCAAGGCCCGCCATAGTGCGGGCCTTGTCCTATCTGGAACAACACATGAGCCTTACCCAGCAAGACCAAGCCCGCCTCAACGTGATTGGAAGCCTTGCCGCCGCAGTCAAAGAGGGAGCAATCAGCATAGACAGCGTTTCCCCGCATTTCAGGGAGGCCGTACGGGATCGCCTAGCCATAGAAGGCTACAACGGCTCAGCTAAGGCCCGCAGCCTCGTTATGCAATGGCAACGCGAGGACAAGATTCGGGCCAAGCAGCGTATGCAGGAACTCCGCGTAGCGGGATGCGAGTTGTACAGCCCGAGGCCAGGAGACTATACCGCCGTAGTTCGTGTGCTCTTGGACGGATGCGAGGATGGAACGTACCCAACAGCGCGGGAATCAGCCCAAGTTGTAGCCGGGGATAAAGCTCCGAAGCTAGTCGCCAAGACCAGTAAGAAGTGCATGAAGCAAGCCTATCGAGATAACGAGGACCACCCCGGTATGAGACGGATTAGAACTGTTGCAGATAACTCTACACTCACTGCGATGGCATCGGGCAGCGTTTCTAGCTGTCTTGGTGCTTTGACTAACAGCCACAAGTTAGCTCGACGCCTTGAGCGTATCGAGCTTGAGCAAGCAGAACTCAAAGCGCGAGTATCCGCCGCTGAAGCAGAAGCAGCCCGAGCGAATGCCCGGATTGACGCTTCCGAACAATGGAAGGCCGATGCCGTGGAACTGTACCGCGCTGGGAAGGCTTACAGCAGCATTGCCAAGATTACAGGCAAGAGCAAATCCACCATAGGCAATCACATCCTTGCCTTGATTTGCGCCGGAAAACTCGAAACCAAATGAGCTGACCGTCCAACGCCGGACGATTTTGAGGTAGGAATCTATAAGGTATTTATTACCTTACTTACAAAAACACCTGTGTTGAATCGTCCGACGTCGATCGGCCCTGCATTCCGAGCCAAACCCTGATTCGCAAGAGTACCCGAGCATGCGCTTGGACTGCCTCTTTCATAGAGCATAGGGCAACCCTCTCACGAGCCTAGCACCACTCCCGTGCGCTGAGCGCCAGCAGCGCCATCCCCGCAAGCACTACCAACTCAACCAAGCAACAGAAGCGAACCACTCCTGTGCCTTACCTATGGAGCTCCGCACCATGACAGCAGCAAATCCAATCCCGTTCTCAATCGAGGAACTGGAATCAATCTTCACCCTTGACCGGGAGAACGGTCGCCTTATCCGCATGAATCCCATTCAACGACGGAAGGACAGGGAGGACTTCAAAGCAGATTACCGATACGTCAGTATCGACGGGACTCAGTACTTCGAGCACCGCTTGATCTGGATGCTGGCTAATGTCCAGCACATCCCTCCCGGTATGGATGTGGACCACATCAATCGGGATAAGTTAGACAACAGACCCGAGAATCTTCGGCTTGCAACTACTGCGCAAAACCGGGCGAATATAGGAAAGCAGCGCAATAACAGTACTGGCTTCAAGGGTGTATTCCTTGATAAGGGGAAGTTCCGGGCCAAGATCAAGACCAACGGCACCCAGCGATTCCTTGGCTCCTATCGCACCGCAGAAGCCGCAGCAGTAGCGTACGACAAAGCAGCTGTTGTGGCTTTCGGTGAGTATGCAATGACAAACTCCCAGATGGGACTACTAGCAGCATAGAGCGCCAGCAGCATTAGTACCCACCAGACCGCGTCCGAGGTTAGCTATTGAATTACCGTTCGCCACGGTCAGTTCATGTAACTGGGTTCGCAACTACAATCATGCCGTTGCGTGAATATATAGTGACATTTCTTTCCCAGAATGCATGGTCGACGGTGAAAGGCTGACCGGCTCGAAACAAGATTGGGTCTGGACTTAGCAAGCCACGCTCGCCTTCTTCCGTGTAGAAAAACAAGAGCAGGATGAACAACGCTGCTACGGCATTTAGCGCATGTTTCAAGTTAGCCTCTTGAAAATGGGTATGCCGCTTATGTTTTACGTTGTTATAGGCCTTCCACCACAACGGACTTTTTTGCAGCCCCCATTGCTCCCATGGATTAAGCATTAAACCGAATTTAGGTATGCTTGCTTCCGCTTGGGCTATTTCAGGAAAGACCGCAGTGATCTCGTTCATATACGCAGTAATACGGTCTGCGGCGCTATCGGGGTTTAGCTTTTGACAAAGTTGCTTTGCAACGACGTCAACCTCTGACGAGGCTGTAGATAAGATTCGCGCAAGTTCAAGAGAATACGCATCGAAGTTATCTGTGGTTGGCTCCAAGTACCTAGCCAATCGAACTAAGTCATCCTCTAACGCGAGGAAAAAGTTCCAATGCTGCGGGGTTTTTTTCTCAATAATGCCCATGCCAGCCCTTTGTCGTTAAGCGAGTGCCTGCCTAATTCTAGTGCGCCACGAGTTCCTCTGAAAACCTCCACGAAGCAGGAAGTATAAGTCCAGGAATCCTGTATCGCTTAATCGCATTTACCAAAGGCCGAATCGGATAAGCATCTCCTCCGTACTTGTCCCCGACATCTCCAGATTCATGCCCGGTCAACGCGTCGTTAATCTCTTTCGGAATCTCTGCTTCGCGCAGGACTTCCTTAAACAAGTGCCTGAAGGAGTGGAACACCATACGCTTGTCTGCAACCTTGCAAACATCACGCAGATACCGGCCAAACCACTTGCTGAAGTTCCCGCTCTCCTTGCCGTCAATGCTGGGGACTAGCTTATGGAAGATGCGCTTGCGCCCTTCGGCCTTTGCCTGCTGCACGTACTCGACAAAGCCCAATCGCTCAAGCTCCGGGTGAAGCGGAACCCGCCTACGGCTCCCCGCATTCTTCAGTCCCTGACCCTCGCCGTCATCGGTAATCCGGATTACCCAAGCAGAATTCTCGCTGCCTTCGTCGTGATAAGGCACTTGCATTACATCGTGAGGGTGCAACTGGCAAAGCTCCTCCAACCGGGCACCTGTAAAGAGCGCCAAGAGCGGAATCCAGTACGATGCATCCCCGCCGCCACCCTTCGGTCGATGTCCTGCGGTATAAACGGGACTGCTGAAGATGCTCTTAAGCGCCAGAAGATCAAACGACCTCCGCGCCTTCTCCCCACTAGGGGCTTTGACAGCCAAGCCGGATGCCTCGTTCGTCTTTATCAGGTCAAGACGCACTGCATAGTTCAGGAGCTTTATCAGGCTTGCCAAGTGCATGTTGATGTTCTGCGGGGTTTGCCCTGCCTGCTGCAACTGCTCGATGAACCGGATTGCGTGCTGCCGCGTCACTTCCTCAACGGTATGAATGCCGGCCATTTCCTCGAATCGGCGTGCATGCATCCGCGTCCGGCTAATCGTGTTTTGCTCCGGCTGGACTCCCAATGCCCACTTATCAATCAGTACATCGAAGCTGGTCTTCCCCTTAAGCGCCCCTGCCGCCTTTGGCTGGCCGTTCTGAGCTTGCCGCGCTGCCCATGCTCCTGCAGTACCCGTGCTTCCCTCGGTCGTTGGAACCTCCTGCAATCCGTTCCTGAAGCCTTCCTGCCGGGAAAGATGGCGCTGGACGCCTGAGCAAAGTAGCCTGGGTTCTGAGCCAGAGTCACTGATCGCATTTACTACCGGTGTAGCCAGAGCAGAAGGTTGAGCATCTGGCAACCCGTCGCTCTTTGGTGCGTGATTCGCCCGAAGTCGCTCGAACTCTCGATCAAGCTCAACGCCGACAATGCGAGCCAGCCGCTCCGCTTCCCGCCTGTCGGATGTTCCAAGCGAGCGCATGACTTCTCTGCCTTTGTAGTGCGGGAGCAAATCTAGGGGGATTTTGCGTCGGAAATAGTACCGGGAGCCACGTTTTGCGAGATGCGTACACATAAGCCTTTTAAGGTTAGGTGTAACACCCACGGGGTACATTTCCCGCTTGAAAGCCTTGCTGGCTCTAGGTTCCGCGTCCTGTAAGGACTTTGGGACGGATGGCGCGGCTGGCGGGGATCGAACCCACGACCCTTGGCTTCGGAGGCCAATACTCTATCCACTGAGCTACAGCCGCGTAGAGGGATGCATAAAAGAAGGCATGAAGGATACCGTCTTTCTGTCGAGACGTCCATGCAAACCATTGATTTTTCGTTCCAAAGCGGGGTCTTTCCGACTATAATCAAGGGTTTTGCAAGGTATTGCGCTGCAGCATCCAAGCCAGTCCCTGCACCTGCCCAACGGTTTCGACAATTGCACTGAGGGAATAATGAGCGACGCACACAACGAACACCAATCCGCGATCAAAACGCCGAAGCAGCTCATCGCTGCCGTAGTGGCAGGCTTTTTGGTGCCGATTATCTGCATCGTCCTGCTGGTCCAGTACGTATCCAATGCCGACAAGGTCGGTGCCGGCTCGGCCGCTCAGACGCCGGAAGCGATTGCCGCCCGCCTGCAACCGGTAGCCGATGAAGGCTATACGCTGAAAGACGCGAGCGCACCGAAGCAGTTGCAATCCGGCGAAGCCGTCTTCAAGGCGGTATGCGCAGCCTGCCACGCCACCGGTGCAGCAGGCGCGCCGAAGGTCGGCGATGCAGGCGCCTGGTCTGGCCGCATCGCGCAAGGCGAATCGACGCTGATCGAACATGCCGTCAAGGGCATTCGCGCCATGCCGGCCAAGGGCGGCAATCCGGATCTGGCCGATGCCGAAGTCGCTCGGGCCGTGGTCTACATGGCCAATCAGTCCGGCGGCAAGCTCAAGGAGCCGGAAGTCAAGGCAGCACCTGCCGCTGGCGCCGCTGCTCCGGCCGCGGCTGACGCAGGCAAGAAGCTGTACGACAGCACTTGCGTAGCCTGCCACGGCGGCGGCGTTGCTGGCGCACCGAAATTCGGCGACAAGGCTGCCTGGGCGCCGCGCCTCAAGCAGGGTTCCGCGACCTTGTACGAGCACGCAATCAAGGGCTTCCAGGGCAAGGCCGGCATGATGCCGCCCAAGGGTGGTTCGACTGCGCCGGATGACGAAGTCAAGGCTGCCGTCGATTACATGGCTGCCGCAGCGAAATAAGCGCTCTGCACCGAACAAAAAAGCCGACCTTCGGGTCGGCTTTTTTTATATGCGCCATGTCATCAAACCGATGGCCCGGACGCGAATATCAGGCTGGGGCGACATGTCATCGGCACCTTATTTTCCCTGGATGCGCTTGCCAAAGGATACGGCGTACGCTGGCGAGCGAAAAAGCAGGATGGGGTCCTGAGTCGGGGCAATCCCGTCAGCCATGACCAGCGGATCAAAATTGACTTTCTCGCATGCCGCTCCCTTCTGCGACATCGCCGATGTGATGGTCAGCGTTCCAGCCTTCACCTGCTTACGGTTTTCAGGCCAAAGTACCGTCGGGTCGTTCTCGGGATCCCCCGCTTCGCCTATCCACACCAGCATGTCCCAATGCACCGGCCCCTTGCGCGTGCGGTCGATGAGCTCCTGTTGCAGGAAATTTTCTGGCATCGATTTGAGCTGGGCGTCGGTCAACCGCTTCTCGCCTTCCTGAGGGACGAAGCGCCAGCGCACGAGAGTCGTTTTGCTGTCCTTGTTGATGAACTTGAACGTGTGGATACCGAAATAGGCGCTGTCGGCGAAGCTGGGCGGCGGGTTGTGCTTTTCGAGGTATTCCGCCTGGGCTCGGCTATCCGGATGGCTTGCCTTGAAGGCTTTCATTTTCTCGGGGTCGGGCTTGCCTGTGGCCGGGTCCGGTGTTGACGCAATGACCTGGTCCAGGAACGTCTGGGGCACGCTAGCCCCGAACATCGGGGTGTTTATCATGGTCATGTGCTGCAAGCGGCCATCGGGCAGCTTGAACTCCAGGGCCATGCCGCGCGGATTCTTCGTCGTATCGGGAACCTTGGGATTGCCTCCGGCAACCGAGAAGCGAGCGATAACGGGAATGGTCTTCCCCGAAAACAAGGGAGAGCGCGAATACTTCCCGACCTCCTGGTTGCCGATGAACTGCCCGACAGCGCATACACCCTTGATGTGATTGCGACGCTCCCCTGGCGTTACTCCGGATGCCTTTTCCAGCGCCCCGACCACTTCGTCGGCATTCACCGGCGGTCCCGATGAAGAGGCAATCGCTGCCGGTATGCCTGCCGGGAGGACGATGCCCGCAAGAAGCAGTTGGATCGCATGTTGCTGGAGCATGTGTTTCTCCTTCCGACGACGAACTGATTGCGGAAAATGCACGCCGTACTCAGCTCCGCTGCCGTTTCGGCTCGCTGAAGAGCGCGCCATGAAGGCCCTTCAGCTCATTGGATGCTCCGTACCTGAATCGCGTTTCACCCGGTAGCCATCGGCGCAAAACCGATGCTGCACGGCTTATCGCGGCGGCAGCAGATAGCCTCCGCCCGCGCCAGTCCCCTGCGTGGCTCCGGTGCCGGACGATTGTGGCGCTTGGGCGGTTGCCTGCGGCTCGGCGACGAAGATTTCTACACGGCGGTTCTTCGCGCGATCGGCATTGCTGTCGTTCGGCACGAGGGGCTCGTGCGAGCCGCGCCCCTCGACGGTGAACCGGTTGGACGCCACGCCGCGCGCGGCCAGGTAATCCCGGGTGCGGGCGGCACGGTTGACCGACAAGGGATCGTTGATGGCGTCGCTGCCGGTGTTGTCGGTATGCCCGATGATGGTGATCTTGGAGTACGGATTTTCAACCAGGGTCGAGGCGAACTTGTCCAGGACGGGCCGGAAGTTCGGCTTTATGTCGGAGCGGTTGGTGTCGAACGAGATATCGGTCGGAATATCAAGCTTGAGGCGGTTGTCTGCCGTCTGCGTCACTTGCACGCCGGTGCCCTGGGTTGCCTGCTGCATGGCGCGCTTTTGCTGCTCCATGCGGGCCGACCAGATATTGCCGATGACGGCGCCGGCCGCGCCGCCAATGGCAGCTCCCGTGGCTGTCCTGCGTCCGCCGCCGTCGCCGGTGGCGGCACCCAGTACCGCCCCCACGCCTGCGCCGATGCCCGCGCCGGTGGCGGTGCCACGCTGAACTTCATTCATGTTGGCGCAGGCGCCGAGCGCCAGCACCGCCGCCAGAGCCGTTAAACCTGGCTTGAAAGCGCAGGACGCTGCGCAGAGTCGATTGCGCATATGCATTCCCTCGTGATGTGAAAATGTGAGGATTGGACCCACGAGGAAGATGCAAGTTCGGCAAGTTACAAATCGATAAAGTTGGTGCCGGCGTCAGCTGCCCGGATCGTCTTCTTGCCCTTGGTTCATCGGCGTTTGTTTCATTTTCATCAGGAACGCCACGACGCCGGCCACGGTGCCGGCAACAAGGGTCGCCTTGAGGAGGGATTTTTTCTTGGCTAGGGCAGAAACGCCGCGCAGCGCCAACGGCAGCAGGACCGGCAGGTTCAGTCCGGAAACGGCAAGGCCGCTTCGTTTCTGCAACAGTGAGACGGCGATGAGGCCGGCGCGCGCGAGCGCATTTCTGGCCAATGTTTCCGGCTGCAGGCTGACGCGCACCGTTTCCTTGGCGATCATCACTTCGGCGCGATAGAGACGGCCTTCGGCGATGAGCTGTTTTTTGCGATCGGCTGGCTTCACGTCGGTTCCTCGCGCCTTCACAGCAGCGCGTCGCGGTCGCCGCGCAGTTCGGCCAGCGTGGCCGGCAACGACAGCGGGTCACGCGCCAGCATGGCTTGCGCGCGCCGCAGGACGACCAGCGCCAGCACGGTATAAAAGATTGCCACCAGGAGCAGGATCTTCCAGCCCAGCGCATCCCAAGCCAGCACTACGACCAGCGCGGTCCAGCAAGCCGCACCCAGCCACAATGCCACTACGCCCAGCGCGCCGACCAGCAGCAGGCGCACCAGGTTGTCGCGCGCCTCGCCCAGCTCGCATGCCGCCAGTTCGATGCGGCTCACCAGCAAGCCGAACAAGTTTTTCGCCACTCCGCCCAGGCCGGCGACCAAGCCAGGCTGGGCGGCGCCGGTCGGTCCCGGGCCGGAGGATTGACTATCCATGCGCAGCAATTACTTTCGTGAAATCAGCAAGCCCACCAGCACGCCGAGGCCGGCCGACACGGCAATGGCTTTCCATGGATGCTCATGCACGAATTCATCCGTGGTCTGTGCGGCTTGCTTGCCTTTTTCCAGCGCCACGGCCTGGATTTCGTGCGCCCTTTCCATTGCGGCGTCGAGCATCATCAAGCCCTTGTTGCGCAGCTCGTCGGCTTGCGCCCCGGTGGTGGCGGCGGCTTCAAGGAACAGTTCCTGCGCATCCTTCATCAGGGTTTTCATGTCGTTTCTGGCGGTTTTGACGTTCGAATTCAGCATGGCGATACTCCTCTTAAAAGGCGGCGCCGGCAGGCGCGCAAATTGGTGGAATGGCCCTGGCTGGCCCATACCGGACCGGCCAGAGCATGCTCTCTTTATCTCAGGTAATTTACTGAATGTAAAGGCTTCGTCGTCAAGCATGCCTGGCGTGCCGCGCGCCTGCGAATGTTTCTTGACTCATGTCATGCGCTGCCGGCAATGGTGGCTTGGCCAAGGCCGCATCTTCAGGATGCCTGGTCCAGGTCCAGATACTGTTCGACCAGCGTCAGAATCGCCTTGGATTGATAGTCGTGAGCCAGATCCTGCAGCTTGTCGGCGAACGGCCGGTAGCGCTCGTCGAGCCCGGCCAGATGCTTGGCGTAATGCCGGATCTCGCGCATGTTGCCGGCCAGCGCAAGCTGGTGCAGGTGGCGCATTTCCGGCTGCGGCGGGCTGATCAGGCGTGCCTCGTCGCGCCTGATCAGCCCGGCAGCAATGGGTATCTCGCGCGCTTCGCGTCCGGCGGGCTGCGCTTCGACCAATGCCGCCACCAGCTCGAAGCTGAAGATGCTGCCGCTGTCCGGCTCGCTGCTAAGCTGAATGTCGCTGTGCATCATGCGCACCAGTTGCCGGCTGATCGACAGGCCGAGTCCGGTGCCGGCGAAGCGGCGCGGCACCTCGCCCACCTGTTCAAACGGTTCAAAAATGGCATCGAACTGTTCGCGCCGGATGCCGACGCCGGTGTCGCCGACTTCGAAGCGCAGCCGCACCCGGCCAATGTCCAGCGGCGTACCGTCCACGCGCAGACTGATCTGGCCATGGTCAGTGAACTTGACGGCATTGCCGAGCAGGTTGAGCAATACCTGACGCAGGCGCTTTTCGTCGAGGATGACGTTTTGCGGAACGCGCTCGGCGCCGTTGCACACAAAGGACAGCCCCTTCTGTTCCGCCTTCACGCGGATGATATCGACGATCCCTTGCAGGAACATGGGCAGGTCGACCACGCTTTCATACAGTTCGAACTTGCCGGCCTCGATCTTGGCCAGGTCGAGCAGGTCAGTAATCAGGGTCAGCAAGTGTTCACCGCTTTGCTGAATTGTGTTCAAGCTAGCGATCTGGCGCTTCGTCAGGTTTTCATCGCGCTTGAGCAATTGCGCGTAGCCCAGCACGGCGTTGAGCGGGGTACGCAATTCATGGCTCATGCTGGCCAAGAAAGCGCTCTTGGCCTGGTTGGCGACTTCGGCGCGCTCCTTGGCCACAGTCAGTTCGGCGGTACGTTCCTTGACCAGTTCTTCCAGGTGGCTGCGATGACGCTGCAATTCCTGTTCGGTGGCGGCGCGTCGCTCTATGTCGCGCTGCAACTCGCGGTTCTTGCTTTCGATTTCGTCGAACAGCGACTGCAAGGCCTGACGCGTGCTTTCGAGGCTGTTGCCAAGCTGCCCCAATTCATCGTTGCCGTGCCAGACGAAGGCTTCGGACAATTCGCGCCGCGCCAGACGCTGCGACTCCAGCATCAGGCGGCGAATCGGCGCCAGTAGCCGCGCTTGCAACAGGAACATGATCAATATCAGCGACAACAGCAACTGGCCCAGCACCGTCACCGCGAAAATGGCGCGGTTGCGCGCGACTTCCTCGTCGAGCTGGCTGCTGTCCATCTCGACCGTCACGTAGCCGATCATATTGCCGTTGTATATGACGTCGCGCGTCAAGCTGAACTGGCGTCCGTGCTGCCGCTCCGGAAACTCTCGCTCCAGGAAACTCCCGAACTTCTTGTCGCGCACCCGCAAGGCCGACACCCGCTCATCGCTCGACAGCGAGTCAAACAGCGGGCGGCCGGAATCGTAGTTCAGGTTCCATAGCGGTTCCTGCATGCCCAGCGCCAGGACATTGACCAGGCGCTGGTGATCGGCGGCCAGGCGCTGGGTGAGCACGCTTTCGAGCTGGCGCAGCGTGAGCACGCTCATGACCGAGGCCGGGATCAGCAAACCGACGATGACTGCCAGCACGATGGAGGCACGCAGCTTCAGTTGCATTGCAGTCGATAGATGGATCGCCCGCGCGGGCACAGGTTGGCGCAATCGATGACGCCGGCCGCCGGCAGCCGCATGTTCCAACTGGTCGGCCGGTCGTCGCTATTGCCAGTGTAGTAACAGCCTGCCGCAAAAGCTATTGCAGATCAGCGCGAACGCCTCGCTCGCAGCCGCGCAGAACGCGGAGACGGCCAGCGCCGCTCAAGCCGCCCTGCTGCGCAATTCGGCAATCCCTTCGATGCTGCCGATGCGGATTACCAGCGGATGCGCCAGCAGTTCCGGCTGCATGGGACGCCAGGCAAACAGCCATTCCTTTTCCGCCGCCTGCTGCTTGCTTTTAGAAAAGGCCGCGCCCAGCGGGCTCGGCACTCCGTACGACACGGCAGCGTCAATTCCGGCCCAGCTCGGCAATGCGCGCTGCACCGCCCGGTGGATACGCTCGCCGAATTCCTCGGCCTGATGCACGACCAGGCAGCAATCGGCGCCGGCGAAGGTAGCGAACAGGCTTTCATCCCAGGCGTTGGCCAGGCTCAGCGTCAGGTAATTGGCTTGCGGGGCATGGCGGCGTGCACCGAAGGGCAGGATCTGCTCGCGCGAGCCCTGAGCGTGCGGCGCATCGCCGGCCGGGCACAAGCGGAACTCGCCCAGCAGCAGCGAACGCTCCAGCCATTGGCGCTGGGAATAGCGATACAGTTTGGAGGGACGCGAATAGGCTGCGGCGGCCAGCATACGGGGATGGGAATTCATGATTGAGCGATGCCAAGTGGATACTCCCATTAAAACAGATTCGTCCCGCGCCGACAAACCGCGTGCATGCTGCCGTCACGCGCCACACAACATGCCTATGAAAAAAAGCGGCCCGCAAGCCGCTTTTTCGCAAGCGCACCAAAATGGATTACTTGCCGGTATCACTCGAGTTCGTGCCAGAGGTGCCGGACGAGCTGGCGCCGCTGCCGCTGGTGGACGAACCGGAGCTGTCGGAAGCCGCCGGGGCAGACGACGACTTCTTGGCCTTCTTGGCTTTCTTGTGCTTCTTGACCTTCTTCTTTTTCGGGGTTTGGTCGGTGCTGCCGGCAGTATCGGTGCTGCCGGCCGCGCCGGCAGCCGCTGGCTGGTCGGTGCTGCTGGCGCCGGAGGTATCGCTACGCGAACCGCTACCGCTGGTCATGCCGGGGCTGGTGGTGCTGGACGAACCGGACGCGCCGCTGCCCATGGAGCCGGAGCTGCCGGACGACGGCGAGGTGCTGCTCGGCGAGGACGACGAGGCGCCGGAAGCGCCACTGCCCATGGTGCCGGAGCTGCCGGAGGAGTCGCTGCTGGACGACGGCGCAGTGCTGCTCGGCGAGGACGACGAAGCGCCGGAAGCGCCGCTGCCCATGGTGCCGGAACTGCCGGAGCTGCCGGACATCCCGGAGGCGCCCGTGCTGCCCGACATGCCGGCGTCATTCTTGTTTTGGCTGCTGGACATGCTGCTGTCGGTGGAGGAACTTGTGCCGGACGAGGTTTGCGCCAACACGACCGAAGACACCGATGCGACCAGAACGAAGGATAGCGATCGAATAGTTTTTGACCTCATGAATTGCTCCTTAAGTTAATTAAACAGCATCATCAATGCAGCAGCTTGGATGCAGCGCCTGCATGCACGTTCAGACAAAACGGCGGCGCCCCGCCGGGGAGCCGATTGAAGCTTTGACAAGCGACTGAAAAGAAAAGATTTTTTGACAATGTAAAAATGTGTAACCGACGCCGGCAGCTTTTACACGCGGCAGCAATGAGGAATGGCAAGCCGGTCAATGCTTCTGCCGCCCAAATCGATGTCGCGCCGCACAATGTCGTTTAGAAACTTTTTCCTATTGACAATTCAAACCATCTAGAGCACGGTCGTGCTTGTTTGTATAAGAAAAAACCAGCCCCGGAGAGACAACATGACCATTTCCCGCTTATTTCGCACCATGGTGCTGGCGGCTGCTGCCGCCGCTTTCAGCCTGCCGGCAGCAGCCCAAGGCGTGACCAACGATGAAATCCTGCTGGGGCAGACCACGGCGCTGACCGGGCCGCTGGCTGAACTGGGGCTGGAGGCGACCGCCGGCGCCAAGGCGTACTTCGACTACGTGAACATGCAAGGCGGCGTACATGGCCGCAAGATCAAGCTGATTACGCTGGACGACGGCTACAACCCGCAAAAGGCGGTGATGAACGTCAAGCAGCTGGTCGAGAAAGACCAGGTGCTGTCGCTGTTCGGCGTGCTCGGCGCTCCGGCCAACGTGGCGATCATGCCGCTCATCCAGCAGGTCGGCATTCCC
Source organism: Noviherbaspirillum sp. UKPF54 (assembly GCF_007874125.1). NCBI lineage: Bacteria > Pseudomonadati > Pseudomonadota > Betaproteobacteria > Burkholderiales > Oxalobacteraceae > Noviherbaspirillum > Noviherbaspirillum sp. UKPF54. Next base: position 4,130,876 of record NZ_CP040128.1, on the reverse strand, counting down.
AACTTCGGCCCGCTGACCGGCACCAACCTGGTACGCCAGCCGTTCAACCGGCTGGTGTTCCATGTCGGCCCGAGCTACGCCGACGAGCTGGCAAAGATCGTCGAGCACCTGACGGTACGCGGCATCACGCAGATCGGCGTGGTGTACCAGGACAACGCCTTCGGCAAGGAAGGCTTGATCGCGCTGGAGCAGATCATGGCCGCCCACAACATGAAGCTGGCGGGCACGGCAAGCATCGATAACACCGGCTCGGACGCTTCCAAGGCGGTCGACGCGCTGATGAAGGTGGCGCCGCAGGCGATCGTGATGGTCACCGCCGGCAAGGCCTCGTTCGACTTCATCAAGACCTACAACCAGCGCGCCGTCGGCATGCAGTACTTCGCGCTGTCGGTGATGGCGTCGCAGTCGGCGATCAAGGCGCTCGGCAAGGATGGCGTGGGCGTGGTGGTGTCGCAGGTATCGCCCTTCCCGTTCTCGGCCACCAGCCGCATCGTGCAGGAATACCAGCAGGTGATGAAGAAGCTGGACATCAAGAACTGGTCGTTCGCCTCGATGGGCGGCTTCATCACGGCCAAGGTGATGGTCGACGGCCTGCGCCATGCCGGCCGCAACCTGTCGCGCGAGCGCCTGATCGAATCGCTGGAATCGATGGGCAAGATGGATTACGACGGCTTCACCATCAACTACAGCAAGAACAACCACCTCGGCCACCGCTATATCGAACTGACGGTGATCTCGAAAGACGGGCGCTTCCTGCGCTAGGCGCGCCCCACTGCCATGCGCTGCCGCTGCAGTGCATGGCATTTTTATTTGCGGCGGAGATTTCCTGCGGTGGGACCGGCGTTCAGCCATCCATCTGCGGCTCGGCGATGGTGCGCAGCTGGAAGCGGCCGTCGTTATTGAACAGCCAGGTTTCCGAAATCTCCAGCTTCCCCTGACGCAGCAGGTGTGTCGCCGGCTGCGGAAACGGCGCGCTGTTGCGCAGGCTTGCCAGCGCGGCCGCCTCGGTTTCGCGATCGTGGTTGGAGCGCACGATCTCGCTCTTGACCAGATTGCCGCGCCCGTCGACGACGTACCTGAGCACGACCACCGAGCGCAGCAAGGCCTGCGGCCGGCCGCTATACACCTTGGCTGAATTGTTTTGCGAAATACGCTGCGCCACGTCGCGCTTGTAGCCTTCCAGCGTAATGGCACCGGAGGCGCGCGCCGCGCTCTTTTCGCCCCGGCCCGCCTTGGCGGAGGTCTTGTCGCCGCCGACGTCACCTTGCGTGGCGCACCCCGCCAGCGCTGCTGCGGCGAGACAGAGTGCGATTCTGGTTTTCATGAGGGTCTCCTCCAGAAGGATTGAAACCGCCCTGCCTCTTGCGGGCCGATTGGCCATGCTGCGCGCATAATGAAAAAGCGGATCGCGCTGCCTGCACCAGTTTCTCAGGCGAAATATTTTCTACTTCAACTTAATGTAGCTTGGAACGAAGCGGGTAGCAATCTTACCCGTGGTTACAAATGCGTCGTGCTCCTTGCAACTTGAGAGGCCTTTCCTATGCTGCTGGGATGGTGTTGCTTGCTTTTTTTGCAATTGAATATTGCACTCCTGCGCAGGCGATGCCCTTGTCCACCGTTCAGGCGACCGTCCCGATGAGTGATCACGGTTCCCCCTCCTTCCAGCTGGACGCGCGCGGCTTTGTCCATGTGCCGCCGCAGCAGGCATGGCAAGTGCTGACCGACTACGAGCATCTGCCAACGTTCGTGCCGGACCTGCTGCGTTCCAAGGTGCTCTCGCGCGGCCCGCATGAAGCAACCATCGAGCAGGTGAGCCGCGCCGGCTTTCTGTTCGTGTCGCATACGGTGCATATGGTGGTGCATGTGGACGAGCGACCGTTTTCTGCGATCGATGTCACGCTGGTATCGGGCGACCTGCGGTATTACCGCGCGCACTGGGCGCTGGCGGAAACCACGCGCCAGGGTGAGAGCGGCACGCTGATCACCTACTCCGGCGAGCTGGCGCCGAAGTTTTACTTGCCGCCGCTGATTGCCCAGCCGCTGGCGCAGGCGCAGGTGCACCGAATGGTGGCGGCGGTGATATCGGAAATCGAAGCGCGCGGCCGCCAGCGCTGAGCCGTCAGTCGAAACGCTGGCGCTGCTTGAACTGCTCGGTCGCCGCCACCAGCGCCGCGGCGATGCCGGGCTCGTAGCCGGAGTGGCCGGCGTCGGCCACCATGTGGAACTTCGCTTCCGGCCATGCCTCATGCAGCCGCATGGCCGACAGCGGCGGACACACCACGTCGTAGCGCCCCTGCACGATCACGGCGGGCAAGTGCCGGATGCGGCCGACGTTGCGGATCAGCTGGTCGTCGGCCAGGAAACCGTCATGCAGGAAGTAATGCGCCTCCAGCCGTCCGATGCCCAGGGCTACCGCGTCGGAGCTGAAATCGTCGATCGCGTCCGGGTCCGGCCGCAGGAACAGGCAGCTGCCCTCGTAGCGGCTCCAGCTGCGCGCGGCCGGCATGTACACCGCCGGGTCTTCGGAAAACAGGCGCTGCGCGTACGCCTGCAGCAGATCGCGCCGTTCGTCGGGCGGGATCGGCGCGGCGAATTGCGCATGCACGTCCGGGAAAAACCAGCGGATGCCGTTCAGGAACCAGTCGATTTCCGCGCGCGTGCACAGGAAAATGCCGCGCAACACGAAGCCCAGGCAGCATTGCGGATGGGCCTGCCCGTAGGCCAGCGCCAGGGTCGAGCCCCAGGAGCCGCCGAACACCAGCCATTGTTCGATGCCGAGCATGACGCGCAGGCGCTCGATGTCGGCGATCAGCAATTGCGTGGTGTTATTGTGGTATTCGCCCAGCGGCGTCGACTGGCCGGCGCCGCGCTGGTCGAACAGCACGATGCGGTAGTGCGCCGGATCGAAGAAGCGGCGCTGGCGCGGAGACAGCCCGCCGCCCGGCCCGCCGTGCAAAAACAGCACCGGCACGCCGTCGGGGTTGCCGCACTCTTCCCAGTACAGCGTGTGGATGTCGTCGACCGCCAGGAAGCCGCTGCGGTAGGGCTCGATGGGCGGGAACATGGCGGCTTCGGCGGCGGATTCGATCATGGCGGACCTGCATATGGGTGGACTTTTTGCATTGTACTAGCCAAAACGCGGAAACTCCTGTACACTTCGGCCCCTTCAGACGTGGTGACAAACGTCGCGTGTCCGGCAACGGGCATGAGCAGTTTTCAGGAGTGGTAGTTCAGTCGGTTAGAATACCGGCCTGTCACGCCGGGGGTCGCGGGTTCGAGTCCCGTCCACTCCGCCAAAATAAAAAGACGAGCTTTCGGGCTCGTCTTTTTTTTCGCCTTCACTTCCCCGCTCGGCGTTCCACGGGATGGCTCGCAAGCCATCCCGGCCACGGAGCAGGCGCGATTACGCCGCCTTCTTCTGCTGCTCTTCCCCGCCCAATGCCTGCACCAGGTCGGCCATCAGCTTGGCCAGTTCGCCGGTCATCAGCGCGAAATCGGTGTCGAAGCGTTCGTCCTCGTTCTGCATCGAGGAGTCGGCATTTTCCTTCAACACGTCCAGCGGCGCGACGCGCTTGACCGCGAGCGACTCGGTCAGCACGAAGGACACGCGATCGCTCCAGGTCAGCGCCAGCCGCGTGCACTGCTTGCCGGCGGCGATATGCCGGCGCACGTCGTCGGCTTCGAGCGTATGGCGCACGTAGCGCACGGTCGCCTTGCCCTCGCCTGTGGCGCGCAGTTCGGTGTCCTGGTCGACTGTGAAGCCGCCGGGCGCCTCGTCGGCGGCCAGCCAGTCGGTCATGGCCGACAGCGGCGAGCGCTCAGTGCGCAGCGCGGCGAACGGCAGGCTTTCCAGCGACTTGAGCAAGAGCTTGAACACTTCGTCGGCGCGCGCGCTGGAAGCCGCGTCGATCACCAGCCAGCCGTTGACCGGGTCGATCCACACGCGCGTGCTGCGCTGGATGGAAAAGGCGCGCGGCAGCAGCTCATCGGTGACCTGCTCCTTCAATTCCTTCATCTGTTTCTTGCCCGGCTTGAAGCCCTGCTGCTCTTCCAGCTCGGCGGCGCGCGCCTTGGTGACCTGGTTGACCACGGTCGAGGGCAGGAGCTTCTTTTCGGTGCACAGCTGCAGCAGCAGCTGGCGGTTGACGGTATGCACCAGCATCCCGTTGTCGCGCGGCGAGGTCCAGCCCTGGGTCTGCATTTCCAGGCTCGAACCCGGCACGTACGCTTGCGGCGCGAGGCTGGCTTCCAGTTGTTCGGCAGACAATGTCCAGGGGGCGGTGAGGCGGTAAATCTGAAGGTTCTTGAACCACATGGCGGGCGCGCAAAAAGCACTCATTCTACAGGCTGTGCGCGCTTACCAGCGCGCGGAATATGTTGCAGAAACGCCTATCCGTCCATGTGCGGCAGGCGCGCCGGGAAGGCCACCGCTCAGGGTTCGGATGCCTGCGTGGCGAACAAGCCCAGCTGCAGCGTATCGTCTTCCTCCTCCAGGCGCACTCCCACGCCCAGCAGGCGCACCGGCCGCCGGCCGCGCTGCCACGCCGTGTCCAGCAGCGTGCCGCACTGCTCGGCGTCGATGCCGGCGCTCACGCACTCGGCCGTCGTGCGGCGGAAATTGTCGAAGCGGATCTTCACGAACAGTTTATGGATATGGCGCTCGGCATCGACGCGCCGCACGCGCTTGACCAGCATCTCGATCAGCGCCGCCAGCTCGCGCCGGCAGGCGTCGAGGTCGGGCAGATCGGTGACATAGGTTTCTTCCACGCTGACCGACTTGCGTTCGCTGCTGGGATCGACTTCGCGCCGGTCGATGCCGCGGCACAGGCCGTACAGGCTGGCGCCGAACTTGCCGAAATGGTGCTGCAGTTCGAGCATCGACCAGCCGCGCAGGTCGGCGCAGGTGTAAGCGCCGAGCTTGTTGAGCTTGGCGGCGGTGACGCGGCCGACGCCGAACAGCTTATCGACCGGCAGCTCGGCCACGAAGGCGTCGACGTCCTGCGGTCGGATCACGAACTGGCCGTTGGGCTTGTTCCAGTCGCTGGCGATCTTGGCCAGGAACTTGTTGGGCGCGATGCCGGCGGAGGCGGTGATGCCGACGGTGGCGGCGATGCGCGCGCGGATGTCCTGCGCGATGAGGGTGGCGCTGCCCTTGAAGTGCGGCGCGCCGGTCACGTCCAGATAGGCTTCATCGAGCGACAGCGGCTCGACCAGCTCGGTGTAGTCGCGGTAGATCGCCAGGATCTGGCGCGACGCGGCGCGGTACTTGTCCATTGCCGGCGGCAGCACGATCAGGTCGGGACAGCGCGCCAGCGCCTGCGACATGGCCATGGCGGAGCGCACGCCGAAACGGCGCGCCTCGTAATTGCAGGTAGCCACCACGCCGCGCTGCTCGGGCCGGCCGCCGACGGCCAGCGGCTTGCCGCGCAAGGACGGATCGTCGCGCATCTCCACCGCCGCGTAAAAGCAGTCGCAGTCGCAGTGGATGATCTTTCGCAGGGAGGACGTCACGGGGGCGCAGGCATGAACAACGAGGCTGTTCATTGTAGCCGCTTGGCGCCGCGCCATAAAAAAACAGCGCCACCGCTGGAGCGATGGCGCTGACCATGTCGGAGACTACTGCCCGGCGGCTTACTTGCCCGAGCTTTCCATTTCCTTGCCGTCCATGCGCTGGGTGGCGGCCGACGTCGCGCCGGACGCCTTCAGTTCGGCTTGCGAATCCTTCTTCGCGGCCTTGTAATCGTCCTTGGCCGCTTTCTTGGCTGCCTTGTACTCTTCCTTGGCGGCCTTCGTCTTCATCTTGTACTCGTCCTTGGCCTGCTTGTTTGCTTCGCGCCGCTGGACAAAGGGATCGGTGCTGCCGGTGGTCGAACCGGTCGCAGCACCGGAGGCGGCGGCGCCGGTTGCTGGCTGCTCGGCGGCGGACGAGCCGGTCGATTGTGCGTAAGCGAGATTGGTGAGGGCGGCAATGGTGCAGCCCAGCAAGAGTTTTTGCAGTTTCGTCATACGTTCTCCTGTAAAAAAGGGAAAATCCGGCGCGGCACGCCGGCACGTATCAAAATGACAAAGCCGACAATCGCATGGTTCCGGCACCGCCGTCCGGAATTGCAAGCGAAACTGACAAACAAGTAACAAATCCTTTCAGTCATCCGCCCCCTCGCTTGCGGCATGGCCGCCGCGCCGTTACACCCCTTTACACAGTTGCCGCGCCGCCACTCCGGACGCTGGTGCGACGTATCCTGTCATGTCGGCAACGCATCCAGCACCAAGGCAGGGGCATGCATATTGCTTCGATATGCCGGAGAACGCGGCGGCATCCCGCACGCAGGATGCCGGCAAACCCAGGAGCACATCATGGCAACCAGCACTTTGGACCCCGACCACAGCCCCGAACGCGACCGTCAGCTCGGCAAGGGGCACGGCACCGGCGCGCTCGGCCCGAGCGACACTTCCGACACCGGCAGCGACGTCCAGGGCGGCCTGCGCTGGCCGGACGAGGCCGACATCGGCCTGGACAAGGGCACGTATGAAGACCCGGACAGCGGCCGCCGCGACATGAGCGCCGGCCCGGACATCGGCGACGCCGACCTCGACAGCGATACCGATTCGCGCGGCACCGGCGAACGGGCCACGGCCGGACGCGACTCCGACATCGAGATGGGAAACGACATCGACACCGACCATATCGAGACCGCCGGCCCGGACGAGGAACCCGACGTGGAACGTTCCGAGCATCCGCAGGGAACGCCGCGCCAGCCACGCCGCTCCGGGCAGCCGCAGCAGCGGCGTTAAGGTGCGTCAGGCGGGATTAAGACCGGCGCAAAGGAAGGATAACTCTTGGCACAGCCCGCGCCACTGGACTGCATCGTCGTCGGCGCCGGCGCCGCCGGCCTGACCTGCGCCATTTACCTGGCGCGCTTTCGGCGCCGCGTGATCGTCATCGACTCCGGCGCCAGCCGCCTGCTGACGATTCCGACGTCACACAACTATCCGGGCTTTGCCGGCGGCATTCACGGCGGCGACATCCTGCAGCGGCTGCGCGCGCAGGCCGCGCACTATGGCACCAACGTCGTCACCGGCGTGGCCGAGCGCATCGAGCGGCGCGACGATGGCTGCTTTGCGGTGGCAAGCGAGCGCAGCCGATGGCACGCGCGCACGGTCGTGCTGGCCACCGGCGTGCAGGATGTCGAGCCCGGCCTGCCGGACGTCAGGCGCGCCGTGGCCCAGGGCTGCGTGCGCTACTGCCCGATCTGCGACGGCTACGAAGCGATCGACAAGAAAGTCGCGGTGCTCGGGCGCGACACGAGCGGGCTGGCCGAAGCGCTGTTCCTGAACCACTTCACACGCGACGTGAGCCTGTTCGCCCTGCGCGGCGAACTGCGCATGAGCGACGAGGAACGCGTGCGGCTGGCGCGCTCCTCGGTGCGCTCGGTACCGCACGCGGTGACGCGCCTGACGTTCGACGAGCGCGGCGCAATGACGGTATGGCTCGACAACGGCCGGCTCGAACACTTCGACATGGTGTATGCGGCGCTGGGCACGCTGGTCAACTCGGGACTGGCGCAGACGCTCGGCGCGCGCTGCACCGACAACGGCGAACTGCTGGTCGACGATCACCAGCAGACCTCGGTGGATGGGCTGTACGCCGCCGGCGACGTCGTCGCCGGGCTCAACCAGATCACGGTCGCGATGGGACAGGCGGCGATCGCCGCCACGGCGGTGCACAACCGGCTGCGCGGCTGAAAAGCTCTGACGTTTTTACAAGGCAGAGAACACGAAGTCGGTGACCAGCACTTCCTGCACCTTGTCGGTGTGAAGCCGGGCATTGCTCTCGTTGCGCAGCGCCTCCTGCCACGCCTTCAGGCCGTTGGGCGCCAGCAGCCGCTTAGGATCGGCATCGTTCAGGCGCTCGCGAGCGAGTTCTTCGAGCACGCGCCTGGTTTGCTGCGCCCAGTCGCTGTCGGCCGCGCTGGTCTTGAGCGACAGGGTCGCGGCCATGCTGTAATCGTCGTTGCTGACGGCGACTTCCAGCGGCGGTGAATACGCGACCTGGCCGCGCAGGCGCTCCATGTGCTGGCGGTACCACCAGGCGCCGGCATAGCCGGCGACCAGCACGAACGAGACGAAAAGCAGGGAATAGACAATCAGGTTGTTGTCGCGTGCAACTTTGCTGGACATGAAAATACTGCGGAAGCGATACGGAGGAATGACGGTGAAGGTGAAGGCGAAGCCATGTCGTGCCGGGCACGAACCGTCATTCTACCGTGCCGCCGGCGGGCACGGCACTGGTTAGTGCGCCTTGTCCTGCTGCACCAGAATCCACGGCTTGACCACCACCGTCCACAACGCCATGTCGGCGTCGAGCCAGGCGCCGGCCTGTTCGTCGCTGACCTTGCCAAGGCGCCCCTCGCCCATCCAGCGCGCCACGGCGTCCTTGTCGTCGTTGGCGATGGACATCGCCACTTCCACCAGGTCCAGCCCGGTGCCCACCGCGATCACGGTGCCCGCCGCGAAGAAGCGCTGCAGCTCCTTCCACTGGAAGCGTGCGGTTTCGCCATTGATTTTGGCGCGCAGTAAGTCTTGGTCGGTATCGCTCATGGCATCAATAATGCGGTGGTCGTTCATGCGCGGGGCCGCGTTCGCTGGCCGCTTCGCGCAAATCCTTCACGTGCCGCGCCAGCGCCGTGCACAGCGCTTCGAGCTCGTCGATCTTCTTTTGCTGCCGGTAGACCGTCTGGTTCAGGGTCTCGACCAGGTCGTCCTGGCGCGCCAGCTTGATTTCGATGTCGATCAGACGCTCGTCGGTGGTCACGTTCGCTGCTCCTCGTCAGATGGGGGATGGCAAGGCACGAGAGCATGGACCAGGCGCCGGGCAATGTCAACCGGAGGGCGCCGAACGACAACGGGGCTCGCGCACGAGCCCCGTTTGTCAAACGTTTTCCGGCCCGAAGCCGGGCGCGCTCAGAACGTGTGGCGCATGCCGACGCTGAACTGCTTGGTGGTGGACGGCGTGACGTTTTCGCGGTCGATGTGGTTGAACAGGGTGTACAGCGTGGTGCGCTTGGACAGCGCGTGCGTGTAGCCCAGCGCCCACTGCTTGACGTCCTGGTTGGTCGCCAGGCGGTCGTCGCGCTTCATGTAGGACGCCAGCACGGTGCCGGCGCCGCCGACCGGAGCGGATGCGCCCAGCATCCAGTCGCGGTTGTCGAGGTTGTCGGCGCCGGTGGCCGGATTGCCCTTGTCCCAGGCGTAGCCGGCGTGCAGGGTCGCAGGGCCGAAGTTGTAGGTGCCGCCCAACAGGGTGGTCTTGGCCGAGCCTGCGTCCGTCTGGGCAGGAGCGGTGCCAGCCGTCAGGTTCTGGTTGTGGTAAGCCAGGACCGCGGTGAGCGGGCCGTTGGCGTAAGTACCGGACAAGCCCAGCTGACGGCCGATGGAGGTGCCGGTGGCGTTCTCGCCGAAGCTGTAGGCCAGTTGGCCAGTAAAGCCGCCGAAGTTGGCGCTGGTGTAGTTGATGGTGTTGTCGGCGCGTTCGTCATACAGGCTGAACACATTCTTGGCCCAGCTGCCCATGGCAAGGCGGAACGGGTCGATGCCTTCGACCGCGACACGGATCGGGTTGTACTGGCGACCGAGCTTGACGGCGCCGAATCCGCCCTGCAAGCCGACGAAGGCTTGGCGGCCGAACAGGCGGCCTTGGGCTTGCTGGCCGTCATCGATGGTGAAGCCGTTTTCCAGCGTGAAGATGGCGGACAAGCCACCGCCGAGGTCTTCGCTGCCCTTGAAGCCCAGGCGACTGCCCGACAGCTGACCGCTGTCGACGGCCCAGGTCTTGGAATCAGTTGCTTTACCGTTATCCTTGTAGCTGATGGCGGCGTCGGCCACGCCATAGACGGTAATGTTGGTCTGTGCGGAAGCGGCGCCTGCGAAGGCAGCCAGCACGGCGAGGGAGACGAGCGATTTTTTCATTGTTTGAAGTTCCATGTGAGTTAAACCAGGAAGGAGCAGGCGCCGGCCGGATTTTTCGCGGAAGCCGGCCGCCACTTGCGCACACTCGACATCAAGTGTCTTTCGCGTATTTACTTTCCAATAAGGAAAACAAATCGAGGAGGACTTTACCTAGCGAACATGACAATCTGATGACCTTGGGAAATGGTCGTCAATGTGTTGTAATGGCACGACAACGTTGCGCCATGCCATGAGAAAAAGCCCGTGCGCCTTGCGGCGACGGGCGAAAAAGCCACCCTTGGGATAATTGTGACTGCCGGCATATTGCCTTGAGCAAATGACATCACGATGACACGGCGGCCAAGGATGGGGCGATGAACGAAATGCACACGCCGCCGTCAACATCATGCATATCGGACACGAGGCCCACCGATGAGATCCACCAAAGCCAGCGCCGCCGTCACCCGGCTCAACACGCGCGACACCGAGTACCGCTATTCGCTGGGGATGACCGCCAGCGGGTTCTTTTACCTGTTGCGCGCGGCGCCCGGCGGCGCGCCGGAAAAGATCAGCGGCGACCTGACGCTGGAGGAATTCGTGGAATTCGCGAACAAGACCGGTCCGCAGAAGAAGGTCAGGGTCAGCAAGCTCGATGCCGCGTTCGAAAAGCAGCTGGGGAATGCGAAAGGCGCGAAATAGCGGGCGATTGCGCGGCCGAGTGGCTGCTATTGCGCGCGCGACGCGCTGCGCTCGATGACGCGCGCAAACTGTTCGAATACCGACGGATCGAACTTGCTGCTGACTTCGGTGTGCATCACCGCGAGAATTTCATCATGCGTGCGCTTGTGGTGATAGACGCGCGACGACGCCATCGCGTCGTAGCTGTCGGCCACCGACAGGATGCGCGACATCAGCGGGATCTCTTGCCGCGCCAAGCCGTCCGGATAACCGCTGCCGTCGAAGTGCTCATGGTGATGCCGCACTACCGCGCCGATCGCGCCGGCGTCCGGCAGCAGCGTGGCGCGCAGGATGCGCTCGCCGCGGGCCGGGTGGGTTTTCATGATTTCCCATTCCTCGGGCGTAAAGCCGCCCGGCTTGCGCAGTACGTGGTCCGGAATGCCGATCTTGCCGATGTCGTGGAAGGACGCGCTCACCGCCAGCATCCCCAGCTCGCTCCTGGAAAGGTCGCAGGCGGCGCCCAGTTCCATGGACAAGGCAATGACGCGGTCGCAATGCAGGCTGGTGTACGGATCGCGCTCATGCAGCGCGACCGCGAGCGCCTCGGTATAGCGGCGCGATGCGCTGAAATCGGACAGATCGTGCATTGCTCCCTTTCGAATACGTCTCGTTGACCCTTCATGCCAGATCGGCAGGCATGGGCCGTCGGACTTTCTTGATTAAGAGAATTCTACCCGGATCACCGCATTGCGTGCAGGCATCAAGTATGCGCGGGGAACGCGCTCAGGAACCGGCCGCTGTCATCGGCGGCACGCTGTCTTCCGCCGGCAACGCGACAGGTTGCGCCGGCGGCGGCGCATCGGCATGCTCGGCCGCTCCCGCTTCGGGTTCCTGCGCCGCAGGCGCATCGTCCAGGGGGCGCAATTCGGTCGTTCCGCTATCCGCGAGCGCCTCCGCGACGGCCGGCGGCGCATCCGGGTCCGCGCCGGACAGGGCCAGCTTCACCTTCTCGGCCAGGCCCTTCTTCTGCGCCATCTCGCTGATGAGCTTGAGCCTTTCCTCGTCAAACACGAAGGCGTTCTGCGACAGCGAGCCGGACGCGAGCTTGTAATGCAGCGTGAAGGCGGCCATGGGGTCGGCGCCGAGCGCTTCCATGCGGTCGAACGCCCATTTGTCGGCCATGTAGAAACCGGTGCCGGCGACCCACGAAATCCCGGACAGGCTGTCCTTGAAGATGGCGGCGGCCTTGACCGAGTTGATCGCGATGTCCTGCGCCTGCTGCCGCAGCAGCTTTTGCGCGGCGTTGATCGCGCTTTGCCGCGCGTCGTCCGCCACCTGCTGGGCCAGCGCCTTGGCCGCCGCCTGCGCTGCGGCCTGGGCGGCGGCATTGCCGGCCGCGCTGGCGGCGCTGTTGGCGGCAGCGTTGGCCGCCGCATTGGCCGCCTGGGCGGCGGCGCCCACGCTGCCGACGACGCTGGCGATGCTGGCGATCGTCATGCCGGTCTTCACCGCCTTCAGGCCGTAGTGATACACCTTCATGCGCGCGCCGGCCTCTTCCGACAGCCCCTGCGTCCACAGCACGGCCCACAAGGCTTCGTCCGGCGTCAGCTTGGGCGAGAAGGCCGAGAGCGGATGGGTCGACTGCAGCCAGTGGTAATCCTGCGCCGGCCCGCCTTCCGGAGCCGCGATCTGGAAATGGCCGCGGCAGACCTCGACCGGCGCGATTTTGACCACGCGCATATCCGACAGCTTCAGCTCGAACGGGCGCCCGCTGTCGCGCCGGTCGATCAGCTCGACCAGCATCTTCTGGGTATTCTCGCGCTTATAGCCGTGGACTTCCTCGATCTTGTCGCCCACCGCGAGACCCGATTCGGGGGCGGCCGCAATCACCGACAATCGCTCGTCGACCGCCAGGCCGCGCACCCAGGCGATCTTCTTTTCGCGCGGCAGATCGTAGGAAGTCGCCACCACGAACGGCAGCTCCCATTGCTTGTCGCAATCCTTGTCGTTGAGCTGTGCGGTCTTGACGACGGCCGCCCGGGTGGCCTGATGGCCCTGGCCGTAGGTGCGGATGGCGGCGAGCAGCTGTGCATCGACCGGACTGCCGTCGTCCACCGTGTACTTCGGCCCGGCGCAACCGGACATGATCGCAATCGCGGCGGCGATGCCGGCAATGCGCAAAGGGGCAAGGCGAACAGGAGAGCCGGGCATGGGAAGCTTTCTTGTTGTGACGGTTGGCGATGGGACATCCCGATTTGAAACAGGATGTAACAGGAAGTATATTTCCGGTTTGCATCATTGCCAATCACCAACTTACAAAAGGCCCGCTGCCAGCATGCTGGCCCGGCGCCTTACGCCGCCTTCGGCCTGGACAGCAGCGCCTTCAGGTTCGCCAGCCGATCCTGCGGCGTCATGACTTCCTCTTCCTTCGGCAGCGCGTCGCCCTCGTCGAGCTTCATTTCCTTGATGAAGCGCGACACGTCGCAATTGATGCTCTCCCGCGCGCGCTTCCGGCGCTTGCACCAGGTGATGTGCAGGCTGCGCTGCGCGCGCGTGATGCCGACGTACATCAGGCGCCGCTCTTCCTCGATGCGCGCGGCCAGCGTCTCGGGTGGCGCGTCGGGGTCGCCCTTGTGCGGCAGGATGCCCTCTTCCACGCCGACCAGGAACACGTGCGGGTATTCCAGGCCCTTGGACGCATGCAGCGTCGACATGCGCACCGCGTCGGGTTCTTCGTCGCGGCCTTCGAGCATGGTCATCAAGGCCACCATCTGCGTGAGCTCCAGCAAGCTCTTTTCCTCGGCGGTGCCATCCTTGCCGCCGGTGCCTTTTTCCTTCAGCCAGGTGGTGAAGTCGAGCACGTTCTGCCACTTGCTCTGCGCCTGGCGGTCGTCGAAGGTATCGTACAGGTAGTACTCGTAATTAATCTCCTTCATCATCTCGTCGAGCAGCTCGGCGGCGTTTTCGCCGCGCTTGGAGGCGCGCGCCTCCAGCCCGTTGATGAAGTTGCAGAATTCGCGCAAGGGAGTGAGCTGGCGGTCGGCCAGTTTCGCTTCGATGCCGCCCTTGAACACCGCCTCGAACAGCGAGCATTGCCACTGGCCGGCGAAGGCGCCCAGCGCTTCCAGCGTCGACTGGCCGACGCCGCGCTTGGGCGTGGTCACCGCGCGGATGAAGGCGGGATCGTCGTCGCTGTTGGCGACTAAGCGCAGGTAGGACACGATGTCCTTGATCTCGGCGCGGTCGAAGAAGCTCTGGCCGCCGGAGATCGTGTACGGGATGCGTTCCTTGCGCAGCGCCTGCTCGATGACGCGCGCCTGGTGGTTGCCGCGATAGAGGATCGCGTAATCGGAAAACTTGCTGCGCCGCTCGAACTTGTGCGCGGAAATCATGATCGCGACTTGCTCGGCTTCCTGCTCGTCGTCCTGCATCGCCATCACCTTGATCGGCTCGCCCAGGCCATGCTCGGACCACAGCTGCTTTTCGAACAGCTTCGGGTTGTTGCCGATCACGGCGTTGGCCGCCTGCAGGATGCGCGTGGTGGAGCGGTAGTTCTGCTCCAGCTTGATCACCTTCAGGTCGGGGAAATCGACCTGCAGCTGCTTGAGGTTTTCGATGGTCGCGCCGCGCCAGGCGTAGATCGCCTGGTCGTCGTCGCCCACGGCGGTAAACATCGGCTTCTTGCCGACACCGGTGACCATGAGCTTGACCAGCTCGTACTGGCAGGTGTTGGTGTCCTGGTATTCGTCGACCAGCAGGTAACGCAGCTTGCGCTGCCAGCGGTCGCGCACTTCTTCGTTCTGGCGGAACAGCTCGACCGGCAGACGGATCAGGTCGTCGAAGTCGACCGCCTGGTAGGACGACAGCGTGGCAACGTAGTTGCGGTAGATGCGCGCGGCTTCCGCCTGCTCTTCGGTGACGGCCAGCTTCACTGCGGTGTCGGGGTCGACCAGCGCGTTCTTCCACAGCGACATCTCGTTCTGGATGCGGCGGATCAGCTGCTTGTCGGTCGTCATGGCCAAGTCCTGCACCAGCGAGAAGCAGTCGTCGCTGTCCATGATCGAAAAGCGGTCCTTCAGGCCGAGTTCCTTCGCTTCGCGCCGCAGGATCTGCATGCCGAGCGAATGGAAGGTACAGACGGTGAGGTGCTTGGCTTCCTTCGGATTCTTGAGGAGCTTGGCGATACGCTCCTGCATTTCGTGCGCGGCCTTGTTGGTGAAAGTGACCGCAGCGATGTTGCGTGCTTCGTAACCGCAGTTTTCGATCAGGTGCGCGATCTTGGTGGTGATCACGCGCGTCTTGCCGGAGCCGGCGCCGGCCAGCACCAGGCATGGCCCCTCCATGTACAGGACCGCTTCGCCCTGCGGACGATTCATTCCATGTGTAGCGTGATGCGGAGCGTGGGACATATGGAAAACCGGAGAAGCAAAAGCGAGCCATTGTAGCAGCGCAACGCCGCACGGACCGGAGAGTTGCAAGTCCGCTACGGGAATAAATCGCTTGCCGTTGAATGCGCTGTGCTGAAGCAGCGGCAGATTGTCATTGCGATATTATTAGTCGGCCGTATAATAATTCCATGGCCCGCCCCTCCCAAAACATCGACCAGCGCCTGCTGCAGGCCGGCTTCGAACTGCTGCCTGAATCCGGCTGCCGCGGCCTATCGGCGCGCAAGCTGGCCGAGCACGCGGGGGTGAACCTCGGGATGTTCCACTACCACTTCCGCAGCAAGGACAACTTCATCCGCACGCTGCTCGCGCAAATGTACGAACAGATGTTTTCCGAGCTGGTGCTCCAGTCGCATGCGAGCGAGGCGCCGCTGCAGAATTTGCGCAATGCCTTGCGCGTGCTGGCCCACTTCGGCCGCACGCACCAGCCTCTGTTGCAGCGTATCTTCGCCGATGCGCTGGCCGGGGAACGCATCGCCGCCGAATTCCTGCAGACCAACGTGCCGCGCCATGTGCGCATCCTGGCCGGGTTGATCGGCGATGCGCAGCGCAGCGGGCACCTCGTGCAGGCGCCGCTGCCGCAGCTGGTCGCCTTTCTCGGCGGCGCGGTGATGGCTCCCCTGCTGCTGGGCGCGGCGGCGCGCAATGCGGGCATGCTGCCGCCCGGCGCAAACGGCATCGTGCAGCGCGAAGTGTTGTCGAAAAAGGCGGTGGAGCAGCGCATCGAATTCGCGCTGCGCGGCCTGTCCAATCCAGATCGGAGCACCGCATGAAAGCAGTACACATTCTATGGATCGCGGCACTGCTGGCAGGCTGTGCGGAAAAAGCCGCCGACTACTTTCCCGGCTACGCGGAAGCGGAATACGTGCGGCTGGCGACGCCGATTGCGGGCACCCTGGTGAAGCTGCATGTCAATCGCGGCGACCGCGTGCAACAGAACGCGCCAGCCTTCGTGCTGGAGCAGGAAAGCGAGCGCGCCGCGCGCGAGGAAGCCGCGTTCCGCGTGCAGCGCGCGCAGGCGCAACTGGCCAACCTCAGGAAGGGCAAGCGGCCGGATGAAATCGCGGCGGTGCGCGCGCAGCTGGAGCAGGCGCAGGCCGCACTGCAGCTGTCGACGCGCAACCTGGCCCGCGTCAAGAAGCTGGTGGCCGACAAATTCCTCTCGCCGGCGGCGCTGGACGAGGCGCGCAGCGCCTATGAGCGCGACCAGGGGCGCGCCGGCGAGCTGCAGTCGCAATTGCGCGTTGCGCAGCTGGGCGCGCGCAGCGACGAGATCGACGCCGCGCAAAAGGACCTGAAGGCAGCCGAAGCGCAGCTGGCGCAGGCCGACTGGCGGCTGGAACAAAAGACGCAGCGCATCCCGGTCGCTGGCGAGGTGAGCGACACGCTGTACCGCGAGGGCGAATTCGTGCCAGCCGGCAGCCCCGTCGTCAGCCTGCTGCCGCCGCAAAACATCAAGCTGCGCTTTTTCGTGCCGGAGCCGGCGCTGGGCGCGCTTAAGCTCGGGCAAGACGTGGTGGTGCGCTGCGACGGCTGCCAGTCCGCCATTGCGGCGAAGATCAGCTATCTGTCGAGCACGCCGGAATACACCTCGCCGCTCATCTACAGCAAGGAAACCCGGGCGACGCTGGTGTTCATGATCGAGGCGCGCCCGGCGGCAAACCAGGCGCAGGCGCTGCATCCGGGCCAGCCGGTGGAAATCCGGCTGGCGAACGCGAAGACGGGCAAGTGATGGACAGCGCGCAAGCCATCATCGATGTGCGCGGCTTGACCAAGCGCTACGGCGAGCGCATCGTGGTCGACCATGTCGACATGCGGGTCGAGCGCGGCCGCATCTACGGCTTTCTCGGGCCTAACGGCAGCGGCAAGACCACCACCATCCGCATGCTGTGCGGCCTCCTGACGCCGGACGACGGCAGCGGCACCTGCCTCGGCCACGACATCCGCACCGAGTCGCGCCAGATCAAGCCCAAGGTCGGCTACATGACGCAGCGCTTCGGGCTGTACGACGATCTCTCCATCGAGGAAAACCTCGACTTTGTCGCGCGCGTGTACGGGGTGCCCGAGCGCGGCGGCAAGGTGGACGCGACGCTGCAGCAGCTGGGGCTGGCCAGCCGCCGCACGCAGCTGGCGGGCGCGCTGTCCGGCGGCTGGAAGCAGCGCCTGGCGCTGGCCGCGTGCCTGCTGCACGAGCCGCAATTGCTGCTGCTCGACGAGCCGACCGCCGGCGTCGATCCGAAGGCGCGGCGCGAGTTCTGGGACCATTTGCACGAGCTGGCGGCGAAGGGCTTGACCGTGCTGGTGTCGACGCACTACATGGACGAGGCGGAGCGCTGCCACCGGCTCGCGTACATCGCCTACGGCAAGCTGCTGGCGCAGGGCACGGCCGAGGAACTGATCGCGCAGGCGGGGCTGGCCACGGTCGAGATCAGCGGGCCGCAACTGGCGCAAGTGGCGCAAGCACTGCGCGCCGATGCGGCGATCAATGCCGCGTCATTCGGCGCCACGCTGCATGCGAGCAGCACTTCTCAGCAGGCGCTCGATGCGGCGCTGGCGCCCTACCGCGACAGCGGCCTGCAAATCACGCCGGTGGCCACTAACCTGGAAGACGTGTTCATTGCGCTGATGCGGCAGTCGGAGGATAACTACGCATGAACTGGTCGCGCCTGCTCGCCATCCTGATCAAGGAATTCCGCCAGATCCGGCGCGACCGGCTGACGTTCGCCATGATGGTCGGGGTACCGATCATGCAGCTGATCCTGTTCGGCTACGCGATCAACACCGATCCCAAGCACCTGCCGCTGGCGGTGGTCTCCGCCGATCACAGCGAGTTTTCGCGCAGCCTGGTGGCGAGCCTGGAGAATTCGTCCTATTTCCGCGTCACCGCGCGACCTGCCAGCGAAGCCGAAGGCGACCGCCTGCTCGACCAGGGCCGCGTGCAATTCCTCTTGGTGATACCGCCCGATTTCTCGCGCCAGATCCTGCGCGGCGAGCATCCGGCGGTACTGCTGGCGGCCGACGCCACCGATCCGGCCGCGTCCGGCAATGCGCTGGCGACGATCAATGCCATCAGCCGGCAGGTGATCGCGCACAATCCGGTCGGGCCGGTGGCCGCGTCGCAGCAGGACACGCCGTTCGACATCCGCGCGCAACGGCGCTACAACCCGGAGGGCGTGTCGCGCTACAACATCGTGCCCGGCCTGATCGGCGTGATCCTGACCATGACGATGGTGATGATGACGGCGCTGGCGATGACGCGCGAGCGAGAGCGCGGCACCATGGAAAACCTGCTGGCGACGCCGGTGCGGCCGCTGGAAGTCATGGTCGGCAAGATCCTGCCCTACATCCTGATCGGCTACGTGCAGACTGCCGTGATACTGATTGCGGCCTGGCTGCTGTTCGACGTGCCGATGTTCGGCAGCCTGGCGCTATTGTCGGCGGCGCTGGTGGTCTACATGGCCGCCAATCTTGCCGTTGGATTCACCTTTTCCACCATCGCCAAGAACCAGATGCAGGCGATGCAGCTGACCTTCTTCTTTTTCCTGCCGTCGATGCTGCTGTCGGGCTTCATGTTCCCGTTTCGCGGCATGCCGGAATGGGCGCAGGCGATCGGCGAATTCCTGCCGCTAACGCACTTTTTGCGCATCGTGCGCGGCATCATGTTGAAGGGGAACGGCGCGGTGGAGATCGCGCCGCAAGTGTGGCCGATCGCGCTGTTCATGCTGGCGGCCGGCCTGATCGCGCTGCGGCGGTACCGGCAGACGCTGGACTGAACTGTGCCTGCACCGCCATCCCGGCCATCGGGCCGGAACGGCGGCGCGCCTGGCGTTTAGGCTACGTTGTCTTCCACCATCGGCGCGGTGGAGCCCGCCTGCACGGTGATGCGCGTGCGCTTGGCCAGCGGCTCGGCAGGTTTCGTGCCGTCGCTGTTCAAGGGCTTGACCTTGTTGAACAGGACGGTGAACGCGGTGGGGGTAATGGTCGCCACCGCATAGCCCTGCGCATTGTGGTCGGTATAGGCAAAATCCGGATTATTGGCGCGCATGACCTGGTCGAAGATTTCCGGCGTTGCGACCAAGGGGGCCAGCGGCGTGCTGCCCGCGCCATCCCTGAGGTAGGTGTAGAACGACGAGCTGCTGATGCCGGCGGTGACGAAGTCGACCACGACCGGCGTGCCGGCTGCGGGATCGGGATTGTCGCGGATCACGCCGCACTGGAAGGCATGCAGATCGCCGGTGATCGCCACCACGTTGCCGATGTTCTCCGTCTTCAGGTACGACATCAGCTCGGCGCGGTGCGCCGGGTAGCCGTCCCAGCCGTCGGCGTTGACGATGTAGAGCTGGTTGTACGGCGCCGGCGCTTGGCTGCGCAGGTCGAGCCACATGCGGTTGAGCGTGACTTCGTTGCCCCACACCTTCCACGCGGCGCCGGAATTCTTCAGCGTGTCCTTCCACCACTGCGCCTGCGTGGTGCCGAGGATGCTGGGCGCGCGCTGCATGGCCGCAGTCTTCTGCGCCTCGATCTGCGCCAGCAGCGGCTGCGGCACGAAATAGCGGCTGCCGATCGAATCGTTGCCGTTGATCGGATCGTGGCCGACCATCGATGCGTACAACGCTTCGCTGACGATATGGTCGTCGCGGTACAGGCGCTCGTCGGTCATCACCAGGTGCATCAGCTTGCCGAACTTGAAGTCGCGGTAGATGCGGATATTGTCGTAGGCTTCGTTGGCCAGGTCGAACGACACGTCGCCCCAGTCGATCGGCATGTATTCGGCCCAGGCCTGGCTGGCGGCGCGGCGGCGCGCGGTCTGCTGCTTGTTTTCGTTGGAATAGGTCTGGTGGTCGCGCCAGCAGTCGTCGGAAAACTCGTGGTCGTCCCAGATCGCGATCATCGCGAACTTGCGGTGCAGCTCCTGCAGGCGCTTGTCGCCGCGGTAGGTGCGGTACAGCGTGCGGTAATCCTCGACGCTGGTGGCGCAAACGCCGCGCGGTGGCAGCGCCTGCCCGTCGGGCAGCATGATCTGCTGGTGCGCGGGCTCGGCGGCGCCTGTCTGGAACGACGCGCCGACCGTCTCGTAGATGTAGTCGCCCAGGTGCACCAGGAAATCGACCTCTTCCTCGGCCAGCATTTCCATCGCCGCCCAGTGGTTGACGCTCCAGTCCTGGCAGGTCAGCCAGGCAAAGCGCAGCGCCTGCACGTCGGCGCCGGCGGCCGGAGCGGTGCGGGTCTGGCCGATCGGGCTGGCGTCCTTGCCGCACACGAAGCGGTAGAAGTAGCGCGTGTCCGGCTTGAGGTTGGTGACCTTGGCGCGCACCGTGTAATCGTAGGTGTCGGCGGCGCTCAGCTTGACCGAGGCGACCAGCTTTTCGAAGCCGGCGTTGGTCGCCACCTGCAGCTCCAGGTCGAGCGCGTTGATCGGAAAGCCCGCATCCTTTGCCGCTTGCGGATTGGTGAGCACGCAGCGCGTCCAGAACACGATGCTGCTCTCCTTCGGATCGCCGCTGGCCACGCCGAGCGGGAAATCGAACGTCCCCTTCGGCAGGTTGGCGAACAGGCCGCCGCAGGCGGTGAGCGTGCCGCCGGCGGCGGCCGCGACCGTGAAATAGGCCGCGCCTTTCAGAAAACTTCTTCTATCCATGTTGTCTCTCTCCCTTTTTAATTCATGAAGCGCCTAACAGCATGCCGCTCGATGTTCGTGCCGCCTTGACCTGGCTCTTGGACCCTTCATATCGGCTCGCCTTGTCAGCGAAATTCCGTTAGGCGCTCGAAAGAACGGCATCCGTCAGTGCATGCGCGGATAGCCGGTGATCTTCTGGATTTCCTTGTACAGCGGCTGCAGCCGCGCATACATTTGCCGGTACACGCGACGGTACAAGTCGTCGTAGATTTTCCGGTGGTGCGGCTGCGGCTCGAACACGCGTCCCACGCGCGTCATCGCGGCGATCGCGCTGCCGAAATCCGCATGCAGCTTCAGACCGACGGCGGCGTCGATGGCCGCGCCCAGGCCCGAGGTTTCATATAGATGCGGGCGCGCGGTGGGCAAGCCGAAGATATCGGCGGTGAGCTGCATCGCCGCGTCGCTTTGCGAGCCGCCGCCGGACACGCGCAATTCGGTGATCGGCACGCCGCTGCGCTGTTCGATGCGCTCTTTGCCCTCGCGCAGCGCGTAGGCAAGGCCTTCCAGGATGGCGCGGTAAAAATGGGCGCGGGTGTGCACGTCGCCGAAGCCGATCACCGCACCCTTCGCTTCCGGCCCCGGCACCTTGATGCCGGGCGTCCAGTACGGCTGCAGCATCAGGCCCATCGAGCCGGGCGGCACCGAATTGACCAGCTCGTCGAACAGTTCTTCCGGCGCCACCCCCTGCTGCGACGCGACGCTCTTTTCCAGGTGGCCGAACTGTTCCTTGAACCAGTTCACCATCCAGTAGCCGCGGAAGATCTGCACCTCGGTGCTGTAGGCGCCGGGCACGGCGGCCGGATACGGCGGAATGAAGGGCGTGACTTCGACGTATTTCTTGCTGGTGGTGTTGATGGTGGCGGTGGTGCCGTAGGACAGGCAGCCCACGTGCGGCGCGATGCAGCCGGCGCCGATCACTTCGCAAGCCTTGTCGGCGGCGGCCGCCACCAGCGGCGTGCCGGCGGGAATGCCGGTGGCGGCGGCGGCAGCCGGCGTGATCTCGCCGATGATGCTGCCGGGCGCAGCCAATTCCGGCAGCATGTGGCGCTCGACCGGCAGCCCCTGCCATTTCCAGTCGAAGCTGCCGGCCCATTTCAGGCCCTTGTAGTCGAACGGGATGTAGCCGACCTGCGAGCCGATGGAATCGATGAAGTCGCCGCACAGGCGGTAATTCAGGTAGCCCGACAAGAGCAGGTACTTGTCGGTCCTGGCCCAGATCTCGGGCTGGTGCGCCTTGATCCAGTTGGCTTCGGCCTCGCCGCTGAAGAACCGGATCGTGTCGCTCACGCGCGCCAGCTTGAACGCGGCGCGCCACAGCGCATTGATGGGGGGGACCTGGTCGGTGCGGCGCTGGTCGAGCCAGACGATGGCCGGGCGCAGCGGGCGCCCTTGCTTGTCGAGGTTGATGACGGTGCCGCGCTGGGTGGTGACGGCCACGCCGGCGATCGCGCTTTTCGGAATATCGCTTTGCGCCCACAGCCGCTGGCAGGCGGTGCACAGCGCCTGCCAGTAGCCTTCGGCGTCGTGCTCGGCCCAGCCGGGCTGCTCCGAAAAGTAGGCCTCCAGGTGCACCTGCGACTTGGCGACGATGTGGCCGCGCAGGTCGAACAGCAGCGCGCGCACGCTTTGCGTGCCGTTGTCGATGGCCAGGATATATTCTTTGGACATGTTCTCCTCCGCCCGGCCGTCACGCGGCCTGTTGGGATGCCGGCGCGCCCTCTTCCGGCACGCTGTAATGCTTTTGCCATAACGCCAGATAGGCCGCGAGCTCGGCGTTCCAGCGCGCGTCGTCCCACTTCAGCGCGGGCTGGCAGATGGCGCGTATCTTCGGCAGCAGCTCGGCGCCGCCGTGGCGCAGCTGCAGGCCCAGCCGCGTGCGCCGCAGCAGCAGGTCTTCCAGGTGCTGCACCGCTTCCATGCGCGCGGCCCAGCGCAGCTCGGCATAGAGCGTGTCGGTGCCGGCGATCGCCTCCAGTTCTCCCTCGCGCGCGTCGGCCACCAGCATGCCGGCATAGCAGCCGTAGCGCCCGGCCAGCCGGCGGCGCTGGAAGGTGTTCAGTTGCGGCCGCCACGCCAGCGCCGGCGCCGGACGGAAGATCGGACGCGGCCGGCGGTCGAGCTGCCAGCCGCGCAGCATGGGCTCGGCGTGCTTGAGCGCATCCTGCGCGATCAGGCGGAAGGTGGTGAGCTTGCCGCCGGTGACGGTCAGCAGCCCGTCTTCCAGCCACACCGCGTGGTCGCGCCCTTCCTTGGACGGATCGGCCTTGCCGCTGTCGATCACCGGGCGCACGCCGGCATAGGTGGCGATGATGTCCTCGCGCGTGATGCCCAGCTGCGGGAACTGGAAATCGAGCGCGGCCAGCAGGTAGCTCACTTCCCCGGGCGTGATCGCGGCCTCGCAGCGCAGGTCGGCGCGATGGTCCACATCGGTGGTGCCGACCAGGGTGACGCCCTCCCACGGGAACGCGAACACCGGACGCCCGTCCTGCGGATGCATCAGGCTGACCGCCTGCGCCACCGGCAGGCGCCAGGCGGGCAGCACCAGGTGACTGCCGCGCAGGGGCCGCAGCTTGTGGCCTTTGTGGACGGCGCCGCGCATGGCATCGGCCCAGGCGCCGGTGGCACTGATGACGACCTTCGCTTGCACCGCATGCATTTCTCCGCTCGCCGCATCCTGCAATTCGACGCCGCAGACTTGACCATTGCGGCGGATCAGCTGGCGCGCGGCCATGTAGTTGATCGCGCTGCCGCCGCAGGCAAGCGCTTCCTGCAGCACGCGCAGCACCAGTCGCGCGTCGTCGGTCTTGGCGTCCAGATAGCACATGCCGCCGTCGAGACCTTCGGTAGCGATGTGCGGTGCGAGCATGGCGAACTCGTCGGGCGCAAAGTAATGCCGCATGCGCTGGCCGGCCATCAGGTCGTACAGCGCCAGCCCCAGTTCGAACATGCGCCGCCCCGGTTTCCTGCCGCGGTAATCGGCGAACGCGAAGCTTTGCGGCTCGACCAGGCCGGCCGCTTCCTGCAGCAGCTTTTGCCGCTCGCGCACCGAGTCGCGCGTGAGCAGGAGCTTGCCTTCCTTGAGGTAGCGCAGCCCGCCGTGCACCAGCTTCGAAGAACGGCTCGACGTGCCCCAGGCGAAGTCGCGCTGCTCCACCAGCAGCGCGCGCAAGCCGTTGCGCGCCGCTTCCAGCAAGATGCCGGCGCCGGTGATGCCGCCGCCGATGATGACGATGTCCCATTTGCACGCGTCGAGCGCCGCGCATGCCTGCTCGCGCCAGTTGGTCTGCCACATGATCAGGCCGCCAACAGTTTGCCTGGATTCATCATCCCGTTCGGATCGAAATGGCGGCACAGCTCGCGCATCGCCCCCATCCCCAGCGTCCCCTTTTCCGCCGCCAGGTAGGGCGCGTGATCGACGCCCACGCCGTGCTGGTGGCTGATGGTGCCGCCGGTGGCGACGATGGCCTCGCACACTGCGCCTTTCAGCGCCTGCCAGCGCGCCAGGTCGGCCTCGTAGCTGCCGGCCAGGCGGTAGGCGAAGGTGGTGTAGACGCTCGCGCCCTGGGCATAGATGTGCGACAAGTGAGTGTAGACGTGCACCCGCTCGCCACAGGCGGCAAACGCGTCGCGCGCGGCTTGCTCGACCGCCTGCATCATCGCGCCCACGCGCGGCCAGTCGACGGCGGTCTCGACCGTGTCGACCGCGTAGCCCTGCTGCCATAGCGCGTTGCGCAGGTAGACGTTGCGAAAGCGATTGTGCTTCCATTTCTTGCCGATCGCCTGGCCCGCGTGCACGCCGTGAAAGCGCCGCGCCACGGCCAACGCCTGGCCGATGGCGGCGGCCACGCCGCCGGCGTCGCCGGACGCGCCCAGCAGCAGCATGCATTTCTGGTTGCGGCAGCCGCGCCAGCCGAGATAGCCCTGCAGCAGGTCGAGCAGCCTGCTCTTGCCGGCCATGGCGAGCATGGTCTGCGTCTCGACCGGGTTGGACAGGCGCAGCATCGACAGCGGCAGCCTGGCTTGCGCGATCGCGCGCACCGCGTCCTCGGCGGCGGCCCAAGTCGGGAAGAACACCGCGTGAAACGCTTCGCGCTGCGGCAGCGGTGAAATGCGCACGGTCGCTTCGGTGAGGATGCCGATGCGCCCTTCCGAGCCGAGCACGATTTCGCGCAGGTCGGTGCCGGCGGCCGACGCCGGAAAGCTCGGGATGGTCAGCGTGCCGCGCGGCGTCTCGATCTTTCCGCCGGCGAATAGTTGCTCGATGCGGCCATAGCGCAGCGACTGCTGGCCCGACGAGCGGGTCACGATCCAGCCGCCCAGCGTCGAATATTCGAACGATTGCGGGAAGTGGCCGAGCGTGTAGCCGTGCGCGCGCAATTGCGCTTCCAGGTCTGGCCCGGCCACGCCAGCGCCGAAGCTCGCCAGCTGCGCCTGCCGGTCGAGGTCGAGCAGGCGCGACAGGCGCGCCAGGCTGATGGTAAGCACCGGCTTGTCCGTCTGCGGCGCGCCCAGGTGGCCGACCACGCTGGTGCCGCCGCCATAGGGAATGACGAGCGCATCCTCCTGCCGGGCCCAGGCCAGCAGCTCGCGCACCTGTTCGCCGCTTTCCGGGAAGGCGACGCCGTCCGGTACACGCTCGACTTTTCCGTAACGCAATTTCAGCCAGTCGGGCAGGCTTTGCCCGAGCGCATGGCGCAGCCGCGCTTCCGGCGTCGTGTCGATGCCGCGCCGCGCCGTCAGCCGGCTCGGCGCCACGGAGCGGCAGGCCTGCGCCAGCGTGGCGTCGGCCGGCGGCGTGCCGGCGCCGATCCGGTCGCGCAGGAAGGCGAGCATGTCGTCGTTGAGGGGATAGTCGATGGCGTCGTCGCCCCAGCCGTTCCAGCGTCTCATCGTGAATTCCTTACTTGTTATACTGCATCGATATTTGACAAAATCTTAACGAGCGGCCGCGGCCGTGTATTGCGCATTCATGACAGCCCACTTGTCCGATCATGCCAACTCCACCCCTTAGCCGCTCCTGCGGCCGTGTCGCCGGCACCTACCTGCAACCGCTGATCGAGGCGGCGGCCGCGCGCGGCATGAGCGAGCGCATGCTGGAACAGGCGGCGGGACTGCCGGCGGGAACGCTGGCGCCCCTGCCGGAATCGCTGGCGGCGACCGATTACGTGCGGCTGCTCGACCTCGGCGCGCAACTGGCGAACGATCCGCAGTTCGGGCTGCACGTGGGCGAGCGGGTCAAGCTGGGCACCTACAACGTCTACGGGCTGATCCTGTTGAGCTGCCGCGATTTCGGCCAGGCGCTGCAGCAGACCATGCGCTACGAGGCGCTGGCGCACGACCTGGGGCGCTCGGAAATATCGGTCGAGGGCAACAACGCCGAATACCGCTGGCACAGCGCCTTTCCGCGCGCCTCGCGCCACCTCGCCGACAGCGTGTTTACCGGCATCCGCGTCTTCGGCAACTGGCTGGCCGGGCAGGCTTTACCACCGGTACATGTTTCGTTTGCCCATGAAGCGCCGCAGGACCGCAGCGAATACCTGCGCATCTTCGGCCCCGACGTGCACTTCGGCGCGCCCGCGCATGTGGCGCGCTTCGATGCCGCCCTGCTGTCCTGGCCGGTGCCCAATGCCGACGTTAGCCTGTACCCGGTGCTGCAGCAGCACGCGGAACGCTTGCTCAAGGAAAAGCAGCGGGCCGAGCGGGAAGGCGGCATCGTCGCGCAGGTGCGCGCGGCGATCGTCGGCAACCTGGAGCAGGACCGCGTGCGCCTGCCGACGATTGCGCAAGAACTCCACATCACGCCGCGCACGCTGCAGCGCAAGCTGACCGATGCCGGCATCGGCTTCCAGCAGTTGCTGGACCAGACCCGGCACGAGCTGGCGCTGGAGTACCTGAAACAGAAAAACCTGAGCATCGCGGAAATCGCCTTCCTGCTCGGCTACCAGGAGCAAAGCTCGTTCAACCACGCCTTCAAGGATTGGACCGGCATGAATCCCGGCGCTTACCGCGCCTTCCAGGAACAGGGCGGCAACTAGTTGCATTGCCGCGCGCATCCGGCGCACGCCTCCCTGCCGGCTGCGCTTTGCGCAAGCGCAGGAACGGCGCAGGCAACCGGAACCGCCCCCCGCCGCACCCAGTCCCACGCGATATTCATTCAATAAGAAGCGTGGCACGTCGCCGCCCCTCTCCCCCAACGGAGCTGACCGGAGACGTTGGAGAGCTCATGAGCGCGAGACACCGCATTCTTCTGGTCGACGACAATCCGGCATATCGCGCCCTCATGGAACGCGAGCTGCAGCGGGAATTCTCCGGCCTGCAGGTGCAGCATGTCGTGGACGCGGATAGCCTGGCCGGCGCGCTGGCTGCGGGCCGCGCCGATGCCGCCGTCATCGATGCGCGCACGTACTGGTCGAGTGGGCTGGACATCTTGCTGGCGATCAAGACCAGCCAGCCGGCATGCGCCGTCATCATGTTCGCTGCCGACGGCGATGCCGGACTCGCGGTCGCCGCCATGAAAGAGGGCCTCGACGATTATCTGGTCAGGCCCGCCTGGCCAGGAAGCCTGGCGCCACTGCGGCACGCGCTGCGCGACTGCCTGGCCCGCGCGCAGCAGCGTCAGGCAGCCCCGCGCGAGGTTACCGAGACGGACGTCGCCAGAAAGCTGCATCTGCTGGCCGAGGCGCAACGCGTGGCCCACATCGGCAGCTGGGAGCTGGACCTCGGCAGCGACACGCTTGCCTGGTCGGACGAGCATTACCGCATCCTGGGCCTGGAGCCGGGCGCAATCCGCCCGACCTATGAACGCTTCCTGCGCTTCATCCACCCCGACGACGTGCAGTTCGTGCGCGACACGATCGCGGCCAAAGTGGCAAAACAGGGCAACTACGACATCGAATGCCGCATCATCCGTGCCGACGGGCGCGAGCGGCACGTGCGTTCGCGCGCCGAAGTGGTCAGCGGCGACGACGGCCGCCCGGCCCGCCTGATGGGCATCCTGCAAGACATCACCGAGCACAAGCAGTACGAAACCGCGCTGCAACGCAGCGAGCGGCAGCTGCGCGCTGCGCTAGCCGAGCGCCGCCAGCTGTCGCAGGACTTGCATGACAATATCCTGCAGGCCATTTGCGCCGTCAGCTTTAGCCTGGAGCACAGTCAGCGCCTGATCGCGGAAGGCCAGGCGCACAGCGCGGCGCGCGAACTGTCCTGGGAAATCGCCACCCTGCGCAACATCATGCGCGATATCCGCCACTTCATCCGCGGACAGGAACCCCTGCTGCTGAGCGCGTCGCAGCTGAAGGCCGAACTGGCGGAGCTGGCACGCATGATCGAAACCCGCAGGCTCGGGCGCTTTTCCATCGATGTCGACCCGGCGGCGGCTTCGCAGCTGATGCCGGACGAGGCGCGCCAGGTGTTGAACATCGCGCGCGAAGCGATGAGCAACAGCGCGCGCCATGCCCATGCGACCTGCGGCACGGTGTCGCTGCGCGCGCAGGACGAGAGCATCCGCTTCGAGCTGCGCGACGACGGCGTCGGCTTCGACGTGCAGCGCATCGCCCACCGCGGCGAGGGCTTGAAAAACATCGCGGCGCGCGCGCGCCAGATCGGGGCCCAGATCGAGGTGCTGTCCCAGCCCGGCCACGGCACGCGCGTCGTGCTCGACCTGCCGCTCTTGGCGCGCGGCCGGCGCAACGGGCGCGACCGGCGCCGCAACGATTAAATCAAATCGACACCTTCAGCCGCACGAGCGCCGCCTGCAAGGCCCTCACGGTGCGCAACAAGCCGGCCGGCATCCGATATGCCGCGTAATGCAGCGAGCGCGGCAGGTCGACCCGCATGCGGCCGTGCCCGATCGCCTCGGCCAGCGCCAGCCCGCCGTTCGGGATCACGAAGGATTGTCCCGGCTTGAGAAAGATATCGGCCGGCTGGTTGCAGGCGGTGATCCACACGATGCCGGCGAGGCACTGCACGCGGCGGCCGCGGGCGCCGACAAGACGCAGCGGATAACCTTCATGCAGTTCGCATTCGACCCCGCTCTGGGTTGCTGCCAGTATCTTCGGTTGCATCGCATCGCTCCTTTCGTCTGTTGAGGTACCAGCGTACGGGCAAGCGTGCGGCGGCGACAGGCGCAGCGATTCGAAATTGTTACCATCACAGCTGGCGCGCCTGCAAACTGTACTGGTCGAAAATGCATCGAACTGTATCTTGGTCGCGGGTGCGCGCCCCTGCAGAATGAATCCATGCCCGCCCAAGCCAACCTCTATGAAAACCTGGCCGACGAACTCAGCGCGTTAATCGCGAACAAGGTGTTCGTCCCCGGCGACCGCCTGCCGTCGATCCGCCACCTGTCGCAGCAAAAGCGCCTGTCGATCAGCACCGTGATGCAGGCGCTGCGGCTGCTGGAAGACCGCGGCCTGGTCGACGCCAGGCCGCAGGCCGGCTTCTACGTGCGGCACCGGGCACGCAGCCTGATCGCCGTGGCCGATACGCAATGCGTGAAGGAGCCGACCCATGTCGGCATCAACAACCTGCTGATGCGCGTGCTGCGCGCCAACAAGGCGCCGGGCACGCTGCAGCTGGCGCTGTCGTGGCCGCCGGACGAACTGCTTCCGGTCAAGCGCATGCAGCAGGTGATGAGCAGCGTGGCGCGCCGCCGGCCCGACATGCTGACCCAGGATGGCTGCTTCGACACCAACGAGCCCAACTTCATCCGCCAGATCATCCGCCGCGCGCTCGACTGGGGCCGGCTCAACCCGCGCGAAATCATCGCCACCAATTCCTGCACCGAGGCGATCTCGCTCGCCCTGCGCGCAGTGGCCAGGCCGGGCGACACCATCGCGATCGAGTCGCCCACCTATTTCGTGCTGCTGCAGCTGATCGAGAGCATGGGCATGAAGGCGCTGGAAATCCCGACCGACCCGGTCACCGGGCTGTCGGTCGACGCGCTGGAACTGGCGATCCGCGAAGGGCTGGTGCAAGCTTGCCTGTTGGTGCCGAATGCGAACAATCCGCTCGGTTGCATCATGCCCGACGAAAACAAGAAGCGCCTGGCGGCGCTGATGACGCAGTACGACATCCCGCTCATCGAGGACGACGTGTACGGCGACCTGTGCTTTTCCTCGGAGCGGCCATGGCCGGTGAAGGCGTACGACGATAGCGGCCACGTGCTGCTGTGCTCGTCGTTTTCCAAGGTCGTCAGCCCCTCGGCGCGCGTGGGCTACGTGGTGGCGGGGCGCTACGCGCAGCAGGTCGCGCTCTTGAAGAATGTCGCCTCGGGCGGCACCAACCATTACTTTCAGGCGGTACTGGCCGATTTCATCGGCAGCAGCAGTTACGACAGCCAGGTGCGCAAGATGCGGCGCGCCATGACCCGGCGCATCGCGCGCATGTCCGACGCGGTGTCGGAATTCTTCCCGGCCGTCTGTTCGGTATCGCAGCCGCAGGGCGGCTTCGTGCTGTGGGTGCAGCTGCCGGAACAGGTCGACGCGCTGCGGCTGCACGAGCGCGCCATCGCGCATCGCATCGCGTTCATGCCGGGTCCGCTGTTCTCGGCCTCTGGCAAGTTCGGCAATTACCTGCGGCTCAATTGCGGCAACGAATGGAGCGCGCAGATCGAAGAGGCAGTCAAAACCCTGGGCGCGCTGGTCCACGAGCGGCTGGACGAATGGGCCGCATAGACACCACTGGCGCCGGCAGTGTCGCGCCGCGGGCACGCCCCGGCCGCCTTTCGCGCCGGGGCGGTACAAAGTGCTTTCATATCTTCCCGAAGCATAGGCATAATTGACGTACGGCAACTATGCCATCCGTGCAGGCGAGGATATTTCGCCTGGAAACGAAGCCATGACCTACCACTCTCCGTCGAACATTGCCGACCTGCATTTCCTCGTAGCCGAAGATGACGAATTCCAGCGGCGCTGGCTGGTCGTCATGCTGGCCGGACTGGGCGCGCAGCATATTGCCGAAGCAGAAAACGGACAGGTCGCGCTCGGCATCCTGCAAGACAAGAGCAGGCGCATCGACATCAGCTTCATCGACCTGAACATGCCGGGCATGGACGGCATCGAGCTCATGCGCCACTTGGCCAAGGCCGAGCACCAGGGCGCAGTGGTACTGGTCAGCGCGCTCGGCTCGGCGCTGCTGTTTTCGGTCGAGACCATGACCAAGGCCTACGGCATCAACCTGCTCGGCGCCTTCGAAAAGCCGGCCACGCCGGAAATCCTGCAAGACGTGATCGGGCGCTACCAGCCGCCGCACGCGCACGATGGCGCTGCCAGGAAAGCCCTGCCGGTGCTGCGCCTGGAAGACATCCGCCAGGGATTGCAGGAGCAGCAATTCGAACCGCTGTTCCAGCCGAAGGTGGAACTGGCCACCGGCAAGGTCAAGGCGGTGGAAGCCTTCGCCCGCTGGCGCCATCCGCAGTACGGGCTGGTGCCGGCGGCGGCCTTCATCCCGATGCTGGAAGCCAGCGGCCACATGGACGAGCTGACCTCGGTGATGGTCGAGCAATCGATCGCGGCCTGCCGCGCATGGCAGGATCTCGGCCTGCTGCTGGCGGTGTCGATCAACCTGTCGGCCAGCTCGCTGGCCGAATCGGGCCTGGTCGAGAAAATCGTCGCGCTCGCCGCCCGGTACGGGGTGGCGCCCTGCGACGTGACGTTCGAGATCACCGAAATCATCGCGATGACCGACGTGCCGGTCTGCCTGGAAAACCTGGCGCGGCTGCGCATGCGCGGCTTCGGCCTGTCGATCGACGATTTCGGCACGGCGCATTCGAACCTGCAGCAGCTGTTGCGCATCCCTTTCCTCGACCTGAAGATCGACCGCTCGTTCGTCGCCGGCGCCGCCCGCAACAAGCAAATGCACCTCGCGCTCAGTTCCTGCCTGGAGCTGGCGCGCAAGCTGCGGCGCAATTCGGTGGCGGTCGGCGTGGAAACGCGCGAGGACTGGGACTTGCTGCGCGACCTGGGCTGCACCTATGCACAGGGGTATTACATCGCCAGGCCGATGGAGCGCGACGCGGTGCCGGCCTGGGTCGAGGAGTGGTCTCAGTTTTTTTGAGCGGGCGAAATTTCCGGCAAGGCAAACTCGACCATTCCTTGCCTGCCGCTGCCGAATTGAGCGAGATAGCGCTACACTGGGAGGTTACCGACCTCTCGCAGCAGCATGCATCATGAAATTCGCCCATCTCATCGAGATCAACGACCCGCTCAATCCCCTGATCGAACCGCTGTCGCGCAAGCAGCTGTGGCGCGGGCTGGTGTTACGCGCGGAAACGCCGCAAGCCTTCATCCCCTGGCTGGACAACTGCGTCATCCTGGACCGGACCGAAACCACGCTGGTGCGCATCTCGCACTACGGCGACGTCACCGTGCATGACAAGGTGGTGCTGCACCCGCAGGAACGGGTGGTCTACCAGGTGCCGCAGCAAAAGGATATTCCGGCGTCGAGCCTGACGATGACGATCGAGGAGCCGCAGCCGGGCGCATTCTTCGTGCGCTTCGAATACGACGACGGCGCAAGCGACGCCGACGACAGCGCGCAGGCGATGTACAACGACTTTCGCCGCTCCGCCTACGAGGAAGCCGACATCGACACGATACGCACGATCCGGCAGATGGCCGAAGAAGGCCAGCTCGACTAGCCAATCAAGCCCCGTCCCCGCGCGGGCGGGAACAGGGCTGAATCAAGACACAGGCTTCAATGCGGGCGGCCGGTGACTTTTTCGGCGCCGTAGCGCACCGCGTCCTTCACCTTGTCCCAGGTGCTTTCCGGATGCTGCGTTTCCCAGTCGCTGCGCAGCTGGGGCTCGACATCCTGCCACTGGTAATTCTTGAAGCGGCCGCTGCCGGCCATGGTCGAGCCATAGCGATAGGCGGCATCGTAGTCTTCATAGCGCCCGCCCGTGGTGCCATAGGCGTTTTGCCAGTGACGGCGGTAGTCGGCATCGTCGACGCTGGCGGTCGTGTCGGCATAGTCGGTGCGCCGGGTGCTGCCCGCGCCGAGCTGCTCGACTTCGACATCGGTGCGGCGCACGGTATCGTTGACCTGTTCCGTGCGCTGCGTCGTATCCTTGCCGACCACGACTTCCTCGACCACGCGCGCGGTCTTCGACACCACCGGCTCTTCTGCCATTTCGCGCACTTCGACCGAACCTTCCTTGAAGGCGGCGAGATCGGCCTCGGTGGCAGGCTGGTCGACCGCATGCCGCTGCACATCCACATGCTCTTCGCGTAGCTGCACCGATTCCTGCACCGGCTTTTCGGTCACGCGCTGGTAGACGCGCACGCCGCCGCGCTGCACTTCACGCTTGCCGACGCGCAGCTGTTCCTCCACCACCGGGATGCGCGTGCCTTCGGTGCCGGCGGTCTGATCCGTGCGCAGGTTCGTTGCGGCCGCCTGGTTCATGTCCGTGGTGCTGCGTGCCGCATAGGTGCCGCGCTCGCGTTCGATTTCGGCATCGGTCAGCATCGGCGCGCTTTCATCGTAGCCGGCCCAGCCCTGGCTGCGCCAGTGCGATGCGCGCTCGTCGATGTCGACCGGATCATGCCGGTTCATGATTTCGGTGGCGCGGTCGCGCATGTCCTCGCTGGCCGCATCGACGGTCAGCACGCAGCTGCCGCGGCGCACCGCTTCCGAATAAATGTCGCGATGCTCGCGGTGCTCTTCCAGCCCGAACAGAGAGCGGAAAAAGTGGCCGATGCCCGACTCGCCCGTATCCTCGCGCCCGCTGACGGCGGTCTGGGAGCCGCTCGTCGCCTGTTGGTCGAGATGCACGTCCTCGCGCGAAAAACCGGCAGCGAGCAATTCATTCATCGCGCTTTCTGCCTGGGTATAGCTGTCATACACGCCTACAACGGTGTTTTCCATGATCAGTCTCTCCTAATTAACAAGATCATCCGGCAGTCCCGCCCGAGCATGTGTTGCCGCTTCCATGCCGAGTCCGCTGCCGCGACTTGAATCTGCTTCACAGGCATAAGCCGTGCCTGCCTTGCGCTTACTGCGGTGTGTGACCGGCGCCTTCGTCGAAACGCTCCACTGCGACTTGTTCCGACCTCAACACCACGCTTTGCGGCTCGCGCACTTGGTGCTGCCGTCGCGTGATGCGCACCTCTTCCTTCAACAGCAGCTGCTTTTGCACCATCAGCACCTCTTCCAGCACCGGCACGACCAGCGTGTCGCCTTCGTAGCGCGCCTGAGGCGGTGCCGCCTCCTGCACGATCTGCCCCACCGGCACATGCTCGACCACCAGCTCGTCACGCCGCAGCGGTTCGTCGAGCAGACGTTCGCGCTCGGCCACGGTCTTGTGCAGGCGCACACCGCGCCCGGTGTCGACGATGCGCTTTTCCACCTGCATCTGCTCTTCCAGCACCGGAAAAGACATCTGCACCGCAGCATCCGAACCGATGTCGAAGGTGAAGGGCAGGCGGAACGTGCCATCGCTCTCGCTCGCCAACAGGCTCACCGGCACCAGCACCCGGGTACCGCCGTCGATGCGGATCCACGCCTGCTCTTCGGCGCCGACATGCTGGGTTGAAACTATCGCCGCCTGGTGGCCGGCCGCATCGATCACCCGCGCATTGGCCAACGTCCCATCGGACAGATGCGTGCTGCCGTTATCGTGAAAATGCGCCATGGGCTGCATCCATTCAGTCGAAAGGGGAATCCGGACATGCAAGTAGCAGGCCGGGCCGCTTGCGCTGCTGCCGGCGCGCGCCGGGGAAGACGCCATCCATTTTTACCAACCGTGCGGAAAAACTTACACTGGCACCGCTCGCGGCAGCCTCCGAACTAATGCGCCGATGCATGTTCATATCTTCTTTAATCGCAGCAAGCCAACAGGAGGCAGCCATGAGCAGCACCATCATTGCAGGCCGGTTCCAGCAGCAAACCGAGGTCGACGACACGGTGGCGGAACTGCTGCGCGCCGGGTTCGCGCGCGAGGACATTTCCACCTTTTTCGTCAATCCCGCGGGACAACACGACACTTACCCGATCGGCGGCGACCGCATGGAGTCGCCCGGCGCGGAACAGTCGCGCAAGGGGGTGGCGACCGGCGCCGCCGTGGGCGCGGCCGCCGGTGTTGCCGCCGCTCCATTTCTCGGGCCGGTCGGCGCCGTCACCGGCGGCCTGGTCGGTGCGCACGTCGGCGGCTTGGTCGGCAGCATGTCGCAGATGAAGGAAAAGGAAGACAGCGGCGTCCCCCTGGATGCGCAAGACCCGCGGGCGCAGCGCCAGTCGGGCATGCTGGTGGCGGTGGCCGTGGCCGACGGCGCGCAGGAAGATCAGGCCATCCATGTGCTGCGCGCGGCGGGCGCGGTCGACATCGAGCGCGCCCAGGGCACCATCGCCAACGGTGACTGGAGCGATTTCAATCCGCTCGACACGCCGGACCTGATCGGCACTCCGCCGCAGGCGCCGCGCGATGCCGGAGCGGGCCGGCGCCTGTAGCGAAGAAGCAAAGCGCTAGCCGTCGATGTGCGCGATGAGCGGCAGGTGGTCGGACGCCACCCGCGCCAGCGGCGTGGCATGCACCTCCACATGCACCAGGCGGTGGCGCGGCCGGATCCAGATGCGGTCGAGCGCGAACACCGGGCGGCGCGACGGGAAGGTGGCCGGCGCCGGCACGGCCTGGAAATGCGACACCAGCCACTTGAGCGTGCGGCCCCAGGCAAACCATTCGTTGATATCGCCCAGCAAAATGACCGGCATTTCGTCGGTGTCGAAGACTTGCAGCAGGCGGCGGATCTGGTCGCGCCGTTCCGCCGGGCGCAGGCCGAGGTGGGTGGCGATCACGCGCAGCATGTGCCCGTGGCAGTCGAGGTCGGCATCGAGCGCGCCGCGCGGTTCGCGGCTGCCGAACGACAGGTCGATCATGCGCATCGACAGGATCGGATAGCGGGACAGCACCGCATTGCCGTAGCGCCGCTCGGGCGTATCGCAGGCCGGCCCTTCGGCCGCGGCATAGCCGGTGGCCTTCTGCAGCGTGGTCAGTACGTTGGGCGTGCGGCTGCCGCCAAGCGGCACCTCTTGCAGGGCGATCACGTCGGCATTGATT
Source organism: Noviherbaspirillum sp. UKPF54 (assembly GCF_007874125.1). NCBI lineage: Bacteria > Pseudomonadati > Pseudomonadota > Betaproteobacteria > Burkholderiales > Oxalobacteraceae > Noviherbaspirillum > Noviherbaspirillum sp. UKPF54. The sequence continues at coordinate 4,095,079 of NZ_CP040128.1, read as the reverse complement.
TCACGCAGCACCGCGCCCACCCGCTCGGGCGCGAAGCGGCCGTCGCAGCCGACCGCGCCATGGATATTGTAGGTGGCAATCGTCAACGGCCACGGATCGAGGTCGGGTGCGGCCGGCGCAGGTGCCATGTGCTGCGCTGGCGTCGCGGGAGCGGTCAGCGTGTCCGTCATGCCGTGCGGTCCTCCTTGCGTTTGAGCAGGCGCTGCAGGCCCACCGCCAGGCCGATGATCAACAACGCCACGCCCGCCAGCACCGCGACCGTTCCCGCGCTCGGCCGGCGCACCGCTTCTGCCAGGTGATGCACGAAGGTGACCGTCATCATGATGCCGGGCGCCATGCCCATCGTGGTGCCGATCATGTAGTCGCGAAAGCGGATATGCGAGGCGCCCGCCACCATGTTAACCACCGTAAAAGGCGCCACCGGCAGCATGCGGATGACCACCATCGCCAGGATGCCGCGCCGGGCGATGCGCTGGCTCAGGCGGTTGATGCGCGGCCCCACCAGCCGCTGCACCGTGTCGCGCCCCAGCCAGTGGCCGACGCCGTAAGTCACGGCCGCGCTCAGCAGCGTGCCGGCAATGGCATAGATCGAACCGTTCAGCGGACCGAACACGATGCCGGTCACGGCGATCAGCAGCGTCACCGGCACCACCAGCAAGCCCGCCACGACATAACTGCCGAGCACCGCCAGCGGCGCCAGCGGAAAGCCTTCCAGTTCATGCGCGTAGCGCACCAGCGATTCGAGGTTGATCCATTCGCGCAGCGGCGTGAAGCGCCACACCACCGCCAGGAGGGCCAGCGCGATGGCCAGCATGCCCAGGCCGATCAGGCGCGCCGGCAGCGGCTTGCTCGCTTCCCGCGGCACGAATTGCGTGACCAGCTCGTCCGGCTCGATCGGCCGCTCGGGATCGAACAGGGCTTGTTCCGGAATGAGCGAGTCGAGTTCGGGCGCCACGACCGGATCGAGCCGGCATAGCGTGCGGTCCGAATGCCGCAGCGCATCGATGGCGCGATGCAGGCTCCCGTGCGCCGCGATGGCTTGCTGCACCTCTTGCGGCGTGCTGTCGAGATGCTCGGCCAGCAGGCGGTTGCGCAAATGGGTAATGGCGGCGCGAATGCGGTCCCGCTGCGGCCCGTCGCCGCTCGCCTCGATGACGAGGTTGCATTCGGTATCAAGCGCCATCGACCGGTTGGAGAGATTGGCCGACCCGATGCAGAACAGATCGTCGTCGATCGCGAACACCTTGCTGTGCACGTTCAGGCACTGCTCGCGCAGGCCGGGAATCTGCGGGCAGGCCATGCGGTAGCGGCCATGGCGGTCGGCCTGCCGCAGGCGGCGGTGCACGCGCGCGCGCAGCACCCCCATCGTCACCTGCTCGAGCCAGCCGCTCTGGGTCTGGGGCGACACGATCAGCACTTCCGGCCCGTCCGGTTCGGCCAGGCGGGCGGCGAGCGCATCGGCGATCATGCCGGAGGTGAAGTACTGGTTTTCGAAAAACAGGCTGCGGCGCGCGGCGGCAATCGCATCCAGATGCAGCTGCCGCACTTCATGCACGCCGGGACGGCCCTCGAATGCCGGCTCGGTGCGCGCGATGGCCACGTCGATGTCGGTCAAGTCCGGCACGACCTGCGCCGGCCAGGGATCGTGCGCCGCATCCGGCATCACCTCGCGCGGCGCCACCGGCTCGTGGCCGGTCGCGGCGCGCCAACGGGCACGCGCCAGTTCGCCCAGGGCGCGCGCGGCGGCGCCGTCGACCAATGCCTGCACGTCGTGGAACGGCGCATGCGGCCGGCCGTCGCTGTCGCGCCGGCGCGGTTCGCGGCAGGCGTGTTCCGGCGTGTCCCAGCGGCTGCGCGTCAGGTCGAGGCCGCCGACGAAGGCCACGCTGTCGTCGATCACCACCACTTTCTGATGGTGCGAGCCGCCGATCGGATGCTGCCCGTCCATCTTGAATTCGAGGCGCCGGTGCGTGCGCCAGTCCAGCTTATAGACCGGCAACCATTCGCGTTCCAGCGCATACAGCATCGCGAAGTCCCAGTTGAGGACGTAGGCATGCAGGTCGGGGCGCGCGGCGACGATGGCGTGCAGAAAATCGCCGAGCGGTTCGGGACAGCCGTCATTGGCGCCGTGCGGCACCAGCCATACGCGGCTGTCGATATCCCAGCTCAGGATGAAGATGCTATGGCGGGCGCGGCGGATGGCGGCGCGCACCGCGCAAAAATAGGCATCCGCGTCGACCAGCATGGAAAAGCGCCGGGCGCGCTCGATGCGCCAGCAATTGCGTCCCGGTTGCAGGACAGCGGCAGTGGAATGATCGGAAAGCGATTCGCGCAAGCAGCCTCCTATGCCGAATGGAAACGAGACTTGTGTTTCATTCGACGCGGACAGGCGCGCTTAGTTTCTGCAACAGTCCTGCAAGTGGCAGGCCGTCAGTCGCGGCGGTCGTTTTCCGCCAACCCGGTTTTTTGTCCCGGATGCAATTGCTGGTGCGGCGGCGTCGTGGCCGGCGTTCCCTCCTTATCGCTGGGCTGGAGGGAAATCATCGAGCAGGCGGCGGCCAGTTGTTGCGCAAAGACAGGGTTGAGCAAGGTCTTGGCGCGCGATTTGGTCAGGCGCGCATTCACTGGCAGCAAGTCGTTTCTGCCGGGCTTGTCGAGCCGGTGCCATTGCAGCGTACCGCGCCCGAGCGTCAGCTCGGCTGGCACGCCGGCCGGCGATGCGACCCGGTTGCCGGCCACGGTCACGCTCGCCTTATCGGCGGCGACAGTGCCGGTCAGCGTGGGACCGCCTCCAGCACCTCCTCCGCCATCTTCCATCTGTGCCGCGCCGGCGGTGGCGACCAGGTGCGAACCGCACAGCCGGTCCTGCTTCTGGAACAGTTCGAGAACGAAATGGCCGCACCTGGCCGGGTCATTCCTGACGCCGGAAGGACAAACCAGGGCCGTCCATACGCCACTGAAATCGCCCTGCGCCGGCGCGGCGATGACAGTAGACGACAGGAACCATGCGGGAAGAAGAAATAGGTATCGCATCGTGCTCACCCCTCGGATGCACTCACTGTAGGACATCAGGCAGATGCGGCGTTGCGGCTGCTTAAAGTTTCAGAGCGTGTCTGAGGCGCCCGGCAAGCGCGGTCGGCGCCGCTTGCCAGATCGAACGCCGATCAAATATCGACCGGATCGACTTCCAGCGACCATTTCACGCGCGTCCTGCTCTCGCGCAGCGTCGCCAGCCATACCTTCAGGAACGCCTGCAGCGCCGGACGCGACGCCGACTCCACCAGCAGCTGGGCACGGTCGACGTTGGCCACACGCGTCATCGTCATCGGGATCGGGTCGTTGATCGTGATGCCCGGATGCGCGACGCACTCGGCCGCCTGCTGCAAAAAGTCGAGCGCGGTCTGCAGTTCCCGCGCCTCGGCGCGCAGCAGCGCCTGGTACAGGAAGGGCGGCAATCCGGCCTGCGCGCGCTCCTCCAGCAAGCCGGAAGCGAAGCGGTCATAGTCGTGCGCCATCACCGCGCCATACAGCGGATGCTGCGGATAGCGCGTCTGCACCAGCACTTCGCTGGCGTTGCCGCCCTCCTTTTGCGCAGCGCGCCCGGCGCGGCCGGCCACCTGCATCAGCTGGGCGAACAGCCGCTCGGACGCGCGGTAATCGTGCGAAAACAGGGCGGTGTCGGGATTGAGCACGCCGACCAGCGTGAGGTTGCGGAAGTCGTGCCCCTTGGCCACCATCTGCGTGCCGATCAGGATGTCGACGTCGCCCCGGTGCACCGCCTCGAAGGCCGCTTGCGCGCTACCCTTTAAGCGCGTGGAATCGGCGTCGATGCGCAACAGGCGCGCCTGCGGAAACAGGCGCTGCAAGCCCTCCTCGACGCGCTGGGTGCCGCGCCCGAGCGGCTGCAAATCGATATTGCCGCAGGTCGGGCAATGCTTTGGAATGCGCTGCTCCAGGCTGCAGTGGTGGCAGCGCATGCGGTGCTCGGGCTTGTGCAGCACCATGAAGGCGGTGCAGCGCGGGCAGTTGCCGATCCAGCCGCAGGCGTCGCAGGCGAGCACCGGCGCGTAGCCGCGCCGGTTCAGAAACAGCAGCGACTGCTCGCCGCGTTCCAGGCGCAGCTTCACGGCCGATATCAGGGTCGAGGTCAGCCCCTCGGCCGGCTTGTCGCGCTCCATGTCGATTAAGCGCACGCGCGGCAGCACCGCGTCGCGCACGGCGCGCTCGCGCAGCTCCAGCTTGCGGTAGCGGCCGGACTGCGCATGGTGCCAGGTTTCCAGCGACGGCGTGGCCGAGCCCAGCACGATCGGAATGCCGAGCTGGCGCGCGCGCCACACCGCCAGGTCGCGCGCCGAATAGCGCAAGCCTTCCTGCTGCTTGTACGACGGGTCGTGCTCTTCGTCGACGATGATCAGCTTCAGGTGCGGCAGCGACGCCAGGATCGCCAGCCGCGTGCCGAGGACGATGCGTGCCTGCCCCTGATGGGCCAGCAGCCAGTGCTTCAAGCGCTCGCCTTCGGCCAGGCCGCTGTGCAGCGTGGCCACGGCCACGCCGGGAAAGCGCGCGCGCACATTGCTTTCGAGCTGAGGCGTGAGATTGATTTCGGGGATCAGGATCAGCACTTGCGCCGCGCCCTGCCCGTCCTGCGCCAGGACCTGCGCGGCGGCATGCAAATACACTTCGGTCTTGCCGCTGCCGGTCACGCCATACAGCAGGGTCGGCGCGAATCCTTGGGCGCCGGCGATGGCATCGGCGGCGGCGCGCTGCGCGTCATTCAGCACAGGCATGGCGCGCGGCGCCGGATCGTTCGTGCGCTCGGCTTGCCCGATCTTTTTCAGCGCGCGGTCCAGCGAAATCGTCTTTTCCGCGCGCAGGTTTTTCGGCAGGCCCGGCACGGCGACCTCGCCCAGCGGACGCTGATAATAGTCGGCCGCGAAAGCGCACAGTGCCAGCCATTCGGGCGACAACGGCGCGAGCTGGCTGCGCACGGCGATCGCATCCTTGAGCTTGTCGGCGGGGACTTCGGTCTGGTCTTCGACGCCGACGATCAGGCCGACCACCTTGCGCTGGCCGAACGGCACCAGGGCCAGCTGGCCGGCCTGCGGTTCGCCTTCGCCAGTCCAGCGATAGTCAAACCAGCGGTCCAGCGGGGTGTCGAGCACGATGCGAAGAATGCGATGGGTCACAAACGGCGTAATGTAATGATTGAAAAATTCGGATAAATCCTAGATTTGTAAGGATTTTTCCAGCTATCCACAAACTCTGTGGATAACTTTGTGGACAAGCCCCTCTTGACAGCCAGAAACACCAGCGTTCATGCGGGTTTTAACAAATTGCCCATTTGAAAAGCAGGAAAAATTACTTTTCAAATCAATGACTTAAAAAATCGCCTTGATGGCAAAAAAATATTTCGCGGAAAAAATTTGTTGCATCTCTTTAGATTCTATGCAAGTTGTTGGTGTGAATAAGTTGTGTCGGCGTGGCGTCTTTTAGTTCCGGCGCTCTGACTTCGCGCACATTGATGTGGGCAAAACCGCTTACATCTTCGTCAACAAATTGCACCGCTACTTTTTCTCCCTTGACATTGCGAAGCGTGTCAAGAGAGGGCATTGCATCAAGGGAATGAAATAGACGGATTGAAAACTTAATGCGTTTTTTCAGAAAGTGATCTAACTACCCGTTTCATAAGCGCTTTTTTAACTATCCACAAACTCTGTGGATAACTTTGTGGACAAGCCCCTCTTGACAGCCCGCGAACCCAGGTTTTATGCGGGTTTCGATAAAATGCTAAATTGAAAAGCAAAAATTAAGTCGTTTGAAATCAACGAGTTATAAATCGAATGCGGGCTGGAAAAGTAGATAAAAATAAATTTTCGTGCTGCAATGCACAAGCGCATCTCTGTGAATAAACCACTTTAAGTTGGTCCGTTTCTGTTCACCCGAAGACACATTTTGCATGCGGGCAGTAACCACTTGGCATCAGGTGGACGCACGCATTTCCCGGCTCATCTGGTGCACGGCATCGACCAGCACGGCGACTGCTTCCGGCGGGGTGAATTGCGAAATGCCATGGCCGAGGTTGAACACGTGCCCGGCACCGGCCTGCGGCTGGCCGAACGATTCCAGCAGCCTGCGCACTTGCGCCCGGATCTGCTCGGGGCCGGCAAACAGCACGTTCGGATCGAGGTTGCCCTGCAGCGCCACCTTGTGCCCGACTTTCGCCCGCGCCTGCCCCAGGTTCACCGTCCAGTCCAGCCCCACCGCGTCGGCGCCGATGCCGGCGATTTCCTCCAGCCACAAGCCGCCGCCCTTGGTGAACACGATCGCCGGGATCTTGACGCCGTCATGCTCGCGTTTCAGTTGCGCCACCACCTCGCGCATGTAGGCCAGCGAAAACTGTTGATAAATGCCGTCGGCCAGCGCCCCGCCCCAGGTGTCGAAGATCATCACCGCCTGCGCGCCTGCCTCGATCTGCGCATTCAGGTAAGCCGCCACCGCTTGCGCATTGGTCTTGAGGATGTGGTGCATCAGGTCGGGACGGTTGTACAGCATGGTTTTCACGGTGCGGAAGTCGTCCGAGCCGCCGCCTTCGACCATGTAGCAGGCCAGCGTCCACGGGCTGCCGGAAAAACCGATCAGCGGCACCCGGCCATTCAATTCGGTGCGGATCTGGGTGACGGCGTCGAACACGTATTGCAGCGCGCCCGGCGGCGGCGCCTGCAGCGCCATGACCGCCTTCTCGTCGCGCAGCGGGCGCTCGAATTTCGGGCCTTCGCCTTCGGCGAAATACAGGCCCAAGCCCATGGCGTCGGGCACGGTCAGGATGTCGGAAAACAGGATGGCGGCGTCCAGCGCGTAGCGATCCAGCGGTTGCAGCGTGACTTCGGTGGCGAAGTCCGGGCTCTTGGCCAGGCCCAGGAAAGAGCCGGCGCGACGGCGGGTGGCGCAGTATTCGGGCAGGTAGCGTCCTGCCTGGCGCATCAGCCACAGCGGCGTGTACTCGGTCGGCTGGCGCAGCAAGGCGCGCAGGAAAGTGTCGTTCTGGAGGGGAGCGAATTTGGCGGTCATGGCATCTCTTTCATGAATCCGCCATTATCGCCGACCTGCTGCTGATCCAGATCACGAAAACTCGATGCTTTTGAGCAAAACCGCGAAAAACGCTTCAGCTTGAAAAACCCTATCGCTATAGTGGCAATTCTTTGTTTAATTTAACAAAAAGCAATTTCCTGCCGTTCGCATTCAGCGGGCGAAGAGGAGCATGGCATGCGCCGACAGATTACTGCCTGCGTCGGATTGCTGTTGGGCCTGGCAAGCCCGTTGTTATGGGCATCCGCTTTCAGCGTTGTCTTCATTAATCCGGGCCGGTCGGACGAACCGTTCTGGCGCAGCGTCACGCGCTTCATGCAGCCGGCGGCGCAGCAGCTTGGGATTGAGCTGGAGGTGCTGTATGCGGAGCGAGATCATCTGAAAATGATCGAGCTGGTCCAGCAGGTGACGCAGCGCCGCCGCAAGCCGAATTACCTCATGATCGTCAACGAAAAGCTGGCCGGCGGCGAAATGCTGAAGCTGGCCGACCGGGCGGGCATCAAGACACTGGTGACGTTCAGCACCTTCGAGGGCGCGCAGGTGGCGGAATTCGGCCAGCCGCGCCAAAAGTACCGCAACTGGATCGGCTCGCTCACGCCGAGTGCCGCCGAAGCCGGGCGCTTGAGTGCTTTGGAGCTGGTGCAGCAGGCGCGCAGGCTGGGTGTGGTTGCCAGCGACGGCAAAGTGCATGTGGCGGCGATCGCCGGCGACAAGGCGACGCCGACGGCGACCCAGCGTCTGGCCGGCGCTGTCCGGGCATTCGCAGGCGATTCGTCGGTAGTGCTGGAACAAGTCGTATATGGCAACTGGGACCGCGCCCGCGCGCGGGAACAGGCGCAGGCGCTGATGCTGCGCTATCCACAGTTGAATGCATTCTGGGCGGCGAGCGACCTGATGGCTTATGGCGCGATGGAGGCTGCTGAAGCTGACGGGCGTACAGCGGGCCAAGACCTCCTGTTTTCCGCTATCAACAACTCACCGGAGGTGCTGCAGGCGCGCCTGGACGGTCGCATCTCGGCATTGGCGGGCGGCCATTTTGCCGCCGGCGCGTTCGGCCTCGTGATGTTGTACGACTATCACCATGGCCGGGATTTCAGAAGCGAAGGATTGCAGTTGCGGCCACAGCTGTTCCTGCTGCTCGACGAGCGGCGTGCGCGCGTATTTCTGGAGCGTTTCGGTAATGAGGATTTTTCATCGGTGGACTTCCGCCGGTTCTCCAAGCACCTGCGCCCGCGGTTGCGCCGCTACCGGTTCAGCCTACGGCGGGAGCTGCAATGAACAGCGACGCCGATCTCGCCAAACCGTTTCGTCCTCTGCGCCGCCAAGTGGTGGCGTGGGCGCTGTTGTACAGCGTGCTTTTCACGCTGCTGATGACCGCGGTATTAATCGGGATTAATTACGTGGACGAGCGCGAGGCTGCGCTCGAACAGTTGCGGTTTGCCGCCGCCAGCTATCGCAAAAGCCTGGCCAACAGCGTGTGGGACTTGGACATGCCGGCGGTGCGTCTTCAACTCGACGCGCTGGCGAATTTTCCGATGGTCGGGCATGCGACGCTGAGCACGTCGATCGGGCAGACCATTCAGGTCGGCAAGCAGGCCGCCGATGCGGAGGGGGCGCTGACATGGCAGGAAGCCTTGTTCAGCCCGGAACGGCCGGATCAGATAGTGGCGCAACTGCTGTTGCATGTCGACCGCCACGCTTTCCTGCATCGGCTCCAGGTAGACGCCGTGCGCGTGCTCGGCGCCGAAGCCGTCAAGGGGGTGGCGTTCGGCCTGCTGATGGCTTGGCTGATCAGTACCCTGGTCACGCGCCACCTGTCGCACATGGCCGGCCAGGTCTCGCTGTTGCGCCCGACCGCACTAGGCCGCTCGATCGTGCTTGATCGCGCCCAGCGCCCCTATCGTGACGAGCTCGACCAGTTATGCCATGCCTTCAACGGGCTGCACGGCCAACTGTCCGGCTACATCAACCGGCAGCGCGAACTGGAAATGGAATTGCGCACCCATCGCGACTCGCTGGCCGGTATGGTGGCCGAGCGCACCCATTCGCTCGAGCGCCTGCGCAGCTTTCATGCGCTGGTCATTCGCGTGCTGACCCGATTCATCAACCTGCCGCCGGCGCAGGCTAGCAGCGCAGTTGACCATGGCCTGGGCACATTCCGTGAATATTTTTCGGCCAGCCGCTGCCTGCTGTTGACGCATGACCGCCGGCGGCGCGGCTTCAGGGTTGAAAACGGATGGCCGGCGCCGCGCATGCATGGCGTCCAGAACGACGTTTTCCTGTCCGAGGAAATGCTTCCACGGCGTCTGCTCGCAAATCACCAGTCGCGCGTCTGGCTGTGCGGCGATTCGGGCGACGGCGACGCACGCCTGCTGACATTGTTTGGAGACGACGCATATACACTGGTCGGCGTGGAGGTTCACGGCAACACCATCGGCCTGCTCGCCCTGACCGGATGCGTCATTGCTCCCGACAGCGAAAAGGCAGGGCTGCTTGAACTGGCGGCACGCGTGTCGGCCAACATGCTCGACCACAAGGCCGCGCAATTGAACCTGCTGGAGGCCCAGCAAGCGCTACAACGGGCCAATCGGGAACTGCACCGGCTATGCCGGCACGATCCGTTGACAGGACTAGCCAATCGACGCCACTTCGACGACATCAAGGATGTGGAATTCCGCCGTGCCTTGCGCAGCGATGCGCCGCTGTCGGTGCTGATGTGCGACATCGACGAATTCAAGCGCTACAACGATACCTACGGCCACGCGCAGGGCGATCGCTGCCTGACAGCTTTGGCGGCCGCCCTGACCCCGCTGTTTCGACGTGTCGACGAGGTACTGGTGCGTCTGGGAGGGGAAGAATTCGCAGTGCTGCTGCCCCAGGTGGACACCCGGCAGGCCCTGGAGTTGGCCGAACGCGTACGGCAAGCCGCGTGGGACATGAACCTGCCGCATGAATCGTCCAGCGTGGCAGACCGGGTGACGGTCAGCGTCGGCGTGGCGTCTCTCAAGCCGGGACGACACAAGGATTTCGACATGCTGCTGCAGGAAGCGGACCTGGCCTTGTACGGCGCGAAGGAAGGCCGCAATCGCGTCATGCTGTCGGCGTAGCGCTGCCAGCTATGGCGGCGGTAATGCGCTTAACCGGCATGGGTTGCTTGCCCGCCGAGATGCGAAAGACATGCATCCGCCAGCAGCTTGGCCCAGGCAGCACAGCCTTTAGCCGACGGATGATAGCCGTCCACGGCCAGCATGCTCGTGTCGCGTACCGCCAGTTCGAGCGGTACGTACAACGCGCGCGGCAGGTGCGGCGCCATTTCGCGTGCGGCGGCGTCCAGTGCGGCGGATTTGAGACCCATGACCCAGCGTAGTGGCTGCGGCAGCGCGGGGAAATGGGCGACCGGCGGCACGCCGGACAGCAGCAGCAAGCGCGGGGCGCAGCGCGCGTCGACAGCTTGCAACAATGCACGCAGATCGGACTGCCAGCGGCGTACCGGATGAAACGCGGTGGTGTCGTTGACGCCGAACGCCACCAGCGCGATATCGACCGCCTGCGCGGGAATGGAGGGCACGACCTGCTGCAGCGCCTCGCGCACGGTGACGCCGTTGCTGCCGCAGGCACGCCAGTGGACGGCCCTCTGCAGGCGTACCGCCAAGACGCGCGCCAGCTGGCCGGTGATCGCTTCTTCATGCGTGGCCACCCCCACCCCGGCCACCGGCGACTCGCCAACCGTCAGCAGAGACAGTGGCTCGCCTGCGCCGGTGCCGGCAATACCCGCGCATGGCCCGCCCGCTTCGGGCAGGCGCGGGGTGATGCGGCGCGTGCGATGCCCCTGCGCGATCAGAACGGGCAGCAATGGCAGTGCAATCAGTTCAGGCAGGTAGCGGCGCAACTTGGCGGGCATTCAACGCATGACGAACGCATGTTCGATCTTGATGCACTTGTCCATCACCACGGCCAGGCCAGCGGTCTCTGCCTTGGTGGCGGCGGCGTGATCGATCACGCCCAGCTGCATCCATACGCAGCGCGCGCCGACGGCAATCGCTTCGTCGACGACCGGCGCCACGTGTTCCGACTTGCGAAAGCAATCGATGATGTCGATTCGCGCGCCTGCGCGCATGACTGCATCGGCGGCCTGCGTCAGCGTGCCATGGCAATATTCGCCGAGGATATGTTCGCCCGCGTGCGTCGGATTGACCGGGACGACACGGTAGCCGTGCAGCTGCAGGTACTTGGCCACGCCGTAGCTCGGGCGTTCTGGTTTGGTGGAAAGGCCGACCACCGCGATGGTGCGGCTTTCGGTGAGCAAGGCTCGAATCGCATCTGCATCCAGCATCATGGGAATCCCGCGTCACATAACGACACAAAACGAAGTTTCGGTGCAGGCGACGCATGCGCGCAGGCCGGGCGGCGAGCACGCAGTAGGCGCCAAAACAAAAAAAGGCAGCCGAAGCTGCCTTTCATTGTACTGCCTGCATCATCAGCGTTTCTTGCGCAATTTCTCGATCGCTGCCAATTGTGCGATCGCGGCGGCCAATTCAGCCTGCGCTTTCGCATAATCGATTTTCGAGTCCTTGTTCGACAACGTTTCTTCCGCCAATTTCTTCGCTTCGGTCGCCTTTGCCTCGTCCAGGTCGTGACCGCGGATCGCGGTATCGGCCAGCACGGTGACGCCGTTCGGTTGCACTTCGAGAATGCCGCCGGCGACGAAGACAAACTCATCTTCCGCCTGGCCCGGCACCTTGATGCGCACCGCACCCGGCCGAATGCGCGTGATCAGCGGCGTGTGCTGGGGATAGATACCCAGCTCGCCCGCTTCACCCGGCAACGCGACGAACTCGGCTTCGCCGGCGAAGATTTCTTCTTCGGCGGAGACGACGTCTACGTGAATAGTGTGTGCCATGTTAGAACCTTTGTTGTTCGTCTGAAGACCAGACCGCTTAATTGCTCCCCTCCGCTAGGAAGAGGAGCTAACCGGCATTACTGGATCTTCTTGGCTTTTTCGATTGCTTCTTCGATCGTGCCGACCATGTAGAACGCTTGTTCCGGCAGGTGATCGAGTTCGCCGGAGGCGATCATCTTGAAACCCTTGATCGTATCCTTCAGCGAAACGTACTTACCGGGCGAGCCGGTAAACACTTCAGCAACGTGGAACGGCTGCGACAGGAAACGCTGCATCTTACGAGCGCGCGCCACCACCAGCTTGTCTTCCGGTGCCAGTTCGTCCATGCCCAGAATCGCGATAATGTCGCGCAGTTCCTTGTAGCGCTGCAGCGTGCCCTGAACGGCGCGTGCGGTCTCGTAGTGCTCGGCGCCGACCACGTTCGGGTCGAGCTGACGCGAGGTCGAGTCCAGCGGGTCAACCGCCGGATAAATACCGAGAGCTGCGATGTCACGCGACAGAACCACGGTCGAGTCCAAGTGCGCGAAGGTCGTCGCCGGGGACGGGTCGGTCAAGTCGTCGGCTGGCACGTACACTGCCTGGATCGAGGTGATCGAACCGGTCTTGGTCGAGGTAATACGCTCTTGCAGACGGCCCATTTCTTCGGCCAGCGTCGGCTGGTAACCCACCGCGGAAGGCATACGGCCCAACAGCGCGGACACTTCGGTACCGGCCAGCGTGTAACGGTAGATATTGTCGACGAAGAACAGAACGTCCTTGCCTTCATCACGGAACGATTCCGCAATGGTCAGACCGGTCAGCGCCACGCGCAAACGGTTGCCCGGCGGCTCGTTCATCTGGCCATACACCATCGCGACCTTGGAGTTGCCCAGGTTCTCGAGGTCCACAACCTTCGAGTCCGCCATTTCATGGTAGAAGTCGTTACCTTCACGGGTACGCTCACCCACGCCGGCGAACACGGACAGACCGGAGTGCGCCTTCGCGATGTTGTTGATCAGTTCCATCATGTTCACGGTCTTGCCCACACCTGCACCGCCGAACAGACCGACCTTACCACCCTTGGCGAACGGGCACACCAGGTCAATAACCTTGATGCCGGTTTCCAGCAACTCTTGCGACGGGGACAGCTCGTCGTATTGCGGAGCCTTGCGGTGGATCGATGCGGTCGTTGCTGCATTGACCGGACCACGCTCGTCGATCGGGTTGCCCAGCACGTCCATGATGCGGCCCAGGGTTGCCGGACCAACCGGCACCGAGATCGGCGCGCCGGTGTTCTTGATCATCATGCCGCGGCGCAGACCTTCGGAAGAGCCCAGCGCAATGGTACGGACCACGCCGTCACCCAGCTGCTGCTGCACTTCCAGGGTCAGCTCGGAGCCTTCCATTTTCAAGGCGTCGTACACCTTGGGCATCGCGTTACGCGGGAACTCTACGTCCACCACGGCGCCGATACACTGAACGATTTTGCCATCAGCCATTTTCGTTCCTTCAATATAAGTTAATTCTTTTAGTTAAACCGCTGCCGCACCGGCGACGATCTCGGACAGTTCCTTGGTAATCGCGGCCTGACGGGTCTTGTTATAGACCAGTTTCAGCTCGCCGATCACGTTACCTGCGTTGTCGGACGCTGCCTTCATCGCGACCATGCGCGCCGATTGCTCGGACGCCATGTTTTCCGCGACGGACTGGTAAATCAGCGCCTCGACATAACGCACCAGGAGTTCATCGATCACACTTTGCGCATCCGGCTCGTAGATGTAGTCCCATGCCAGTGACGTCTTGTCCGCTTCCATCTTTTCGGACGCCAGAGGCAGGAGTTGATCCATCCGCGACTCTTGCTTCATCGTGTTGATGAACTTGGTGTAGAACAGGTAGACCGCGTCCAGTTTGCCTTCCACGTACGCATCGAGCAGGACCTTGACCGGGCCAATCAGCTTGTCCAGATGCGGCGTATCGCCGAGCTGGACAGCCTGGGCCACGACCTTGGCGCCGATGCGATTGAGGAAACCGAGACCCTTGTTGCCGATCGCGACTGCTTCGGTCTTGATGCCTTGACCTTCGAGTTCACGCACCTTGTTGGTCACCATCCGCAGCACGTTGGTGTTCATGCCGCCGCACAGACCCTTGTCGGTCGTGACGACGATGATACCCACCGTCTTTGCTTCGTTTTGCTGAACCAGGAACGGATGCGTGTACTCTGGATTGGCTTGCGACAAGTGAGCGGCGATGTTACGAATCTTGTCACTGTACGGGCGGGCCGAACGCATCCGGTCCTGCGCCTTGCGCATTTTGGATGCGGCGACCATTTCCATCGCCTTGGTGATCTTCTTCGTACTTTCTACGCTCTTGATCTTGCCGCGTATCTCTTTGCCTGCAGCCATGAGTAATTACTCCTTAGCCCGGTGATCAGAAGGTTTTCTTGAAGGCGGCAATCGCGGCGGCGAGTTCTGCTTCGCCGTCTTTATCGAGTTGCTTGGTGTCTTCAATCTTCTTCAGCAGAGCAGCGTGGCTGGTCTTCATGAAGTTATGCAGGCCGGCTTCGAATGCCAGCACGCGCTTCACGTCGATATCGTCGAAGTAACCCTTGTTCACCGCGAACAGCGATACGCCCATCAGCGAAATCGGCAGCGGCGAGTACTGGGTCTGCTTCAAGAGTTCGGTCACGCGTGCGCCACGGTCGAGCTGCTTGCGGGTCGCTTCGTCGAGGTCGGAAGCGAACTGCGCAAACGCGGCCAGTTCACGGTACTGCGCCAAGTCGGTACGGATACCACCGGACAGATTCTTGATGACCTTGGTCTGTGCAGCACCGCCGACGCGCGACACCGAAATACCGGCGTTAATCGCGGGACGGATACCGGCGTTGAACAGCGAGGTCTCCAGGAAGATCTGGCCGTCGGTAATCGAAATCACGTTGGTCGGAACGAATGCGGATACGTCGCCGGCTTGCGTTTCGATGATCGGCAGCGCGGTCAGCGAACCGGTCTGGCCCTTGACGGCGCCGTTGGTGAACTTCTCGACGTAGTCGGGGTTCACGCGAGCAGCGCGCTCCAAGAGACGGGAGTGCAGGTAGAACACGTCGCCCGGATACGCTTCACGGCCCGGCGGACGGCGCAGCAGCAGCGAAACCTGACGGTATGCCACAGCTTGCTTGGACAGATCGTCATAAATGATCAGCGCATCTTCGCCGCGGTCGCGGAAGTATTCGCCCATGGTGCAACCGGAGTACGCGGCGATGTATTGCATTGCGGCGGATTCGGAAGCGTTGGCGGCAACCACGATCGTGTATTCCATCGCACCGTGCTGTTCCAGCGCGCGCACGATGTTCTTGACGGTCGATGCCTTTTGGCCGATCGCGACGTAGATACACGTCATGTTCTGGCCCTTTTGGTTGATGATCGCATCAACCGCAACGGCGGACTTACCGGTTTGGCGGTCGCCGATGATCAGCTCGCGCTGGCCGCGGCCGATCGGCACCATCGAGTCGATTGCCTTCAGGCCGGTTTGCATCGGTTGCGACACGGACTGACGCGCGATAACGCCCGGTGCCACTTTTTCGATCACGTCGGTCAGCTTGGCGTTGACCGGACCTTTGCCGTCGATCGGCTGGCCCAGGGCGTTGACCACACGGCCACGCAGTTCGGGGCCGACCGGCACTTCCAGCACGCGGCCGGTGCACTTGACGGTGTCGCCTTCGGAAATGTGCTCGTATTCACCCAGGATAACGGCGCCGACGGAGTCGCGCTCGAGGTTCAGTGCGAGGCCGAAGGTGTTGCCCGGGAATTCCAGCATCTCGCCTTGCATCGCGTCGGACAGACCGTGGATGCGGCAGATACCGTCGGTCACGGAAATGACCGTGCCTTGATTGCGAATCTCAGCGCCTTCGCCAAGGCCTTGAATCCGGCTCTTGATCAGTTCGCTGATTTCAGACGGGTTGAGTTGCATAATAACTCCTAAAATTTGTTTCTCTGCTTACGCTAGCGTGACAGGCTCACGACGCCAGGGCGGTGTACATTTGCTGCAGCTTGGCGCGTACCGAGGTATCCAGCACTTCGTCGCCTACTGCCACGCGTACGCCACCGATCAGCGAACTATCCACTTTCACGGACGGATTGAGCTTGCGGCCAAATTTCTTCTCCAGCGTCGCCACCAGGTCGTTCACCTGAGCGCCGGTCAACTCGAACGCGCTCGTGATTTCCGCATCGGCTGCACCTTGCGCCGCATTCTTCAATGCGTGGAATTGCGCGCCGATTTCCGGCAACAGCGTCAGACGGCCGTTTTCGACCAGCATCCCGACGAAGTTTTTCGCTTCGGGGGAAACCTTGGACTTCAACAGCGACAGGAACGTTTCGACAACCTGCTGATCCGGGATTTTCGGATTGCTGGCGAATGACTTGACGTCAGGGAGAGCGGCAACGGCGGCCATCTCCGACACGAGGTCGGACCAGGCGGCGAGATCGCCGGATTGGGCTACACGGAACAGTGCTTCTGCGTAAGGACGAGCAATCGTTGCGAGTTCGGCCATGATTACAGCTCAGTCTTCAGTTGGTTCAGCAGATCGGCGTGCGCCGCTGCATTTACCTCACGTTTCAGAATCTGCTCGGCGCCTTTGACCGCGAGGGTCGCGACCTGCGCGCGCAGTTCGTCACGTGCACGAATCACTTGCTGTTCTGCGTCTGCTTTGGCAGCGGCGAGGATGCGCGCGGCTTCGTCAGATGCAGTCTTCTTGGCTTCTTCGATAATTGCTGCAGCGCGCTTTTCAGCGTCGCCGATACGCTTCTGGCCTTCGTCGCGGGCGGAAGTCAGTTCAGCCTGCGCGCGCTTTTCGGCGGCAGCCATCTCTGTCTTGGCACGGTCGGCGGCGGCCAAACCATTCGCGATCTTCTCAGCACGTTCGTCGAGCGCTTTCATCAGCGGCGGCCACACGAATTTCATCGTGAACCACGCGAGGACGAAGAAGACCACGAACTGCGCAAACAAGGTTGCATTCAGGTTCACGGTGTTTTCCTTCTCAGAATAACGAGCGCCGAACCAGGAGGGTTCGGCGGATGGAAATCAGCTATAAGCCGTATTACTTCGCGATGAACGGATTTGCGAATGCGAACAGCATTGCGATACCAACACCGATCAGGAACGCCGCGTCGATCAGACCGGCCAGCAGGAACATCTTGGTCTGCAGGGTATTCATCAATTCCGGCTGACGTGCGGAGGCTTCCAGGTACTTACCACCCATCAGAGCGATACCGATACAAGCACCGATAGCACCCAGGCCGATGATCAAGCCGCAAGCCAGAGCAACAAAAGAGATGTCAGTCATTTGATTTCCTTCAGAAGGTTAAGGTTAAAAATAAAAAACTAAAAAATTACAGCTACTATCTTTCGATTCTTTAGTGGGCTTCGTGGGCCTGGCCGATATACACGAGCGTCAGCATCATGAAGATGAAGGCTTGCAGGAACACGATCAGAATGTGGAAGATCGCCCATGCGGAGCCGGCAATCACCTGGCCGATGAAGCCGAAGGCGGTGGCCATCGAGCCCAGCAATGCGATCAGCAGGAACAGCAGTTCGCCGGCGTACATGTTGCCGAAAAGTCGCATGCCGAGGGAAACGGTGCGTGCCAGGTATTCGATCAGGTTCAGCAGCACGTTGAACGGCGCCATGTAGATGCCGAACGGTGCCGCAAGCCACTCATGCAGCCAGCCGCCGACGCCCTTGATCTTGAGGTTGTAGTAGATCACCACGGCCAGCACACCGAGCGACATGCCGAGCGTGCCATTCAGGTCGGCGGTCGGCACCACGCGATGGTGGGTTTCGATGCCAAGCAGGCGGAAGATGCCGGAGAACAGGTCCACCGGCAGGAAGTCGAGCGAGTTCATCAGCGCGACCCAGACGAATACGGTCAGCGCGAGCGGAGCGATGAAGGTGCGGTCGCCGTGGATGATCGACTTGGACTGGTCTTCGACCATTTCCACGACCATTTCGACGAACGCCTGGAAGCGGCTTGGCACGCCGGACGTTGCCTTGCGTGCGGCCAGCCACATCAACAGGCAGCCGACCACGCCCATCGCGATGGACCAGAACACGGTGTCCATGTTGATGATTGAAAAATCGACGATCTTTTCTTGATGATGGGTGGAGAGATGTCCGAGGTGGTGGACGATATATTCGGACGCGGTGGGGGCGTGTTCTGCAGCGTGGCCCGCTGCTTCAGCCAGTTCGTTTGCCATGTCAGTGCCTAAATAATAAGATGATGTAACTCTTCAGCGCCACGATGAAGGCGGCGATCAGCGCCAGCCAGTTCAAATCGCGGTACAGCCAGACCACCGCGCCCAGCAGCGCAATGGTCAATGCAATCTTAATAAACTCGCCGATGAAAAAAGTCATCGGATTGACAGCGCCCGGCTTTTGCGCGTTCGTAAACAGTCGCAAGGCAAACAAGCCGTTCGGCACTACACAGCACAGCCCACCGAGAAGCGCGGATATCAGCGCATGCACTCCGCCAAGCATGCCGGCAATCAGTCCGGCGATGACCGTAGTCGCAAATTGCAGCAGGACGATGCGCAGCATAAGGGTCCAAAATCGTGCAATCCGGGGAGCCTTTGTTCTATTCAGACTCTCGCTACGGGCCGCGGTGTTTCCTGGTGGTGCATTTTTGTGAAACCACGGGATTATAAGTGTTTTCCACAGTGAGCGTCAAACCTTTGCCGCGACGAAATTTGAGCAGTCCCCTACCGTAAAACTACGGTAGTGCATGCTTCCGTCGTACCTGTCCACATCGTTATCTAGGTTAGCAAGGCATGCGCCGCACCCCAATGACGCTCGAGGTAATACTTTTCTATAGACATGAAAAAAGAGCGGGCAACAACCCGCTCTGTTACTCGCCCTGCCGCAATGGCCCTACTCGCCTCGCAGCTTTGCGATCAGTCCGTCCAGTGCATCGAGGTTCGCGAAATCGATGACGAGCTGGCCCTTGTTCTTCGCGCCGAGCTTGATGGCGACTTGGGTGGCTAGCGCATCGGACAACTCTTCTTCCAGGCGGGCAATGTCGCGCGACTTTTCCTTGCCATTGCGCGGTTTGGCCGTCGCTTCGTCGGATGCCTTCGCCACCAGCTTTTCGGCATCGCGCACGGACATGCGCTTGGCGACGACCTGGTTTGCCAGCGTGATCTGGGTCGCGGCATCGACCGCCAGCAAGGCGCGCGCATGGCCCATGTCGATGTCGCCGGCCATCAGCATGGTTTGCACCGGCTTGGCTAGATTCAACAGGCGCAGCAGGTTGGACACGGCGCTGCGCGAGCGGCCGACCGCGCCGGCGGCCTGCTCATGAGTGAAACTGAAATCGGTGATCAGGCGCTGGATGCCTTGCGCCTCTTCCAGCGGGTTCAAGTCTTCGCGCTGGATGTTTTCGATCAGCGCCATGGCGGCGGCGGCTTGGTCGTCGACATCCTTGACCAGCACCGGGACATCGGTCAGGCCGGCGATCTGGGCGGCGCGAAAGCGGCGCTCGCCGGCAATGATTTCGTACTTGTCGGTGCCGTTGTGTGCAATCGGGCGCACCAGGATCGGCTGCATCAAGCCCTGCGCCTTGATCGAGGCGGCCAACTCGTTCAACGCGCCCTCATCCATGCGCGTGCGCGGCTGGTACTTGCCGGCCTGCAGTTGCGCTACATGGAGGGTCGCAGGCGCGCCCTGCACATTGGGAACCGCTTCCTCGAAGTCGGAGGAGCCGCCGAGCAATGCATCGAGCCCGCGCCCGAGTCCCTTGGATTTTTTGGTAGCCATAAGCTTCTTCAGTTACATGGATTTGATGCGCTGAACCATCTCGGCACCGAACGCGATATAGGCTTGCGCGCCCTTGGACGAGGGATCGAAGGACACGCCGGGCATGCCGTAGGACGGGGCTTCGGCCAGGCGCACGTTGCGCGGGATAATGGTCTTAAAAACCTTGTCGCCGAAATGCTGTTCCAGCTGTGCCGACACTTGCTGCGACAGGGTCATGCGCGGATCAAACATTACGCGCAGCAAGCCGATGATCTTCAGGTCGGTATTGAGCTTCGCGTGCACTTTCTTGATGGTGTTGACTAGGTCGGACAAGCCTTCCAGTGCGTAATACTCGCACTGCATCGGGATGATCACGCCGTGCGCGGCGCACAAGCCGTTGAGCGTGAGCATCGACAGCGCGGGCGGGCAATCGATCAGCACAAAATCGTACTCGGCATCGACTGCGGCAACAGCATCTTTCAAGCGCTTTTCCCGGTTCTCGAGTTCCACCATTTCCACTTCCGCGCCTGCCAGTTCACGGTTGGCGGGTAACACGTGAAAGCCGCCGTTGCCGTCAGTCTTGCGCGCAGTCTTGATATCGGACAATCCCAGCAGCACTTCATAAACCGATGCGTCGAGTTCGGACTTGTTGATGCCGGCACCCATGGTCGCGTTGCCTTGAGGGTCGAGATCGATCAGCAATACGCGCTGATCGAGTTGGGCCAAGCCGGCGGCGAGATTGACGGCAGTGGTGGTTTTGCCGACGCCGCCTTTCTGGTTGGCGACGCAGAAGATTTTTGCCATGGGGTTTTAATTGGTAGTGAGTTTGATGCCAAAGCCGATCAGAAACACGCCAGCCGCTTTCGATGCATATGCGGCAATACGCCGATTGCGCGCAAGCTTGCGCGCAGCAACATTGCCAATAAGTACTAATAGGCTGCCGTAAAACAAGGTGCAGCTGGAAATCACGATTCCCATTGCGATGAAAGTCGCACTGCCTTGATGGGTGGCAGGATCGATAAACAATGGAAAGAAAGCCATATAAAACACAATCGCTTTCGGGTTAATCAAGGTAACGAGAAATCCGCGGCGAAAATCAGCGGCATTCGAAAATGGTACGGCTCCGCCACCCTGCTCCGGTTTCGCGATCATCAGTCGGATGCCGAGGTAAGCCAGATAAGCGGCACCGAGGTACTGCATACCTTTGAACAATAACGGGTTCGCCTGCAACAGGGCCGCCACACCGATTGCAGCGAGAAACATCAGGACGACATCGCCCAGCATCAGTCCAGCCAGCGAAACAAAACCGCCGCGCACACCATGCTTGCCGGTGGATGTCAGCACGCAAAACGTCCCGGGCCCGGGCAGCATGAGAAACACCATGGTGGCAATAATTAATTGCCGTACGTCAGTGATGCCAAGGGCGTGAAACATGTCGATCATTGTGGCTCCCTCCGTTGAATGAAGACAAGATGCCGTTCCGCATGCAGGTCCGGCACCTGTAATGCACTTACCTTAACCACTTGCCACGGAGCAGGCAGGCGTGCGATTTCCGCGTCTGGCGCGATACCTTTCATGGCGATGAAACATCCCTGTTCCTGCAACAAGTGACCGGACCAGCTGACGAAGTCGGACAGATCGGCGAATGCGCGCGACGTGATCACATCGAACTTTTGTGGCACCTGCAATTGTTCGACGCGACCGGTATACACCTGAACATTGGCCAGGTGCAGCTCTGCTTTGACTTGAGTGAGAAAGGCGGTTTTCTTGTGCACGGTGTCGATCAGCGAAACGCGCATGTCGGGACGTGCGATGGCCAGGACAATACCGGGCAAGCCGCCACCAGCCCCCACATCAAGGATGTTGTGCGCATGGGCGAAGGCAGGCAACACTGCGAGCGAATCGAGCAGGTGTTGCGTCACCATTTGCATCGGGTCACGTACGGCGGTCAGGTTGTACACACTGTTCCACTTCGCCAGCAATGCGAGATAATCGAGCAGCTGCGACAGCTGCGTGTCGCTAAGCGACAGATGCAGTGCCTGTACTCCGACGTGCAACACCTGTTGCAACTTGTTTCGGTCAAATTCGCGCATATCAAGCCGCCGCAAATTCCTTGAAACCACCCTTTTTCAAGTGGACCAGCAGCAAGGAAATCGCCGCAGGTGTTACACCGGAAATGCGGGAAGCTTGCCCCAGTGTTTCTGGCCGGTGTTTATTCAGCTTTTGCCGTACTTCAATCGAGAGTCCGCGTACTTCCATGTAGTCCAAGCTGGCAGGCAATTTGAGATTTTCGTAATAATCGTGACGCTCGACTTCGCGCGCCTGACGGTCGATATAGCCTGCGTACTTGACCTGGATTTCGACTTGCTCCTTGACCGCTTCGTCGGATACGCCGGGCCCCGCCAGTTCCTGGCCGTTCACCCCTTTCAGCGTCATCAGGTTGTCGTAACTCACATTCGGGCGGCGCAGCAAATCAGTGAGCGCATACTCGCGCTCGATAGCCTTTCCCAACACACGTTCGGCTTCCGATTCTTCCACTAGACGGGGATTGACCCAGGTGGATTTGAGGCGCTCCAGTTCACGCGCCACGGCATCGCGTTTCCGTTCGAACATGGCCCATTGGGCATCCCCAATACATCCGAGCTGCCGCCCGATTTCGGTCAGGCGCATATCGGCATTATCTTCCCGCAGGCTTAACCGGTATTCGGCGCGGCTGGTAAACATGCGGTACGGCTCTTGCACGCCTTTCGTGATCAAGTCATCGACCAGCACGCCGAGATAGGCTTCGTCGCGGCGCGGCGTCCACGCTTCGCGCCCCTGCGTGTAGAGTGCAGCGTTGAGACCGGCGAGCAAGCCTTGCGCCGCCGCTTCTTCATAGCCGGTGGTGCCATTGATCTGGCCGGCAAAAAACAATCCCTGAATAGCCTTGGTTTCCAGAGAGGACTTCAAGCCGCGCGGGTCGAAGTAATCGTATTCGATGGCATAGCCAGGCCGCAGAATATGGGCATTTTCCAAGCCGCGCATCGAGTGCACCAAGTCGAGTTGCACATCGAACGGCAGGCTGGTCGAAATCCCGTTTGGATAAAACTCGTTCGTGGTCAGGCCTTCCGGTTCCAGGAATATTTGGTGCGCATTCTTGTCGGCAAATCGATGGATCTTGTCTTCAATCGACGGGCAATAGCGTGGGCCGACACCCTCGATGACGCCGGTGTACATTGGGCTGCGGTCCAGGCCGTTGCGGATAATGTCATGCGTGCGCTCGTTGGTGTGGGTGACCCAGCATGGCAATTGCCGAGGATGCAGATCGACGGACCCCATCACGGAAAACACCGGGATTGGATCGAGGTCGCCCGGCTGTTCTTCCAGAACGGAAAAGTCGATCGTGCGGCCGTCGATGCGCGGTGGCGTGCCAGTCTTCAGGCGCCCTTGCGGCAGCTTCAATTCCTTTAAGCGCGCAGACAGGGAAATCGCCGGCGGATCGCCGGCACGTCCAGCCGAGTAGTTGTTGAGGCCGACGTGGATTTTTCCATCAAGAAAGGTCCCTGCCGTAAGGACCACTGCTCGGCTGCGAAAACGAATGCCGACTTGAGTAACAGCGCCGACCACGCGATCGCCTTCGACCATCAAGTCGTCAACGGCTTGCTGAAACAACCATAGATTGGGCTGGTTTTCCAGCCGCCCGCGAATCGCCTTCTTGTACAGGATGCGGTCGGCCTGGGCGCGGGTGGCGCGCACGGCAGGTCCCTTGGACGAATTCAGGATGCGGAACTGGATTCCGGCTTCATCGGTCGCGATCGCCATGGCGCCCCCAAGCGCATCGACTTCCTTGACCAAGTGGCCCTTGCCGATGCCACCAATCGAGGGATTGCAGGACATTTGTCCCAGTGTTTCGATGTTATGGGTGAGTAACAAGGTTTTCTGTCCCATGCGGGCAGAAGCTAGCGCAGCCTCGGTGCCAGCATGGCCGCCGCCGACAACAATGACGTCAAATTCTGTAGGAAAAAACATAGTTCGCCTCGGCGAGACTGGAGTGCGGGATGTGCCATACATGGCGCGCTCCGGGATTTGGACTGGCAGTTTGCATGCCTGGAGGCGAGATTATAAGGCTTTTTCTTGTATCGCCTGCGCCGCCTGCTATTTCGGTGAGCGTTTTTGTTTCACGTGAAACAGTATTAACGACATTAGGATGCGGCGCACACCCTGGATGAAAGTTTTTTATGTTAATTAGTGAAACGGGCAAGCAGGAAACCAATAATAAAGGCGAAGCCGATGCCGATCATCCAATAACCCCAGTGTAGTTTTTCTCGTTTTCCCGGAGTTGCGGCAACTGCCTGTTGGCGACTCGCCGATGCACGGCGCGGCTTGTCAAAGTCGCGCATGTGTTCAATCGGGTTCGCGTATTGCGGGCGTTGCGCCCTCACCTCGGCTCCTAGCGCGTCGGCTTGCTCGATCAACGCCTCGTCCATGATGCCGGTCGTGGTCACAGGAGAAATAGTCCCGGCCGGTGCCCCCACAAAAGCCGGTTCCTGCGCAGCTCCAGGTAACCAAACCAGCCGCTGTGCGCCCTGCTGCTGCGGCATGTTGGTGGCAGAAATGGCCGGGCCGAAGATGCCGAAATCCTCTTCGGGATCGAAGGAAATGATCGTCAGCGGATCGGTAGATTCCTGTTGAATGAAACGGTCTATGACCGTTTGCTCCATTTCTTCCGGTTGCTGTCCTTCGATGGGAAGGAACACTTCCAGAATCAACTCCTTTTTATGCAAGGTGGTTAGTGCCCTCTGGAAGCGTTCTTCGGTCAGTACTGGCAGCTTGTTGCGCACTCCCTGATAAGACGTCGTTCCATCGACCATAATCAGCACGAGCCGCTCGCTCTGTGTCAGACGACGCTGCTTTTCATAAATCTCGTCGCGCCCAGCTTGAGTGCGCTGAAAAATCACGGTCGGCTCAAACATTGTTACTCCAGTTATACGTAATGTTTCACGTGAAACATCCGCTGCACTTACACTTACTGCTTCGGAAGCGCCATCGAACAGGGCGAGGATATTACACCTAGAAAATAATAATCCTATCCGTGCGCGCATTTGCCCGCTATACCAAATCCACCACAGTGCTGTCTGCCCGTCACTTTCTCTATGCGCGCAATAATCGCCATCTCCCATTTTCAAGGGAGCGAAGGCGATGCCGATGAGCCGCGGGCACATCGATCTTCGGCTTGCTACAATAAAAAACCAACTCTCAGGAGACATCATGACCAGCATGGCAGCGTTCAGAGCATTTGCATTCAGTACCGTCCCTCATCTCGTGAGTGAAACCGGCGCAATAAAAAACATCGGTGCGCTCGTTTCCCAACAGTTTCCAGATGTACGCCGCGCCCTGATCGTCACCGATGCCGGCTTTTTGAAAACCGGCTTGATCGAAGCACCGATTTCCAGCCTGCGCGCCGCCGGCTTGGCAGTCGCCATCTATTCCGACGTTGTCGCCGACCCACCGGAAACAGTGGTGCAGCATGCCGTTACTGAAGCTAAAAAGAATGAAACCGATATCGTCATCGGCATCGGCGGCGGCAGTTCGATGGACGTTGCCAAGCTGATCGCCGTATTGGCGGGCAGCGAGCAGGAATTGAAAACCATGTATGGCATCGGCAATGTCAAAGGCTCCCGCCTTCCACTGGTGCAAGTGCCAACGACTGCCGGAACCGGCTCCGAGGTCACCCCCATCGCCATCGTCACGACCGGCGCCACGACCAAGATGGGGGTTGTGTCGCCGCAGTTGTATGCCGACCTCGCGATCCTCGATGCAGAATTGACGGTCGGCTTGCCACCCAAGGTCACCGCCGCCACCGGCATCGACGCCATGGTACATGCCATCGAGGCGTACACGACCAAGCACAAAAAGAATCCCTTGTCTGACATGCTGGCGTGCCAGGCAATTTCATTGCTTTCAAGTAATATTATCACTGCCTGCGAAGATGGCAGGAATCTGGCCGCGCGCCAAGCCATGCTGCTGGGCGCAATGCTCGCCGGACAATCATTCGCCAATGCGCCATGCGCCGCCGTGCATGCCCTCGCCTATCCGATCGGCGGCATATTCCATGTGCCGCACGGCTTGTCCAATTCGCTTGTATTGCCGCACGTACTGCGTTTTAACGCGCCGCATGCTTCCAATCTCTACGCGGAGCTGGCTGAAATCGTCGCACCGGGAATCAGTGGCAGCGCCGAAGCGCGCACCCAGGCCTTGATCGACAGGATGGATACGATCGCCAGGAAAACCGGCATTGAAACCCGGTTGCGTGAGGTCGGCATTGCTGAGGCCGATCTCGATCGCCTGGCGGACGACGCGATGTTGCAGACGCGACTGTTGACCAACAATCCGAGGGAAGTGACGCGCGCGGATGCGCGTGCGATCTATGCAGCGGCGCTGTAAAGCGGATTTGGCCGCGAACGATGAGAACGGGTAGGGTGTGCCGAGGCACGCCCTACCCTATGCCTGCCATTAATGCGCGCCCGCGCGCGGACGCTTGAACAGCGCGCCGATCTCGCCCACGATCCCGCGGCGGAACAGCAGCACGCAGACGATGAAGATAAAACCGGTGACGATGGTGACCGAGTCGCCGATCGAACGGAACCATTCGACGCTGGTGAGCGTGGCCAGCCAGTTGCCCAGCTCGCCCAGCTTGTTTTCCAGTGCGATGATGATCACCGCGCCCACGATTGGCCCGACCAGGGTGCCCATGCCGCCAACGAGCGTCATCAGGATCACCAGGCCCGACATGGTCCAGTGCACGTCGGTGAGCGTCTCGAAGCCGAGCACGACTGTCTTGGTGGCCCCGGCCAAGCCGGCCAGCGTGGCCGACAGCACGAACGCCAGCAGCTTGTACTTGTCGACGTCATAGCCCAGGGAAATGGCGCGCGGCTCGTTTTCCTTGACTGCCTTGAGCACCTGGCCGAACGGCGAGTGCACCGTACGCATGATCAGCGCAAAGCCGGCGATGCAGATCGCCAGCACCACGTAGTACAGCACGAGATCGTTGGACAGATCGACCATGCCCAGCAGGCGGCCGCGCGGCACGCCCTGCAAGCCATCCTCGCCGCCGGTAAACGGCGCCTGCAGGCACACGAAATACAGCATCTGCGCCAACGCCAGCGTGATCATCGCGAAATAGATACCCTGGCGGCGGATCGCCAGCAAGCCCATGATCAGGCCGATGGCCGCCCCGGCCGCCGTGCCCAGAAGAAGGCCCAGCTCGAACGGCAAGCCCAGGTCGCGCAGCACATAGCCTGCAGCATAACCGGCGCCGCCAAAGAAGGCCGCATGGCCGAACGACAGCAACCCGGTAAAACCGAGCAGCAGGTTGAAGGCGCAGGCGAACAGCGCGAAGCACAGCACCTTCATCAGGAACACCGGGTACATCACGAAGGGCAAACCCAGGGCGGCGATGAAGGCGATTGCGTAACCGATTTTCTTGTTCATGGTTGAACCGTTTCGAGTGACTTCTGGATTACTTCTCTTTGCCGAACAGTCCGGCCGGCCGGATCATCAGCACGATGGCCATGATGATGAACACCACGGTGGCGGACAGTTCCGGATAAAACACGCGGGTAAAGCCTTCGATCACGCCCAGGGCGAGGCCGGTGATGATCGAGCCGAGAATGGAACCCATGCCGCCGATCACCACTACCGCGAACACCACGATGATCAGGTTGCTGCCCATCAGCGGCGATACCTGGATCACCGGCGCGGCCAGCACGCCGGCAAAGGCTGCCAGCGCCACGCCAAAGCCATAGGTCAGCGTGACCATCAGCGGCACATTGATGCCGAAGGCTTCCACCAGCTTCGGGTTCTCGGTGCCGGCACGCAGATAGGCACCCAGCTTGGTCTTCTCTATCACGAACCAGGTCGCCAGACACACCGCCAGGGAAGCCACCACCACCCAGGCACGGTATTTCGGCAGGATCATGAAGCCGAGGTTGAATGCGCCGGCCAAGGCGTCGGGCACCGAATACGGCTGGCCGGACACGCCATAGAACGAGCGGAACAGGCCCTCGACCATGAGCGTGATGCCAAACGTCAGCAGCAGGCCGTACAGGTGGTCGAGCTGGTACAGCCAGCGCAGCATGGTCTTTTCGATGACGATGCCGAACAGGCCGACCAGCAGCGGCGCGGCGATGAGCATGACCCAGTAATTGACTTCGAAATAGTTCATCCCCATCCAGGCGAGGAACGCGCCCATCATGTACAGCGCGCCGTGCGCGAAGTTGATCACGTTGAGCAGGCCGAAGATCACCGCGAGGCCGAGCGACAGCATCGCGTAGAACGAACCGTTGACCAGGCCGAGCAGCAGCTGGCTTAACAGGGCTTGCAGGGGGATGCCGAATAGTTCCATGAGCGAATATAGGAAAGCGTATTAGCGGAATTGCGCCTTCGCCTGCCGGGAGAAGGCGCAAATGAGAAGCGAGCGTCGCAATCTGCTGCGGCATCGTTGCGAGCTCACTCCCCTGTTCCCTCCTCCCGCCGAAGGAGGGAAACCAGGCACGTTACAGGCTGACAGACAAACCTGCGCGCAATGGCGGTGCAGTTGCGATCAGCTTACTTCCACAGCGAGCACTTCGATTCCGCCTTGGTCGTGAAGGCCTGCTCGCCCGGGATGGTCTGCACCACCTTGTAGTAATCCCATGGGTACTTCGATTCCGAGGGCTTCTTCACTTCCATCAGGTACATGTCGTGCACCATGCGGCCGTCCGGGCGGACCACGCCATTCTTGGTGAACATGTCGCTGATCTTGGTCTTCTTCAGGTGCGCCATCACCTTGTCGGCGTCGTCGCTGCCGGTTGCCTTCACCGCGTTCAGGTATTGCGTGGCCGCCGAGTAGTCGGCCGCCTGCAGCATCGACGGCTCCTTCTTCATCTTCGAGAAATATTTCTTCGACCAGGCGCGGGTATCCTCATTCTGGTCCCAGTACCAGCCGTCGGTCAGGTACATGCCCTGGGTCAGGTTCAGCCCCAGCGAGTGCACGTCGTTGATGAACATCAGCAGGCCGGCCATCTTCATCGTCTTGGTGATGCCAAACTCGTTGGCGGCCTTGATCGCGTTGATGGTGTCGCCGCCGGCATTGGCCAAGCCCAGGATCTGCGCCTTGGAGGACTGGGCCTGCAGCAGGAAGGACGAGAAGTCGGAAGCCGACAGCGGATGCTTGACGCTGCCGAGCACCTTGCCGCCGTTGGCCTTGACCACGTTAGCGGTGTCGTTCTCGAGCGAGGCACCGAAAGCATAGTCGGCGGTCAGGAAGAACCAGGTCTTGCCTCCCTGCTTGACAACGGCCGAGCCGGTGCCCTTGGCCAGCGCCACGGTGTCATAGGCATAGTGCACGGTGTACGGGCTGCACTCCTCGTTGGTCAGGCGCGAGGTGCCGGCGCCGATGGCGATGAACGGCTTCTTCTTTTCCGCCGCGATCTTGGCCATCGACAGGCTGGTGGCGGAATTGGTGCCGGCGATGAGCACGTCCACGCCCTGCTGGTCGAACCATTCGCGCGCCTTCGAGGCGGCGATGTCGGCCTTGTTCTGGTGATCGGCATAGATGAACTCAATCTTCTTGCCGTTGATCGCGCCACCCGCATCGGCGATCGCCATCTTGATCGCCTCGACGCCGCCGGGGCCGTCGATATCGGCATACAGGCCCGACATGTCGGTGATGAAGCCGATCTTGATCACGTCGCCCGAGACCTGCGCCGACGCGGCACCGGAAAAACCAAACGCCGCAGCGGCAGAAACTGCAAGTGCAATTGCTTTTAATTTCATCACGATCTCCTTAGTTGAACAGCCGACCTGAGCGGTCTTTCTTATACCCCGAGCAGCGAATGCAGCACGGGCATTTTGGTATCCAGTTCGGAGGCAGCGAAGGTCTCGACGATCTGACCGTGCTCCATTACATAAAAACGGTCCGCCAGCGGCGCGGCGAAGCGGAAGTTCTGTTCCACCATCACGATGGTATAGCCCTTCGCCTTCAGGGTTGTGATCATGCGTGCCAGCGCCTGCACGATCACCGGCGCCAGGCCTTCCGAGATTTCGTCGAGCAGCAGCAAGCGCGCACCGGTGCGCAGGATGCGGGCCACCGCCAGCATCTGCTGTTCACCGCCCGACAGGCGCGTGCCCTGGCTGTTCTTGCGTTCCCGCAGGTTGGGGAACATCTCGTAGATTTCGTCGACCGACATGCCGCGGTCCGTCTTCGACACGAACGGCGGCAGCATCAGGTTTTCCTCGGCCGACAGCGACGAAAAGATGCCGCGCTCTTCCGGACAGTAGCCCACGCCGAGATGCGCGATCTTGTAGGTCGGCAGGCCGATCGCTTCTTTGCCGTTGATCTTGATCGAGCCGCGGCGCGCGCCAACCAGGCCCATGATGGAGCGCAGCGTGGTGGTGCGGCCCGCGCCGTTACGGCCCAGGAGCGTGACGACCTCGCCCGGTTCGACCGACAGGTTCACGTCATGCAGGATGTGCGATTCGCCGTACCATGCCTGCAGTCCGGAGATGGACAGCGCCGGCGCCGCCATCAGTGCGCTCCTTCCAGCGCGCCGCCGGTGGTGCCCATGTAGGCTTCCATCACCTGAGGGTTCTTCGACACTTCTTCGTAGCTGCCTTCGGCCAGCAGCGCGCCGCGCTGCAGTACCGAGATGCGATCGCTGATCCCGGAAATCACGCTCATATTGTGTTCGACCATCAGGATGGTTCTTCCGACAGAAACTTTCTTGATCAATTCGGTGACGCGGCTCACGTCTTCGTGGCCCATGCCTTGCGTCGGTTCGTCCAGCAGCATCAGTTCCGGTTCCATCGCCAGGGTGGTAGCGATTTCCAGCGCGCGCTTGCGGCCGTACGGCAGGTCGACCGTGATCGTGTCGGCGAACTTGTCGAGATCGACTTGCGCCAGCAGCGCCATGGCGCGCTCATTGAGCGACGCCAGCGTCTTTTCGCTCTTCCAGAAATGAAAGGAATTGCCCAGCGGGCGCTGCAGGCCGATACGCACGTTTTCCAGCACCGACAGATGCGGGAAGACGGCGGAAATCTGAAACGAACGGATGATGCCCTGGCGCGCGATCTGCGAGGGCCTGGCGGCCGTGATGTCACGGCCGTTGAACAGGATCTGGCCCGAAGTCGGCACCAGGAACTTGGTGAGCAAATTGAAACAAGTCGTCTTGCCGGCGCCATTCGGGCCGATCAATGCGTGGATATGGCCACGCTGTACACGTAAATTCACATTGTTGACCGCGGTGAATCCCTTGAACTCCTTGGTCAACTGCCTCGTCTCCAACACCGCATCCGACATCGGTTCTCCCTGTTGCCTGCTGTTCGTGAGGTGCATTCGAGAGTGTCATGCACTCCCAGCACAGTACACAGTACGCCTTTGAGGGTGACAATACGGCAAACAATGCTTCTGCCGATTGTTTGGCCTGCATCAATTTTGTATTTATTTATTAATTGATTGCAGGTAATGAACGCATGTTAGCACGGAGGAAATGTACGCGGATTACGTGATTCTACGTAGTGGTCCTGCCCCGCCTCCTGTGGATTGCGTGGGTTCAGGAAGCCATCGCGCCGCTCAATGCACGCGCCTTCTCGCGCAGGGAGGCGGTAAACAGCATCGCCGATTCCGCCGCCTTCAGGCGGCCGAGATCGAAGCGCTGCAGGTGCTGCAGCACGATCTGGTTGATCGATACCGTCGCCTGCATCATCAGCAGGTCGGCGCTGGAGGTGACGGCGTCGGTTTGCGGCGGCGCGACGAACGGCGCGGCGCTCTCTTCGCGCACGGTATCGAGGCAGTGATAGATGTCGGCCAGCGAAATCGCATGCGGCGCGCGCGTGCAGATCCAGCAATCCTGGTGCGCCTCGTGCGGCTTGAGCAGCCCGCCGGCCGTCAGCGCGCGCAACAGCTTGCGCAGATAGCGCACCGATAATTCGAGCGATTCGGCCAGCTGGGCGGCACTCGGCGGATGCGACGCATTGCAGATAATCTGCGTCATCACTTCCAGCGCGGTGGACAGCTGCAGGTGCAGCGATGCATTACCGAGGATGAATTCTTCGTTCTGGTACATGGCGGGGCGGGCGGCGATCATGGTGGAAAGCAGCTTACGCGAGCGCGGCGCAGCAAATCCAATGCTTTGTCAACATGACGTTATGCAGGAAATGCATAACCTTCGCCAACCCCGCCCGAGCGCGATCAGCGCCGTTGCGCGCGTATCCATTGCGCCGCCTTTTCCGCAATCATGATGGTCGGCGAATTGGTGTTCCCCGACGTAATCGTGGGCATCACCGAGGCGTCGACCACGCGCAATCCCTGCACGCCCTTGACGCGCAGCTGACTGTCGACGACTGCCAGCGCGTCGTCGGCGCGGCCCATCTTGCAGGTGCCGACCGGGTGGAAGATGGTGGTGCCGATGTCGCCCGCCGCGATCGCCAGCTCCTCGTCGGTGCGGTAATGCGCGCCCGGCTTGAACTCTTCGGGCGCGTATTTTTTCAGCGCCGGCGCGGCCACGATATTGCGCGTCAAGGACAGCGCCTCGGCGGCGACCTTGCGGTCTTCCGGCGTGCTCAGGTAATTGGCGGTGATCTTCGGCGCGGCGAAAGGATCGGCCGAGGCGATGCGGATATGCCCGCGCGCCGTCGGCCGCAAATTGCACACGCTGGCGGTAAACGCGGGGAAGGGGTGCAGCGGCTCGCCGAAACGATCCAGCGACAGCGGCTGCACGTGGTACTCGAGGTTGGGCGTGATATGGGCGGAATCCGAGCGGGTGAAGGCGCCCAGCTGTGACGGCGCCATCGACATCGGACCGCTGCGCGACGCGAGGTACTGCATGCCGATCTTCATCTTGCCGACCCAGTTGTTCGCCATCGTGTTGAGGGTTTTCGCGCCGCGGATCTTGAATGCCATGCGCAGCTGCAGGTGGTCCTGCAGGTTTTCGCCCACGCCCGGCAAGTCGAGCGCCACCGGCACCCCGTGCCGCTGCAGCAGCGGCGCCGGCCCGATGCCCGACAATTGCAGGATCTGCGGCGAGCCGACCGCGCCAGCCGCGCAGATCGTCTCGCGCGCGGCTTGCGCGAACCACTCCGTGCCGCCGCCGGTGAATTCGACGCCCGTGCACACGGTGCCCTGTGCGCCCGACTCCAGGCGCAGGCGCTTGACGTGGCAGCCGGTCATGATGTCGAGCTGCCCTTTCCTGCCTTCGGCCGACTTCAGGAAGGCGCGCGCGGTATTCCAGCGCAAGCCCTTCTTCTGGTTCACTTCGAAATAGCCGCAGCCTTCGTTGTCGCCGCGGTTGAAGTCGTCGCATTTCGGGATGCCGACCTGGGCTGCCGCCTCGCGGAAGGCGTCGAGGATTTCCCACGACAGGCGCTGCTTTTCGACGCGCCATTCGCCGCCGGCGCCGTGGTGCGCGTCGGCGCCCTTGTGATAATCCTCGCTCTGCTTGAACACCGGCAGCACGTTTTCCCAGCGCCAGCTGTCATCGCCGGTCAGGGCCGCCCACTCATCGTAGTCGCGTGCCTGGCCGCGCATGTAGATCATGCCGTTGATCGAGGACGAGCCGCCCATCACCTTGCCGCGCGGGTAAATCAGCGCCCGGCCGTTCAGCCCGGCGTCGGCCTCGGTGCGGTACAGCCAGTCGGTGCGCGGGTTGTTGATGCAGTACAGGTAGCCGACCGGGATGTGGATCCACAGGTAATCGTCCTTGCGGCCGGCTTCCAACAGCAGCACCGACACGCCCGCGTCCTGCGCCAGCCGGTTGGCCAGCACGCAACCGGCCGAGCCAGCCCCGATGATGATGTAATCATATTTACCTGCGGATTCCACGGCTACGCTCCCCCGTTGTCCCTGTCGTTATCAAATCAATGCCTGGCGCCATTCGGCCACCAGCGTCTCCAGCAGCCTTGCGGCCGGCATGGCGCGCACCATAGCCACGCCCTGCCCGGCCCACAAGGACATCAGTTCCGTTTCATTCAGTTTCGCCGCCTGCGAGCGGATCGCGCCGGTCAAGGCGTTCTGCACCGGATAGGCGGGCAGCTGGCGCTCCACGTCCTGCATCGCATCCATGAAGCGGTTGACCAGTCCGCGCGCATAGCGCCCGGAAAACGCGCGGGTCAGGCGCGTGGCCGCGCGCGCCGGCGCATGTGCCGCTTCCAGCAGGCGCTCCTTGTAGAGCGGATGGATGCCCGACTCGTCGGTGGCCAGAAAAGCCGTTCCCATCTGGACCGCCTGCGCCCCCAGTGCCAGGGCGGCGGCGATGCCGCGTCCATCCATGATGCCGCCGGCGGCGATCACCGGGATGCGCACCGCGTCGGCCATCTGCGGCACCAGCGTGAATGTGCCGAGGCCATCTTCTTGCGCGCCGATGAAGGTGCCGCGATGGCCGCCGGCCTCGATGCCCTGCGCGCAGACGGCATCCGCGCCGGCCGCTTCCCATGCCTTGGCCTCGGCCACGTTGGTGGCGGTGCCGACCACATAGATGCCGGCCCGGTGCAGGCGTTCCACCTGCTCGGCGCTCAAGATGCCGAACGTGAAACTGGCGATCGCCGGTTTTGCCGCAATCAATGCCTCGAATTGCGCCGGGAAATCCTCGCACCATTTCGTCGGCAGCGGCAGTTCGTTCCAGCCGAGCGGCTCCCATACCGGGCGCAGCAGCTCGCGCGCGCGGTCGACTTCACCGGCGGCGGGTTGCGGCGCCGGCTGCACGAACAGGTTGACGATGAATGCATGCGTGGTCAGAGCACGGACCTTGTCGACTTGCTCGGCCAATGCCTGCGGCGACAGCAAGGGGGCGGCCAGCGCACCGATGCCGCCGCCATTGGACACGGCCGCCACCAGCTGCGCCGTCGTCGCTCCGCCTGCCATCGGCGCCTGGATGATCGGATAACGGCAAAAATCCATCAGCTCCATGCTGTCCTCTCGATTTCTTGTCTGATTGGCATTTCCCCGATTTCGGTAGGAAAAGGACGTTTTTTATCTTGTATTTGATATATACGAATAGTAGTAGTGGTTAACGCCTGCCGATTTCTGTGGATAACAGCGTAAACCGGAAATAAATCAGCCATTTAGGCGCCGTACAAGTGCTTGCACAAGCACTGTATGGACAAAGGACAGATCGTGGACAAAAAATCCGCGGCCGAATAACTCGACGGTTGTTCCCAACGCATCCAGCGGCTATCCAAAGAGTTATCCACAGAAGTATTGAAACACCAGCGGCTTCCCGCTCA
The DNA here is from genome assembly GCF_007874125.1 of Noviherbaspirillum sp. UKPF54. Taxonomy (NCBI): domain Bacteria; kingdom Pseudomonadati; phylum Pseudomonadota; class Betaproteobacteria; order Burkholderiales; family Oxalobacteraceae; genus Noviherbaspirillum; species Noviherbaspirillum sp. UKPF54. Next base: position 4,060,098 of record NZ_CP040128.1, on the reverse strand, counting down.
AGCGGGAAGGACAGCGCTTGAACACCGGCCTCACTTCGCCACCGGCATCGTGAATTCCGCTCCCTTGCCGATCGTTTGCGGCCAGCGCTGCATCACTGACTTGTAGCGTGTGTAGAAGCGCACGCCCTCTTCGCCGTATGCATGCAGGTCGCCGAACAGCGACCGCTTCCAGCCGCCGAACGAATGCCAAGCCATCGGCACGGGAATCGGCACGTTGATGCCGACCATGCCGACTTCGATGCGGCGGGAAAACTCGCGCGCCGTATTGCCGTCGGAAGTAAACAGCGACACGCCGTTGCCGAATTCATGGGCATTGATCAGCTCGACCGCGGCCGCGAAATCGGGCACCCGCACCACGCACAGCACCGGCCCGAAAATCTCTTCTTTATAAATCGTCATGTCCGGCGTCACATGATCGAACAGCGAGCCGCCCAGGAAAAAGCCGTTTTCGTGGCCTGCCACTTTCAGGCCGCGCCCGTCGACCAGCAGCTTGGCGCCGGCCTGCACGCCGCCGGCGATATACGCCTCGATCTTGGCCTTGTGCTGGGCGGTGACCACCGGGCCCATTTCGGCATCGGCGTCCATGCCGTTTTTCACTTTCAACGCGTTGACGCGCGGGATCAGCGCCTCGATCAGGCGGTCGGCCACGCTGCCCACCGCAACGGCCACCGAAATGGCCATGCAGCGTTCGCCGGCCGATCCGTAGGCCGCGCCAATCAAGGCATCGACCGCCTGCTCCAGGTTCGCGTCCGGCATCACCACCAGATGGTTCTTGGCGCCGCCCAGCGCCTGCACGCGCAGTGGATAGGCGCCCTGGCGGCGCACGCCTTCGGTATAGATGTACTCGGCAATCGGGGTCGAGCCGACGAAGGACACCGCCTTGACATCCGGATGGTGCAGCAGCGCGTCGACGGCGACCTTGTCGCCCTGCACCACGTTGAACACGCCGTCCGGCAAGCCGGCCTCGTTGAGCAGGTCGGCAATCATCAATGACGGCGACGGATCGCGCTCGGATGGTTTCAAAATAAAGGTGTTGCCCGTGGCAAGCGCCATCGGCGCCATCCACATCGGCACCATGAACGGGAAGTTGAACGGCGTGATGCCGGCGGTCACGCCCAGCGGCTGGCGCAGCTGCCAATTGTCGATGCCGCCACCGATGTTGTCGGTGAATTGCGTCTTCAGCAACTGCGGCACGCCGCAAGCGAATTCGACCACTTCCAGCCCGCGCGTGACTTCGCCCTTGGCATCGGAAAACACCTTGCCATGCTCGCGCGTGATCGCAGCGGCCAGGTCGTCCTGGTGTTTTTCAATCAATTCCTTGAACTTGAACAGGATGCGCGCGCGCTTCAAGGGCGCGGTCTCGGCCCAGGCGGGCGCGGCATCGCGCGCCGCGGCAACGGTCGCCTCGACTTCCGCGACGCTGGCCAGCGCCACGCGCGCGCCGACTTCGCCGGTGGCGGGATTGAACACGTCTTGCGCACGGCCGGAAGTGGAGGCGACCACTTGGCCGTTGATGTAATGCTGGATCTGCTGCGTCATAAGAATTCCTTTTAAAGATTTCCAATTTTCCACAGCATATCCCTGCCGTAATCGCAAATCCAATGAGTTCTTATCAAGAATGTTATAAGCCGGTTTTATAATGACTGGCATGGACCTGACCCAATTGCGCGCCTTCGTCACCGTCGCCCGCGAAGGCAATCTGACGCGCGCCGCCGAGCGGCTGCACCTGACCCAGCCGGCGGTCAGCCTGCAGATCAAGTCGCTGCAAAATGCGCTGAACCTGCAGCTATTCACCCGCACGCCATCCGGCATGGCTCTGACCGACGACGGCGCCAAGCTCTTGCCGTTCGCCGAGCGCGTCATGGACAGCGTGGCCGAGTTCCGCCAGGGCGCGGCTGCCCTGCATTCGACGCTGTCGGGGCGGCTGTCGATCGGCACCATCCTCGACCCGGAATTCATCCGTCTCGGGCCCTTCCTGAAACGGCTGGTGGAAAGCTATCCGCAGCTGTCGACCCAGCTGCAGCACGGGATGTCGGGCTGGGTGCTGCAACAGGTCAAGGCCGGCACGCTCGATGTCGGCTATTTCCTCGGCACCCCGGGCAAGGAATTCCACGCGCTGCGGCTGACGTCGTTTACCTACAACGTGGTCGCGCCGCAAGGCTGGAAAACCCGCGTCGCCGGCCGCGACTGGCCGGCGCTGGCGAAGCTGCCGTGGCTGTGGACGCCGCCCGAATCGGCCCACCACCGCCTGCTCACCAAGACCTTCGGGCATTACAAGGTCACGCCCAACAAGGTGGCCCTGGTCGACCAGGAACCGTCGATGCTGGATCTGGTGAAGTCGGGCGTGGGGCTGTCGTTGATGCGCGAGTCGATCGCCTTGCGCGAAGCGCATGCGCACGGCCTGGTGATCGCCGACAAGGTCAGCCTGTCGACCGACCTGTCGTTCATCGCCTTGGCCAAGCGCAGGAACGAGCCCACGATCGCTACCGTCTTTGCATTGCTACAAGCGTTATGGGGAAATGAATAGCAAAGATTTAATATTTTGACGATTTCTTGCTTGGTTGTTGCTTTTACGCCTGTGGATAAGTCCTTGAATTTCCGCTTGAAGCATTGGGGATAACCAAGATACCTTTCCACACCCGGATTTTTGTCCCAAAACTATCCTTGCGCCATACAGGTTTTATCAAAAGTTTTATGCAAGCCGTAAACTTCTGATTTTCCGGCGGTTTACCGGGTTATCCACAGGCGATGGCCGGTGTTAACCATTACTACTATTCGTATATAAAGACTTTTAAATTAAAACCGCATTCCCTTCACCCAGCGCAGTTGCGCAAACCCCAGCACGGCTCTACGCTACGCTATTGCCTTAATGCAGCACGTTGAAACACCGAAGATAAAGACCGATTCCAATGATTTCCCCTCCCTTTCGCCTTGGCGTGATCAGCGCCTTGCAACATGAACAACATGGCCTGATCGACCTCATGCAAGACCGGCAACCCGTCACGCGCGCCATGCGCGAGTACATCACGGGCAAGTTGTGGGGCGTGGATTGCGTGTGCGTGCTGTCCCGCGTGGGCAAAGTCGCCGCCGCGGCCACGGTCGCCACGCTGATCGAGCGCTTCGGTGTCACCCATATCGTGTTTACCGGCGTGGCCGGTTCCGCCGATGCAGACGTGCGCGTGGGCGATATCGTGGTGGCCGATGCGCTGGTGCAGCACGACATGGATGCCACTCCGCTGTTTCCGCGTTTCGAAGTGCCGCTGACCGGCCAGTCGCATTTTGCTTCCGACATCCACCTGACCAACCGGCTGGCCAAGGCCGCATCCGATTTCATGGACAGGGATTTGCGGGAGCTGGTCGCCGTGCCGGACATCGAGGCCTTCCGGCTGCACCAGCCGCGCGTGCACCGCGGCCTGATTGCCAGCGGCGACGAATTCATCGACTGCCGCAACAAGCTGGCCGGCCTGAAGCAGGCGCTGCCGCCGCTTCTGGCGGTGGAAATGGAAGGCGCGGCGGTGGCGCAAGTCTGTTTCGAATTCGGCGTGCCGTTCGCGGTGGTACGCACCGTGTCGGACGCGGCCAACGAAGATGCGCCGGTCGATTTCATGCAATTCATCGACCGGGTCGCGGCGCGCTATGCGTTCGGCATCGTCAAGCGCCTGTGCGAGGATAGCGCGCCGCACTGAGTCACCGGCCGCTGCTGCGTTCGCCCTCGCCCTTGCCCGCGACCGGCGGCGGCGCGGCAGGTTTTTCGCCGGCTTGCGCCAGCAGCGTGCCGCACTCGCTTTTTTCGCCGGGGCCGACATTGATCAGCGGGATCAATGCCGCCGCCACCGGCGCCAGCACGCCCAGCGCGACCGCGCCGCCGGCCTTGGCCGCCAACACGCCCTTGTCGACGCCGACGTCCGGCTTCTTGAACGAACCGTTCACATACAGCGGCGAGCGCAGCGAGATCAGGCGCATGCCCTTGCTGTCGGGGCGGATCTCCAGCGCCAGCTGTTCTTTCGCCAGATTGATGCGGCCATTGACGTAGATCGTCGCATCCTTGGTGTCGACCACGAAGGCGCGCGATTGCATCACGCCATTCTCGATCGTGAAGTCGTTGACGGCGCAATTGAGCTGCACCTGCTTGTCGCCGAACAGCTTGGTGGCGATGATGGTGCTGATGTTCAAGCCCATTTCTTCCAGCAGCAGCTTGCTGATGGTGCCTTGATTGATGACGGCCCGCAGTTCGCCGTCGGACGACGCCAACAGCGTGGCCACCGAATTGCCGGTTGCGCTGAGCGCCGCTTCGCCATTGATTTCGCCCAGGCTCGCCTGCATCTCTTTGATCGTCGGGAACAACTGTTTCAGCTTCAGGTGGCGCGCCGTCAGCCGCAATTGCGCTTTCATCGGCTTGCTCTTGCCGTGGATTTTCAGGTTCGACACCAGGTTGCCGCCGGCAATGCCGAACTTCAGCGGCGCCAGCGTCAGTTCGCCGTCCTGCAACTGGATGCGGGTGACGAGGTGATCGATCGGCAACTCCTTCTCGCGCACGATCTTGCGCCCGGTGAATTGCACGTCGGCGTCGATGCTGTCCAGGCGGTCGGTCTTGAAGGTTTCCACCGGCAAGACCTTGTCCTTGGGCTGGTCGACTTTCGCATTGCGCTGCGCCTTGCTCTTTTCCGAGTCGGCGCCGACGATGGGCGACAGATCCCTGAAGTTCAGGTAGTTCGATTCGACGGTGCCTTCCAGCAGCGGGCGCGGCTTGCGCGCCTTGAAGTGCAGGCTGCCGGACAAGTCGCTGCTGCCGACCTTGCCGGAAAATTTTTCATAGTTCCAGTCGCCGCCGAGTTCGTTGAGCGCGCCATACAGGTGGCCCTCGGTCGAGAATGGCGGCGTCTCGGGCAGCACGACATGGATGAGCGGGTACAGCTGTGCCATGGAGACGCTCGCCAGCTTCAGGCGCAGGTCGAGCGCGCCCAGCCTGGTCGGCTCGGTCAGCGTGCCCGTGGCATCGATCGTGGTTTTTCCGACATGAACCGTCGCATCGATCGGGTATTTCGCCTGCTGGTCGCGCAGCGACAGCACCGAGCCCGCCCTGCCGTTGCCGGACACCGCTTCACCGTTGAAGGTGCCGTCGAGCTTCCAGCCGATCTGGTAGTCGCCGCCCTCCTTGCCGAGGGTGTCGATCTGGGCCTTGATGTCGGCGTGCTTGATCGCGTCGACCAGATGCACCGCCCCCTTGCTCAGGATCAGGCGCTGCAGGTCGAGCTCCCAGGCCGACGGCTTGCCGGACGAATGGAAGGTCCAGTTGTTGCGGCCATCCTTGTCGCGCTGCAGGAACAGGCGCGGCTCGTCCAACGCCAGCGAGGGAATGACGATGCGGTGCCGCAGCAGCGGCAGCGGGCTGACCGAGAACGTCACCTGGCGCGCCTGGGCCATCGTCGGTTCGGCGGCCCAGTCCGGGTTGCCGAAGACGACATCCCGGGCATTCAGGCGCGGCCACGGAATCCAGTCGCGCCAGCCGCCTTGCGAACCCGGCGGCGCATGCCAGGTCAGCGACAAGTCGCCGCGGATGTCGAACGCGCGTCCGGTCGCTTCGCTGACACGCGAGTTGATCCACGGCTTGACGCTGTTCCAGTTGAAATTCAACAACACGGCTACGGCAATGACGAGAATCGCGAGTAGCCCGCCCCCACTCCAGATCAGTATTTTCGCCGCGCGAGACATGTCTATCAGACTTGTCAAACATGCAGGAGTTCAAGGTGCGGGTGCCCCCCGCGCCGGCCGCCGGTTTCATGCCGCGTGGGCTCGGCGCGAATCGTCCGGCGCCTGGGCGCGCTCGGCCAATCCGTAATCGCGGATCACTTGCGCCACGCGCAAGCGGTAGTCCGCAAAAATGCTTTCCCGTCCCTTGGCCTGGACGGCGCGGTGCACTTCGAGGTTGCGCCATTGCCGTACCGCTTGCTCGTCGCGCCAATATGACAGAGACAGCAGCTTGCCGGGTTGCGCAAGGCTCTCGAAGCGTTCGATCGAAATGAAGCCGTCGATCTGTTCCAGGTACGGGCGCAGCGCCGCGGCCGCGTCGAGATAAGCCTGCTTTTGGTCGGCATGCGGCAGCGCTTCAAAAATCACGGCGATCATTTTCCTACTCCTTGCCGGAGGCGGCGGTCTGGAACGTTTCATCGACGATTTCGGTAAACGTGCGCTCCTCGCGCAAAATGAATTTTTTCGCTTGCGCCATTTCGAAATTGGCGCGCCCTTGCGGATCGGCTTTCAAGCGTGCGCGATATTGCTCGTATGCGGCCAGGCTGTCGAACGCAATCAGGCCCCAGGCCACGTTATTCGTTCCTTCATGGGGCAGGAAATAGCCGATCAGGTGGCCGCCGCAACGTGGAATGATGCGGCCCCAGCATTGCGCATATTCCTTGAACGCATCGCGTTGAAAGGGATCGATTTCGTATCGGATAAAGCAGGTAATCGCCATGATGCTCCTCGTTGTCGGTGGTGGCAGTGCACCCACGATAGCGCCTTGAGAGCCATGCATGGTTCGGCTAACATCGAACCATGAAAGACGGCCCCAATATCGTCCGCATTGCCGCGCTGATCGGCGACCACGCGCGCGCCGAGGCGCTCACCGCGCTCATGAGCGGGCGCGCGCTCACGGCGACCGAACTGGCGGATGCGGCCGCGGTGACGAAGCAGACCATGAGCGGCCATCTCGCCAAGCTGCTGGACGCGGGGCTGCTTGCGGTGGAGGCGCAGGGGCGGCATCGCTATTACCGCCTCGCCGATGAAGAGGTCGCGCACCTGCTGGAATCGCTGATGGGGGTGGCCTACCTCACCGGCGCGGTAAGACTGCGTTCCAGCCCGCGCGAGCCGGCGTTGCGCCAGGCCAGGGTCTGTTATGACCATCTGGCCGGCGAGCTCGGGGTGCGCATCTATGCGCACTTGCTGAAAATGCAGGCCCTTGTGCTGGGCAGCGACGGCTTGGCAGTCACCGAAACCGGGCGTCGCTGGTTTGCGCAAATCGGCATCGACACCGATGCCCTCGCATCGAAGCGGCGTCTGTTTTGCCGCACCTGCCTGGATTGGAGCGAACGGCGCCATCACCTTGCGGGCAGCCTGGGTGCGGCACTCTTTACCCGCTGTATCGAGCAAGGCTGGGCCCGCCGTGCCGCCGATTCACGCGTCGTCACCTTGACGCGCGCCGGCCAACTGGCATTGCAAGAACTGCTCGGCGAGCAATCCCGCTAGCGCCGTCGGGGCTCGCACTCCTATCCAGGTTTCCCATTTTCACCGCAATGCAGCTTTACCGTGGCTAGGTAGGGGGGCGCTCGGTCCAGAGCAATTCCCTATTGGTAATATTGACACACGTCAACAATGCGAGAATAGTAATTATATTTTCTATGGGTAACTAGATAACTAGATGTGTGGATGCCCTTGCCCGAAATGCGTATTCCGGTAACCGGTTTCGGACAAGAACGACGAGCCCTCCTGTTTAATGAAAAGAACGACGATGGAACAGTTAGTGCCACATCTGCCTGCCGATACCGGCCCAGAAGAGCCCATTGCCCGTCCCCGCGCCGCGCTCAGCCAGAAAATCGGGGGAATTTTCCTGGTGCTCCTGCTGCTGGGCGTGGCCAACGTCATCGTCGTGCACACCTTGCTGGCGGAATTCAACGGCGTGGCTGCCACGGTCAACATCGCGGGAAAGCTGCGCTTCCTGAGCCAGAAAATCGCGCTCAACGCCAGCAATGCGCTGCACGGCTGGAGCGCCGGCAAGGGCATTGCCGAAAGCGATATCGTCGACTACGAGGCGGCGCTCGAAACCCTGGCGCAGGGCAAGCAAGTGTTCGGCCATTCCATCAAGCCGCTCACGGCGCAGCAGCACACGGAACTGGGCGCGATCCGGCGCGACTGGAGCGGCTACCGCGCTTACATCGAGTCGCTGCTGGCCGGAGCCGCCACCGGCAACGCCAGCGCGGTTCAGCTCGCCGAGATCACCGAAGGGTCCGCGCGCATGCTGGCCGGAGCCGAACGGCTGCTGCAATCGCTGACGCTGGATGCGCAGCAGCGGCAGGAACAGGCGCTCAACACGATGTATTTGCTTCTGCTGGTGGACGCGGCGGGGCTGGTGGGCGTATTCATGCTGATCCGCATGCGGATCGTCTATCCCTTGCGCAAGCTTGCGCGGCGCAGCCGCGAACTGGCCGAAGGCAACTACCACGTGCGCATCGGCTACCGGGCCGACGATGAAATGGGCCAGCTCGCCGACGCCTTCAACTACGCCGCGCAGCGCATCGGCGCGCTCGTCGGCAAGCTCGAGCTGGAGCACCAGAGCCTGTCGCAGGCGGAATCGATGTTTCGCGGGCTGGCGGAAAACTCGGTGGTGGGCGTCTACGTCTTGCAGGACGGGTGCTTCCGCTTCGTCAATGCGAAGATGGCCGGCATGTTCGGCTACGAGCGCGACGAGATGCTGGAAACGGTCGGCGTCTACGACCTGGTGCCGGAGGGCGATCGCAACCTGGTGGAATCGAACATGCAGAAGCGCCTGCGCGGCGATACCCAGGGCGTGCGCTACGAGCGGCGCGCGCGCAGGAAAGATGGCGACATCTTCGACGTCGAGGTGTTCGGCTCCGTCATGCAGCTCGACGACAGGCCGGCGACAATCGGCATCATGCACGACATCACGGAGCGCAAGCAGGCCGAGGCGAGCGCGCGCATGGCGACCCTGGTGTACCAGAACAGCGCCGAGGCGATGACCATCACCGATGCCGAGGGCATCGTCATCGACATCAATCCCGCCTTTACCCGGATCACCGGCTACGAACGGGACGAAGTCGTCGGCCAGCGCATCAGCATCCTGCGCTCGGGACGCCAGGACCGCGCATTCTACGACGCGATGTGGCACGCGATCGCCAGCACCGGGCACTGGCAAGGCGAAATCTGGAACCGCCGCAAGAACGGCGACGTGTATGCGGAATGGCTGACCATCAGCACCGTCTACAACCCGAACGACACGGTGTTTCGCCGTATCGCGCTGTTTTCCGACATCACGTACAAGAAAAAGACCGACGACCTGGTATGGCACCAGGCTAACTTCGATTCCCTGACCGGCTTGCCGAACCGCCTCATGTTCCGCGACCGCCTGGAGCAGGAAATCCGCAAGTCGCACCGCGCGTCGCTGCCGATGGCGCTGATCTTCCTCGACCTGGACCGCTTCAAGGAAGTCAACGACACCCTGGGCCACGCCGTCGGCGACAAGCTGCTGCAGCAGGCCGCGCAGCGCCTCTCGGGTTGCGTGCGCGAGTCCGACACGGTGGCGCGGCTGGGCGGCGATGAATTCACGATCATCCTGGGCGAGCTGAACCAGCCGAACAACGTCGAGCGCATCGTGCAGGACGTGCTCAGGAACATGGCCGAGCCATTTGTTCTCGGCGACGAGGTCGCCTACGTGTCGGCCAGCCTCGGCATCACGTTCTATCCGGACGACGCGACCGAAATCGAGGACTTGCTCAAGAATGCCGACCAGGCGATGTACGCCGCCAAGAACCTGGGGCGCAACCGCTTTCACTACTTCACGCCGTGCATGCAGCAGGAGGCGCAGGCGCGGCGCCGCCTCATCAGCGACTTGCGCCTGGCGCTGGCGGAACGGCAGTTCCGCGTGCAGTATCAGCCGATCGTGGACCTGTCCACCGGTGCCATCAGCAAGGCCGAGGCGCTGATCCGCTGGCAGCACCCGGCCCGGGGCCTGGTCAGCCCGGCCGAGTTCATTCCGATTGCCGAAGAAACCGGTCTCATCGTCGAGATCGGCGACTGGGTATTCCGCGAAGTGGTGTGGCAGCTGTCGCGCTGGCGCGCGCGCTACCCGCAGCTGGTGGTGAGCCTGAACACCTCGCCGGTGCAGTACCGCAACAGCGGCATCGACCATCTCGGCTGGTTCAAGCATTTGCACGACTTGGGAGTGCCGGCCAACGCCATCTCGGTGGAAATCACGGAAGGCTTGCTGCTCGATACCAGCGCCGCCATCACCAACCAGATCCTGCGTTTCCGCGAAGCTGGCGCGGGCGTGGCGCTCGACGATTTCGGCACCGGCTACTCGTCGATGTCCTATCTCAGCAAGCTCGATATCGACTACCTGAAAATCGACCGCTCCTTCATCCTCGACCTGACGCCGGAATCGGAAAACGTGGCGCTCTACGAAGCGATGATCGTGATGGCGCACAAGCTCGGCATCAAGGTGATCGCCGAGGGAGTGGAAACGGAAGAGCAGTTCCGCATCCTCCAGGCCGTCGGCTGCGACTATGCGCAGGGCTACCTGTTTTCCAGGCCGGTGCCGCCCGAGGAGTTCGAGGCGCTGCTCCGGAGCGCGCCGCCATCCATGCTGAACTGAGGCGCCCGCTCCCGGTCATGCCGGAAGCGGGCTGAGCCGCGCTTATTACGCCTGCAGCGTCATCAGGCTGGCATTGCCGCCGGCAGCCGTGGTGTTGACGCACAGCGCGCGTTCAGCCACCAGGCGCCACAGCGGAATCGGGGCGATGTCCGCCGTTTCCACCACCGGCACCAGCGCGCCTTCGCGCGCGGCCAGTTGCGGCAGCAGCTGCGGCGCGCGGGCCGCGTCCACCAGCGCCATCTGCAGCGAAGCCTGCGCGACATCGTTGCCAGAGAGCGTGGCGACGGCGTTGCGCACCGCATCCGGCAGGCCTGCCGGCAGCAGGCCCGCCGACTCCGCCGACACCAGCGCCTTGTTGCCGGTCGCGAGAACGGCCGCCAGCTGGTTCAGCAGGGCATCCACGCTCGAAGCAGAGCACAGCACGGTGCCGCGCGGTGCGAACGTCAAGGTGTTGCGCTCGCCGGTCGGCCCCGGCAGCACCAGCATGGTGTCGAGCAGGGACTCGTGCAGGTAAGCTTCGGCCAGCGTGACGATGCGCGCATGGCCGTGCAGGCCGGCCCACCACACCAGGCTGTCGAGGATGGTGTGAGTGGCGTTCTGCGGCGTATGGATGGTGTGCGCCGCACGCGCCACCGCCGCGCCGCGCTGCAGGCGCTTGAGGTAGAGCGGGCCGCCGGCCTTGGGGCCGGTGCCGGACTTGCCTTCGCCGCCGAACGGCTGCACGCCGACCACCGCGCCGATGATGTTGCGGTTGACGTAGATGTTGCCGACGTGCGCGCGCGACGTGATGAAGTCGATCGTCTCGTCGATGCGCGAGTGGACGCCCAGCGTCAAGCCGTAGCCGGTGGCGTTGATCGCGTCGATCAGCTGCGGCAGCTGGTCACGCTTGTAGCGCAGTACGTGCAGCACCGGGCCGAACACTTCGCGCTGCAGCTCCGACAGCGAGGCGATCTCGATCACCGTCGGCGCCACGAAGGTGCCGTTTTCGCAACCGGCCGGCAGCGGCAGCTGATGGAAGTCGACGGCGCGCGCTTTCATCCGCTCGATATGGCGCAGCAGGTTCTGCTGCGCTTCGGCGTCGATCACCGGGCCGACGTCGGTCGCCAGGCGGTCCGGATTGCCGATGACGAGTTCCTGCATCGCGCCCTTGAGCATCTTGATGGTCTTGTCGGCGATGTCGGCCTGCAGGCACAGCACGCGCAGCGCCGAGCAGCGCTGGCCGGCGCTGTCGAAGGCGGAGGCCAGCACGTCCTGCACCACCTGTTCCGGCAAGGCGCTGGAATCGACGATCATCGCGTTCTGGCCGCCGGTTTCGGCGATCAGCGGGATCTCGTGCTTTTCTTGCAGCGCGCGCGCGGCCAGCGTGCGGTTGATCAGTTGCGCCACTTCGGTCGAGCCGGTGAAGATCACGCCGCGCACGCGGGAGTCGGCGGTGAGCCGGGCGCCGACCACTTCGCCGCGTCCCGGCAGCAATTGCAATGCGCCGCGCGGCACGCCCGCTTCATGCAGCATTTCCACCGCGCGGTGCGCGATCAGCGGCGTCTGCTCGGCGGGCTTGGCCAGCACCACGTTGCCGGCGGCCAGCGCCGCGCTCACCTCGCCAGTGAAGATCGCCAGCGGGAAGTTCCACGGGCTGATGCACACGACCGGGCCGAGCGCGGCGGCATTCGGCTCGTTGGCCACCTGCGCGGCGTAATAGCGCAGGAAGTCGACCGCTTCGCGCACTTCGGCAATCGCGTTCGGCAGCGACTTGCCCGCTTCGCGGATCGTCAGCGCCAGCAATTCGAACTGGTTCTGCTCGAACAGGTCGGCCGCGCGCGCCAGCGCTGCGGCACGCTGCGACGGCGGCGTGGCCTGCCAGTCGGCGGCGTAATGCGCGGCGGCGGCCAATGCGCGCTCGACGTCGTCGGCGCCGGCTTCGATGACCTGGCCGACGACGTCGCGCCGGTCGGCTGGATTAAGCACCGCTTGCGCGGCGCCGCTGGCGGTACCGTCGGCCAGCAGGGGCGCGGCCTGCCACTGATGGGCGGAGAAGCGCTGGAATACCGCGTCGATGTCGCGCAGCGTGTTTTCGTTGCTCAGGTCGACGCCGGCGGAATTGTCGCGTTCGCCGCCGAACAGCTTGACCGGCAGCGCGATGTTCTGGTGCGGCTCGCCGCCGAGCTTTTTGGCGGCTTCGAGCGGGTCGGCGATCAGGGTTTCGATGGCGACGTTTTCATCGACGATCTGGTTGACAAAGGACGAGTTCGCGCCGTTTTCCAGCAGGCGGCGCACCAGGTACGCCAGCAGGGTTTCGTGCGAGCCGACCGGCGCGTAGATACGGCACGGCTTGCCCAGGTTTTCCTCGCCCACCACCTGGTCGTACAGGGTTTCGCCCATGCCGTGCAGGCACTGGAATTCGTAATCCTTGACGCCCTTTTCCTGCGCCCACACGTAAATCGACGACAGCGAGTGCGCGTTGTGGGTGGCGAACTGCGGATAGATCACGTCGGCCGCGGCCAGCAACCGCTGTGCGCACACCAGATACGACACGTCGGTGTAGACCTTGCGCGTGTAGACCGGATAGCCCGGCATGCCGTCGACCTGGGCGCGCTTGATTTCGGCGTCCCAGTAGGCGCCCTTGACCAGGCGCACCATGAACTTGCGCTTGCTGCGGCGCGCGAGATCGACCAGGTAATCGATCACGAAAGGACAACGTTTTTGATAAGCCTGCACCACGAAGCCGATGCCGTCGAAGCCGGCCAGGTCCGGGTCGAACGCGAGCGCTTCCATCAGGTCGAGCGACAGCTCCAGGCGGTCGGCCTCTTCGGCGTCGATGTTCAGGCCGATGTTGTATTGCTTGGCCAGCAGCAGCAGCTTCTTCAGGCTCGCCAGCAATTCCTCCATCGTGCGCTGGCGCTGTGCGCGCGAATAGCGCGGGTGCAGCGCGGACAGTTTCACCGAGATGCCGGGGCCGTTCTTGATGCCGCGGCCGTTGGAGGCGCGGCCGATCGCGTGGATCGCCTCTTCGTACGAGCGATAGTATTTCGCCGCGTCTTCTTCCGTGAGCGCCGCCTCGCCCAGCATGTCATACGAATAACGGTAGCCGCGCGCCTCGTTGTCGCGGCTGTTGGACAGCGCCTCGTCAATCGTCTGGCCGGTCACGAACTGGTTGCCCAGCATGCGCATGGCCAGGTCCACGCCCTTGCGGATGAGCGGCTCGCCGCCCTTGGCGATCAGCTTGGTGAGCGCGGAGCCCAGGCCCTGTTCGCTGTTGGTGGACACCAGCTTGCCGGTGATGAGCAGGCCCCAGGTGGCGGCGTTGACGAACAGCGAAGGCGATTCGCCCAGGTGGCGTTTCCAGTCGCCCTTGCTGATCTTGTCGGCGATCAGGCGGTCCGCGGTCTGGTGGTCGGGAATGCGCAGCAGCGCCTCGGCCAGGCACATCAAGGCCACGCCTTCTTCCGACGACAGCGAGAATTCGTGCATCAGGGCGTCCACGCCGGACGCGCGGGTGCGCTTTTCGCGCACGGTCTGCACCAGGTCGGACGCCAGCGCCTGGATGCGGCTGTGCGCGATGTCATTGTCCTGCGCCTGCGCCAGCAGCCATTGCACGGCTTCGCGCTCGTCGCGCCGGTACGCGGCCGTGATCGCGGCGCGCAGGGGCGAGGCATTTTGCAGCACTTCATTGTGCAAAGCGGCAAATGGAACGTTGGAAGCGGTAACTTCACGGGAAGCAATCAACATAGGAATCCGTTCAAATCACAGAAAAATGATGATTTGATTGTAGTGACGATTCCTAAGGATTAATTCCGGTAATAAAAGCGCGTATCGAAATTTTGTATTTTGTGGGAGAATCTTTCCGAACAAAATTTTTGGTCAAAACGCCATGCTGGACAAGATCAGCAAGAAAATCCTCTCCGAATTGCAGAACGATGGCCGCATCAGCAATGTCGAGCTGGCGTCGCGCGTGAACCTGTCGCCCGCGGCCTGTCTGGAACGGGTGCGCAAGCTGCAGGAAGCCGGCTACATCCTCGGCTATGCCGCGCAGCTCAATCCGCAATTGCTGGACGTGTCGCTGCTGGTGTTCATCGAGGTGGTGCTGGACCGCACCACGCCGGAAGTGTTCGAGGCATTCAAGCGCAGCGTGCAAGTGATCCCCGAAGTGCAAGAATGCCACATGGTCGCCGGCGGCTTCGATTACCTGGTCAAGGCGCGCGTGAAGGACATGAACGCCTACCGCGAATTCCTCGGCAAGTCGCTGTTGCAGTTGAAGGGCGTGCGCGAAACGCACACCTATGCGGTGATGGAAGAGGTCAAGAACACGACCAAGCTGCCGATCCGGTAGGACGCCCCGCCGGCACCGGCAAGTGAAAAAAACCGGCTGCGCGCCGGTTTTTTTGTCCCCTCTACATGTCTCAGTCGCCGACCCGGACTTGCCAGAAGCCGTCCTTGGCCGGAAGCTTCCTGTCGACGACGGACGACGGCAGCAGGATATCGAGCGCATGGGCGCGCGCCGGATCGAGCAGCACGGTCGGCTTGGCCTGGCGCAGCACCGGCAGGATGTCCGGCTTGGTGCGGCGCTTGAGGATCTTGGCGGCTTGCGTGCCGGCCAGGCTGCCCACCGAGCGGAAGTCCGCGCCGACGTACAGCACCGCGCCCGGCACCCGCACCATGGCCAGCGAGATGACCGGAATCCCGAGTTCCGCGCTGAAATCGCTCAGGTCGATGGTCGGCTCGTAGCGGCGCAAGCCGTAATAGGTATCGAGCGGCACGGCGAACATCTGCACCCCCTTGCCCTGGTCATACAGCTCCTTGAGCGAAGGGATGATGCTGTCGCGCTTGTTCACCTGACGCGACGCCACCGCGAACTTCCATTCGCCGGCTGTCGCCCT